>JAYZEG010000025.1:0-53248 GCA_036337435.1 Myxococcota bacterium
ACAACTCCGTTTTTATTGTGAACAAGCTTACCCTGCTGAGCAAGCAACACCATTCAGGCATGCTTTGAAATGATTGTGACCATCAAAGCAATGGCTAAAATGAGGGTTCCGTTTAAAGTCATGCTGATCCAAAGGGCGGAACGCGTCCATTCTCTAAGCTGCAAATGGCCCGCATCATCATCACTCTGTTGCGCTAAGCCTTCAGAGGGGATACCGAGTCTCGGAGACTCTAACTGGAAACTGAGGACATCATAAATATCAACTGAATCGTCAGATTGGGATGGCGCGTTTTCCTGAACGCACGCAAGTGCGTGTTCCTGAAGTCTGAGAACTGGAATGTCTCGCAAAGTTGGCATTGAACGCTCAGTACTTGTGGCCTGCTCATTGAGCACTTCCAACAACTTCCTGAGCATCGACCGGGCATCGGGGAATCGGGCCTCAGGTTTTTTAGCCATCGCCAGCCGAATCGTTGATTCGAGTCCGGCTGGTACGGATAAATTTCGTGGTAGCATCGGAACGGCTTCGTTTATATGTCGCTCCAGCATCATCCAGGCATTTGCAGCACGGTAGGGCGCATGACCCGACACCATTTCAAACAAGATCACGCCGAGGGCATAGAGATCTGCACTTGGCCCTACGGCGTGTCCCAAGCATTGCTCTGGGGCACAGTAGCCAGGCGTTCCGAGTGCTTGTGGATGAGTAAACAGAGATTGCGCCGAGCGTTCATTGCGCAACGATGCAATCCCAAAATCAAGAATTTTGACCAAATCTTCGCCGGTTGAAGCACGCCCGACCATAATGTTAGCCGGTTTCAGATCTCGGTGAACCAATCCAATTTCGTGGGTTTCCACCAGTGCACGCAGAATTTGTTCAGCAATGTTGATTGCTCGAATTGGATCCAGCGGCCCTTCGTTTCGTATCAATTCTGTGAGCTCTTGGCCGTTGACGTATTCAAGGACCATGAAAAGTTGACCGTTCATCTCCCCGTAATCGAACAAGGTCACAACGGACGGATGGCTGAGTCGAGCAAGAACTCTGGCCTCATGAAAAAAACGGACCCGATTATCGGGATCGGAACTGAGGTGCTTACTAATGAATTTCAGAGCGACTGTTCGGCCGACTGGATGTTGCAGTGCTCTGTAAACAGTTCCGTGTGCGCCTGCCCCAATCTGTTCTTGTAGCTCATATTTCCCATTGACCAATTCACCGAGACGCTCGCTCGTTCCCTGGTGTAATGTCCTATGGTCTGCCACCGGCACCCTCCCATTTCTGTACGCACCGCTCCAAGGTCATCTCCGTGCATGTACACTTGACGGTATCCCGAGTGATTTCTGACACTGCACAACGATCGTCTATTACACCCCTTGTTTTAAGCTCGACGCGGCCGGTGCAAATGTCTCACCGACCAGCACGACTCGCTTTGCTTAGTCTCGCTTTTTGCCCGTGAACGCTGCTTCACTGTGTCGATGTTGCCCTGTGATTAATATAAGTAATGATATTTATATTATTCAACCGAACCGATGTAAATCAGCCGGTTGAATGGTCCTGACAATCTTGTTTTCAAGTCCTAGTGTATTAATATTATTGACTTTTTGTTTTTGGGGACATGCCATTTAGGAAAGAGTGTTTTTTGAAAGATGATTTCATGTTCATAGCGGTGATTTGTCCGTGAATAAGAAGAGACAGACTCGGTTTGTGGTTCGACACAGTGCATCACCTAGCGTCGAAATCAACCGCTGCCATTCTTGGTACTTCTTGGTACCGCTGACATTTTAATCCGATAAGCTCTCGTCCATTGCATCTTGACATTCATCCCAAACATTCCGGTGTAACAGACCGGTTACAGCAGCGCAGCTGGCTCACTAATCGCGTTCATTTGCAGGCGTCCAAAGTATTTTGAGTCTTTGGTCTCGACCACATCCTTTCCGGTATCGTTTGTAGTGCCCAGGCTTTTTTAAATAAAAATTTTGGTGATACTCTTCGGCTGGATAGAAGCGAGTCGCGGCTTTTACTTCGGTCGTGATTTTCCCCTTAAATAGGGGGTTCCTTCCAAGTTCAGCAAAAGATGCCCTGGCAGAACGATTTTGTTCCGTGGTGTATGTGTAGATGCCTGAGCGATACTGATCACCCCGGTCGCAGAATTGGCCATCCTGGCTCAAGGGATCGATATTGTTCCAAAACACGGTCAGTAGCTGCGAGTATTTGACCAGCTTAGGGTCATAGAGAACCTGGACTGCCTCCGTATGACCGGTAAGACCCCGCGCGACCGCGAGGTAAGCCGGATTTGGCACGAAGCCATCCGTATACCCTGACGTTGTCTTTACGACACCCTTTACTTGGTCAAACGGTGGTTCCATGCACCAAAAACAACCTCCCGCAAAGAGAGCCACCTCCAGACCGGCTGGAACCCACGAGATGTCTGCGGCTGGCTTTGGAGAGTTGGGTTTGTTTTTCTGCTTTTCTGAGTTGGCGTTACATGCCGTACCAAGCACGAGAGATGTCACTACCGCAATGGTTAACAGTCGATTCATATGCCGCATATTGGTCAATTACCTTTCATGAATATACTCTGCATAAACTATGGGCGATTGAGCCTCAATAAGACAAGTGGTTGACCTGAGTGCGTACGAACTGTTGAATAGGGCTGCATTGGGCACGTCGGTCTGTCCATGAACCAAGTTTGGAGTAGCAAAGTGCGTTGTTTTTTAACTGTTTGTTTAACTTTATCATTCCTTCCTGTTGTCAACGCACAAGAACCCGTCCGTGCCTGGCAGGGGAACCGGACGGTTGTTCAGAGCAAACACTTGGTTCCGGTCATTAAGGATGGCGAAGGATACGGTGAGAAGTACACCTTCGATGCAAAGTTTGGGGAACGCGGGAGTTTCTATTTCTCAATGGCGATTGCTAACTTGGGTATTGGTGATAAAAAAATGGAGGCTAAGGGTCGCTTAACACTCGACGGTAAGGTCATTCGATGGAAGCAAAAGCTAGCCGCTGGAGATTGGTCATTTAATGCCAGTCCTTTCTCCATTACAGCCGGTAATGCGGAGTTGGCTGGCGAACCCAAGGAACTCAAATTTTCTGTGAAGGCGGAAGGGCATGTTTTGACAGCCACGATGAAGGCTGTCGCACAGCCCTGGCGCCCCAGAAACGGCCAAGTTCTATTCGGGACATCACGAAAGGCAACAGATTTTACAATATTCCCGCTAGGCAATGTTGAACTCACGCTCACCAAGCCGGATGGACAAACTGTCACGGCGAGCGGTATAGGCTATGGAGCGCGTTCTTGGAGTGAGATCGCAGTCTACGAGCAATCGCGGGCGAGTTTAGAGTTTCGGGGCATCGACGGAGATAAAACCATCTACATCCGAGAGATTATGCCGTCGAAAGAGTTTTCACAAAAACGCATCGCGTATCTCCTCATTACAAAGGGTAACCAGATCTTAGTTGAATCATTCGACTTTGAGCTTGATGTTCAAGACACCTACGTTGATTCAGAGCACCCCAATCGCTACCGAGTCCCTGTAAGTTTGGACATCATGGGCCAAGATGCCGAAGATAAGCAGCGCCTTGTCCGTGGTAAATTGGTCAAAAATAAACTCCGTAAACGTAAAGATATCTTGGCATCCATGAATTCGATCGTTCGTATGGTGGCCAAGAGGTATAGCCAGCCAGTCAGCTATAGCTATGACACAGACTATTTGTTTGAGGTGAAGCTTGGCGATACGGTTGAACGCCTCTCAGGCCTGGGGCGTTATGAATTTTACCATTGGAAAAAATAGGCTTGCCTGCCAACTGAGCGAAACCGATGCTAACTGATGAACATGAATAAGCAGCACTGTCTTGCCAAAGAGCCGGACCGCCAGTTCAAGGGCCTCCGGCAGTTCAATTCCCCCGATGGACATAGAGTTTCCAATCGCCGAGACCGGATGAATCCTCACTGGATGCATTGGTTTCCCACGGACAGTGCAGTTGATCGCTTTGCGCGGGCTCTGTGTCAACGCTGCGCCTTGGACATGAAGGAATTTTCCGAATCGTTTGAGTTTTTCACGCGCACCCGGCGAAAAATGCGTGCACCAGTCATCACCGATTTGTGCTGTGGGCACGGACTAACCGGTCTGTTGTTTGCAATTTTTGAACGCGAGGTTGAGCGAGTGCACCTGGTTGACCAGAAGTGCCCCCTCAGCTTTGAACGTATTTATGACGCTGCACTAGAAGTGGCACCGTGGGTAAAACGGAAAGTCCAGTTTCACACAATGAGCATCAACCAGTATGTTCCAGAGCCATCGTCATCTCTTCTTGGGATTCATGCCTGCGGCTCTCGCACGGACCGGTGTATTGACCTTGCTATTGATTCGAAGACGTCGGTTGCCCTTATGCCCTGTTGCCATTCGTCTGTTTCCTATGGACCCAGACCACGCGCTTTCGATGAATCCTTGGGGATTCGATTGGCGATTGATATCGACCGTACTTATCGTCTCAAAAATAATGGGTTTGATGTCGATTGGAAGGCGATACCAAAGGTTGTGACGCCAATGAATCGAATCATAATCGCAAAACCGATGGGAGCCGACAAATGACAATGGGTCATGCTGTACAGATTCCAAATGACCCTGTTTTAGTTTGCGATGGACGCCTCACTCTGCATCAGGTTCCGGCCGCAAGTGACAACTTAATCTGGCTGATTGTCTGCAATGAAACGGGAGACTGTGCCGCAGTGGACGGCCCAGATGCCATGGCTGTGAGTGACTATTGCACTCGACATGGTCTGCGGCTGACGAAGATTTTGAACACGCACACGCATCCAGACCATATCGGTATTAATCATGGTTTTAAGCGCTTGGGAATTCTGGGCACACTCCGTGTTTTTGGGAGCAGCTCACGACAAGATGAAATCCCTGGATTGACCGATCCCGTTGGGGAAGGAGACTGCCTCGATATCGGTAAGGTCCGTGGTCAGGTCTGGTTGACTGAGGGACATTTGGACGGACACATCTCGTTTCTCTTCGGAGACGTTCTGTTTTGTGGTGACACATTGTTTGCGGGTGGGTGCGGTTATCTATTCGATGGCCCAGCCCAAAAAATGTATGACTCTCTCATGCGCTTCGCAACTCTAGACCCGAGCACACGAGTTTGCTGCGCCCATGAATACACTTTGGATAATCTGTTATTTGCACGCTCAGTCGAACCCAATAACGTACACACGAGAGATAGGCTTAACAGTGTTAGGCGTTTGCGACGTGATGGCCGCTCAACAGTGCCATCGACCATAGGGATTGAGTTGTTGACCAACCCATTCTTAAGAGCACACTCTTCAGAGTTGAGGAGCAATGTCCTTGGTCCTAAAGACAATAATGCTAATGATTCCGAGGTCTTTGCTAAAACTCGTGAACTGAAAGATCAAAAGGTTTATAAGACGCTAACTTTTGATGCATAGCGTTGGTCAAAGGACGGAATACATTCAACGCGTTGACGGTTGTTTTTACACCCAATCAATGAACACTCTGGCCGAGCTTGGGCAATCCAAGGTGTGCTCGGATTTGCCAAATAGAACCAAATTATTGACCCAAGGAAATTTTCAATGCTTCGACACATTACGCTTTGTCTTGTACTGCTACACGCAAGTTCGTCATTTGCTAAAGAGACCTGTAATTCACTACCAACCTTGAAATCAAATGACATTGTAGCTCGTTATGCAGATCAAGAGATTAAGCTATCTGAGATTGACGGCTTGCTCGCTGATAGTTTGTGTAAGGCAAAGATAGAATACGACAAGAAAGTAAACGAGCTGCGCAAAGAACTCGTCGATGAACTTATTACGAGACGGCTGCTGGCATTGGAGGCGAAGAAACAAGGGAAGTCAGGAATCGATGAGTTGCTGATGGCCGAATTAAAGGCAACTATGAAGGACCCTGATGAGGCTATGCTTAAAGCCGAATATGATCGGGTGAAAGATCGCTTGGAGGGGGTCACTTTCGACGCTGTGAAAGAGAAAATTCGCGAGTTTCTCACGCAGCAGGAGCGACAGAAGGCGACAATGGCTTATTTTGAAAAACTGAAGACCGTTCATAAAGTGTCGACAAACCTTCCGGTCTATCGGGTTAAAGTCAAAACCGACGGGCCGAGTAAAGGGCCCGCTGACGCTAAAGTTGTCATTTTAGAATTTGCCGATTTCGAATGTCCCTATTGCGTTCGCGGCAATGATACCCTGAAT
The DNA here is from genome assembly GCA_036337435.1 of Myxococcota bacterium. Taxonomy (GTDB): domain Bacteria; phylum Myxococcota_A; class Bradymonadia; order UBA7976; family UBA1532; genus UBA1532. The sequence continues at coordinate 6,215 of JAYZEG010000025.1, forward strand.
GAACTTTTGAAGAAGTATCCCAAAGATGTTCGAGTTGTCTTCAAAGACTTCCCGCTGGATTTTCATCAAAATGCCGTGCCTGCTGCTGTCGGCGTAAGATGTGCTGGGACACAGCAGAAATATTGGCAAATGCACGCAAAAATGTTCGAAAATTATGACAGCTTAAGTCCCGAAAAAATCAATGAACTTGCCGCCGGTATTGGTCTTGATATGAAGGCTTTTTCAACATGTATCGCTGACCCGAAGCATGCTGAAGGCGTGAAAGCAGATCAGGAGGAAGGAGCATCGTACGGAGTGGAAGGAACGCCTGCATTCTTCGTCAACGGAATTCCACTGAGCGGTGCGCAGCCCCTGAGTGCATTTGCTGAACTGGTGGAAAAAGAGCTAAAGCGCCAAGCAAAGAAGTGATGCTTGGCGCTTTAGGGCTAAGTTTCCGTCAGCGGGATGCGATACGTGGAGCCCGACTCTGTCGTTGTACCGCGATACGAGTTCTACCATTCCGCGCAACGCTGAAATCGGCAAAGCCACGTCTAGGGACTAACACTGAGCGAGTAATCACGCGACCATTCAGACGCTGAATTCTCAATTCAGCGACACCTGATTCAAGGTTCGTGAATAATGCTGAAGAACCTGCCTCGAGCCATTGTGACTGTTGGTTGTCAACACTCACACGGACCGGCCGCCTCAAATTGTTTGAGATCCGCAAGCCGCTGCGTGTGACGCGTTGCGGCGTCCATATATTATTGCGCTCGGTGTTCAGGCGGAGCATCTGTCGACTCAATATCTGTCCTCGCTTCCGAAGTGCCAGGCTGTGAGTGCCAGGGGCTATCCGGGTAATTGTTACGGAACTACGAGCTGGAATCCGTTGAACCCGCTGACCGTTGATGGTGAGTGCAACACGACGATCATACGGGTTATTTACAGTCAACTTTGCGAAAAAGGGCTTTACGTTGATCTGGGATTCACGACCAGCTGATATTCGTATACGTTGCCGTTGTGGTGAGACCCGACCGCCAACTTGTGAGCGGTCGACCGGAAATGCCGTGACATCATAGATCCCCGGACGGAGTTTCCGCGATGTATACGTCTGACCCGGTCTGAGGCTTCCAACCCGACGCCCATTGAAACGAAGTCGAACCCGAGTCTCCGATCGATTTGTAATGCGTGCCGCCCCACGCAGGGCGTGTATTCGCATTTGTGCTTCGCCAGAAATGGGTACGCTTATTTTTTCGACGATGCCAGGGCCGCTTCCACGAACTCGGACAAGCCGTACGCCATTGGGGACATGCTGAAAAGTCCTTTTGCTTTGGCCATAAACAACACCGACAAAACGCCCGTCAATTTTCACTCTTACCGATTGTTCTCGGCTATTCTTAATAGTTAACAGTCCATCGAGAGGTGATTTGGCCATGGCCAGCCCACTCAACAATAAACAGCTGGCCAGGGTTACAATTAATACGACAAATGTTCTAGTTGATGTCGCCATGATATTCTCCTTTTCATTTTTTACACGAATCAAATTTCTGAACCGTGCTTACGGGACTCCCGACGGACAGTGTATGTCCCTATTCATTAATTTTTCCGTTGATGGTCAGCTCTGGAATCATGATGGGAAGAATGCCAATCTCAGCCAGTGCTTGCACCACTCCCCAGAGACTACTAACTTGGGGATATCATCAACACAGTTACTCGAGGCATACGGAAAGGCGGATGACCATGACACTCTACAAACCTGGAATTCGGGTCGCATTGGTGTTGGCCAGTTGCTTACTACTTTCATGCGATGACGGCTCAACCGGTCCTGATGAGCAGAGTGACTCTGGTCAGGCAGGCATGGGTGGTGTCGGCGGCACAGCCGGTGAAGGCGGCACTGGCGGTGAGGGCGGCACTGGCGGTGTCGCCGGCACGGGCGGTGTTGCTGGAGAGGGTGGAACTGGAGGAAACGCAGGCATGGCCGGTGAAGGTGGCTCTGCAGGTAACGGCGGTGAAGGTGGAACTGCTGGCGAAGGCGGATCTGGTGGTGAAGGCGGTGAAGGTGGAGCTGCTGGCGAAGGCGGATCTGGTGGTGAAGGTGGAGCTGCTGGCGAAGGCGGATCTGGTGGTGAAGGCGGTGAAGGCGGAGCTGCTGGCGAAGGCGGAGCTGCTGGAGCTGGTGGTTCCGGTGGCGTTGGAGGTAATGCGGGGATTGGTGGTGCCGGAGGCGAGGGCGGCTTCGGCGGCGAGGGCGGCTTCGGCGGCGGGGGCGGTTTCGGCGGCGAGGGCGGCGTGATCATACCTGGCCAAGATGTTGAATATGTCTACCCAACGGGCACTCTCATGGACGCCATATTGGCTGATGAAAACCTGCGTACTTTGAGACGAATTATTGAGGCGGCACAACTCGAAATGAACTTTGGATCCAACAGCGGCGTCGCAACGATTTTCGCGCCCACAGACCAGGCATTTCTCGAATTTCAGCGGGGTAATGCAGATTATTTTGACGCAATTCGCACTGATGAGGACGCCGCTCGCAATTTTATCCAGACGCATTTGGCTCTCGGTAAGCAAACTGTGGGTGCCATGCTTGCCAATGGACGCGTTAGGGTTTTGTCTGAGCGACTTTTGTCTGTTGTCATTGCTGGCGGTCTACCGAGAGTGGAGAACCAACGAATCGTCGGTGAAACCGTCGTCGCGACCAATGGATTATTGCACCGACTGGATGGTGTCATCAGTGTTCCCGAGGCAGCATTGACTGGATCGTGCGCCGACCCAGAGAACGGCGCATTAGGTCAGCACTTAGGCTCGACAGTCGGGATCGGTGAGGCGGTCTATCGCACGCGGTTTCAAGAGGCGGGGCTTTATTGCATCGATACCATCGGCTCAGCCTTTGATACTCGTCTGATGGTGAAGACAAACTGTGGGCCTGATGCCCAGACTGTCGCAGAAAACGACGATATCCAAGCAATGATGGAACTTGATGGTGAAATTATCGAGCGTGGGATTCGTCAGTTTGATGAATCGCGCCTGGAGTTACAGATACCTGCTGATACATTCTACGATATTGTCGTGACTGGTTTCACCGGTGTTGGCGAGGTCGCCGAGGGTGACTTTGTGCTCAACATTGAGCCCGGTCCCTGTCCACCGATTACGTCCATCGACTACCTTGCACGTCAGGGCAATTACCTCATCTTCCTTGACCTCTTGACTCGGTTTGACCTGATTGACAGCTTGGATGGTGCCCAGGAGTACACGGTGTTGGCACCGACGGATAATGCATTCTATGAACTAGAGTCAGATGCGCCAGGTAGTCTTGCTGAACTCGCGCTTGACGGAAATGAAATGGTCGACACACTCAACTACCATCTGCTGACCAATAAGCGTCTGTTAAGTAATCTGGTTGAGGTCGGCCGCTTGGCCACTCTCGAGTCAGCGTTTGTTGAGGTCATTGAACGAAATTCAGAGATTTATGTGAATGGTGCTCTGGTTGTCGAGCCAAACGGCGTCGTGGATAACGGTGTTATACATGCTCTGGAGAATGTTCTGAGCTTGCCTCAGGGTTGTGAAGCTGCAGCTGATTGCGACGACGGTCTTGTTTGTAATGAAGGGCAATGTCAGCCTCCGGAACCACCTGGTAGTATTCTGCAGGAGTTGCAAGAGCGTGCAGATTATTCCAACTTCGTCCGAATGATCGAGGCTGCTGAGCTGACGGCTCTATTTGACCAGGTTGCACCTATCACAGTTTTTGCACCGACAAACGACGCATTTGATGATGGACAGTTGGATGCAATACTGGCTAACGGAGACGGGCTTTATGATTTGCTCGTTTATCATGTCGTTCTCGAGTTATTACAGTCCGCTGAGCTCTCGTTAGTGGATGAAGTTGAAACAGAGCTCGGTCGACGTCTGTCCGTTGCCATTGGGCCTGATAATGGACTCATTGTTGGTGGCGTACCCGTTGAGTCGGCGGACAACATCGCCTTCAACGGTGTGTTTCATGAAATCGATGATTTACTCACTCCACCGGCGGCGCTCAACGCATGCGCGGAGGCAGCTGAGGCTGTTGTTCCGGGCCTCTACGTTGGGAATACGGCGGATGGGGGTTCTGTGTACGGAGCGAGTTGCGGTTTCGGTGCGGATGGACCCGAGTCGGTTTATCGTCTCCGGGTTGAGACCGATACAAGGCTTTGCGCCGATACAGTCACTGAAGCGCTTCCAGCGGACGCAAACGTTTTCGATACAGCCATCTATGTTCGAGAAGGCGATTGCAGCGATCCTTTGGCCGAGATCGATTGCAATGACGATTGTGCCGGAGCGGAATGCCTATTTGGTGGCGACGCCGCATTTCGCTCCGAACTGACCATTGAGGCCCAAGCCGGAACTGATTATTACATCTTTGTCGATGGGGTTTTCGGTGATTCTGGCGACTATGCGTTGACCCTCAGCGAGGGTGGTTGCAACGAAGAACTCCCAGCGGAGAATTTGTTGCAGACTCTAAGGGCGAGTCAGGAGTTTGCGACTTTCGTGCAAGCACTCGAAACCACCGGTCTGACGGGATTGCTTGAAGGCAATGACCAGCATACGGTTTTTGCAGCAACCAATGATGCATTTGCAGCATTAGGCCAAGATGTGCTCGACGACTTGCTTGCAGACCAACAGAGATTGCGAACCATCATTTTAGGCCACATTGTTTTTGGGCGCGTTGCCAGCCGCCATCTCGAAGGACGGTCCGAATTCATGACATTGGCTGATACTCCCCTCTACTCTGATTCACGCGGTGGCGCGTTGATGGTTGGAGGAGCGGCTGTATCGAGTGCTGATCTCCAGGCGAGCAATGGCATTATCCACGGTCTGGGTTCAGTCGCTCTGCCGCCTAATCAGTGTCTCGCCAATGATGAGTGTCAGCCCGGAGAGACTTGTACCGAAACCGGATTTTGTCGTCCTGTGGCTCCGTTAGGTAGCTGCGAGAATCCGTACGAAATCGATGGTTTCGATTGGTATGACGGCAACACGAGTGATCAAATCTCCAATCAATTTGCAGGCTGTGTCGGTGTCGATGATGCCCCTGACCATGTGTATCGGTTGAGGGCGGAAGGCCCATTCGAGCCTTTTCCCGGGATCGACTTTCCAGTTTGTCTAACAACTTTAGGCACCATGTTTGATACGGTTCTCTACGTACGGGAAGGCGGCTGCGATGGTGCCGAAATCATGTGTGGCAACGAAACGGTCCTTCAGGCTAATGGGCAGCAGTTGGTCTATGAACAGGCACAAATTACACTGATGATCCAGCCCGAGACAGAATATCGCATTTTTGTTGATGGCGATAATGGCGAATCTGGTCCATACACTTTGGGTGTCATCAATGGGGCATGCGATTGAAACCGAATGCACGACTCGGATTTATTTGAACGTCGGAAGAATTTAATCCAGATTTGAGCGTCAAAGGCGCCGTTCTAATCAGTCGCTTGGCCGCTGGTACTTTTTTGGGAGGCGAATATCACATGAGGGGTCTGGTTTTTTTTGCGCTTTTTGTTGTCTCCGCAGCACAAGCAAAACCTAATTTCACCCCGTCCGAAGAGCAGCGCCTCCTCGATGGTAAATTCGTTTTGAACAAATTAAACCCAACGGGTGGAGCAGGTGTCGCATTTGTCGCTTTTTCCCTCGTAAAATTGCCTGTCGAGCAGATCTGGCCTGTTGTTCGAGACTGCCAATATTTCAAAGATTTCATGCCGCGAACAAAGACCAGTGAGCTTCGCGAAAGAAAAGGCAAGACTGCAATTTGCTATGTCGAGGTGAGCATGCCGTTCCCCTTCAAGAACTTATGGTCCACGGTTAGATCTGTCGAATCTCATGATCAGCAGGGCAGTTATACCCGGAGCTGGACCCTGATCGACGGAACCTATGAACGGAATACTGGCCGATGGACCGTGTCGCGTTGGAAGGGGCAAAAGAATACGTCATTGCTGACATACGAGGTCGATGTTAATCCGAATGTTGCATTGCCATCATTCATAATTCAGAAGGCCCAAACGGGGACTCTGCCTGGCTTATTCGATGCCGTGCGCGACCGTGCGCGTAAACAAACGATGCCCTAGTGGCTCAATGCCATCGTTTTTTATGTGCGGTTAGGGCGATTGGTCTTCGGTCATTTGCCTTTGTAATCAAGGGCCAGATTGAGGCAGACATCAAACCAATAAGCGCGTACTATGAGGCGGATACAATGGTCGCAAGGGGCAAGGTGTGGCGGTTTTTAGACACGGTCTAATCTCGATCTTCGTCGTTACTGTGGCCTGCTCTTTGGGCTGTGAAGACCCAAATGGGGGTCAAGATATCCTCATCTTTGATTTCGATGGGTCTGTAGACATGGAAACGGACCTTTCTTTTGTAATTGATCAAGGGCGCAGCGAATTATTGGGTGATGCTGTCCTACCGACGAATGGCGAATGCGCGCCGCCGCCGGGTGGTGCATTTGTCCATGGTCGAGCCTATGTCGACCTGAACAGAAGTGATCGCAGCATATACACTGAGGGTCCGGATGAGTCCGATGAGCCTTTGGAGCCGAAATTAAATCTGGTCGGGCTTGAAAGTTCTGCTGTCGATATCAAAACATGCGCGGACGGGACTTATCAAATTGGACCCCTGGGCGCTGGCACTTACTTAGTACAACACGAAGTGGAGCCAGGTAGTCGCTGCACGACGTCAAATTGTCCAGGTCGTTTCAGCCGAAAGGTCGCAGCAGGGGAAACGCCCGTTATGCTCACCTTTGGAGACAGCATTGCGGTCATTGGCGATAGACCCCTGTTTCCTGACCGAGTGAAAGCCTTATTTTCAGGGTTGACGGACATCGACAGTCGAAACGTGGCTGTTGGAGGCAGCACGTCTCGGGATTGGCTGCCAGATGGTCCCTATTTTGAAAGGCGACTGGGGAGTGAACTCGCTGAAGCCGATCTAATCATTATAACCATCGGCGGCAATGACCTCCTGGGCTATGTCAGTCGAAGTGGAATTCCAAATGATATCCCGGCCGCTCTCGATGGGGCACGTGACGTTGTCTTGCAGGTGATCGACAATGTAACTCAAATTCTCGATGCGATTAGGGCTGTCAATCCAGATGCTGACATTGCGTATTGTCTCTATGCCGACTACAGCCAAGCAACCGAAGATTTGGTTTGGGGGCTTATCGGCAGCATCTTGGGGTCTGATGCTGTTGGCGAGGTTCTCAGACTCGCCCGTGAACAATTCCCAACAGATGATCCCAATATCATCCTCGTCGATATGTTTGGTGCGGCGCAAGGTTTACCGCTTCATGACTATTTGTACGATGAACTCCATTTTAATGACCTCGGTCATACCCTCTATGCGGAAGAGATTTTTGAAACCTTGGGCGGCGTATTGCTTGGCCCAAACCCACTCGGAGAGACGGGGACCTCGCCCCTTGGATTGAGGCGCAATTACGGTGTGTCCCCATCGCTGCAGTAAATGATTCCAGTGTTCACAAAGTCTTCAATCTGACTGCTCGACCAGCCATGTTCGTCAAGGATGGCACGAGAATGCTGGCCTAATTCAGGCGGTGGTAGCCGCATGCTCCCGGGGGTGTCCGTCAGAAAATATGGAGTACCCGTGAGTTTGATTTGACCTGCTTTCGGATGTTGCATCACAGGAAGCATACCTCGCGCTTGAAGCTGTGCATGGGTGAGCACTTGGTCAAGCGTGAGAACAGGGCCTGCGGGAATGCCGGCGTTGGTCAGCATTTCGACCCAAAAAGAGACCGTGTGTCTTCCGAGAGCCGTGTTGAGCTCTGAGTCCAGCAAATCGACATTCGCGACCCGTGCTTGGTTTGTTTTGAATCGCTCGTCATCCTTCAGGTCGAGCCGGCCGAGAGATTGACAAAAAAGAGACCATAATTTTTCGTTTGCGACGGCGATATTGAGCCAACCATCGCTCGCCTCATAGGTGCTGTATGGCGCGATAGACAAATGGCGATTACCCAGTCTCGGCGGAACCTTGCCGGTGTTTAAGAACGCTGTTGCGAGGTAGGTCAGTAAACTGACCTGTCCATCGAACATGCTCGTATCGACTTTTTGTCCAAGGCCTGTTTTGCTTCTGGCGAACAAAGCCAAGAGAATCCCTGTAAATGCATTCATGCCAGCGACGACATCCGCAATGGATGCCCCGACCTTGGACGGAGGGCCGTCTGTTATGCCGGTGATGCTGGGAATGCCACCCATACCCTGTAAAATCAAATCATAGCCTGGGCGACGACTCCATTCGGGCGCGCCCGAATGTCCAAAGGCACTGATAGAACAGTAGATGAGTTTAGAGTTTTTTTGCTTACAGGCCTCATAGTCGAAACCCAACCGGTCGAGTGTACCCGGCCTAAAGTTCTCCAGTAGAACATCAGCATCAGAAATGAGTGACCAAAGGATATCTTTTCCGTTCTGAGACTTCAGGTCTATGGCAATCGAGCGTTTGTTCCGATTGATGGCCAAGTAATAGGTTGAGACATCATTGATGAATGGTGGACCGAACCGCCGGGTATCGTCACCACCGTCTGGCCGCTCCACCTTGATGACGTCAGCACCCATATCACCGAGATTCATCGAACAGAATGGACCTGCGAGGACTCGAGAAAGGTCGACGATCTTGAGTCCACTTAACGGACCGTTTGAAAGCATGGCATTGGCTCCAGTCCTATATTGCCTCGATGCAATATAGTGCTGGAATCCGCTTCATGTATCCAGCTACAATTCTTGAGCATCAAGGATTTCGTTAATTCATTGAAGTGGTTAAACTGACGCATGTTGCAAAAACCCAATGATCTGCACCCGACAACGTGGCAAATTTTGCAGGCGCTTCGCAGTGGGATACACCTGTCAAGGAATCGACACTTTCAACTCTTCCGCGATCCCAATGCGCGTCGAGGACTCAAGTTGTATCGGTACCTGCAATCGGTGATTAGAGATGTTCGCCAGTACGCTCATGAGTTGTCTGTGCATGAAGTCGTTGATGGCAACCAAGCCGGCGCTTACGCGCTTCGACTGACCTTTCCAATGATTCATGGTCATCGGATCGCCTATCTCAGGGAAACGGAGCTGACCTTATTGGCTCAGGATGCACCTGAGATTGCTGAGATGCTTCTCGAAGCGCCGCTATCGGCGGCTTGTTCGCAACCTAGCTAGTACGAGCACCAAAGCGAACACTGCTGCCATCGGCGTAGGTCGGGTGTCCTGAGCATGACAATTACAGGATTGCCCGGTTTCGTCAGAGGCTGCCATCGTCTCCATGGGCAACGGGGGATCGATGGAACCGCCTCCGTTTTGTCCGCCGGGCAGACCCCCTCCTGTGCCGCCTGCGCCGGCAGCTCCACCGGCACCATTAAACCCACCGTTCCCATTCACGCAGAATCCATTTTCGCATCGTTGACCTTCAGCGCAATCGGGTCCGATAACGCATACATCAATGCACACTTCGCCACGACATATTTGGTTTTCTTCGCATTGCGGCTCACAAGGTATCGGATGGCAATATCTGTCTTCCAGGCACGTGAAGCCAGTTGGACATTCTCCTTGCGCGCACGGGCGTAAGCAGAGGCCTTCTTCACCGCAGATTTCCTCGGCCACGCATTGTGCTGACTCATCGATCTCGCCATCGCAGTCATCATCAACGCCATTGCAGAGTTCTTCTGTAACTGGGGCTGCTGTACAGCTGAGGTACGAGCCTTCAAAGCAGACTCGACGGCCGTCATGGCAGTCGATGGAACATTCTTGGTCCATGTTTTCATCGATCTGTCCATCCTGGTCGTTATCGATCCCGTCGCAGACTTCCTCACGACTTGGGTCGACGGGGGTACAATCCTCATCGGGTGCGCCATTGACACATTCATTGTAACCCGGATTACCGCTTACGGTAACGCAGGGTAGGGTGATGAACTCATCGGTTTCACCATCGCAATCATCATCGATTCCGTTACACTCTTCGCCCGGTATGGCACCGCCGGCGCAGTCAGTGAACCGACCATCAATGCAGCGTTGAATGCCCTGACCGCATGGCGTATCGCACGCTTGGTCGGCGACATTCTCATCCACACGCCCATCGCAGTCGTTGTCTAGGGCATCACAGACCTCTTGCCGCGCCCGGTTAGCAACCTCTTCTAAGGCACGGATCAACTGATCTTGGTTATCGACGTACTGCGGACTATCGGTGCCACCAGCCTGAGCGATTCGGTTAAGAGTTCCGCGGTCTACGCCATTTCCAAAACCTATGACGAATACAGGGTACTCCTGAGCGAAGGCGTTTCGAGCGGCATCAACGGGTCGACCACGGCATGTCTCTTCACCATCAGTGACCAGGACGATGAAATTTCGCCGACCCATATCTTGCCGCTCATTGAAGTGCTGGGTAGCCTGCTCGATGGCTCGGCCAATGGGTGTATTGTGTCCACGCGGTGGTGACCCTGCTCCGCGAAGCTGGTTGGACACATTGCCCGCATTATCTGGCAGACACGGCGTTCGAACGGCCTGATTGTGATTGACCGAGCATTCTCCGTTCCAGGGAAAGAGCATGAGGCCAATTCGCATGCTTCGCTCGAAGATGTTGACGAGCTGATTGATGGCATTAACAGCTTGGCTCCACTTGTTGTACTGGTTCATGCTGCCGGAGTAGTCCAACACGACCAAAATGTTTGGCTGTTCACATGCACCGCTGGAGCCGCCTGCGCGGGCACTGGTGACGCCGAGGAGTGAGGTCAAAATGATCGCAATGATGAAACGCATGGGAGTCACTCCAATAAAAGCTGCTTAATTGTGCAGTACAAATCTCAGTTTGCAATAAACATACACAAAATCCGACCACCGAGCTGCGGGGATCGACTGACACCATGGTAACGGAGGTGATGGTAGGATGTCGAAGACCTATCAGTAATTGCCCTGTAAAGTCAGAAAGTTTGTTCACACTGTCGGCTCAGTGTTAGGGTATCAGTGTCGGTAATTCTTAATGATTATAGTAATTCGGAGGCTCTTTTGAGGTACAGGTTTGTTGGCTCCTTACTGCTTGTATTGATGTCAGTCGTTTTTGTTGCATGTGACTCCGATGGAGACGCCCAGTCCAGTGAGTCTTCCACCGATGAAGGGTTCAGAGCAATTCCCGACTTTGAGTCGGACCAAGACATGGGGACAGCCGACTCCAGTGGATTGGACATGGATGTCACAGATGTGGGACCAAGTTCAGGGCTTTGCGATCGCATGGTCGGTTACGGTTTTCGTGCGCCACCCTCAGACGTCAACGAGTCACCCAGCCATTCACCCCGGGCGGTCTGGACCGGAACGGAATGGGGCGTTACCTGGATTTCTGCAGCTGGCGGTGATGGACCTGCCCCCGTTTGGTTTCAACGGTTCAATGGCATGGGGCTTGGTCTTGGGCAGCCTGTCCAAGTTGGCCAGACCGATTCAGCTCTCGCGAGTGTCATCTACACAGGGGAGTCATTTGCGGTCGCTTTTGTAAATGGACGCACGGACAGCGATCCATTCGCTGGAATTGTTGTCAGGGCCATTGGTCCGGATGGTCAACCCGCCGTGACCTTAGTCAAGCTCGAGAGCACTTTCGATGTACAAGCGATGAGTTTTGTGTGGGCACCTTTTGCGGGCGGTATGCTCGTCTATTCGCGTGGACGGGGCGGTAACGGGGGCGCATACTCCATCGCTTTCGACGGCCGTTTTACGCCATCCAGTCCTGTCCGTTTAACGGACTCTTTCGTGAGTTCTGTGGCTGTAACCTATGGGGACGGAGGCTGGGGAACGGCGTTCCTAGAACAGGTTGCGGGCGGCGAACGTGAACTCGTATTCACGACTCTCGATGAAAACGGCGGATTGTTGGATGAATTAGACCGAATCGGGGCGGGCGGGGTCGGTCCAGTGTCGGTTGCCTACGGCCAGGGGTCTTTCGCCATCGCGTGGACCCGCATCGCAGATACAGCAACTCCGAAACCAGTGCTCACATTGGTTGAAGCCGGTGGAGATGTCATCGGTACACTCCCGGTCGAGGGTCCGATGTCGCTGACTCTGACTCACGATATTGAGTGGTTCGGACAACAAGGTTTTGCCGTAGCCTGGTTAGCACAGACGGAGGCAGGGAAGACTCAGGCAGGCATAACAAGGGTGTCGGCCCTTGGGGTATCGAGTTTTCCCTTTATTTTGCCTTTGCCCGACGGAGCCTCCCATAGCAGTGTTCGCGTCGCAGGCCTTTATGGAAATCTTGGCGTCTTCTACACCCTTGATTCGGAGGCACCCGCCGTCGGCTTTTCGTCACAGAGCCGTTCGCTTTTCGGCAGAGCAACAGGTTGTAATTGAGGCCAAGGTCAGTGAATGCGCACCGACAGCCCTGGGCGTCCGTCACTTACTGTGCCGTCTTCATCATTCTTGCAGTCAGTGGATTTGTCCAAGCTGAGACGGTTTCGATGGCATCGGTTGAAGTGCGAGTTGGACAATATGAGAAAGCACTCAGTCTACTGAAGACACTTCCACCAAAGACGGCCCAGTCAAGCTCAGCACAATTGGTTACGGCAAAAGCTCAGCTTGGACTTGGCGATCTAAAAGCGGCGGCTGAGGCCCTCTCCAATGTTGACGACAAGAACCTGCGCACAGCGCGTGATTGGGTCCGCTACCGATTGGCAGTCGCTGCTGGAGACCTACACGCGGTTCGTACGCAAATTGACCGGATCCTCGGCGATGAACAGATTCCGAACTCGCACAAGGAGCAAGCACAGCTCTACTTTGCTAAACTGGCTGTGGAGCGCAAAGAAGGCCGTGGCAAAGCGAAGAAGCTTCTTCGCAAATTGGCCGTCAAAGCGAAGGACTACTCTCTTCGAGCAGCCGCATGGAGTGTGCTTTCAGAGGTCGGCGACAAACGAGCAAAACGGGCCTTGTTGGTTCATTATCCTGCCCATGCAATCGAACCAGGGGCGACCCAGACCGAGCTGCCCATCCGCCTGTCGGAATCAGCGAAAAAGAAGCGAGCTCACAACTTATTTGATTTGAGAGCATATCAGCTCGCTCAGGTCGATTACCTCGTCCTTAGTAAATCATCCGACCCGGAACTCAGACAGCTTGCACAAATGCGATTGGGTATTATTCGGATGCGGATGCGAGATGATTATCCGCAAAGTGCAAAGTGGTTCCGACGCGCGAAGAGCGGGCCCAATGAGAAGATAGCCCGCGAGAGTGCTTATCGTTACGCTATCGTTCTTGGCTACATGGGTCGCTACAAGGAAGCGAGCCGCCTCATGGAACGCTTAGCCCCCGATTTAGCCGGGCGTCGACGAAGAAATGCGCGCTATCAAGTCGGGCGACTGTTACATGAGGCTGGACTCTTCGAACGTGCCATAAAGAAGCATGAAGCGTTCGTTGCCAATGTGGGCGGTGACAGGGCTAAATGGCGCTGGTTTCTTGGTTGGTCTCGTTACCGTGGACGTGATTGCGGTCGGAGTCGGTCCGTTTTCGATAGCCTTGCAGGTCACAGCAACACATTGATCGGAGCCAAAGCCATCTATTGGACAGCTCGCTGCCAACGGATGAAGGGCCATTTGGATGATGCAGATCGACGTCTGAGCAAACTCAAACGAACGGCGCCACTCAGTTACTACGGCTTACTCGGTTACGCATTGAGTGGCGAGATACCTAAACGGCAAGTCGCCCGACAGCAAATCCCCAGTCTAGGCTCATATGGTCCATGGGCAAAAATAGTTTCACCCACTGTAAAGCGGCGGATAAAGGGGATACAAGATTTGATCAAAGTGGGATCCATCGGGCTGGCCAGACAGCGTTATGATGAATCACTACGCGACGCTTTGGAACGGGATTTGGGTGCCGCTGCTTTTGTCGAGGCTGATACAAATATCCGTCAGAATCTTGAGCAATGGGGATACCTATGGCGCGAACAATCGCGCAGCGACAGACGGATTCCATGGCGCAATCAATTTTCAAAATTAAGTGCAGCTAAAATGACCAGAGCATACCCACCGGCTTACGTCTACCTGGCTCGTGCCGCGGGTCGACAATACGGTGTATCAGAATGGTGGTTGATGGCCCATATGCTTCAAGAAAGTCGCTACAAGGAACGGGCTCGAAGTCACGCACGCGCCCTCGGGCTCATGCAGATCTTGCCGAGGACAGGGCGAAGAATCGCTGAAAGAATCAGTTTTCCAAAGACGTTTTGGGATGACCATTTGTTTGAACCTGGTATTGCCTTGGCTCAGGCGGCCTGGTACCTGAACGCATTAAGGCGGGAATATGACGGTAACGTGATTCTTGCAATGGCCGCCTACAATGGTGGTCCAAGGCGCGTATCCGAACACCTGAGTTTGGTGGGCTCGGTTCCCTTTGACATGATGATCGAGGAAATGGGGGCTCACGAAACCAGAAATTATGCTCGAAAAGTGACAGACCATCTTATCCGATATTTGGACCTCTATGCGTCGGACCAGGCGCGTGATCAGAGTCTTCGCGAGCTGCTTCCCCCCGTCCGGCTTCCAGTTCCTAAAAGTGAAATAAACTTCTGATGCAGCGGAGCTTGGGCTGGCTTGTCACAATGCTCACCCTGGTTACGGTGGCCGTGCTGTACGTCTCCTTGAAAGTCATTATTTCGGATGTCGAGCGGTCCATTGAGGCGGCAGCTGCCAGCCGAGGTGTTGACCTACAGTGGGAGCGTTTAAGCTGGGCTCTCGATAGTGTCTCGGTTTTGAACGTTAAAGGAGAGCACTCACGATTTAGTGTTCATGTAGCCGAGCTGCGGATTAAGTTCTCCGCCTTCGATTGGTATGATTCGCGGCCGCGTATCAGTATCATTGATGTCGTTGAACCGCAGATGACATTAAGCCGGAGTAAAACCGCCCGTCACCAAGGAACGCAGCCCGCCGGCCAATATCAAGACCAGGTTTTGGGACTGAAGGCATGGGCCGATCTCGGGATCGACCTGGTTCGGTTCCATGGCGGCACACTGACGTTTATGGATGACAATGTCAGCGTTTTCAAATCCGAGATTATCGATGGCCACATCGATTTATCAGAGCGTGACCCAAGCTTTCTCATTTCGGCTCGCTACAAAACGGCTTGGAGTCAATACGCGACCGCACGCGCATCGGGCGTCTATCGAACCGGTGCTCCGTTTCAAAAGGTCGTCATTCAACCGATGGTGTCGGGTGAACGGCTGTTTCAACTCAATGTGGGGATGGACCGGTACGCTTTTGACCAGGTCGTCATCGCACTCAAAACCGCCAATTTAGCAGAGAGTAAACTCACGGTAAAAACCGTTTCATTGAAACGAGGACGGCTGTCGGCCGACCTCGATCAAGTCACCATCAGTGGCGGCCTTTCTAAACCGTTCGTCCAGATTGATGGGGCTGATATATCCACGTTCAGACCCAAGGTCTCTGATCTGAGTAAACCAGCGGGTGGGTCCGTTCAGACAAGACGCTTACCAGCCGTTAAGCTGCCCCGTCTGCTGACTCGTTTCTTCGATAAGAATGGGCGGTTGAGTTGGACTCAGGTGGCTCTCAAAATAGACCAGGGTATGCCGGTACTTTTGCATCATGGGACTTTGGGCCCCGATTGGGCTGATGTGGCTTTGTCCTTGGACAGTACGCCCTTGGAGCTTGCTCTAGACTGGGACCGCGCTTCCGGATTGGTCCATACCGTGCAATGGGCCACTCGTGGACTTCAACTTGCATCTTTGGTGGATGCACTCGCATTCTATCGCCCTTTGTCTACGCCGAGCCGGTTGGGTCTCGCAGGTGTGGTCTCCGGACAGGGCGTATTTTCACTTTTGAGCGACGGCTTGAGCCCGCAGCGTTTCTTGATTTTTGATGGGCAAATTCAGTTGAACAAGGGCGGTATCGATTGGGCCCCGATATCGCCGAAACCACTGTCAAACATGAGGCTAGATGTGTCGGCGACGGGTATTTACGATACGGTCTTAGATGCAGCGAACAGCGACATTGGTCTGAGCAGCGGCCAAGTGTCGATGGATGTTGATGCCCAATATCGTGGCTATGGACGGAATCGTCGCTTGGAGTTGGTGGGGGCCTCGCCCGAAGTCGACTGCCAAACCGCCATCGACTCATTGCCCACAGGATTGCTCGGTGGCTACAGTAAAGTCCGCATGTCCGGTCAGATGAAACCATGGTTTAGATTTAGGTGGCCCTTTGCGAGGCCGAATATGATCAGACTTAAGTTTAAAAATGTGATTTCAGGGTGCCGCGTTGATGCACTCAACGCAGACGAGTCGGTCTGGCCACGGGTCACTTTTGCTGGGAAGGAAGCCGCGCTCGATGATGTCGATTGGCTAAAACGGCGATTCATCTTGACCCTTGATGAGGGGGTGTATGGAAGCGCATCAATCCAGGTCGGGCCGGGCACGAGGGCGTTCCATTCCATTGGCCGGATGCCGAAACACGTGGGCGGAGCAGCCTATCTCAGTGAGGAGATTTTGTTTCCTCGCAACAATCCCATTGATCGTGGGCTTATTTCGAGGGCGGTGAGACTGAATTTGTTAGGACGCCGTTTTGTCTACGGTGGATCGACAGTGACTCAACAACTCGTGAAAAACCTATTCTTGACGCGAGATAAGTCCATTGCAAGGAAGGTCCAAGAGGTTCTCATCGCCAAGCGTATTACGCAGAAAATTAGTCGACGCCGTGTTCTCGAATTGTATTTGAACTGTATTGAGTTTGGCCGAAATTTGTATGGCATTAGTCGTGCGTCCTATTATTACTTTCAGCGTTCTCCCGCTCGTCTTCGTCCACGAGAATCGATTTTTTTAGCCATGATTAAGCCTGCACCACGTCATGCACCAAGAATGCGGCGGCGAGGCCGAACGCCACCCTTTGCCTATTGGCAGGCGCGTGCAGAAGTGATCCTGCAACGTCTGATAGATCATGATTTTGTGTCGCCGGAAGAGGCAGAACGGGATCGTCCTCTCGACATCGAGTGGACGAACGGGAAATACGTAGAGCCGACGCGAATCGCACCAGAGACAAAATTGCTTGGGGAGAGTCCACAGCCTTGAGCGGCTCAATTTGTGCAGTCGAATTACAACGGAACTGAGGTTTTGGTTGAACCCGACGGCTCCTTTCTCTAATGTCCCGCCCATGAGATACGCCAATACACTGATTTTAATAAGTCTGCTCGTCTTTCCATACGGATGTACAGAGGACACAGACTCCGCCTCAATAGACGCCGCTGGGACCATGGGTTCAGACCTCGCGGGTCCGGAGACCGACTCAGGTTTACAATTTATTGACGCGGGTCGCCTCGCCAACCCAATGGATGGGGGTGCCATAGGCTCAGATATGACCACTGGGCTCCAAAGTGCGTGTTTAGAAACGCCCGTTCCGCCGAGTCAGCCTGCTATAAATTTGCAAGCTCGATGTCGGCGCGGTGGGGAACCCATCCGAATTAGGGATCTTCGGGACCGACGTTGCCCAGATTGGGTAGATTTTCGAGATGGTGACGGCGACGGCTTTAGTGATATGCGTGAAGACGTCGAACTGTCCGAGGTTGTTGTGACCGCTGTTTATGGCGATGATTTTGCCGTTCAGGATCCGGATGGTGGTGCGTACAGCGGCCTTTGGGTCTTTTCGCGGGATCGACGGCTAGAGCAAGACGTTCGGCCTGGGACCAGGATTCGCCTCTGGGGCAGCATGTTCGAATACTACACACTCACTGAGATTCAATTAACGCCGGAGAGCGGCGGTCTTGAAATCATTGGTCAGGCAGGGGAGCCGCTGCCGCTTTTAATTAGTGACCCAGCCCGGATTGCTGATGGGGGCGACCTCACAGAAGCATTGGAATCTGTACTGGTCGAAATACAGAATGTCCCCGTGAGGAGCACGGCGCCAGATTGTCCGAGGGACTTTGATATGTTTGTTGTCGAAGGGGGTCTGCGTGTTGAAGACGAGGTGGACCTAGACTATGAGCCAGCTCGTGGTGACTTTATCGAACGTGTTGTGGGCGTTCTCCACTTCAGCTTTGAGACTCAGAAAATTCGCCCACGGTCAGATGCAGATATCAATGTCATTCACTGTAATGGGATACCGGACAAATGCGAAGCATCGGAATGCGTCGCTGAATTAGGTGACGTCGAGTCTGGCGAGTTGGTCATTTCCGAAATTCAGGATGATCCGCGGGGGCGCGATGTTGGGCGAGAATATGTAGAACTCTATAATCCAACCACTGCGTCCATTTCACTGGATGGCTGGTGGTTACAGAACTGCGCCGACCATCGTATCGATTTACAAGGCCGAGTACAGGCTGGAGATTATTTTGTCATCGCGGGGTCCCGTGACCGCAACGGAAATGGGGGCGTGAGCGCGCAAGCTGAACTGGGTGATTTACAGCTCAGTAACGGCAGTGGTTCGCTGCTACTCTTTAATGACAGTGGCATTTTGGTCGACCAAGTCCGATATGATGACGAAGCCCCGTGGCCTACCCGAGAAACCGGCCAAAGCCTTGAATTGACGGCTTTGGGCGGAGATAATAGTAACGGAGCGACATGGCGCGCGGCTCGCGGTGAGTACGGTGCCGGTGGTGAGGGCAGCCCAGGGCGACGATAAAATAAGGTAAAAGACGCGCCTCCAGGCGCCTACTCGGCTCACCAAATCTGTCGCATCAAAACGATCGGTGAAGCGAATCCATGTCTGCAATCCACATCCTGTACGGTACAGAAACCTACAATTCGGAAAGCTTAGCAGAACGGACATCCGATGCGTTGAGCCAACAAGGCTATGCGGTCGAGATCTGGGATATGGACGATGTCGAGCCAAATTCCCTCTCCCAAATCAAGGTTTTACTGATCATTACCAGTACTTTTGGCGACGGTGACCCCCCTTCGAATGCACAAGGTTTGCACGACTATTTGGTGTCGCAAGACGCGAGTTCCCTTGCAGGTCTACATTTCAGTGTTTGTGGACTCGGTGACACCGACTACGAGCATTTTTGTCAGTGTGGAAAAGATTTCGATGCGCGTTTGCATGCGCTTGGTGGCACCCGATTCGCACCAAGAGCTGATTGTGATACAGACTACGAGGAGACTTGGGAAAATTGGCTCGGGGCCGTGATTGACGAGCTGCCCAATGTTGATGTCAAACCGACCGATGATTCGATCGATGCAGAGTCTGTCCTGGGCAGCGTGGTTGATAACCATGCCGCTGCAAGCCTCTCCGGTTCAAATAAACCAGTGGCCTCGGGTGTATATCGACAGTCCGCACCAACGGGTACACGCAAAAATCCTTTTCTCGCGACCGTCCTTGAAAACAAAAACTTAAATCACAGTGCATCGGACAAAGAAACTCGACATATCGCTCTCAATATCGAGAACTCTGGTATGGATTATCGAGCGGGCGATGCGCTTGGCGTGTTTCCGAGAAATTGTCCCGACCTGGTTAGACGTATCCTACAGGCCGTAGACATTGAGAGAGACCAAGCGGTTCGGGCTGATGACAATTGGTATACGATTCGCGATATGATGTTGTATCGAAAAGACGTGATGCAAATCGACCGACGGTTAATGGAACTCTTAAATCGTCACGCAGTCGGAGACCCCTTTGGTCCTTTGCTTCAGGATAAAAAGCAACTCGGCGAGTATTGCCGGCAGCATCAAGTTATCGACCTTGTCGACGCAGCACGTGTGCGTGTACCAGCCCAAGATTTCCTAGCAACATTGAGACCTCTCGCGCCGCGGTTATACTCCATTTCATCGAGTCCTGAGGCATTTCCGAATGAAATCCATTTGACTGTGAATGTACTTAGGTATGACTTACATGGCTCGATGCGAAAGGGCGTTGCATCTACTTTTCTAGCAGAACGTACTGGACCCGGTGTTGAGGTTGCCATCTATCTTCAGCGGACCCGTGATTTCCTATTATGTGCAGACGATCTCCCCATCATTATGATTGGGCCTGGAACAGGAATTGCGCCCTTCAGAGCATTTCTGCAAGCGCGCGAGGCGAGAGGGGCGTCTGGACAATCTTGGGTCTTTTTTGGTTCATTACATGAGTCTATGGACTTCCTCTACCGAGATGAATTGTTGGGATGGGACGAAGATGGTTTGATCGCCAGGCTTGACCTTGCCTGGTCCAGAGACCAGGCCCATAAGGTCTATGTCCAGCATAAAATGTATGAGAACGGTGCTGCTCTTTATCGATGGTTAGATGCAGGTGCGGTGGTCTATGTTTGCGGCGATAAGACCAGAATGGCGAAGGATGTCCACAAGACTTTACTTCGAATCATCCAAGAATTTGGTGCCTACTCGCGCACGGATGCTGAAGAGTACCTGAGTCAGCTAGAGACCGACGGACGGTATCTGCGGGATGTGTACTGACGTGCCGCCAGTCCTAGTTCATGTTGATAATGATGGTTTTTCGATGGGTAAAGTGTTCAAGCATTGAGTCCAGTGATGCCTCTTTGCCGATGCCCGACGTCTTGACACCCCCGTAGGGTAACATCGGTTGTACGACCACGTTTTGGTTCACTTGAACGAAGCCTGCTTCAAGCTCGTGGACCGCACGCATAGCGACACTTAAATCCTGGGTCCAAATTGTGGCCGCGAGGCCATATTCACTGTCGTTGGCCATATGGATTGCTTCTTCATAGGTATCAAATGGAATCACGCAGGTCACAGGTCCAAAGATTTCTTCTTTGGCGACTTTATGGTCGTTGGACAGACCGGTTATTATGGCTGGTCGGACAAACAATCCTGACTTTAAATGTTGGTCCGAGGGCAGTGTCGCGCACTCCCGAACCCTCCCCGACGGATCCGATTTCGCTAAATTGACATAGGTCTTCACGCGCTCGAATTGTGCCGGAGAGACAATGGTTCCGATGTCCGTTTCCTCGTCTAGCGGGTCGCCCATGACCATTTGATCGACCGCCGCTGCCATTTGCTCGACAAAGGTTTCAATGAGTGAGCTGTGAACGAAAATTCTGCTCGCAGCGGTGCAGCTTTGGCCCTGACGAGTGAAACGAACACCCGTAATTGCCCCTGCGACTGCACGGTCAAGATCGGCATCGGACATGACAATCATCGGACTTTTGCCGCCGAGTTCGAGCGTTACCGGCACCAGCTTTTCTGCAGCCGCTCGATGAATGATCCGACCCGTTTCAACAGAGCCGGTAAAACTAATCTTGGCTACATTCGGATGTTCGGCCAACGGTCCACCACAAACTGGGCCATCGCCCGAGAGAATGTTGAACAGACCCTTGGGCAGTATCTGGTTGAGCAGTTGGCATACCCTGAGACAACAGAGCGGCGTTTCTTCTGCCGATTTGACAACAACTGAATTACCAGCGACCAGCGCGGGGGCGATTTTGAGAGCCATCAGATACATTGGAACGTTCCATGGAATGATGGCACCAACGACCCCCACAGGCTCTCTGATGGTCATGGTCAATGAGGTTGTATTATAAGGGATGGTTTCGCCTTTAAGCTCTGATGCGAGGCCACCGAAATAGATGAAGCTATCGGCCAGGATTGACGCTTCTACTCGGCTCTCTGTTCGAAGGGCCTTACCGGATTCGAGGGCAACTAGCCGGCCTAACTCTTCTACATGCTCATTGAGTAATCGGCCGCATTCC
Organism: Myxococcota bacterium; assembly: GCA_036337435.1. Lineage (GTDB taxonomy): Bacteria > Myxococcota_A > Bradymonadia > UBA7976 > UBA1532 > UBA1532. The sequence continues at coordinate 27,811 of JAYZEG010000025.1, forward strand.
GCGACGATCTTACCCCGTTCACGCGCTGATTTTGATGCCCAATCGCGTTGCGCTTCTACAGCTGAGGCAACCGCCAGTTCGACGTCTCGCGCATCGCCTGCAGCGGCCTGTCCAATGGTTTGACCCGTAGCCGGATTGAGGACGGGAAAGGTCTCACCCGACTGCGCGGCTGTAAGCGCGCCGTCAATGAAATGATATCCAGACAATTCGTGTGCGAGCTGGAATGGGTCATGATTGGGTTTAAGCATTTTAAACTCCTTTTAAAATCGAACGGCGCATCAGACGTAGCCAGCACTCGGTTTTAGGCGGCCGCAATGACTGGGACTGACCTAGGTGCCGGACAGTTGAATGTTTTCAAATACACAACTTGGGCAGCCCATGGGGCTATTTGGATTCGGGTCGTTTCCCAAGGCGATCAGGCCATTCCAGATGTCCCCAAAGTGGCCTGCGAGATTAGCTTCTGCAAATGGTTCTGCGAGTTGTCCATTACGGATAAAACGGCCTGCGCATCCCAGACTAATCTCGCCCGTTGTTTCATTACTGTTTCCACCAAGAAAACGCTCGATGAGAAGACCGTTTTGAGCGTTGGTAACCAATCCATTCAAATCCTGTGTCCCCAGCGCGAAATCTAAGTCATGGGTGTCGCCACCAGTTGGCTCTACACCCATCTTTCGAGCGTAATACTGGTCGATTAAGTAGGTCGATAAAACCCCTTTTTCGATGATGGGCCTGCTGCGTGTGGCGAAACCGTCGGAATCCCATAGGGACGCACCGAGACTTCTCGGTCGATGTGGTTCGTCAAAAATTGTAATCAGTGGGCTGGTAATTTGAGTGCCAAGTCTGCCTTCCCAGAGGCTTCTCCGCTGCTGAATCAACGACCCTGAAATTGGCGAAAGTAAAGCCCCAAGCAGGCGACCGATAGCCCGGCTATCGATAACCACGGTGTATTTGCCTGTTTGGACTCGACCTGAACCGAGTTGGGCTGCTGCACGCTGGCACGCTTTTTTGGCAATCCAATCTAGAGAATCCATGTCTTCTTGATGCCGCCGATACGTGTAATCCCAGCCCATGGGTCTGCGCCCGTCATCATCGAGAACCGTCAGCATTGCAGATGCGGAAAAACTACTGACCTTTCGCTGGCCAATAAAGCCATTGGAATGCACTCTAGCACTCTCTCCGATACCGTCGCTTATGTTCGATGAGACCGACACGATCGGCAAGTTGGCGCCGCTCTCGCGTACCAAAGCTTCTAGCCGTTGAACGCGGTCACGCCGCTCCAAACTGTCCACATGGGCCGCGGATTCATCGTAGAGGTCGAGGTCCACATCCGCTCTGCCTTCGTACCTCACTGAATCGGGCAGACCCCGATGCGGGTCAGGCTCCAGAAGACGTGTCATGGCGACAGCATCTTCGAAAAAACGTGCGAGAGCATCTGGTCGAAGGTCGCTCGTTGAGCTCGCACTGTAGCGGCCGTTGACGTAGATTTCAGCGCTCAAAGATTGCCGAGTCTTTTCGGTGACACGCTCTAGCGCACCATCTCGCCATTCCAAGTCAACTCCTCGAGATCTTGAGACCGCGACCGAAGACGCATCGGCACCCATTCGCTCTGCGAGTTCGACGGCGGACAGAGCTGAATCCAATAACGTACTCATAAACCACCCTCATTGACACCACCAATGGTGATGTCGGACACTCGAACCGTTGGCATCCCAAGGGAAACGGGGACTGATTGACCATCTTTGCCACAAACCCATCCGCCCTCATCAAACTTAAAGTCGTTGCCGACCATATCGGTCTTTTGGAGTACATCGGGTCCATTCCCAATGATGTTGGTGTCTTTGATGGGCTGGGTAAGTTTGCCATCTTCGATCAAATAACCAGTCTTGATATAGAAGGTGAAGTCGCCGGCACCGATCATGACTTGGCCATTGGTAAATGTCTCTGCATAGATGCCCCGCTTGACGGAGCCAATGATTTCTTCCGGGTCGTGAGGACCTGGCATCATGTATGTGTTTCGCATTCGCGGAAGGGGGGCATGACGAAACGATTGTCGTCGGCCGTTGCCGGTGGGCTCTACACCGTAATGCTTGGCGCTAATTCGGTCATGCATATAGGTCCGGAGAATTCCGTTTTCGACGAGAACAGTTCGCTGTCCGGTTCGCCCTTCATCATCGATATTGATGGACCCTCGAGCCTGAGCTTGGGTTCCATCATCTACGATCGTGACCGTGTCCGGTGCGATGGGTTGATTGAGCTTATCACTGTAGACAGAGATGTTTTTGCGATTGAAATCAGCTTCCATACCGTGGCCGATCGCTTCGTGCAGCAAGATACCCGATGAGCCTGCAGCCAAGACAATGGGCAGGCTGCCTGCCGGTGCGGGCTTCGCGTCGAAGAGAAACGCCGTTCGCTTGACAGCTTCGTTGGCGAGGCCATCGATTCGGTCAGGTGTATAGAATTCAAAACCTTGGCGTCCAGCTAGGTTCATGCTGTTGCTTTCTCTCCGGCCATTCTTTTCCGCAGTACAGCTCACACTGATCCGAGTCATCGGTTGGCGATCAAAGCGCATGTTGCCATCTGAGTCGACAATGAACACGGCCCCTTCGCTGTTGGCGAACCCAACCTGCACCTTGATGATTCGAGAGTCAGCCGAAAAGACTTTCTCGTTGACTGCATTCAGGATGGGCATCTTTTCATCAATCCCAACGGTCGACCACTCGATATCAACGGGGTATCGGTCGGGCGTTGGTGTGCTATTGAGCGCGATTGGATCGAGTCTTGGTGCCCCATTTGCTACGACAGCTGCTGTTGCTGCCGCATCCAGGACCGATTTCCGAGAGAGGTCTTCAGTGTACGAATAGCCGGTCTGATCGCCTTTTATGACACGAATGCCGACGCCGAGGGAAATCGCTGAGAATGCGCGGTTGACCGCGCCGTCTTGGAGCCCGACATGATGGGCGACCCGGTGTTCGAAAAATAATTCCGCCCAGTCTCCACCACTTGATAATGCTTTTTCGAAGCTGGTCTGGATGAGGTTTCTGTCGACTCCGAAGTGGGCAAAGTATCCCAAGCCATCTTCCGATTTTGATCGGACGATGGAGTCGCCGGCCGAATGCCCGAAGGGTGACAAATTTACTCGATTGGCATCAGACATAAGGCACTCTCACTCAAGGCCTTGGGAAACCAACAAGTCACCGATCCTCGGCATGGCCGCAACCACTTGTTTCTTCCCCTGGGGTCTTAATTTGTTGTAAGCCTTGACCAGGGTACGATGTTTACTTCGTTGTGCTCGGCCATCTGTGATGGCGAGCAATGAATCAGCAACTTGATCTGCTTCGCTGATGAGGTACTGCCTGAGGTTACCTGATTCGGTTGCCCTGTAGTCCATATAGATCGGCTCTAATTGGGTTACAAAATCTTCAATGAGGACGTTGACGACATCAGGAATGATTCCAGGTTTGACGGCTTTGACCGTCTTGAAAGCTGTTTTAATCACCAAGCCACCCATCCCTGATTTACTTCCGACTTCGGCTTCTATCACCTCGACGCAGCCGTTCACGAATGGACCCCGTGCTTCGTCGGTGAGTAATCTGTCTTTCAGTGATGCCATGCCCTAAACTCCTATTCTCCTCGGATTCGAAGCAACACCCTATCGAACTGTGTCCGTCTGCGCGAGACTGTTTTTAACGACACTGCATCGGCGTACTCCCAACGGTCAGATTAAGGCTGGATCTGGGTGTGTCGTTTCTGGGAGAATGAAAAGAATAGGGACCCGTTTGTGAGCCTTGTTGGCCGCAACTTCATCGAAAGCCGGAAGTGGACTTGAAGGCGGGACGGATATACAGTCAGACCTCCAAGCATGTCTAAGGATGATCGATGTCTGCTCGATTGCTTCTATGTTCTTTTCTCGCCTTAGGCTTTTCTGCCTGTCTCATTGAGGATGACCTTGGTGATGACGTTCGAGAGGTTCGTGCTCGCCTGACAACGGCAGCTCTGGTCATCGACCAAGACACCGAGAATCGTGTCGATTTTGTATTCGAATATCTCCTCGGTCTCATTGATAAGGACGGGATTGATGACATTCAGTGGACCTATTCGTTGATGGACACCGACGGGGTTGAATTGGCTAGCGAGACTCAACTTATGCGGGAAGCGCAACCTGATCGAACAGAGATTTTTGTGCAAGGTGAACGCCCTCGTCAGTTGGCACTTGGTCAATGGACGCCACAATCTGATGTCACCTATATCCTCAAGGTCAGTCTTGGGTACAGGATGGACATCCTCCACGAGCAGTTTGCCGCTTTGACGCTCTCTGAGCCTCATGAGGATCGCGCGGATATCGGCGACATACCCCAGTTTTCAACGCGTTGACCGGACAAGATTTATGTAGATGTACCGGTTTCGTCTTCTCGTTCTGCCCACAAGTTTTCGATCGTATGTAGTTCCGGAGGAACGGCCGCATCGATTCCTCTGAGAATGTCGATTGCTGTGTACCAATCTTTCCGTCCACCCCGGCCAAGATGATACCGAATGATGCTGCGAAGGCCCAACAGCCGCGCCCGCACCAAACCGTTTTCTATTTCGCCAGAGTTGAGCGCGCTGGATAGGTCGTCAAGAGCATCTTGACTCCGGTCTTCCACGAGGGCAGTGGTGGCAGATAGAATCGTCAAACCCTGGATTGCGCGCGGTCGTACGGAGGCGATGAGTCTGAGAAGACCATCGCCAGGAACAAGGTTGAAGGCCCCCGTTTTAGTCCAATCGGTCAAAAATTGTCCCAGATAGGCCTGAAGTGCCAGCGTACTCCGCTCTTTGCGTAGTTCACGAATATCTGCAAAAGCAAAAAGCTGCTCATTTACGGACACGTCATGCAGCATGTCCGCTGCACTTTGCCAATCATGCATCAACAGCCGTTGCTGGATCCGAACCAGGCTGAGCCGCGCATGGGGAATCGACGGGGGGGTCGCGGGAAGAGCTTTACCGGCTTCTTCTATGAAACTGTTGGCCACGCGTTCATCGCCGCCAGACAGGACGGCCCTGCCTTGAAGAATACTGGCTAAGGCTCTGATACTCGGGAGCTTCTGCTTGCGTGCTTGTCTGAGAAGATGTCCCATTTCTCGACGGGCCGTGCCGATGTGTCCGCTGTCTAGAAGAGCGCAGCCAAATGAGAGCCGCAAGCGGGCCAAGAGTAACGTATCGAGAGATGCTTTATCTTTGATTTCATCCAAAACAGCTTGTAAGCGGTCCACCGCATCATTGGCATGCCCGATGGCGCGCAAATAAGCGGCCTCTGCCAAGACGAAATGTCCAGCCCATTCAGGGCCTTCATCGGAAATGTTTTCGGCACACCAGGTGAGAATTCTCTCCGCCTCCCGATAATCACCATCGGTGTTCGACTGTGCGAGCAATTGTACGACGACCAATTGACTCCAGGCCTCGCGATTGCCCTTTGTGAGCTCTCGAGCTTTGTCGGGTAGGAAATCTACAAGGCTCGACGCCAGTGGCACATGAGCACCTGTCGGCAAATCGACGGCGTGTATTTCATATTCAGCAAGTTGCCCGGCGAGGAGGTGAAATTGGCATCGCCGACCCCGTAGAGAGTACGCTCGATCTCCATCGATCTCTTCAAGAGAGCCGATGGCTGCCGCTGCCTGCGCATGTTGGCCACAGCGGGCTAAACTATCGACAAGGTCGCCCCATAGATCACTTAAGTTCTCTGTTTCTGTTGTTGTGGCTATGGCCAGTTGAATCATTTCCACGGCCCGTGGGTGTTTTCCGTCGACGCGGGCGCGCTTCGCTTCAGCTCTCGCGTAATTTTCAGTCTCTGAATCTAGTCCGATCGCACGCCAATGCATGCGGATTGAACGGGCTGGACCGCGGTTTTTCTGGTGGGCAAGGGCGAGCTTTTCATGCCACTGCTCAATGTGTTCTGTTTGCTTCCTTACAACCGCCATCATCGGCTCATGTGCCCCAACGATGAAGGCTTGTTCATCGCCTGTCGTCATGAGATCGGCGACGTCTTCTGCGGAGAGGCTACGGAGTGCTTCGTAAAGGGTCTTTGCGTCCAGTCCGGTCGCATCTTGCATCGTCGCAACCGTCAACGGTTCACCATTGACGGCCAATGCAGTCACGACGGCTTTGGCATTGTCGCCCAATCGGTCGAGTTGTCTTGCAATTGTCTGTTCCAACGAAGGCGGTTCGGCATCAAGATCATCTTTTAGTGCGTCGATCATTGCCGAAACGAGCAGGGGGTTTCCGGCTGTTTCCCGTTGGATGTATTCCGCCAGCCACAGTGGCGGTGGCTGCATATGTACGGCCAGGTAATGCCGTGTCTCTGTCTGGCTGAAAGGCGATAATTCGATGCGCCGACTCTGCTTTCGGGTGTAGACGAATTCGAGGAAATCATGGAGTCGTCCTCCATGCTCCAAACGTTCCGTTTGTACAGTGAACACCAACATGACGGGTGGTGGCGAACCCCCTGAAAGGAGGTTCTCTAGGACATCGCAGACCGATTCATCGGCCAAATGTAAATGCTCGATGACCAGCAATAATACCCGATTCTTGCTTGCGAGGGCACTGAGCCAGCGATGCAGTCCGGACGCGGGCGTCGACCGACCGTCATCAACACCGTGCTCTTCCTCTGGTAGGAGTTCACCGAGAAATCCGAAAGCATCGATGAGCGCGGCCCTTTCCCCTAGGTCAAATCGGCGCATGATTTGAGCCGTCTCTCGGCGATATGCCTCGGCCAGTCGTTCAACCAGGGTATCGATGCCTCGCATCGGAACATGATCGCGCTGGACACAGGTGCCAGAGAATACCGTTGCCCCAAGCAATCGAGCACTGGTCGCAAACCGCTCCAACAGAGCGGTTTTACCGAATCCTGACTGTCCTTCAACAATGACCACTCGGCCGGCACCATCGGCGACGTCCGTCAAGGTTTCATGGAGGACTCTCCGTTCGTGAACGCGCCCGATGAATTCGAAGCTGTTCGCTTTCACGGTGTCATCCACACGGATCATCGCCAGGGCTTCCCTGGCCGTTGGTCGGTCGGCCGGATCTTTGCGAAGTAAGGCGTAGCATAGCTCGCTCAGTTCAGATGTCTGTGGCAGAGCCGGTGGTTTTTCCGTCCGATGCTTAAGAGCAACATCAGCACTGGCACCAGTAAAGGGCGGTTTGCCAGAGAGAAGCTCAAACAGGAGGACACCGACCGAATACAAGTCTGCCTTTGGCCCCACGTCTGAGCCTTTCGATTGCTCAGGACTAAAGTAAGTGGATGTTCCAAAGACTTGAGACAGACTTTGGCCTTCTCCTGCGGGCATCAGCTCTTTGACGATCCCGAAGTCAACAAGTCGAACTCGATGTTTGTTATCGACCAGGATATTGGATGGCTTTATGTCTCGATGCACCCGTTTATGATCGTGGAGAAAAGCGAGTCCACGGAGCAATTGAACAAGGACTCGCCTCAAACGGTCTAGCCTTGCCGGATTGTAAAGCATCGAGACGTCTGTCACGACCCGATTGTGTCCGTTGACGAAAACATAGAGATCGCATCCTTCAATTAATTCCATGGTGTAGAAGTATTGGTCTTTGTCAAAATGCAGGTCGTAGAGTGCAACCAGATTTGGGTGAGACAGAGACGCGACCGCGCGGAATTCTCGTTTGAAATAATGAAGTGCTCGAGGATAGGTAAATTTGAGTACTTTCAGTGCAAGCTCTTGGCGTGTGATGGGGTCTTCAACCCGGTATACATCGCCCATACCTCCGCCACCCAATTCACCGAGCACTTTGTAACGGCCAATTTCAGTAGGTCTGTTGGGAGAGGACGGCATGACTTTAGAGTCTCCAGAAAATAACCGATGTCGTCAGAAGACTCGTCAACGGCGCGGAAATCAAGCGTCCCATGCGATCGCATCAAAAAACATCACCTTTGGTGCGTGAAGATAGATTCGCCCATAGGGCGTTGAGTGTCGCTGTTGACCATGTTATCCCGAATTTCATCCAACGGGATGGGTACGGGAGTGAAATGCCAAAACTAGACCAGTTTGAGAGTGTGTTCCGTGCGGCGGCGAAGCAGGTTTACACTGAACCTGAATGCGATATTTTGAGAGTGTGTATCGTCGTTGATGATGCCGATGTTGACCCATCTCCTTTCACTGTGAGCGTCAAGACCTATCTCGCAGGATTACCGACTTTTGACCAAATCCGATGGGATATATTCGATGCGGCTGACAGCAGCCTCTCAGCCCTTCTTCTGTTCATTCAAGATGAAAAGCCGGACATGGTTTGTACATATCGGCAATTGTGTGCGAGACAACAAGATTGGGTTCCGGGTTTGGGTGATTACGTAGAAATGCTCACCCAAGTCACAGAGGTTCCGGTTTTACTTTTTCCGAACCCGCAGACGGCGGGTTATCGAACTCAACCCAAAACAATTATGGCTGTAACGGACCACATGAGCGGGGAACACCGCTTGGTGACGTTCGCGGCCAAAATGACGCCGGAAAAAGCGCGCTTACTTTTGGCCCACGTTGAGGACGACGCCATCTTCGAGAAATACTTAGTCATCATCGGAAAGATTGCCGACATCGATACGGAAACGGCCAGACGAACCATCCGCGAGCGCCTCATGAAAGAGGCGAGAGAGTATATGTCGAGCTGTGCAGAGGCATTGAGACGGGCAGGACTCGAGATTGAGACGCGTGCAATGTGGGGTCATCATGTCTCGGTCTATCAAGAATTGGTGAGGCGAGACGAAATCGACTTGCTGGTTATGAATACGAAAGACGACGACCAATTGGCCATGCATGGACTTGCTTACCCGCTGGCCGTTGAATTCACACAAATCCCCGTTCTTCTCCTGTGATCCCGATGTTGTTTTTTGCCACAACGAGCCAGCATGCGCACCACCAGGTCAGTTTGACAACGACACTGATCTTCACCGCGATCCTTGTCGCTTTGATTCTCTGCTTGGCCTTAGAAGAGAAGATTCACGCCAAAAAATCCCTCATTGCTGGGGTCTTTGCGGTAATTTCGGTTTTGGCTGCTGCTGCTTTTGGACTCTTGCCCATCGGGCATGTCACGAATGTCTTCGGCGAGACCCTCCACCTCCCCGTTTTTTTGCAGGGGGTCGACTGGTCTGTCATCGGAATTATTCTTGGTTCGAGTATCTTTGTGGACGTGACATCCCAATCGGGTTTGTTTACATGGATTTCACTCAAGCTCACGAAATTCTCCCAAGGGGATCCGAGAAAGCTGCTTTGGTTGTACGGTCTGATGACCGTTCTTTTCTCCGCAGTGCTCAACAACGTCACGGCCATGATCATTGTTGGGTCACTGACTGTGGTCAGTCTTGAACGGCTGAATCGTCGTGAGCTTTTGCTTGGCTTCTTGTTGATCGAGGGATTGCTCACAAACGTTGGCGGTCTACTTACGTTGATTAGCTCGGTGCCGAACATCATCGTCGGCACGGCTGCAAACATCAGCTTTGTGACGTTTTTTATCGTGGCCGCACCGTACGTTTTGGTGGCGACCGTGATCACGATCTTTATCGGGTCTAAGCAATTTAAAATCTTCCCACTTGAGACGGCCCAAGAACGTCGGGATGCTCAAGAGCTGATGAAGCAATTTGATGAAAACGACGGGATTGATAGCCCTCGGTTTTTCAAATTCAGTGCGGTCATGACAGTGGCCTTTATTTTGGTGATTGCGACCACATCCATCTTGCCTTGGGTTAAAGATTTAGGAATGTCTTTTGTCGCGTTGGCATTCGCAGTGATCATGTTGATTCGTTACAAATCCGAGGTCGACCGATTCTACAAAGCTGTCGATTGGGATTTATTGGGTTTTTTTGCGGCTCTGTTTGTTGTCATAAACGTTATGGAACATGCGCGTGTGCTCCATCTCATCGGGCTCGGGCTGCAGGCCATCATCGGCCTTGGTCAGACGACCGGTAGCGCGTTGATGCTGGTGAGTGCAGCAGGCTTTAGTTCGGTCACCGACAATATCCCCCTGGCGGCCATGCTTTCAAAAATTTTGGTCAGCCTGGGGACGTCTCAAGATTCATCCCTTTGGTGGACTGTGATATTCGGTGCAAATCTGGGTGGCAATATCACGCCCATCGGCAGCGCATCGACCCTTGTCGCAGTCACCATCATGCACAAACACAAACTCAAGATGAGTTTTGCGGGTTTTGTTAAAGTGGCCGCGCCCTATGCGCTGCTGCAGATCGCTGTTGCAACGGTCTATGTTCTTGTCTTTCTCTAATCGTTCATTTTGGAGCACGGGATGAGCCTACAATACGCAGCGGTCGACTTGGGTTCCAATAGTTTCCATCTGCTTGTGGTTCGTCTTGCTGCAGGGGAAATGCAGGTTGTCGACAAGTTGCGCGAGCGGGTGCGGTTAGCGGAAGGTCTCGGCGAAGATAAGCACCTCGATGGCGATGTACGCGAGCGAGCACTTGCGTGCCTGTCTAACTTTAAGCAGCGACTGGCTGATGTGCCGGCGGCCCATATTCGCGTTTGCGGAACGAACACGTTCCGAAAAATGGCCGATAGCGACGCTTTTCTCGCCGAAGCGGAGGCAGCACTTGGGCATCGAATTGAAATTGTCTCGGGACAAGAAGAAGCGCGGCTTGTGTATCGAGGTGTCTGCCAGAATCTGCAATATTGCGATGAGAAACGCCTTGTTATCGACATTGGCGGCGGCAGCACCGAATGCATCGTTGGCCATGGCGATCTCATTACGCGGGCAGACAGCTTGTATATGGGGTGCGTTGGCTACACAGTCCGTTTCTTTAAAAAGCGGAAGATCACTCAGAAAACGATAGATAAGGCGGTCATCGCGGCCCGACTCGAAGTCGGGTCTCTGCATCGGTCTTTCAAGTCGATTGGCTGGGACGTGTGCTATGGCTCGTCCGGTACCGTTAATGCTATCCAGGATGTCCTGGCTGCCAGTGGGCGCAGTCGAGATGAAATCACCCTCGCCGACTTAAAATGGCTTTTGGATGAAGTGGTCGACGCCGGCGATGTCAAACACCTTCGTTTGCAGGGCTTAAAGCCCGAACGCGCAGTGGTGTTTGCCGCTGGACTCTGCATTTTATATGGATTGTTTCGCAGTTTGGCCATCGACCGTATGTATGCCTCTCCCACCGCGATGCGGGAAGGTATTATCGCCGATGTGATGGGTCGAAGCAGAGATACAGACATCCGTGATGAGACGGTTCGACGCATGGGCACCCGCTACAGTTGGGACGAGGCTCACAGCAAGCGTGTTGCACATGTGGTCGATGAATTAGCAAGACAAGCTTTACCAGCGTGGGGCATCGACACCGTCGAAAACCGAAATTTACTGAACTGGACAGCGCAGCTTCATGAGGTTGGGAAAGCCATCAATTATACCGGGTACCATCGGCACGGTTCTTACCTTGTTGCCAATAGCAACATGGCTGGCTTCTCGCGTCGGCAACAGGCACTTTTAGCCGCTCTCATATTGGGGCAGCGACGTAAGCTGATTCCCGAGCGAATCAGCGGTTTAGTCGGTCGAGATTTGACCAACGTATTGAGGTTAATCGTGTTGTTTCGGCTCGCAAGTCGCGTGTGCAGAACCCGAAGCCCGAACCCCCGTCCATCCATCATGATTACGGTCAGCGGTCAAAAACTGAGCCTTGGATTTCCCAAGGGCTGGATTGCAAGCAAGCCGTTGACACTCGGCGATTTAAAACAGGAGCAACGTTGGTTATCCTCGGCGGGGTTTGAGTTGACTTGGAACGATTAGTTGGACCTATTGGGTTCGATTATCCCCTTGAGTTGGGCCTTCAAAACCAGTTCCCCGTCGCTGTGGATTTGACCCTCAGCTATGACCATTTTGAGTCGGGTTCTCTTGATGCTGATGCGATAAATCACCTGTGCTCCTGGCTCGACCATACGTCGAATGCGACAGTTTTCAACCCCGGTCAAAAATACGGTTCCAGGCCCCGTTTCGATCAGCGCAAGGTAGGCCAATGTCTGGGCTAATCCTTCGAGCAGAATGACCCCAGGTACGATGGGTTTGCCCGGGAAATGACCTGCGAAAAAATCGTTGTCAATGAACGTGTAGGATGCACTGATGTCTGTGGCTGTACACGCCAGCACATCATCGACAAACAAGAAAGGTGGGCGGTGTGGTAAGATATCCGATGGCGATGGATAGCGGCTTGTCTGATCAACCATAGATTTCTCTCCTTGGCCGTCGTCGAGAGGCTGCTTGGCAGCGTTAAGACCGAGGCCTTGGGGTTCATTACCTCATAGGTATTGCTCGTAAACACCAACAAACATAGCGGCTTCACGCGGAAATTAGCGTGGGAAGCAGCCCCGTTTGGCAGCCATTTACCCATGTATTAGTCGCTCAAAATAGCGGGAATTACAAAATTCACCCATTTGACCACTAGACGCGAGAAAAAAAGCAGATACAATAACGCGTCTCCAAAAGGCGTCACGACGCCACAAGGTGCATGTATCTGAGAGCTGAAGAGAGAGTAATATGACTGATAAAGTCTTACCGGGTGATAATCGAGAGGATGAGGGGTATGACGGTGTGCCTGCTGAATTGCTTCAGCAGCGAACGGACGAATTCCGCACACTTCTACTCAATGAGCGCCAGCGGTTGATGAAGAATGCTCAACGGACTTTGACCGAAGAGATGACGGTTGACCAAGACGACCTTGCTGATGAGATGGATTTGGCGAGTGCTGATTATAATCAAAACTTGTCATTTCGACTCCGTGGTCGAGAGCGCCACCTGCTATCGAAAATTGAGGACGCCCTCGAGCGGCTCGATGAAGATGAGTACTGGTCTTGTGAGGAATGCGGAGCTTGGATCGGGTTTCGCCGCTTGCGAGCACGACCTGTTACGAAACTCTGCATTATTTGTAAGGAAAAGCAGGAACATAAAGAGCGGGCCTTCGCTTAATCGGGCTTGCCATGCGCAAACCGCGGATCAATCACTGTCACACGGTCAGGCCATCCAACCGTGGCCCAATGCGATTCACCCGACTGACGGATATCATGAACAAGACTCTCTTTTTGGCCGTTTTTTTGGTGAGTATATTGGTCGGCTGCTCTGAAGATCCGCCCACATATACAGCTGAGCCCGATGCGGCTCCAAATCTCGATGGCAGCCAAACCAAACCCGATGTTGAGATTGATTCTGAGCCGATTCCCGATGCTCAAATCGTCGATATGGCCGTCGAGTTGGAGCCTGATATGGGCTGTCCTAGCCCCAGCGTTGACGCTGACGAATTATGCGATGGCTGCGATAATGACAATGACGGTGTCGTCGACGAATCCTTGTCGCGGCGTTGTTGGGATGGCCCAGCCGGCACCCAAGGCCGAGGCGAATGTAGAGATGGCCAGCAAACCTGTTCGATGGGAATTTGGGGCGAATGTGGACAACAAGTTCTGCCTTCTCCGGAGACCTGCGACGGGTTAGACCAGGACTGCGATGGAGACGTGGACGAAGCCCTGTTTGAAGAGTGTGGTGAAGCACCTAATGACGGCATCGGTGTTTGCCGGGCTGGTCGGAAACAATGCCTCGAAGGCACGTGGAGTGAGTGTGGCTCGCCCGTTGGGCCCTCAGATGAAGTGTGTGACGGACTCGACAACGATTGCAATGGTCTAGCCGATGAGAGCTTTGAGGACCGAGATATGGATGGGGTGGCCGATTGTGCTGACGATGACAGTGATGGTGATGGTCTCATCAACCAGGAAGACAATTGTGTAAACGCGCCAAATGCAGATCAAAGTGATTTGGATGGCGACGGCCTCGGGGATGTTTGTGATCCTGATGCCGATGATGATGGCGTCCTGGCAGCCGATGATTGTGACCCACTCTCAGCCGCACGGTTTCCGGGCGCAAGCGAGCGCTGCGACGGTGCTGACGATGATTGTGACGGTCTCATCGATGAGGGCTTACAAAGAGAGTGCTATGACGGGCCTGATGACACCCAGGGCGTTGGTCTTTGTCGCACTGGAGTCAGTCGATGCAGCGAGGGTATCTGGCAGATGTGTCAAGGCCAGGTGATTCCCGAGGCTGACTTTTGCTCGGGCCTTGATGAAGATTGCGACGGCTCTTCTGATGAAGGCCTTGATCCGGGTTGGCCCGATGCGGACCGCGACGGATACGGCGATGACAACGCACCGCCCGTGTGCCCTCGGCCGGTAGATTACGTCGACCGTGCCGGTGATTGTAATGACCAAGCTCGAGCCATCAGTCCTGATGCTGCAGATGACCCAATCGATTTAGACTACCAAGACCGAAATTGTGATGGTGTGGATGGCGTAGCCCTCGAAATGGTCTTTGTTGACCCTGACTCAGCACCCGAGGCAGCCGTTGGAACCATCGACGCCCCGTTCACTGACATCGCATCGGCGCTGGCTCATGCTGACGCTGAAGGTTTGACGACCATTGCGCTCTCAACCGGGGTCTATCTTGGCACGGTCGTTTTATCGGATGGTGTTCATATCGCCGGTGGATATGATGCCCGCTTAAATTGGCGACGAGCGGAGGAAGGCGAGTCAACCATCATTGGGCAGGCGCAGATGAATGGTGATCTGGTCGGCCTCATCGCCGACAACATCGACACGCCAACCGTGGTCGCACGACTGCGTGTTCAAACACCCGACCAAAACCAATTAAATGGATCAAACTTTGGTGTTTTGGCGACTGATTCTCCCAATTTAAAACTTCTGGACGTATCCGTAGAAACAGGGTCCGGTGGACCGGGTGAGTCCGGAGGGCAGGGGGCTGTAGGCACCCCGGGTGCAGACGGCCAAACTGGTGGTGACTGCGGAGGTGGAATCGGCGAAGGCGGCGTCAGCGTTTGTGGTGCGGATGGTGGCTCCGGTGGCCGCGGTGGTAACCGTGAAGATGGACGGAATGGAGCACCTGACGGGTGTGGTGGCCGAGGCGGTGACCGGGGCGATTGGGCTGCCGGCGACAATGGCAGAAACGGCTGTTCCGGCACGCCCGGTGCGTCAGGCGAGCCAGGGCGTGGCTCGAGCGAATCAGAGTTTATTGATGATCGATGGGTTGTCGGCCATGGCCTAACAGGGAGCCGTGGAGAAGCCGGTACCCCAGGTGGTGGTGGCGGAGGCGGCGGTGGTGCCGCAGTCATTGGTCGTCGAGGAGGCGACGGTGGCGGCGGAGGTGGGGCTGGCTGCGGCGGTGATGGTGGCTTTGGCGGTCGTCATGGCGGCGGGAGCTTCGGCGTTGTTATCGTACGCAGTGCCGGTCTGACCTTGGAGCGTTGTACCATCAACAGTGGGTCGGGTGGACCTGGTGGTGCATCTGGGCCTGGCGGAGACGGTGGGTCTGGTGGGCGTGGTGGACGTGGCGGTGAAGGGGCGCGCGCATTTTCCTGTGGTGGTGTTGCCGGGCCTGGCGATGGTGGCAATGGTGGCGATGGTGGTCCCGGTGGCCCAGGTGGGTCTGGTCAAAGCGGTGACGGTGGTCCCAGTATTGCGTTGTTCTGTGTCGATGGCTCAGCCACGACCATAGAAAATAGTTTTGCTGCCGGTTTAGCGGGCGAAGCTGGCGTGGCCATCGAGCAGGCTGGTGAAGCTGGGCTATCCTTAGACGTACTGGGTTGCCAGTAACTTTTCTCCTTTCAGATAACGGTCTCAATCGGTAGGGTGCAGGCCATCAAACCGACTGGAGAACGACCGATGAAATCTTACTTTTCATGCCTGCTGCTGATGTGTCTGGCCTGTGGCCATGCCAAAAGCGAAACCAAGCCGAAAACATCTGATAGCGTCATTGACAGCCTGACGATACCCGCGATTCCTGAATGGACAGATCGGTACGCGGATGGCAAAAAAGGCGATGTTCGATTCTTCAACCTGAGCGAGGTCATGCGCCGGTTCAAGGTCGATCGATTGGGGGCCGTAGAAATCCAGAATACGTATCGTGATCTGACTCGTGCCAATCCAAAGATGGCTGGCGATCAGGGTCTTATGGCTGCTGTCAAACGCGTCCAGGAGGGGCGTTTGGAGAGCGGGGTCGTCCGTGATGAACTCGAGAAGGCACCCTTTATCGTCGTTTTTGATCTAGATGAGACGCTCTACGACCAATATTACGGGGGCGGCGATGCATGTCATTCGGTCGCCTATGCGCGTAGCAACGGCAAGATGAAATACATACACATGGTGCCGGGTTGGGCAGAGACCATTCGAAGCTTGGTGAAAATGGGTGGGCGTGTGGTTCTCTTCTCGGCGAACTTGGACAAAACAACCCTAGACAATCTTGCCCAAATTAAGCTGGATGGTCAGCCGCTGACAAACAGCCCATTGATCTCGGGCATTATGACCAACAGTCACCTGACACAGCAGGAGAAGACCGAAGCACCGGGGAGTCCAGAGAAACCCCGTAAGGGACGACCCGTCGTGGAGCCTTCCAAGGATTTACGGCATTTCGATCCAACTCTCGAACGTGTGATTATTGTCGATGACAATCCCCTTCGCCTTTTTCAATTCCAGAACATTCGGGTGTTTAAGAAATTTCATGCCGACAAATATTGTAAGACCACTGATCCGGTCGTGAAGAGCAGCTATGAGCGAGCAATGTCCGTTGTTGTGGACGAAATCAAAGAAACTGTTGGCTACATGAAGGCCAATGCAAACACGACCTTCAAAATCGCATATCTGCCCTACACACCGCTCGGGCAGACGGCCATGACCTTTCTTATGACGGGGCAGACATGGACGGCAGACCAAGCGCGCGCCTACCTCCGAAAAAATCCGTCCATCGTCGACAAGCGCTATTGAAGTCGCAGGGACTTATTCGACAAAATCGACTGAGCCACCATCGGCATTGGGTGTCCAACGGCGTTCCAATATGACGTCGATGGCACCTTCTGGCGGCCGACTTGCGATGGTTGATTTCATGATTCGACTCAAGCGGACACCGGCGCGTCGGGCATTTGCATCCAGCCATTGGAATGCCGCAGCAGGAATATCTAGATTACCATCATCATTGGAGCGGCACACGATCATTCGGTTGGCGACCTGGACACGGACGAGCACATAATCTCCGTTTCCGGCCTGCCAGGTTAAGTTGGTTCCGTTCCGGTTTAGGGCACCACCTGTAATGGTCGCATTCGCGACATTCTCGGGCGAGTTGGTCATCAAGGCGAACGCACCCATTCGGCCCCCTCCTGCTCCAGTAATCGTAATCTCCCCGCCCATTCCATCCCAGAGATCAAATGCATCCTGAGGCAAAGAATAGCCTTCTGCAAACTCCTGATAGGGCAGCTCGTAGTTCTCGGTTCCACTCACGGTGATCAGACCAACATCGAGGAATCGACCGCGACCGAAATCGGCGACGTCTGCTGTGTCGAAGAGCGAACAGGGATCATCTCCGTTCACGATTTCAGTTGGTACTTGCTGCGCATCAGGCCAAGCGTCATCTACGTTTCGCGGGTTTGGAAATCGGCTAAACTGTCTGAATTGAGCGCGGCCTTCGAGGCCGGGTGCTAAGTCATTACCACCCTCTTCGAGAATTTCTGTAAGCCACACGATGCCGCGGATACTCGTATCAAACTGGTCGTTTAATTGGCTGTTTCCGGACCCACCGGCACCGGCCATACCACCAGCACCGCCCGCGCCACCTTCGCCACCCATGCCGCCAGCACCGGCCATGCCGCCAGCACCGGCCATGCCGCCTTCGCCCCCCATGCCGCCTTCGCCGCCCATGCCGGCAGCACCACCAGCACCGGCCATGCCGCCTTCGCCACCCATGCCAGTCATGCCGGCGTCAGGTGGCACGATACAGAGGCCGATAGGACCACCTGACAGGTCGCATACTTGGCCATCCAAGCATTGAGCATCTGACCGGCAGGGCCTGGGATCATCGCTCGTACCCATGTCCGGGTCTACAGTCCCGCTGTCCATGGCTCGATTTTGATTGATGGGCGGACCCGCCGCGTCGTCACAGGCACTGAGCCCAATCGATATCGATGCAATGAAGCTGAGTACCAAGATTCTCGAAATGACCATCGAATTCCGCCCCCTCTGGTTTGTCGATTTTGTCCGAAAGTAGATCTATTCTGTAAACTGGCTATCATTTTTGTACACCGTGACCGCTTTTGAGTTTCACTCAGAGAGCTTGATATCTCAAAGGCTTACGACGACGAGGATACCCATGACCACCCACAGTGTAGCCGAAACAATCGAATTGCGACCACATGATCTTTCAGATCCTCAATTTTATATTCATCGTGAATTGAGTCTGTTGCAATTTTTTCGGCGTGTTTTGGCCATGAGTACGGACCCGGATACACCCATTTTGGAGAGATTGCGGTTTCTGACAATTTGCAGTGCCATCTCCGATGAGTTCTTTGAAATCCGTGTTGCCGGGATGAAGCAAAGGCTCGAGCTCGGTCTGACCCAGGTTCGGCCGGACGGTATCGGCCAGAGTGAGGCACTTGACCGCCTCGGCCAGACTGTTCGTGCTATGGTCTCCGAGCAGTACGATATTCTTAATTCACAAGTGCTTCCTGAACTGCGCTCCCATGGAATTCAAATTCTCAAGCGAGATGAATGGAATAAAAAGCAGAAGAAGTGGCTAAAGACGTATTTTGAAGACCAGGTTCTACCCGTGTTGACGCCCGTCGGTCTGGACCCTGTCCACCCATTCCCCAGAACCGTCAACAAAAGCCTGAACATGATCGTGTCCTTGGAAGGTACAGATGCCTTTGGCCGGACCAGCGAGTATGCAATTCTGCCTGTTCCGCGTTGTCTTCCGCGTTTGGTTCAGATGCCAAAAGAAATTGGCGGTAGCGACCACAGCTTTGCCTTACTGTCCTCGATTATTCATTCTCACGTCGCCGATGTTTTCCCAGGGATGAAAGTCAGGGGGTGCCATCAGTTCCGAGTCACTCGGAATGCGGATATGTGGGTCGATGAGGAAGAGGTCGAAGATTTGGTGGATGCCCTTAAGGGTGAGCTGTTTCGCCGACGCTACGGTGATGCCGTACGACTTGAGGTACCCACCAGCTGTCCGAAGAAGGATATCAACCTGTTGCAGCAACAGTTTAACCTTCAACCGACCGATGTGTATCGCGTAGATGGACCAGTTAACCTATATCGGCTGGAGAAGATTTACAGTTTGGTCGATCGGGCTGAGCTCAAATACAAAGGGTATATCCCCAGTCGTTTTCAAGTGGCTCCCAATTCAGATTTGTTTGAGATTCTAGGCCGTACAGATGTCTTGTTGCATCACCCCTTTGAGAGTTTCTCACCTGTTGTTGACCTGGTACGACAGGCCGCAGAAGACCCGGCTGTACTGGCCATTAAGCAGACCTTGTATCGGACAGGCGCGAATTCTCCATTCGCAGAGGCTCTGATCAAGGCGGCTCGAAATGGTAAAGAAGTCACGGCTGTGATCGAATTACGTGCCCGCTTTGATGAAGAGGCGAACATCGATTTGGCGCGTCGCCTACAAGACGCTGGTGCTCACGTTGTGTACGGGATCGTGGGGCACAAAACCCATGCAAAGCTTCTTTTGATCGTCCGGCGACAGGGAGGCAAGCTCCAGCGATATGCCCATCTCGGCACCGGCAACTATCACACAGGGACCGCCAAAGCGTATACGGACATGAGCCTGATGACCTCGAGGCAAAGCATCACGAAAGATGTGCATAGTTTATTCATGCAGCTGACCGGCGTCGGCCGGGCTGGTGAACTCGAAGCCTTGTTGCAATCTCCATTCACCTTACAGCCCTGGCTTCTCGAACGACTTGAGTTCGAATCCAAAGAAGCGAAAGCAGGCCGTCCTGCACGAGCCATAATGAAGTTCAACTCCTTGAGCGATCCAGTCATGATCAAAGCACTGTATAAGGCCTCTCAGGCTGGCGTAAAGATAGACCTGATCGTTCGCGGCATCTGTTGTCTCAGACCAGGCGTTCCTGGACTGTCTGACACTATTTCGGTTCGGTCAATCGTGGGTCGTTTCTTGGAGCATTCGAGAATCTATTATTTCAATGCCGCAGGCGCCGATTTGGTTTACTGCGCCAGCGCAGACTTGATGGGTCGAAACCTCTACCGGCGTGTTGAAGCCTGCTTCCCCATCATTCCCAAAGAGTTGCGACGTCGAGTGATAGAAGAAGGACTCAAGACTTACCTCGACGATAATGCTGGTGCTTGGCTTCTCCAAACAGACGGAACCTACAGGCGAATACTGACGACCGAACCCGGCGCGGGTGCTCGAGTCAGTGCTCACGAGACGCTCCTAGCGAAACTTGCTGAACCCATGTAAACGAGTACAGTCTTGGGCAGGTCACAACAGTTAGGGGACGTGTAGATGTCTGCAGGAACAGCCAAAGTAATCGGCGTCCTGGGCTACTTGCTGGTTCTGCTCTACATCGGTTTTGCGGCATCCAGACGGATGAAGGATTCGAGAGATTTCTTTGCCGCCGGTAAATCCCTGGGCTTCTGGTCGGTTGCATTTTCTGCGAGGGCAACCGGGGAGTCGGCTTGGTTGCTCATCGGTTTGACCGGTATGGGGGCCATGGTTGGCGTTCATGCCTTCTGGATCGTGCTTGGCGAACTCCTCGGGGTGACGGCCGCTTGGTTGATCATGAGTCGTCGATTCAAGCGTCTCACAGATCGATACGACAGCATCACGATGCCAGACTACTTGGAATCTCGATTTTCGGATCAAACCCATCGAATTCGATATGTCTCTGCCTTTGCCCTCGTGATTTTTGTGACCCTCTATGTGTCGGCTCAGATCGATGCAACGGGCACAGCGTTTGAGACGTTTTTGGGTTGGGACTATTACCTCGGCGCGGGCGTTGGGTTTGCGGTGGTTTTAGTTTATTGCACCTTCGGTGGGTTCCTGGCCGTCGCCTGGTCCGATGTTTTCCAAGGTGCTTTGATGTTCGTCGGCTTGGTGACCTTGCCCATCGTCGGGCTCTATCTCACGGGCGGTATCCAGCCTATGTTGAGTACACTCGGTACGATCGATCCCCATTTGCTCAACTGGTCGGGCGGGGCCAGTTGGGACATCATGGCGGTTTGCAGTGCCATCAGTTTCGCACTCATCGGCCTCGGTTTCTTGGGGTCACCACAAATTTTCGTTCGTTTCCTTGCTCTTCGAGATGAATCCGAAATCAAAAAAGGGGCTACCGTGGCCATTGTCTGGACCCTGCTCGCTGACAGCGGCGCAGTTGTCATCGGCATGGTCGGACGGGCGTTATTCACAGGGCCAGGGACGGACCCTGAATCCGTTCTTGGCAAGAGTGCTGAAGGTGTTTTACCCCAACTTGTTGAACTGGCCCTGCCCTCTTTATTGGTGGGTTTATTCATTGCAATTGTGCTCTCTGCCATCATGTCGACCATCGATTCTCTGTTGGTGGTTGCCTCATCGGCGATTGTTCGGGACGTCCATCAGCAAATTAGGCATCCAGGCTTGTCCGATGAAGCCCTCATGCCCTTGAGTCGTAAAGTCACCATCGCTTTGGCTTTCGTCGCCCTCGCAATCGCGCTCAGTGTAGCCCTCTTTGCAGAAGGCCGTTCGGTTTTCTGGTTCGTGATCTTTGGTTGGTCTGGGATTTCGGCGACTTTCTGTCCAACGGTCATCTTGTCTTTATTTTGGAAACGAATGACGGGGGCTGGTGCTCTGGCGGCGATGCTCGTCGGCTTTGTCTCGGTTCCCATCTTTAAGTTCTTGGCACCGAGCTTACCTGTGGTGGGCGCGTATTTCGCTAAGCTATCCGAGTTGCCGCCCGCTTTTGTCTGTTCATTCTTGGCGGGGATTGTTGTGAGTTTGGCGACGAAGACATCGGTTCCAGCAAACGCGAAAGCCGACCTAGCCCATGCGAGCGAGCACTAACCTTCGGGTGGCAGAGCCACATCTTGTGCGTAGGATTTCTTCGTCATTTTTCGAATGCCGGAAAGGGTATTCAGCGGCCACTTTTTCTGAATCAAATTGACGAGCCACGAGGGCAACAATCCCTTGGGATCTGTATGAACTTCAACCCGAACGAAGGTCTGTCCTTGTCCACGCGGTTCCAAAACGTACTGGCAGCGCCTTAAATACGCTCGAACGCCGACGGTTTTCGGTGCCTTCGGATGGGTTGTAGACCGAATATCGACGATGGCGCCTGTACCATTCCGTCTTACGTCCGCTTGATAAACATAATCTCGGTTACTGATTGGAATCGGTAAGCCAAATTCCTGGTAAATGATCGCCGAATATTTAGACTTTCGCTCGAGAACCCGGCTGTCCTTGAGGCGATGAACCCATTTTTTTCGGTGTTCATTAGACATCAAAACCCAAAGAATTCGCTCCACGCTGGCATTGATGACAGTTTCGCCACTAAACGCGACGATCTTGCTTCCTGGGACGTCCTTTCGATACGATTTAACGCCATCTTCATGACCAATTTCCTCCCAACCTTTGGCGTGTATAAGGCCGGGTAGGGCCGTTAGAAAGAAAAACCAAACGAACGATAATCTCAGTCTCATAAAGCCTCCTGACGTGCGCGAACTGCGTCGCTTGTTGTACTTGACAAAGTGCTCTTGATCCAGCGCATTCCACCAGAGTCCGAACAATCCAGTGGTTCTTTGTCTCTCTAGAATTAATGCGCCTGGGGCCAGCATGCTTTGCTGTTCTCTAATGAACTCGGATTATGGCAAACTAAGGTCATGATTGGTCCCACACTCGCTGAGCTCCATCGACATCTTGACGGATCGATACGGTCTGAAACCCTTGCCGAGTTGGCTGCAGCTGCAGGGGTACACGTTCCAGAAACGCTCTTATTCAAACCGGGTATGGGTCTCGATGATGCATTGAGTCGATTTGGATTCATCTTGACCTTACTCCAGGATGCAGCGTCGTTGACGCGCGTAGCCCATGAGATTTGTCAGGATGCGAAAGCGGAAGAGATCGAGCATCTGGAAGTTCGGTTTGCGCCACAGTTGCATGGGTTGACGAGCCTTGCAAAGAGCGTTGATGCTGTTGTTGACGGTCTACATGACCATGGGTCTCTGATCCTTTGCTTACTCTACGGTGATCCTCCTGAACTCTTAGAGAATTTAGTCGACTTGGCTCGTGACAGACCACGGGTCGTCGGCATTGATGTGGCCGGTGGGCCAGCGTCCGGACATCGTTGGGGTCTGCGCGATTATGGGGCCGGTTTTTCAAAGGCGCGCCGTTTGGGATTGGGTCGAACGATTCATGCGGGTGAGGGCCGTTCGGTGGCTGAGATCAAATTTGCTATCGAGCATTTATACGCTCAACGGATCGGTCATGGTGTCACCTTGCTCGACGACCCAAATGTGGTTGATTTGGTTCGCACGAGAGGCGTCACCATTGAAGCCTGTCCGACCTCAAATTGGCACACCGGCGTCATTGGGCAGATCGCCGAACATCCCCTTAAGATTTGGCTTGAATTGGGCGTATCGGTCACCCTGTGCACCGACAACACGCTCTTGTCGGACACCACCCTACCCGAAGAATACAGTCGTGTGACCGATGCGTTGTCCCTGAGTCAAGACGAGGTAGAAAAACTCCGGTTAAACGGTGTAAATGGACGATTTCAATGCTGACCTGGGAGTGGATTTTTGCTTGAACTAGACCTTGGGCTCATCGAATGGGCAGCCCGCTGGAGCTTGTCCCACCTGAATTCTATCTGCTTTGCCATCGTCACCACCCTTGCGGCCATTTACGGCCAGGGCATTCACGACTGGATTCGACGTCGAATTGGACAGCGGCATTTGCTGATCCGCACAGCGGCCTTCGTGTTCATCTGTGCCTTCGGTTATGGATGGTGTATTCTCAGACTCACGCCGCAGCTCGCTTGGGGATTACGTCAGCTGCCCACACGGTTACTCCCCCTTGCATTGATTCTGATCTTCGTTCTTTTGGGAGTTGCGGCTGAGAGGCGTCGAAAAATTTGAAAGTCGAGATACAGAGGCAGCCATGAGTGACAAGTACGATACCCCTGCGGTGGCTCAGGCGGGGGGGCAATCCATTTCTCGGCCGAATCGGGCTCGTAAAAATTACGACGGCTTAAATCCACTCAATCAGTCCGAGATGCCCCCGTTATTTGGCCTTAATTGGGCGGGTAAAGCTCAGGCTATACTCGATGGCTACAGCCAACCCAAACAAACCCTCAGCGAAGATCGAGCGCGCTCCATCGGCTGGTCATGGACTAAAAACATGTTCATCGAGGGCGATAATCTTGAGGCACTCAAGCTGTTACTTCCGACCCATGCTGCGGGGGTAAAACTCATTTACATCGACCCGCCCTACAATACGGGTAATGAGTATACTTATGATGACCGCTATCGCAGCAGTGAGCGATTTGATTCATCGGAAATCGCGGTGGACGGTCCAGTCAGTCGTCGCTTGATGAAAAATCGAGAGAGGCTCGCCCAGTTGCACTCTGATTGGCTGAACATGATGTACCCACGTTTGGTTCTTGCTCATGCGTTGTTGAAGCCGGACGGCATCATTTTTATTTCCATCGATGAGAACGAGGTACACAATTTACGGCACCTTCTGGATGAAATCTTTGGTCCGGAGCAGTATGTCGGCAATTTTATTTGGCGCTCCAGAATGTCCATTTCCAATGACCGGCCGATTTCGGCAAACCACACACATACGCTGGTCTATGCCAAACAGCTCGACCGATTGAGTATGCGAGGTGATCCCCTCGATGAGGCGGCCTACCGAAATTGTGATGATGACCCTCGAGGACCATGGAAACTCGTGCCATTGGACGCCAACAAACCAGGGGGCGACACGAGTTATGGCATTCTAAATCCCAACAACGGGCAAACCTATTACCCGCCCAATGGACGTAGCTGGGCCGTCAACTCCGCACGTTTCGATGCCCTTCTGTCTGATGGCCGAATCAAATTTGGTGTGCGCGGCCTGAGTGCTCCTAAGCGTAAGCTGTATCTTCGTGAGAGGCAGAATCGAGGCGATACAAAAACGCCAAGCTCACTTTTGCTCGACGCGGGTACAACTCAGTCAGGCACAACGGAATTGATGGCTCTGTTTGACGGAAAAAAAGTCTTCGATTATCCAAAGCCAACGAGCTTACTCCGACGACTCATACGCTACGGTGCAGATCCTGCTGAACCGAATGTCGTTCTCGATTTTTTTGCTGGCTCCGGATCATTGGCTCAGGCTTGTGCCAATCTCGATCGTCTCGATTTGCGCTACATTTGTATCCAAGAACCGACGCTCATCGATCCCTCAAGGAAAAGTGGGCGCAATGCCCATGAATTAGGCTTAAAAACCATTTCAGATCTCTGTCTCGAACGGATCAAGCGGAGTTGCTCGGAGTCCGGCGTGCGTGTCTACAAACTCACGGACTAAACAAAACGGAAAATCGACTGTCCATAGTCGACTTAAAAGATGTCGTGTATACTGCTAGACCTATGATGCGAATGACCTA
>JAYZEG010000026.1:0-45048 GCA_036337435.1 Myxococcota bacterium
AGGTCAGGTCCTCGAGCACTGCACACAGCTTGATAGGGATCCTCACCACACACGACAACACCCACGCTTCGACAAACGCCGGTGTTCAACTCGCAAGGCTGCCCGAGTTCGGGATAGGCCTCGTCGACTTGGCCATCGCAATCATCATCGAGCCCATTGCAAGCCTCTGCCGAGGGCCGCCCTGGCTCTGCATCGCATTCGGCCCGCTGGGGAGTTCGACATGCGATCACGCCCCGCCGCTGACACGCCCCGTGTCCAACGGTACAATCCGAACCAGCGTCATAAGACTCATCAATTAAGCCATCGCAATCATCATCCGCTCCGTTACAGAGCTCCTCCATAAAGTCCGGACAGGTTTCGGAATCGACTTGCCTGGCGTCGGCGGTCCCTTGATGGCCTGAATCGTGATGGCCTGCACCCAGGTCAGCGTGCGGTGTCAGTCCCAGATCTGAACCGACTTCACCCTGTTGGACCTGACAAGCGGAACACAAAAGGGCCAGAAGAATAGACAACCGTGTCTTTGGGGTTTTCGTCGTAGAGCCGTCTGCTTGACGCTGAAAACCAGCAGGCCAAGTCGCGTATGTCATCTATCGAACCAATTTGGCAAATCCGCTAAAAACTGCTCGCGCCAATGATACGCAGCTAAAAGCGACTCATCGTAATCACCTAACAGGGCTCGGGCGATAAAAAGTGCCTCAACGGACGCAAGTCCTCCGGCCGGATCAGGGAAGGTTGTCCCCACACGCGGATAGGCTGTTGTGACACCAGCGGGTATCGAGCGGGCGATGGGGTCGCCCACGACGGCCGCTTTGACTCTGGGCAACAAACGCCAAGTCGCATCCAACAGAAGTAGCGGCCGTCCGGCATCCGCAACGCTCAGGGCTGGTGCGTCAACTGCCAGCAGCGTGTAGCCATCAGCATTGAACTCAAAGCCTTGCTTTGCTTTGTAAAACTGAATCTCCTCGCGATCGTGCAAAGGCGTTAATGAGCATTTACTCAACCGTTCTTTCGGATGCCGTATAACAACAGTCTCAATTCTCATGGCGTGCCCCTTCCCCTTTGAGAAACGCGGCCACCTCCATAGACTGGGTTACGTTCATCACTTTCCCCTGCCGTCGTGTTCCTCGGCCCCCCCCTCGTACTGTGAATTGGTCATCAAGACGAGCCATGATTCGGTCCAAGTGGTCAGGCTGCCCGAAAAGCGCGAAATTCATCTCGCCGCCCGACGCCGAGTCGTGAACCAAAACGACCACCTCCGAATTCAGGTCTGCTGCCAGCCGTCCGACGGTTGATACAAAGTGAGGATGTAGAACAGGCCGCTCAATGCTGTAAAAACCATCGGCATCAGAAACCTGAGCCATTAATTCTTCTGCGAGCCGGCCTTCGATTTTAGCAACGTCTTTCGCCATCTGCTTCAGCTGTTCCTGCAGTCGTTCCACTGCATCTAAATGATGTCTGGCAGGTTCCGAAAGCAACCTCGTCATTCCGTCTGATTGCGTCAAAAGTGTTCTATGAGATTCGATCAAGCGCGTTCCAGCGAGGAAAAAAAGTCGCGTCTTGCCCTTATCGACTTGAGCGCCGACAAATCGTACAGCTTGAAGTTCAGCGGTGTTTCGAACGTGAGTGCCACCACACGGGTTCAAATCAACCTGCCCGATCCGGATCATACGTAGCGCACCATCGCCTGGTGCCAATCGTCTGAAACGAGCACCAGCCTCGGCGAGTGAATTCCTTTCCATCGACTCAACCCCAACATCGATCCCAGACCGAATCTGCTGATTGACAGCCTCTTCGAGTGCCATGAGCTGGGCTTGAGGCGGCATCGCCGTATCGAGAACAATATCGGAGCGGTCCACATTTAAGTGGAACGCAAGGGTCTCCCAGCCAAAAAGGTCGATGGCTGTCGCCGTAATCAAATGCTGAGCCGTGTGTTGCTGCATGTGGTCGAAACGCCTCGCCCAGTCTATGGTCATGACCACCTCACCTAATGTGACAGCCCGATCGGTCAAAACAGTCGGCGCAGAGGCATCTTGGACGTAATCTATGACGACCGCATCACCCAGCATAGCTCGGTCGGCTGGCTGACCACCGCCGCCAGGATAGGCGATCGACTCCGAGATGGAGACACGGAATCCGCCTTCAACCCGGCTGCAGCCTGTGACCACAACCCGTGCCTCTGTACAATAACTGTCATGATGACACGCTAAAAGTCGCACAAAACCCCCATGACTGACCCGTTACGAAGGTAATTGGAACGCCCGTCTACTTCAAGGCTGGATCAATGGGTTGTGCCCAAATCCAATCAACCGAACAAATTAAAGGTCGCTGGGGCCACCGCGCCCGCTTGCGAAAACCCCCTTCGACCATAGGTGGTCTGAGGCCCCTTGTCCGGTCTCATAGTCGCTTGATCAACGACAGCTTGCTCGCGTGCACGCTCCTCTGCGGAATACTCAACGCCGCTCGCTTGGTCAGTCTCCACAGGGAGCTGACGTCCCCCCACCGCATTTGGATCGGCCGATGCGTCGTTACGGCGTGGCTCAGACGGATTGAATCCACCTCCGCTGGCTGACGACTCGCCACCGTCCGAGCTATCTGGGACGACACTACGCCTGTCGCCCTGACGATTCGGAACGACAGGCATCTCGGGACCTTGGACCTCAGGCGTGTTGGTTTGCGGCTTGTCTAAGGGCGTGCTGGCTGACTCAGTCTGATCCCTTGACCCGGTCGCCTTCACTGTTGCTTTGTTGAAACCGGGATGCGTCTGCTTTTCCCTCTGTTCGACTTGCAGCTCCATCCTCGCTTGATTCGCATACTGTCGAGCGCGTGCCGCGACTCGGCGATCCGCACCCGATGGTTCAGCAGGGGCCAACGCCGCTCTTTGAATCGTTTGCATCTTCTGAATTGTCGCCGCCGGATCCCCCTTGATGGGTGAAATATCTACTGGAACCTCTCCTGCGACTGCATAGCGTTTCCCGTCGGGGCCCGTTTCATAGGACAGAGAAATCGCACCGCTATGCCCACCAGCGGCACTCTTATGGGCCTGTTCATGGGCGCGCACTTCAGCATCCCGCTGGGCAAGCTCATCGACGCGAGCCTGCTCCTCTTCACTGAGTTCTTGCTGGTCCTGCCCTTTCTTTTTTGCAGGACTCTGTTTTGTGCTTGCTTTGTCGGAGCCATTGTCTCCACCAGTCCCGCTGTGCCCGTGCCCTTCATCGGCCTCGGAGTAGCCTTTTTCGGCACCAGAATCGGACTCGCTGCCATTGTCGTTGTTGGACGTTGCTGCTGCCTCTTTGAGCGTTACTCCGCTCTCCTCACCCTGACTCGCCCCGACGTTTGCATCGGAGCGTTCAGCAGACTGCTGCGGCTCAACCACAGGCTGGCTGACCACAACCTGCGACGCTTCAGTCGGCCGTACCTGAGCACGCCGTCGCGCACTTCGACTCAATTCAACGGTGTCATCACGCTGCCGATCAATCGCCGCACTTTCAGGGTCAGTGCCACGGATCCCGCCCGTCGCGGATAGCCCTTCTAAAGGCCCTTGACCGGGCTGTGCAACGACGCCGAGGATTTTCTGTCGACGGTTGGTTTGTTCGACGGCCATCGCGAACAGCTTGTTCGAGTCAAAACCGGTTTCCGACTTCTTTTTTAAAATATTGAAGGCAGACGAACAGGCATCACAGTGCGCATCTGCCAATGGATGAGACTGCTCAGCACCGTCCTGCTGGATCCGCAGGACACCATCTTGCTCAAATAACTGAAAAACGGGTTTCTGCGCCGCGGTGTTTGCACTAGGCTGAAAACCGGCGACACCGCAGACAAGATCTCCAATAGACGACAAAATAAATCCCAAAATTGATACTGGTTACCCATGAACGACATCGGCACCATTGGCTAAAACTTGAAAAAAAAATGAAAAAAAATGTTGTCTTGAGCTTAATGGCTGGGTGTGTCCCAAATCTCTCGACTGTGACTGGCAATTTATGGTCGGAGTCAAGCACTGCGTGCCTTGACCTGTGAATGACAATACTGACGGTACGCTTAAGAAAGAAAGGTGGGCACGTCAATGCAGCTCTCTAGGAAATTGATCATCGCCGGCAACGTGATCGCATTCATTGCTGTCGCAATTGCCGCCCTGGCCCTCAAGGCGACCAAGAGCACACGGCGGCCGCCGAACAACCCATCAAAAACCATGTTAGCCAAAGCGGTCAAGCTAGAGGCAGACGGGGCATTCAAAGACGCCGCCATGGCCTATCAGGCATCTTTGAAGCGACTCAATGCCACCGACCGAGTCGACGCTCAAAAAGGCTATTGGCGGGCCCAAGCACAAGCATTATTAAGCTTGGTCAGCACAGACCCAGATTACGTCGCTTCGTTTAAAGCGCATACGGAGATGTTTTATGATCCCCGATACAAAGTGGACGACCTGTCACAGCTTATTCGCATGCAGAACGCCCTGTATACACGGACCGTTAAAACGGTATCGGGGGCTGGTTCGATTGCGAAAGATTGGTCTATTTGGCTCACATGGCTCAAGGCGCAAGCCGCGTCCATGAACGATGAACCAAATCTTGCGCTCAAGTCTCTCGAGCCTTTTCTCCTTGTATTCCCAGACCACCGACAGGGTCTCGTTCTCAGGTACAAACTTGCCAACGAACTGAAACTGGACGCCCTCGCGTTACGGACGGCGAGACATCTGACGAAGTTACAACCGTCATCGGTGTTGACAACTGAGATTGCGGAGATCCTCATTCGTACGGGTGGTTACCCTGAAGCGCGCGAACTGATGAAGGGCGAAATTGAAGCCAATGGGGCTACGACGACAACCGTGTTGCTGCTTTCGAGAGCCCACCTTGAAGCTGGTGATGGCAAAGAGGCGGCACTGGTTTTGACGAGAGCGATGGACTTGGTGAGCAACCCAAAGGCATTGGCCAAGGGGATCGAGCTCTTGAGACGTCGAGGTTATCCCGATTTAGCCGACCGACTTCGAAAGCGACTTACAACGCGCACGCCCTCCCAATAAGTGCGCACGTCGTGTCCTTATCGCTCTCTGAAAAAGATGAACCATTGACCTGCCCCCACACCGCTTCGCCCACACTTGTGAGTCGAATCATCTTCACCCCAATCGGTCCCGTCGCTTTGATTTGAGTCCATACAACGGTCGTCAAAGTCCACGGTAAAATCACCGGTATCACCGCAGGAATCCTCTCCTTCACAATATCCCGAGTTCCATCGATTATTCCTTGGTAAGGTTTGCCCGGTCAGGTTATTCCTACGGGCGGGCTCCGGCTGTGTATCACCACGTCCATTCTGCTCTTCGAAACAACTATTTCGGTCGGCACTCGCCCCAGACCATTCGCGATACCAATTCACATTGTAAAAACTGAGGTCAACTGTCATTCGATCACCCGGCAGGCCAATGAAGTCCCGACAAACGAACCGGACGTCCGCATTTCCACCAAAACCACGCATGTCCCGCCAAACGCCGCTCATATTTCCTGGCGGTGCAATCGTCGCCAGATTCGAATGGTAATTTTGTCGACTGTCATTTACTGGGTCCCTGGTGCTCGAAACCAGTGTCCAACCACCACCATCGACGGCCATATCACAAAAAACCGCGCGACGCGTATTTGTCCCCGGGGGCACCAAATTATAGGTTCCCGTTACACGACAGCCATCGTTATAAGCCGCTTTGCAACTCCGATAATTTCCTTGGCATTCCTCGCCTGGAATTCCCGGTGACCCGTCATCTCCACCATTACGAACACAAATCACACGTCCGTTGTTATCAATGCCTTGAACCACCTCGTCATCATCGCAAGATTGATTTCTCCGTACCACTTGTCTGCATGCTGTTGTCCCGTTGGCCGTCACTTGTACCAATGCTTGACCTTCACCGCACGTCCGCGCCGGTAAACTCGTCAACCCTTGACGGTCGCGCTCACAAACCAGAGCCCCATTGGCATTGATTCCTTTAGCGAAGAATCCATTCTGACACGTTTGGTTGGCGGACGTGAGCTGTCGGCACCGTGTGGCCCCATTTGCATCCAAACGATACAAAGCCTGGCCTGCACCACAATTGCGGGCTGGCAAACTCGTCAACCCTTGGCGATCTCGTTCGCAAACCAAGGCACCGTTCTGGTTAATCCCTCTGGCGAAGAAGCCAGCATCGCAACTCTGATTCGACTTCGTCAACTGTCGACACGCCGTGGTCCCATCGGCATTAAGACGGTAGAGGGCCTGGCCTGAACCACAATTCCTCGCTGGCAGACTGGTCAAACCTGTTGCGTCGGCAACACAAGTAAGCGCCCCAGAGCTGGAGATCCTGCGGACGACCTGTCCATCTGGACATTCTCTCGTGCCGCTGCGAAGAGTCCGACATGCCGTGGTCCCATCGGCATTGATTCGGTACAAAGCCTGTCCCGCTGGACATGTCCGAGCAGGCACAGCTGTCAACCCCCGCTGGTCGGCGGCGCAGACGATGCTTCCACTCGAATTAATTGTGACAATGAATTCACCATCGGGACACGACGTCCTACCCTTTCGGACAGTTCCACAGTTGGCACTGCCGTCGGCATTGATTCCAGTGACAACCTGGCTGGCAGGGCAGGTCGTTACAGGTAGGCTCGACAGTCCTTGTCTGTCTCGTTCGCAAACCAAGGCTCCATCTGCATTGATCCCACGGGCAAAGAAACCAGCATCACAACTTTGATTGGCACGAGCCAACCTTCGGCAAGCGGTCGTGCCGTCTGCATTCAACCGATATAGGGCCTGCCCGGCACCACAGTTTCGCGCGGGGAGCGACGATAGGCCTTGACGATCGGGCGCACACGTGAGTGCTCCGCTGGTATCGATACCAGTCGCAACTTCGCCGTCCGGACACGCACGCTGTCCTGAATGTAAGCGGCGGCATGCCGTGCTCCCGTCAGCATTGATTCGGAACAAAGCCTGTCCAGCTCCACAGGTTCGGGCTGGTAATTCAATCTGCCCTTGATCATTCTGATCAGCCGCACATTGGACACTGCCATCCGCATTGATTCGGATAATCTTTTCATTGGCACCACAACTCTGATCACCTGTCCGCACGACCGAACAGACCGCACTGCCATTGGGGTTGATGCCCGAGACCACCTGGCCTGCGGGACAACGGGTTCTCGGCAAGCTGGTCAACCCCTGCTGGTCGCGAACACAAATCAGCGCGCCTTCATCGTTGATCCCGCGGGCAACAAAGCCGTCATCACAGCCTTGATCGACCGACGTAATGCGACGACAAGCCGTCGTGCCGTCTGCGCCGATTTGATACAAAGCCTGTCCAGCCCCGCACGTGCGTGCAGGCAAGGCGGTCAAACCCTGACGATCGACAACGCAATCCAACGCACCATTGGCTCTGACACCTGTGGCAACTTGCCCCACGGGACACGCTCTGGCACCCGAATGGAGCGTTCGACAGGCCGTATTGCCCTCAGCATCGATTCTGAATAACGCCTGGTTGGCTCCGCAAGTCCGTGCTGGAATGCTCACTAGGCCCTGTGCATCAGCCTGACAGACGAGAGACCCGTCAGCATTCACGCCCGTCGCAACCTGGCCGTCTGGACACGCTGCCTGACCCGATCTGAGCCGGCGGCACGCAGTGGTTCCGTCTGCGTTAATTCTAAACAAGGCTTGACCAGCCCCGCAGGTTCTCGCAGGTAAGGCCGTCAGCCCGGCATTATCAGCCACACAAGTGAGCTGGCCATTGGCACTGATCCCGGTGGCGACCTGGCCATCAGGGCATGCCGACTGGCCTCCGTGGAGTTGCCGACATGCGGTCTCGCCATTGGCTCCGATCCGGAACAAAGCCTGGTTTGCACCACATTCCCGTGCGGGCAACTGAGTCAGGCCTTGGCCATCGGCAGCACAGTCCAATTGACCATTGGCACGGATGCCAGTCGCGACCTGCCCTGCCGGGCAAGCGCGGACACCAGCGTGGACAACACGACATTCGGTATTGCCACTTTCATCGATGCGAAAAAGAGCTTGGTTTGCACCACATGTTCGATTAGGCAAGCTCGTCAGACCCTGCTGGTCAGCCGCGCAGACCAGGTCGCCATCTGCTCCAATCCCTGTTGCAACTTGACCCTCTGGGCAGGCACGCTGGCCCGAGTGCAAGACACGACATTCCGAACGGCCATTGGCCCGAATGCGGAACAACGCCTGACCCTCACCACAAGTATTCGCAGGTAAAGATGCCAACCCTGTCGCATCAGCACGGCACAGCACACTGCCGTCGTCTGCGAGCCCAGCCACAACGGCCCCGTCGGCACATGCCTGTTGCCCAGCTCTTGGACGCCCACAAACGCTTGTCCCATCCGCTCGTAAGGCGACCAATGCTTGGCCAGGACCACAGGTATTGGCTGGAATCTCAAGCTCATCAGGTCCGGCATCGACACAGATGACACTCCCATTGGCATTGTAGCCTCGAACGACCTGTCCATCCGCACATTCGCGGTCGCCGGCCCTTGGACGCCCACAGACTGTCGTCCCGTCGGCACGTATCGCCGTGATCGCCTGACCCGGCCCACATGTATTGACCGGCACAGACGTGATACCTGTGTCATCTTGCTCACAGACTGGGGAACCATCCGCCGCAAACCCGCGAAGTGCGCTACCCGGGGCACAGGTCGCGTTGCGACAGATCGCCTGACCCGCGTCACTGATGCCGACCATGACTTGATTTGCCGCGCAAGCGAGCGGCCGCATGACCAACAGACGGCCTTGACCATCAAAGACTTGGACGTCACCAACCCAAATTCCGAGACCACCGGCACTTAATCGACCATTTGCATCAATGTTTCCGTCGGATGCAATGGATCCCGACGACGCGATGTTGCCCCTCGCCTCGATAGACCCCGTTCGCATCGTCCCGGTAAAGGCACCCTGTTGGCCGATGCTCATCGTCCCGTTCAAGGTGATGTCTCCAGACAGACTAGACTCTCCCGAAATCGTCAAGTTGGTCGCCGCAGTTGGCCCTTGCAGATTGGTTATCCGAGCGTTGGTCATCACAGCTGTCGTCAGCGTCGCCAATGGCGCCGTGAGACCCCCGACCAAGTTTGTCGCACCTTGGACATCAAATGCACCACTCACGCTCAAGCTATCGCGAACGAAGGTCGGATCTTCCAGGCTGATCCCTTCGCCATCGTTGAGCAACCGAAGTAGACCATCACTGTTGCCATTATCCATTGGGGCCACAAAGATCTGTGCGCCGGAGCCGGCCCAGCTAATGCCTTCACCGACACCCGGATCATTGAACTGCAGGTTGTTTGCGCCGACCAGGTTGGTGTTTGTCATTTGGATGCCGGTTCGGAACTGACCGACGATGCGCAATGCGCCTTCATTCAGGACCAGGTCGCCACCATCCAACTGTAAGCGGCCGTTTTTTGGAGCGTCGCGGTCGTTACGCACATAGGGCAATCGATTAGGGTCATTCTCAAGGACGGCGAGCACCCGCGCGGCGACCACCTCGGGATCGGCGTTCTGACCGTCGCCGCCGGCTGGTCCTTGGGGTCCTCGCTCTCCCTGAATGCCTTGTGCGCCCTGCGCACCTTGAGGCCCGCGCACGCCAGGATCCCCGGGCGGACCGGCAGGGCCGCGTAGGCCTGTTGGGTTGCCGACCCAAGCCCCATTCTGATCGATCACAACGTCGCCACCGATGCTAATGGAATTTGGTGTAATGTCACCTGTCACGTTATCGGCCAGGCTGGCCCGAAAAGCGACTGGAACCTTGAGCAGCTGGATTCTCGGCTGTAAGGGCTCACCACCGTCGATGATTATCTCGAGATACAAGACGTCGGAGAAAAGTGCGGGATCAAGAGCCTGTTCAGAGCCGATCGCGATGGCGTAATAGCCTCCGATAAAGGCGACCTCTGGATGAGTTTCAGTGTAGACCGCAACACCGCCTTCTAAGTCACGAAACAGCTTGACTCGAACTTCAAAGTTCCCGTCCACAGGACGCCCTTGTGCATCTTTGACAAGACCTTCTTGCATCATCTGGTTCGGAAAAGCCCACGCCGCCCCAACGCAACCTAAAAGACACGCGATACTGAATATGACCGTCTTAAGAGTCTTCACCGTTTAACCTCCAACCGGAATGTTGCAAGCGACACCTTGCTCCCCATCATGGGTTTCTTGACCAGGATTTGCTACTTCCTGACAATTGTCGTCTACGTTTAGGATACCATCTCCGTCAAAATCATCTAAACACGCATCCTCATTTCCTTGATCAGGATTGGCCGTGTAGGGGCAAATATCCACGCCATTCGCAATCCCATCCCCATCGAAATCGGCTTGGTCAAGAGCATTACAATCCTCACCGTTGCCATTGGGCCATTTGCAATCGTCCAGATGTTGCGGGATCCCGTCACCGTCTTCGTCGGCGAAGAAGCCCTGGCACGCATCACCCACATTGTTGTCATCGACATCTGTCTGGTCTGCGTTTGGGACATCCGGACAGTTGTCCAGATCATCCACGATGGTGTCACCATCTCGGTCATCGGCTTCACAGGCATCGCCGAGCCCGTTGTCATCGCTATCATATTGAAACGCGTTGCGGACCAGGATGCAGTTATCGCAAACGTCGCCGACCCCGTCGCCATCGGTGTCGGCGATATCGGGACTGGCAACACCGGGGCAATTATCTTCGCGGTTATCAATGCCATCGCCATCGACATCACCGGCAGCCGGTGCGGCAATCGCACACGCAAGCCCGAGACCTGGGCTGGCCTCAGCCTGATCGGGATTCGCTAGTTCGGGACAATTATCTTGGTCATCGGATACGCCATCACCATCTTGATCGTCTAGACAGGCGTCTTCGTTCTGATCGGCATTCGATACCAGCGGACATGTATCATCACCATTGGCCACACCATCACCGTCCAAATCTCCGTCCTCAAGTTCGTCGCAAGAGCGTGGGTTTTGATCTTGCGGATAGGGGCAGTCATCCCGATAGTTGGGCATGCCGTCACCATCGTCGTCGCGGTAAAACGCCTGACAGAGATTACCTGTTCCATCCCCATCAGCATCGACCTGGTTCACATTAGAGACATTCGGGCAGTTGTCTTGCTCGTCAGCGATTGTGTCTCCATCAGCGTCTTCGATTTCACACGCATCACCAATGCCATCCTGATCGGTGTCACGCTGACCTGTGTTGGGCACCAATCGGCAATTATCACATTCATCACCAATCCCGTCTGCATCTTGGTCCAAGACGATTGGGGTGCTAAAGCCAGGGCAATTGTCCTCGGCATTTTGAACCCCGTCCCCATCATCATCTCCAGGTCCCGGCACCGCAACAACACATGCCCGTCCAAGGCCTGGTGCAATCTCTTCTTGCCCTGGATCCGCAACCCCAGGGCAGATATCGGCCTCATTTTCAATGCCGTCTGCGTCTGTGTCCGCCATACATGGCTCATCATCCCGTTGTTGCGGATTGGCTGTGTAGGGGCATTTGTCGTCTAAATTCATGACCCCGTCTTGATCGAAGTCATCTCCATCAAGGGCACCGCAAATCTGGCCTCCGGCATTGGGCCAGACACAGTCGTCTAGATGGTCTGGAATGCCATCACCGTCTCGATCCGAGAAGTAGGCCTGACAGAGATCGCCAACACCATCGCCATCAGCATCGACCTGGTTCGGATTGGCCACGTTCGGACAGTTGTCGTCGGGCAGGAGAATGCCGTCTTCATCGTCGTCCAAATCACAGGCATCACCGAGTCCGTCCCCATCCGTATCCAATTGGTCAACATTCCCAACCTCGGTGCAGTTGTCACACAAATCTCCAAGGCCATCTAAGTCAGTATCGGTCTGGTCATTCGATGCAAGGTTCGGACAGTTGTCATCCGTATCGAGAATCCCGTCGCCGTCCGCATCCAAATTATTGTCGACCTCGTCGCACGCATCGCCAATGCCGTCTTGGTCACCGTCACTCTGGTCCGCATTGAACGTATTGGGACAGTTGTCGTCCTCATCTGCCGTTCCATCATCATCGGTGTCTGGACGCAGGTCGGTACACGCATCACCGACACCGTCGTCATCCAAATCGAGTTGGTCTGGATTGGCACGCTCCGGACAATTGTCGCAGGCATCTCCAAGCCCATCGAGATCCGTATCCGATTGGTCTTGGTTGAAGACATCCGGACAAGAGTCAAAATCATTGGCAACCCCGTCACCATCACTGTCGACCCGGTTGTCGATCAAATCACAAACGTCTCCGATGTCATCGCCATCTGCATCAGCTTGGTCCAAATTCGCAACGTTGACACAGTTGTCTTCGTCATCGGGAACGCCATCGTCATCGGTATCAATGCCAACACCAGTACACGCGTCTCCTTGTCCATCCCCGTTGGAGTCAAGCTGGTCTTCATTGGCATGGTCTGGGCAATTGTCACAAAGGTTCCCAAGGCCATCCAAGTCATTGTCACTTTGGTCGTTGCCGGCGACATCAGGACAGTTATCCACCTCGTTTCGGATTCCGTCACCGTCGCGGTCCAGTAGATTATTGATGCCATCACACGCATCTCCAATCCCATCGCCATCCGCATCGCCCTGCCCTGCATTCGGCACGGCTGGACAGTTGTCATCCCCATTCGGTATCCCATCTTCGTCATCGTCCAGATTGATCGGCTCGCAAGCATCCCCGGTTCCATTGTCATCGGCATCCGCCTGCTCGACGTTAGGCACCTCAGGGCAGTTATCACATGCGTCACCGAGGCCGTCATCGTCAATGTCGACTTGGTCGGCATTCGCGACATCTGAACAGTTATCGTCTGGGGACAGCACCCCATCATTATCTGAATCGAGGCGACCATCAAAATTGTCGCAGGCGTCGCCGATGCCGTCGTCATCGGAATCG
The DNA here is from genome assembly GCA_036337435.1 of Myxococcota bacterium. Taxonomy (GTDB): domain Bacteria; phylum Myxococcota_A; class Bradymonadia; order UBA7976; family UBA1532; genus UBA1532. The sequence continues at coordinate 12,884 of JAYZEG010000026.1, forward strand.
GCCTGATCTGCATTGGCACGATTCGGACAGTTATCCCGATTGTCCCCAATCCCGTCTTCATCCGCATCGTCGACATTCGCTTCACAGTCGTTGAGGTTGTCCTGATTCGGATTAGCGACAGCCGGGCAGTTATCGCAGGCGTCCCCAACGCCGTCCTCGTCTGCGTCGGCTTGATTGCCCGTCGCAAGGTCGGGGCAATTATCCGCCTCGTTCAATATGCCATCACCATCTCTGTCTGCATCATCAACAGCGTCGCACGCATCACCAACACCGTCTCCATCGGAATCGACCTGTGCTGCATTTGCCAGGTCTGGACAATTATCAACATCGTCGAAAATACCGTCGTTGTCAGTGTCTTGCCCCGCGACGCCTTCACACGCATCGCCCGTTCCGTTTAAGTCGCCATCAGCCTGGTCAGCATTGGCTCTGTCCGGACAGTTGTCACAGACGTCACCCACTCCATCTAAATCGATATCGCTTTGGTCATTGGAGGCAAAATCAGGACAATTATCGACGCCGTTTAAGATCCCATCGCCATCGGTATCGGCACGGTTATCAACGAAGTCACACGCGTTACCAAACCCGTCGCCATCATCATCGGCCTGGTCTACATTGGCGTTGTTGGGGCAGTTGTCGACGGGATCTGGAATCCCATCAAAGTCCGAATCAACATCACCGGCTTCGCAGGCGTCGCCCACCTCATCACCGTCAGCATCGGCCTGGTCTTGATTGGCAATGAGAACACAATTGTCACAGGCATCTCCCACGCCGTCTAAGTCTTGATCGCTCTGGTCATTGATCGCAATCTCGGGGCAATTATCCGACCCATCCGGAATCCCATCGCCATCTCTGTCTCCAGAATTATCCGTTGGGTCGCAGGCATCGCCCCTGCCATCCTGATCTCGATCGGCCTGAGCCGCATTGGGCGTTCTGGGGCAATTATCATCCAGGTCTGAAACGCCATCCAAGTCACGGTCCCCCACGGCCGCTTCACAGTCATCTAAATTGTCTTGGTTCGGGTTTGCGACCAATGGGCAATTATCACACTCATCGCCCACTCCATCTTCATCGGTATCGGTTAAATTCCCTGTGGCGAGGTCCGGACAATTATCCTCGTCGTTTAAAATCCCATCACCATCGACATCAAGCGCATTTTGATTATCGCAGGCATCGCCGAGGCCATCCTGGTCTGCGTCCTCCTGTGCAGGGTTGAATTCATCAGGACAATTATCCGCATCATTAAAAACCCCATCCCCATCGGTATCCGCACCCGCAGCGCCTTCGCAGGCATTACCGACGCCGTTGATGTCATCATCCTCTTGGTTTGGGTTGGCTCTGAGTGGACAATTATCACACAGATCACCGACGCCATCGAGATCGCCATCTGACTGGTCATTACTCGCGAGTTCCGGGCAATTGTCTGCCTCATTGGGGATACCATCCCCGTCGCCATCCCGTTGATTGTCGACGGGGTCGCAGGCATCGCCGACGCCATCGCCGTCGCCATCCTCTTGCTGTCCATTGGGCGTGTTGACGCAATTATCAATCGCATCCGCGACACCGTCTTGGTCGGCATCATCGGGATTGTCAACGCATGCGTCACCGACACCATCTCCATCCGTGTCAAGTTGGTCTAAATTGGCCACGTCGCGACAATTGTCACAAGCGTCACCGACCCCATCCAAGTCGGCATCGCTTTGATCATTCGCGGATAGGTCTGGGCAATTGTCCACAGCGTCCAAAACACCGTCCCCATCTCGATCAATTCGATTGTCGACCGGGTCACACGCGTCTCCGACACCGTCCCCATCACCGTCCACCTGGCCTTCATTGGCAACGACGGGGCAATTGTCTTCATCATCGGCTAAACCATCTCGGTCTGTGTCCACAGCCGGTTGCTCAAGACAGGCGTCCCCACGACCATCTCCATCAGCATCCCCTTGGTCAGGATTAAATACGTCGGGGCAATTATCGCAGTGGTTGCCAACGCCATCATTATCAAAATCAGATTGGTCAGCGGGTCCATCGTTGGGGCAGTTGTCCACGTCATTTAGGACTCCGTCAGCATCAAAGTCTATGTCGTTCAATGGGTCGCAAACATCCCCGATTCCGTCGCCATCGCCATCAGCTTGGTTCCCATTTCCGACCTCAGGGCAGTTATCGTCCCCATCAGCGATACCATCGCCGTCGGTGTCCAAACCATTGTCGCCCTGGCAGGCATCGCCAATCCCGTCTTCATCGGCATCAGCCTGATCGGCATTGGGATCTTGGGGACAGTTATCACAGACGTTGCCAAGCCCATCTAAATCAAAGTCAGACTGGTCTCGCGACGCTGTATCCGGACAATTATCGTTCTCATTGATAATCCCGTCACCATCACGGTCGAGCTCATTAATATCATCGCATGCGTCGCCTATTCCGTCGCCATCAGCATCAAGCTGGTCTGCGTTGGGCACCTCACGGCAGTTATCATCAGGGTCACCGACGCCGTCATCATCTCGATCCGGGACAAGGACCGCCTCACATGCATCACCAATCAGGTCACCATCGGCATCGGCCTGATCGGGATTGGCAACGAACGGACAATTGTCACAGCGGTCTCCTAGGCCATCAAGATCGCTGTCGCTCTGGTCGCGAGTATTGACATCGGGGCAATTGTCAACGGCATCCAGGATGCCATCGCCATCGCGGTCGTTCTCATTTGGATCGTCACACGCGTCTCCGACACCATCACCGTCTTCGTCTGCCTGATCCGGATTAAAAGCCTCGGGGCAATTGTCATCCCCATCAGCGATTCCATCGGCATCTTGGTCTACGATGACATCTGCGTCACAGGCATCGCCCACCCCATCCATATCGGAATCAAGCTGCTCGGGATTGGCGACGTCGACGCAATTGTCACAGCCATTGCCGACGCCGTCTAAATCAAAATCGGATATATCGGCCAGTGCCAGTCCAGGACAATTGTCGATGTCATTAGGTACACCATCGCCGTCGTCATCGAGGACAACATCGCCCTCTTCGCACTGGTCACCAACACCATCGCCATTCTCGTCCGCTTGTCCGGGATTAAAAACATCGGGACAATTATCGACTTCATCGGGCCGGCCATCTCGGTCGGAATCAATCACCTGCCCACCGTCACAGGCGTCCCCAACACCGTCGCCATCTTCGTCCTCTTGGATCGGATTAAAGACACCTGGACAATTGTCACACGGATTACCAATCCCATCTAAATCAGCGTCGGTGAGGTCTCGAACAGCGAGGTCGGGGCAATTGTCGCGAGCATCGCTGATCCCGTCACCGTCTCGGTCATTATCTTCTGGATTGTCACACAGGTCTCCGAGTCCATCTCGGTCTGAATCAAGCTGGTTTGGATTGGCAATATCAGGACAGTTGTCATCGGCATCGGAAATCCCGTCTGCATCTGAATCCTGCTCATCGGCCCCTTCACACGCATCGCCAGTGCCGTCGCCATCCGCATCCGCTTGGTCAGGATTTTCAACGTCAATACAGTTGTCGCAGGGGTCACCTACCCCATCCAAGTCCTGGTCGGAAATGTCTAATGAGGCGAGGTCAGGGCAGTTGTCAGAGCCGTCGACAAGGCCGTCGCCATCACGGTCGCCGTCAACAATAGAACAGGCATCACCACGCCCGTCCGCATTTAGATCGGATTGATCGGGATTAGGAACATCGGGACAATTATCATCATCGTCAATGACCCCATCGTTGTCACGGTCACCCGCCACAGCCCCTTCGCATGCATCGCCCTGGCCATTCCCGTTGAAGTCCTCCTGACCAGGATTGGGTTCATTTGGACAGTTATCACAGGCATCCCCCAAGCCGTCTAGGTCCGTATCTGCTTGATCCTCATTGGCCACATCCAAACAATTATCAACATCTTCTGGCCACCCATCTTCGTCGCTGTCTAGCCCGACCGGGTCTGGGTCACAGATGTCACCCAGGCCGTCTTCATCAGTATCTTGTTGGTCTGCGTTCGCCGTCGCAGGACAATTATCCTGTTCATCGATGATACCGTCCCCATCTCGGTCGGGCGGATCGCATGCGTCTCCGGCACCATCGCCGTCACTGTCCACTTGTTGCCGATTTGGATCATCAGGGCAATTGTCCTCGTCATCTGGAATACCGTCATTGTCGACATCGGTGACAACGATGGGGTCACAGGCATCGCCCTGGCCATCCCCATCTGAGTCGACTTGATCCGCATTGGCCTCTTCCGGGCAATTGTCAATCTCATTCGGCACTCCGTCATTGTCGATGTCCGTGTCACCCACATCAGGGACAGGTTCGACGACGCCCAGATCACCGACCGGCTCGACAACGCCACCGTCAGCCTCCACAATTTGCCCAAGATCCGGGTCTGGTCTCGGCTCTCCAAAATCCAGGAGAGGATCCGGCGTTACCGAGCCATCTTCCATCTGCATCGGAGCTGGCTCGGCTGGACCACCACTGCCGTCATCGCCGCCACATGCCAGTAAGCCAAACGCAACGAACGCGCTCAAAACACGTGTCACCAGATTGCATCCCGTCATCATTCCCTCACCGTGTACTTTGCCCCTGACCTAAGAATGATGTATTTTGGGTGTCCAGTACAACTCGTTTTCGAGGTATATCGTGTCCAAAGTGTCAATCGGGCTCTCCCTCTGTGCGATTGTGATCGCGACCGTGGCCCTGTTCCGTGCCCCCGATCGCTCGGCAGAAAGGCAATCTCCAGTCGTAACACCAGGCCCGGGGCACTCAGCAAGTTTGCAAACCCGGGTATCAAAAAATAAGCCTTCGTTGCCAATCAACCAGGACGGTTTGAGTGAATATGTTGCGAAAAACGACCGTTTAAGAGAGGAACTGAATGCGCTCCGAGCGGACGTACAAGCCCTTCAAACCCAGTTTGAAGCGACACAGAAAGCCCTGTCCAAATTCTCCGGTTTAGCTGGGGCCGCGGACCACAACCCTGATATACCTGGTCTACAGACCGAAGACGAAATAAAGGGAATCCCCGTACTGGGTGACCCGACAAATACAATCGACCCCAACACCCCCGAAGACCAGTTGGCTGAAGAACAGCGAACAAAAGAACAAGCGAGCCGACTACTGGCTCAATCCAGAGAGGCCGAAGAAAGACCCGGTCCGTCCACAGAAAAAGGCGCAGTTAAAGAATCCCAATAGGGACGAATGTGGTCGGCAACGCCGTCCCCCTCCCGTTCCACCTCACCCAAGACGCGCATTTTTCAAGAAATCAAGTTTACACTGTCAACCCTGACCTATTCCTGTTAGACAACAACTACATTGGCGTACATGGCAGTGATAGTATGACTGGTCAGACTTTGACTTACACGCGCGGTGCAGGCTTGAGATGGAGTTTGTTTTCCATCTTCGCAGTCTCCGGCTTCGCCGGCCTTATTTATGAAGCGATTTGGGGACGCTACCTAAAGCTTTTCCTGGGGCATTCGGCATACGCGCAAACCTTCGTTATCGCAATCTTTATGGGCGGCATGGCCCTTGGCTCCTGGCTGGCTGCCCGCTACTCTCATCGGGCAAAAAGTCTGCTGAGGGGCTATGCAATTACCGAAGTTGCCATCGCGTGCTTCGCGTTCGTCTTCCAGCCCCTGTTCGAGATACTGACGGCATGGGCCTATGATACGGCGATACCAGGACTGGGCCACCCAGTTGCCGTCAGCGTTTTCAAGCAATGCTTATCGATGGCAATGATTTTGCCGCCGGCGGTCCTCATGGGGATGACATTCCCCCTAATGAGTGGTGGCATCATTCGCTTATACCCTCGCATCTCAGGCTCATCGCTGGCCATGCTCTACTTTACAAACAGTATCGGCGCAGCTTTGGGGGTTTTTCTCACCGGCTTTGTCCTCATTGGTTGGATCGGCTTGCCCGGAACAACATTGCTCGCGGGCAGCATTAACTTATTGGTCGGGTTAACGGTCTGGCTGTTGGCTAAAAAAGTCGACGAACCACAGCCAGCAACGGCTAGGACTGAGGCCATTGCTGTCTCTGGGCTCCACTCCGCGGCGAGCCCAAAGCTTCTTTTCTGGATTGCAGGTTTGACGGGGTTTGCTTCGTTTCTTTATGAGATCGGCTGGATCAGAATGCTCAGCATGGTCCTCGGCAGCTCCAGCCACGCATTCGAAATCATGCTCGGCACATTCATCGCTGGCCTTGCATTGGGTGGACTCTGGGTTAAAGGGCGGATTGATCGGCTCGACGACCCAACCGCATTTCTCGCGACGATGCAGTGGGTCATGGGTGCCTTGGCGATACTCACGTTATATTTATATAACCAATGCTTTGATCTCATGGCGGGGCTGATGAGCGGCCTGACTCGCACGGAGGCTGGATACACATTATTCAATATCGGAAGCCACTTATTGGCGGTGGTCATTATGCTGCCCGCCGCATTCTGTGCTGGCACGACGCTTCCCCTGATCACATTCGCCCTGCTGCGTCGAGGATACGGCGAAAAGAGCATCGGCCAGGTCTATGCTTGCAACACCGTGGGCGCGATTTTAGGCGTCTTTACGGCAACGCATCTCGCGATGCCAATCTTCGGCCTCAAGGGTTTGGTCATTTTTGGGGCACTCGTAGATATTGCCTTAGCTATCGCCATCTTTTTTGCCATCGGTCGACGTCGACTCATGGTCGGGGCACTGTGCGCTGGAGGCCTGCTCATCACCACCACCGCTATCTCGGTCCAATTTGATCCGCTGAGGATGGCGTCCGGCGTATACCGAGTCGCTCGAATCATGTCGACCGATAGCTATGAGTCGCTCTATCACGCAGATGGAAAAACATCGACTGTTGACGTTATTCGGGGCGGCGATGGTCGATTGATTCTAATCACAAATGGAAAGCCAGATGCATCCGTCAACCCAAAGACCGATGGCCCACCGACAAGCGACGAGGGAACACAAGCGTTTCTGGCATCTGTGCCACTGGCCTTGCATCCTGACGCAAAAAAGGCCGCTGTGATCGGGATCGGCTGCGGCATGACCACCAGTGTCTTGCTCGGGCAACCAACGCTAGAACAAGTCGACACAGTCGAAATAGAACCCAAAATGGTTGATGGTGCTGCGTTTTTCAAGCCCATGAGCAGTCCCCTTTTCGACGACCCGAGAAGCCGCATCGTTATCGATGACGCACGGACGTACTTCTCGTCGACAGGGGCCCGATACGATATCATTGTATCGGAGCCCTCAAATCCATGGGTCAGCGGTGTTTCGTCTCTGTTCTCGGAGGAGTTCTACCAGCGCGTTTCACAGCACTTAAATGAGGATGGCCTACTCGCCCAGTGGGTACAATTGTACGAGTTGACGCCCGAATTGATTGGCTCCGTACTCACCGCAGTGCATAAGACATTTCCACATGTTGCTCTGTTTGCAACAGACGACAGTAATATCGTTATCGTTGCCTCTCGTACAAAACCCATTGGCCCTTTGCAACAGACGGTGTTTGAAGCCTCATCGCTGGCATCCCGGATGGGTCGACACGAAGTGAAGAGCCCCCGCACCTTCGAGGTTTATCGGGTGGGCGACTTGCAGACTCTCGGCCCCCTGTTTGAGAGCTACGATGCCCCCTCTAATTCCGATTACTTTCCCTATTTAGATACCCATGCCACAAAACAACGCTTCCTCAGGTCGTCAGCTCAGGACTTGCTTCGACTTCGAACAACTGTCGTTCCGATATTGGACATTCTATCCCCCACGCCGCGTTTTGACTTCGGTTGGAATACGCAGAAACTGCCCACTCATCGTCCCTCTAGCAACGCCCTTTACCCGCCGTTGAAAAGTACGTTTGGTGCCGTTGCGATCTCGAGGTTGGTGATCAATGAAAACGCCGAAGGGCAGAAATGGATCCGGCCTGCTGCCAGAAAAGCCATCCTCGACTTATCTAAACAGTTATTTAAGTGCACGCCAGCAAATGACCAAGGATTGAGCATTCGAAAGGCCGTTTTTGAGATTGGTCTTGCGACGAATCCATATCTCGATGCGCAATCGGCGAGCCAGCTTTGGGACAAGATAATGACGGGTCAGTGCGTCGACAAGCTCGATCCGATCTCGCGGCAATGGCTTGAAACAATGGCAAGTATCGGACGGCGAGATGCGGCCGCGATACTTGAGACCGCGCCTGGGCTGCTTGCGAGTGCCGAACCCAAGAGTGGAGTTACAGAGTTGGTCTTACTCGAAGCCATTATGGCCGCTTACGTAAAACAGGGACATGGTCCAAAGGCTTTGGAGCTCTGGCAACGCCATGCAGACCGCCTGGGTGCTACGAAATCACTCAAACTCCACCATCGGCTTTTACTGGCTCACGCTCGACTGCGCACGAACTGAGATTGAGAGCAGAGAACTGCACTTTACAATGGAGCCGTATTTGATTTCTATCCTCCCACTAGAGACTTAACCATTGTTTGGACCCGGGAACACATGTCTAGATTACCATTTGTGCTCACCTACTGCCTTATTGCCCTCCTGCTTGCCTGCGGTGATTCAGACCCGGGGTCGACCGAGGATCGGCCCGAGCCCTCCTGTGCTGACGGGACACAACGTTGCCCTGAGGGTTTCGAATGTCAGCTCAATGCTGCTGGCGCTTATCAATGCCTTGAGACAACAATCCCAATCCTCGATTTCGGTACGGCTGATGCGGATCGGCTTGACGATGCGACTCCAATGAACCCCGATGCCATGCCCTCCTCGCTGAGCTGTATGGCGCTCTGCCAAGGGGCTATCGATTGCATTTACAGCGGAGACCTTTGTCGAGCCCTTACGCCTGGCGAGGAGCGTGACGTCATGGCCCAGTGCACCACTGCATGTATGGCTGATCGAAGCAGCTTTGCTAATCTTGAATCAGACGATTGTGCGACACGCGCTGAGGCTATTTTTAGCCAAGTCAGTGATCTTACTTTGCTCTGCGGGATTTCAACCTTGGACAATCCATGTCGAACGGCTGAAGGTGTCGACGGAGTGTGTACTGCAGCTGATGGCTGCACAGCGTCGTCCGATGGAACCAAATGTCTGGGCGATGCCGTTTGCTGCACCGGCATCCAATGCGGTGGCAGCGGCACCTGCGTTGGCGATGACCGATGCAACGGTCGCCCGATCGGTGGAGACTGTCCTGGCAATGGGGTTATTTGTTGCGAAGCATTTGCCCCGATCGCGGGTGCTTGTGACGACGATGCCCAATGTGCGTCTGGCATCTGTGCAACCGAGATGACAACACGCAGGCTCACCCCCGATGGATTTTGCCAAACCCAATGCGAAAACAGTGACGTATGCGGGGCTGGCGGCGTTTGTCTTGCCAATGCCGGCGAGGGCGTTTGTTTTCAGACGTGCGACGAAGAGTCCCCGTGCCGGCCCGGCTGGTTCTGTGGGCTGCAATCTAGAACCGATGCAACGGGTATGCTGGTATCCGTGCAAGTCTGTCTTACGGACTGCAGGCAGCAAGGGTGCGGCAGCGAGGGCGTCTGCAATCAGGACACTGGAGTTTGTGAACTGAACATTGTGCCAGCTGAGGCGTGTGAATACCCCTGCCAGGACAATGAAGTTTGCGAGGGTAGTCGCTGCATCAGGGCCGACAATAGCTGCGTGACCGAATACAACTGTCCAGAGAACTGGGCGTGCACAAATGGCCAGTGCACAACGGCTTCATTTGCCGATTGCCAGCTCAATGTTCCCAACGCCTGTGCAGCAGGCCAGACGTGCGTCCGCACCAATGATGGTGGCGGGATCTGCCTTGTGAGCTGCATGGACAACTCGGCGTGCCCCCTCCATATGTCATGTCAACCCTTGTTGGCTGGCCAGCCTAACCTTTGTTACTACGAATTTTGTGATGCGGCCGAACTAAACGGCCTTTGTCTGCTCGGCGACCGTAATGGTACATGCCGGCCACTTGGTGACATCAATGTGTCTGCAGGAATCTGCCTGGATAGCGGCACGGCCGGAGAGGGCGAGCCCTGTGATGCCGAGGCTGATCGAACTGATGAAGCCAGTATCGCGCTACTTTGTGGGACAGGTCTTCTTTGCATTGGCGATGAAGATGATCCACTCGACCCGGCCAACATGAATGAAGACCGAGGGGAATGTCAGGCACTCTGCACGGTTGGTGGAAATGACTGTGCAGCTGGTTTGAGCTGCGTTCAATACGGGCGCCCAGATGACCCCAACACGCCAGAGAATGAGTTGTTCAACATGGGTGTTTGCTCCCCGTCGGACTGCAACTTCCTGGGTGATGAGTGCGCCATGGGTGAAACCTGTCAGCCCATTGCATTCGGGGCAATCTTTGGCCGGTGCCGAGGGGTTGGAGAACTGGGCTTGGGAGAAGCGTGTCAAGAAAACACCGAATGCCCAGAAAATTCTATTTGCGGTAACGCCGGTGGCGGACCGACCTGTATTCGCTTCTGTGCACCAAGAACGCAGGAATGCCCGTGGGGCCAGAGCTGTGTCCCCATCAATGGCGGCGCAGTCCACGCCTGTCTCTGAGCAGGCCTTAGCGATGTCTGCCGGAGATATTGTCTTCCACCGCATACCCGATGCCCGAGCGTTTTTAGTTGCACCATCAGCCCCTAAGAAGACCCACTTTTTTGGTGGCTTTTGCGCCCTGTGCGCAGTCGAACATCGAATTGCCTGCATCCAGCACCATGCCGGTGAAATCAAGACAGCCTTGAGTCATGCTGTACCCGGTCTATTCCAAACTGAACGCACCAGTGACATGATCACCGCAGTGCTTGTGGAGGACAGCCAAGGACAATTTGGGTTTGTTGTCAGTAATGGCTCCAAAACACTTGATGGCCCTATGGCCCCTCCCATCCAGGTTGGCCATGGGTTTATCCAGAAAACACGCGGGCTTCTGACGGGACTTGATAATACATCTGCAGCCTTGGAAACACTCGGGACAACTCGACTTGCCCTTGAAGCCAGGCTCAAGCAGCAACGACTCGACCATGAGCGAAGCCGAAAGAGAGCCCGTCTCCACTACCAAGCGCAGAAGCACGAGCGCACCATGATAAGAAACGCCGTGGCTGAGTCATCCGAACCCAACAGTCTGAGTCCCGCTGAACTGGATCGATGGAGCATGGAAGAGGCGGATAGATTCCGCGCCCTGAAAAGACGTCTTCGCGCCGAGGCGGAGCCCCTTGAAACCCGATACGAGACCATTAGAACAGAGATTGCCGAACTGAAAGCAAATCGGCGCGAACTCAGCCAAGCCTTGAAGAGCCATTTTTACTCGGCTTTCAAGTCTCCCTCCCCTCCTTCCAAGATGACGCAAATTGAACAGGTTCTACACCATGCAGCCTATTTTGGATACGTCCCCCACGGCATTGCGCAGTTCTGCGTGTCACCAAGGGCACATCCGTTCGAGGGCCCCCTGGAGGAAGAGCTGATGCCTGACCAACAAACAGAATTACTGTGCGGTCTATCCTTTAAGCGCAGGCGAATTGAGCCGTTTCAAACCGCGCCACCTCCACTGACGGTTATTTTCGAGGACAACTATCTCGTCGTCATAAACAAACCGTCCGGGCTGCTCAGTGCATCCGGACGACATTGGACGACGGCTGACAATGCTCAGTTCCGACTGTCTGCGCAACTCGGATGCGAGATGCCTGTTATGCTTGTTCATCGCCTCGACCAGGACACGTCGGGCTTAATGGTTTTTGCAAAAGAACCGAAAACGCATCGCTTACTCAGTGCCGCCTTCATGGAGCGCAAAGTTGAAAAAAACTACATCGCCGTCGTGGATGGGACGCCCACAGAAACCACAGGTGTCATCGATCTGCCGCTGGCCACCAATCGGGCGGGCCGTCCTCGACAGGTCGTTGACCTTGTCAGCGGCAAGCCCTCACGAACCGAATATCAAGTGATGGGCCAAACCCGTCAGGGCACTGCTCTGAATCTAGTGCCGATTACTGGGAGAACACATCAGCTCCGAGTTCATTGCGCCCATCCAACTGGCTTAAGCTGCCCAATCATTGGTGATGACCTTTACGGGATCTCCCCCCCGAGCACCCGTCTGCTACTCCATGCCAATCGAATTAAATTTAACCATCCGATCACACAAAATACCGTAGAACTTGAAGCGCATCCAACCTTCGTCTAAATATAGTCACATACAAAACACCACAGCCCTCATCACGTGGGGATTCACAATGGCTCTTCGGGTCATTAAGGGAGGACAGAGATGGGAACCGATTTATACAGAGCCGTACCCCTGGTTTTCGCGCTGCTATGGACACTAGGATGTGACTCAGACACGTCGTCCAGTAATCAAAATCAGACGGACCAGGCCGTTGCCGATGCAGACATATCGACAGACTCCGGAGCTATGGACGCCGCCGGTGGCGCAGGTGGCGCTGGAGCCGAAGGCGGTGCCGGTGGGGCTGGCGCCGAAGGCGGTGCTGGCGGCGCTGGAGCCGAGGGCGGTGCTGGCGGCGCTGGAGCCGAAGGGGGTACGGGCGGTGCTGGAGCTGAAGGCGGTGCTGGCGGTGTAGGTGGTGTAGGTGGTGCAGGTGGGGCTGGCGGTGCCGGCGGTGCTGGAGGTGATGGCGGTGCTGGCGGTGCTGGCGGTGCAGGTGGTGCCGGCGGCGCTGGTGGTCAAGAGCCCTGTGTGTGTGATGAGCCTGTCATTCAGGTTTGCGGGGAAGACGGCAACACCTATAACAATGCATGCGAAGCACGATGTGCAGGAACCGCCCCTGCTTCTGCTGGCCCCTGTGACCCAAATGCCTGCCAGGTCGCAGCGGATTGTGGGGATGCTGGACCGAATTGCGACTATCGGTGCCTCGAAGGGCGTTGCTCCCCTATTTGTGGTGCCGCGTGCATGAACGAACTCGAATGTGCACCTGGACAAGATTGTATCGAAGGTCGGTGCTCGGGTGCGGCAGATTGCCCAGACCCCAACATGGCGGGCGTTCGGGTGTTCGGTCGAACCATCGAGGAGTGTGAACGACTCGTCGAAGCAAATGCCATCGTTTGTGAGGACGGCGAAGAATTTTACAATGACCCTTGCGGCTGTGGCTGCATCGGTGACGGTGGTGCGCCGATGATGTGCGACTGCCCAGACGTCAACGACCCCGTTTGCGGTCTAAATGGCGTACAGTATCAAAACATGTGTGAAGCAAACTGCGTCGGCGTGGATGCAAATCCAGGTGTATGCAACGCATGCGAGGAGCCCGAATGCATGAATGAATGTCCTGCAAATTCAGTGTTTGCAAGAAACGATCGTGGCTGCGAGGTCTGTGACTGCTGCGAAGTCCCTGTCTGTAATAACGTATGCGACCTCGGAACTCGGCGCAATGAGCTTGGCTGCCCCTCATGTGAGTGCTGCCCGAGCTTGGACGCGTGTGATTTAGATTGCGCGGCTGGTTTTGTCACCGATGCAACTGGCTGCGCAATTTGCGAATGCAGTGACGAGGAAGTCATTATCCGCGAACGCGAGAACTAGAGGGCCAGTCACCTCTGCGTTAACCAAATGATTGCTGAGTGTGACCGAAGCATGCTCGGCAACATCAGTTTCACGATAGCTGGACAGGTCATTCCACGGGTTGGCTCTCCAAATACTCGTCACGAGGCAATGCTGTGCGCCAACTGCTCCGATTCTGGAAGGAATACCCACATCGTTACCGCAAGTGGTACGCGCTCGGGCTCGTCTGTTTAATTCTGACCAATATACTCACGGTGGCCATTCCAACGTTTATCCAGTACGCCATCGATGGAATTGCATCGCCCTCACCAAACGAGATGTCACCGGTACAGTGGTCTATGGTGATTTTCTTGGCCGGTTTTTGCATCATCATCGTAAGAACCCTGAGCCGTACCCTATTTTTTAATCCGGGACGGGTTGTCGAATTTCGCGTCAAATCGGACATTTTCTCCAAGTTACTCAAGCAACCAAGAGCATACTTTGACGCCACTCAAACCGGCGACCTGATCAGTCGTGGAACCAATGATGCCAATGCGATGAGGGCATTGATTGGGTTCGGGAGCCTCCAATTATTTAACGTAACTTTCATCGTGGTGCTGACAACGGTCAGAATGCTGCAGCTCAGTGCGCCCCTCGCTTTGTATTGCGTGATCCCACTTTTCTTGGGCGCACTGGTCATGCGTTGGGCTGTCATCAAACTGTGGGCATACCAAGCTGCGCTGCTGGCGCAATTGAGCGTGCTGAGCGAGCGTATCTTGGAATCTTATGCCGGTGTCAGTCTAATCCAGGCGTACAATGCAAACCAAGGGGCTCAAAATCGGTTCCAACAGGAGAACCAAGCCCTTCTCGACATCAGCGAAAAAATGCTCGCCATCAGAACATGGCTGTTACCGGTCGTTGGGATCGCTGGCCAGATTTGTGTTGTCGTGGTCCTTTTTTTCGGTGGTCAAAGTGTCATCAAGGGCCAACTATCGGTCGGAGAGCTCACAGCATTCCTGACCTATATTACGGTGCTGTCGGGCGGTCTCCGCTCTCTCGGATTCTTGATCGGTGCCTTTCAACGTGGACAAGTTGCTCTCGGTCGCATCTATGAACTCCTGGATACGCCAATCAACCGCCCGTCGGGTTCAGATTCGCCACCACAGCCAAGTGAGCAAGGTCACTCTCTGAGCGTAACAGAGCTGACGTTTGCATACCCGGATTCTGAGAAACCGGCACTCAAAGATATCTCTTTTGAGCTGAAGCCCGGTCAGACGCTCGGAATTTTTGGGCCCACAGGCTCTGGCAAGAGTACACTTCTCAAAGTGCTGTCTCGTGTCTATGATCCCGCGCCGCACCAGGTTTACCTGTCTGATGTTGATGTCACTGAACTGTCCGTCGAGTCCTATTGGAATGCCGTCGCCCTCGTCCCACAGGAGCCCTTTTTGTTCTCACGTACTCTGAGACAAAATATCGCGTTAGCAACGGACGGTGTGTCCGTTCATGAGGACCGTTTAACCGCGGCGCTGAGGGACGCTGCGCTGACCAAAGAAGTGGCGGCCTTTCCTGATGGGCTGGATACCATCGTTGGTGAGAGAGGTGTGACCGTGTCAGGTGGCCAGCGTCAGCGGACTGCCCTTGCACGGGCCTTCTATAGGCCGTTTGAGTTAATCATCCTCGATGATGTAATGAGTGCGGTCGATCATGCGACAGAAAGCTTGCTTATCGATGCAGTCTATCGACGCACCCAAGGTCAGACGGCCATACTGGTGTCTCACCGCCTCTCCGTATTGGCTCATGCGGACCATATTATCGTTCTCGACGATGGTGCGATTATCGACCGCGGAACCCATGCAGAGCTTTGCGCCCGGGATGGTGTCTATCGGCGCGCTTGGCGTCTCCAAAGTCAGGCTGATGCGGGTGTACGGGAGTTGCACGTTGGTTAAGCAGGAAAAAAGCGACTGGCAACTCATCAGCCGGTTGTGGGCGCACATCGTCGACCGCCGGCGGGTGGTGCTCACAACACTCATATTCATCCCACTGGGCACTCTCGCTGAGCTCGGACAACCGCTCCTGCTCAAGTATGCGATCGATGACGGCATCACCAAGAATGACCTCTCGATTCTACCCTTAGCCGCGAGCATTTTCGTCGGACTTGTTCTGACCGGTTTCGTGTCCAAAACATTTGGCATGTATACGCTTCAAAAGGCAGGTCTAAAAACGATAGCTGGGCTCCGCTCGACCATCTTCAAGCACGTCATGGGCCAAGGCCAGGGTTTCTTCGACAAACGAACAACGGGTTCCATCATGACTCGAACAATCAATGATGTTGAAGCAATTTATGAAAGCTTAGCATGGGGTGCTGTCGGTCTGATCGCCGACGCTCTGATGATCGTCGGAACGTTCGTGGTCATGCTCACTCTTGACTGGAAGCTATCGTTGGTCTCCTTTGCCCTCTCCCCTGTCATCGTCTTGGTCGTCAATCTCTTTAGGAAGCGCCTGAGAGTTTTCTATACGCGGATCCGGAAAGCCCTGAGCAGTCTCAACGGGTACTTCGCCGAACAGATTCACGGCATGCAAGTCGTCCAAATGAATGGCGCGCAGGAACGTGCTCTCAAGGACTTTAGAAGTCAAGCACATGACTACTTGGACACCTACAGGAAAGCCAATTGGTGGGATGCTGGACTCTACGCCATCATGGACGGGATGAGCGCACTCGCAGTCGGGATCATGTTAGCATACGGTGCATATGCCATCGGGCTGGAGATGACAGGGGTCACCCTCGGGCTTTTAGTCGCGTTCATCGATTATTTGACGAAGGTGTTTGTTCCCATCAGAGAACTCTCTGGACGTATGGCAATGATCCAACGTTCGGCGGCGGCACTCGAACGGGTATTCGGGCTTCTGGATACGGATACGACAACCGTAGATGGGCCGAAACGCTTGAGAAGAGGATCCGGACTCATTTCATTCAAAGACGTCGATTTCTCCTATAGTCCAAACGGCCCTCAGGTACTCAAAAAAATTCAATTCGAGGTCAAACCAGGCGAAGTAGTTGCCATCGTTGGTGCAACCGGCTCGGGTAAAACAACCATAAGCAAATTGCTGTTGCGCCAGTACGATGGCTACGCGGGTGAGGTCTGCCTAGATGGAATCGAGCTCAGAAACTTGGCAAAGCGTGATGTTAGAGCGAGTATTGCCGTTGTGCAGCAAGACCCGTTTCTCTTCCAGGGCAGTGTCGCCGAAAACGTAAAACTGTGGAACCCGGATGTGACCTTGGAGGCTGTCCGAACCGCGGCAGAACAAGCCCATGCGGCACGCTTCATCAACGGACTACCCGGTGCCTACGATTTCCAAGTGAGTGACCGTGGGGGCAATCTATCGGCGGGCCAGCGCCAGCTCGTCAGCATTGCCCGTGCATTTGCTTTGAACGCGCCAGTTGTTATCTTAGATGAGGCAACGTCAAGCGTTGACTCGGTCACAGAGCAGCTGATTGACGGGGCGATTGATCGATTGTTCGAAGACCGAACCGTGTTGGTCATCGCCCACCGGCTGTCGACGATAGCGAAGGCAGATCGAATTCTTGTGCTAGACAAAGGCGAGATCGTGCAATCAGGCTCTCATCAAATATTGGCCAAGCAGCCCGGACGATATCGCCACTTGGTGGAAACGGGCTTTTCGGTTTGACAATAATTTGCAGAGACCTGCGCGCTGTGTGGCTGGCTATCACACTCTGTGTGGTCGGCTCAATCACACTTGGATGTAGTCAGAGGCAAAACAGTCCCAAACCACCACAGCCGCCTCCAGCCGCTACGTCGGTCAACGCTGACACGCCGGATACGATTACCATGGCTGACTGTGAAGACTGCCATCCGTCACAAACGGATGCGTTTAAGGCAACAGGCATGGGCCGCTCTCTCTATAAGCCCAATGATCAACCGGTCATCGAAAACTTTGACGTGTCAGCTGCAACAGTTACTCATCCACAGATGGCTGCAACCTACCGCGCCTACCGCGATTCGCAAAACCGTTGGTGGCAGGAAGAGCGGGTCTCCGATGAAGTTGTTCAGAAGGTAGAGGTTCAATACATTATTGGGTCAGGAAATCATTCGCGCTCTTACCTCGGCATTATCAACAACGAATTAATACAGCTGCCACTCACTTGGTATAGCCAGGCTAAAAAATGGGACCTCAGCCCGGGATACGAAGGGGCTGGGCATATGCGATTTCTACGACCTATTGGCCCCGAATGTCTGTTTTGTCATAATAATCTAACGCCGCATGTCGACGGAACTAAGGCAACCTACCGTTGGCCACTCGCAGAAGGCATCGGTTGTGACCGATGCCATGGCGACGGGTCTCTCCATGTCTCGAAACGGCGTGCCGGGGATACGGTTCCAGCGGGACACTCAGACCCGACCATCATCAACCCTAAGCATCTGCCCCCCAAAAAAGCCTTCGAGATTTGCCAGCAATGCCATTTGCAAGGACATGTACGTCTTCTGCTGCCCGACCAGCGGTGGGATGTGTATGACATCAAAGATGACCTGGCGAGCCATCACGCCGTATACGGCCTACCCACGAAACAGCATTCAGTTGAAATTGCCAGCCACGCGGAACGACTTCTCGAGAGCAAATGCTTCAAATTGGGTAAGAAGAGCCTGCAATGCACTGATTGCCACCAGCCGCATCAACATCAGGTCAAACCAATCCAAAATGTATGCAACGACTGCCACCAAGACAAAGGGTGTACCGACCCCGCGGGTCTCAAAGCAAACAGTCCCTGCGCTGACTGTCATATGCCCAATGTCAGAGTAAGCGATGCACCGCACATGAAATTTACCGACCACAAAATTCAGCGGACTCGTCTTCGTTCGCAAAGGATAACCAACGGCGCTTACCGACCACTCAAAGCCCTGTTGCAACCGACAGGGACCGGTCTACAAGTGGAAACCTATCGCGCTTTGGCCGATACACTCGCGAGCGTGAGGGGCGACAAATACATCAAACGTCTCGGCCCAGCCATGAAAGCATTGATCCCCTATTTGTCCCATACCACTTGGTATAAAGCGTGGTCCATTTACGGTCGGGCACTGCTGGTTTCCGGCCGAAGCATCGAAGCTGTGAGTGCATTTGATAAAGCAAGCACGTTGGCACCAGACGTAATCAGCTTTAGGAGCATGCACATTCAAGCCCTCTTGAATGCAAAGAACCATACACGCGCGCAGCAACTCGCCGCGGATTTTGTGGTCGCGCAACCCGATAATGGATTTGCCCATGGACTTTTGGCGATGAGTCTACAACGCCTCGGCAGACACAAGGACGCGCATCGTAGCTATGGGGCGGCAGTCAGCCTGCTCCCCAACGATTCAAGTCTTCATTTTAACTGGGGCATGAACTCTCTCGACGCCGGTGACCCAAAAGCAGCGTCTGAACACTGGGCCCGTGCAATCGAGGTCGATCCCCTCAATGTCGATGCCCACATTGAAATGATTACCTATTACCGCGCAAATGGGATGTCTACTGAAGCCAACAATCAGGCAGTGCGAGCCTACAGAGCAAACCCGCGCAATGGTAGAGTCCTACTCGAGATCGCACGTGAATCGCGGACTCATGAGGCTTTTTCACAAGTTTTTGAAAGATACAACGCGGCCATTCTTGCTGACCCTAAGCAGGTGGCAGCCTATCTCGAGCTCTCGAGCCATGCTGCTGCGAACAATGAACCATTGATCGCCCGGGACGCCCTGTTTCGCGGACAGAACGCAGTTCCAAGTTATCCTCACTGGGTCCGTCTTCAAGCCGACCTTAAGAAGACAACCGAAGACGTCGAAAATCGTCAGGCGCGCTGATTGATATTGTAGACGCCGCGACCCTCGGCGACCTTAACCTCATCGGCTCCTTGCGTCACCGACATGCTCACCACCACAACCCGATTTCCGGTCCTGATGACATCCGCGACACACAACAGGTCTTCGAGTCCGGCTGGCTGAAGGTAGTCTATCCGGAGATCAATGGTCGACACCGCTGTTCCTGATTTTAGGGTTGTCCATGCAGCCAAACCACCTGCCGAATCCGCTAAGGCCGAGATAACCCCGCCGTGAATGGCGGGCCTACTCGAATCGCCAATCAAGCGATCATGGTACGGGATGCGCAGCGTCGCTCGTCCCTGGGCCGTCGACACCACCTTAAGACCCAACAATTGATTGAAAGGCACCGACTTCTCAAAAAACGCTTCTAGATGCTTAAAGGACATCTCCGCAAGGCTCCTTACCGAACAACAGACCCACTCTCACTGTCTGCACGAATCGGAACGAGACGGCCAGTCCGGTCCTCAGCCATCAAGAGCATGCCCTGGCTTTCGAAACCAAAGATCTTACGCGGAGCCAGGTTGGCGACGACCACAACGGTTTTTCCGACCAAATCCTCAGGTTCCATATGTTGTGCGACACCAGCGAGGATCTGTCTCGTCTCAAACCCAAGGTCTACTTGAGTCCGAATCAACTTTTTACTTTTCGGAACCGCTTCAGCGTCCAACACGGTGCCGATTCGTAGATCGATTTTGGCGAAGTCATCGAAGGCGATCGTCTCCGCCAAGGGGTCGAAATCGACCTCTTCGTCGCCGGATGTCTCCTCGGGCTGACTCCTGCTAACCAGCGATGCCGTTTCCGCCTCAACTTGCTCGTTGGTCAATTTCGTGAACAGGATGCCCGCAGCACCTAACTGGTGCCCGGATTCCAAAAGTGTCCGTCCAGCATCATCCCAAATTAGCGTTCCGTCTCCCCCCTTCTTCGCGCTGTCGACAAGGCCTTCGAGTTCCAGCATCGCCCTCAACTGAGACATGGAAAACGGAAGGAAGGGATCAAATAAAATGGACAGACTGGCCATGATCTGAAGTGAAACATGGATGGTATTCGCGCACTGCTGTGGGTCGGTCTTTCGGGTCGCCCATGGTTGACTATCGTTGAAGTATTTATTGCCGAGCCGTGCAAGCGACATGGCCTCATCCAAAGCATCACGGAATCGATAATTAGCCAACATCTGACCAACCCGAATTGGGAAACCGGCAAGTGCATCCAAAGTCTCAGTATCGAGTTCTGACGGATTAAGTAGGGAAGGCACCGTGCCATCGAAATGCTTTTTAGCAAATGAAAATGCCCGGTTGACAAAGTTGCCCAACGTGTCAGCCAGTTCGTTGTTGATGGCCGCCTGCAAACCCTCCCAAGAAAAGTCAGAGTCGCGTGTCTCGGGCATCACCTTCGTGAGTCCGTATCGCAAATAGTCAGCAGGATATTTTTCCAAGAATTCATGAAGCCAGACTGCGACCCCCCGACTGGTCGATGTCTTCATCCCCCTCAGATTTAGGAATTCATTTCCAGGCACGTTATCGGGCAGGACATAATCCCCTTTTAAATGAAGCATGGCCGGAAAAATCACGCAGTGAAAAACGATGTTGTCTTTGCCGATAAAATGAATCAACCGACTGTTATCGTCCTTCCAATACCGGGTCCATGCGTCTGGGTCGCCTTGCTCTTTGGCCCACTCGCGGGTCATCGAAATATACCCCAGTGGCGCATCAAACCAGACGTACATGACTTTTCCACTGGCATCGACACCTTCTTGCTCGGCAGCTGCTTTAGGCACAGGTACGCCCCAAGGCAAATCGCGTGTCATCGCCCTCTTTGCTAAACCTTCTTGAAGCCAGGATTTGACCTGTCCCCGCACATTCGGTTTCCAATGGTCCTTACTCGCGATCCACTCTTCTAACCATGGCTGGACCTCGTCCAATGGGAGATACCAATGAGCCGTCTTCCTCAATTCTGGCGTCGCATTGGTGATGGCTGACCGGGGATTAAGCAACTCTCTTGGACTCAACGTTTGCCCACAGCGTTCGCATTGGTCTCCATATGCATCGTCGTATTCGCACTTCGGGCACGTGCCGCGGACAAACCTGTCCGCCAAAAAAAGACCCGCCTCCGGATCGAACAGCTGCTCTTGTGTCTCCACTTGAAAGACATTCTTCTCGGCCAGGTCGGCAAAAAACGCCTGGCTTGTCTCCGCATGCATTTCGCTTGTGGTACGCCCATAGAAGTCGAAGCTGACGCCGAGCCCCTCGAATGCATCGGCCATCATCTGATTGTAACGGTCTACGACAACCTGCGGGTCAACATCTTCGGATCGCGCCCGCAGCATAATCGGTACACCATGCTCATCGGACCCACAAATATGGAGAACGTCTTCACGCTGCAGACGCATGTAGCGGACAAAAATATCGGCGGGTAAATAGACGCCCGCAACATGTCCGATGTGGATTGGCCCATTCGCGTACGGCAGAGCCGACGTGACCATGAATCTTTTGTTGGCCGTTTCTGACATTGTAGTTCACCAAACCCCTGCAAACAGACCTGTGTGATAACCGATAAGCAGCCGACCGGGTATAAAAAAACACCACCACCGCACTTAACCCCGTAAGCGTGTTTGCACAATGGGCCACACCGATGGGTCTACAACAAAATTCAACCAGGAAAGGCACAGCAGTAAAAAAGTGGGAGTAGTCAACCCACAAGCTATTGTATGCTGCAGCGAATGGTCTTTTGGGGGTAACGGATTGAAAGTACATGCCTGCATCGTTTTCTTCGCATTATTAACTGTTTACGGTTGCGATGATCCCGCCCCCCCTGCCAGGGATAATCCAGACGCCAGAGTCGAGCCAGATGTTCAAATGTTTGAACCGGATGCCATGGTGGCCCCTGATCTCGCTATCGATATGGCGGTCATCCCCACAGATGCGGCCCCACTTCCCCGAGTGCCTGCTGCCGTTGAAACGTCGATCGCAGTGAACGAGACTGTGGCCGGTGCCACCCAACGAGTCACCTGCACGGTCGTAGATGCCGACGGTGCCATCATCGAAGATACGAGAACCCGAATCGACATACGCCCATCCATCGGCTGGTCGATTGTCGAGGGCGAAGAACAGACTTACGTGGGGCAGAGTGCCCAAACCTATCAGGTTCGCTGCATTGCAAGCCAACTTGGATTACAAGATGACACCCCAGCCCAATGGCAGGTGTCAGCGGGTCCGTCGACTCGGCTGAGGGCAAAGGTCGAGCCAGCCACCATCACAGCCGGCGAATCAGCGTCGACGCTCTGCGAAGGCGAAGACAGCTATGGCAATCCAACAGATGTCTCCCAGGTTGGCTTCATCTCGCAGCCAAACAATGTGATGCTCGCAAACGGTCAAGCAACGGGAACGGTAGCGGGTCGCTATCTGATTTCCTGTATCGACGATGGCACCGCCTCCATCGAGGCGGCCCCGCTTGTCATCGAGCCAAGCACAGCCGTTGACCTCGTGGTCGGTCTCGACCCCCAATTACAGGTATACCCGCTGAACTCAATCCTGTCGGTCAATGCCTACCTCATCGATGCCTTTGGTAATCGAGTGACTGAACCCGGAGTCGAGTGGTCCATAGAACCGCCTTTACCTGAATTCGGCCCTGGACGTTTCCAGCTCAATCAGGAAGGGAATTTTGAATTGACGGTCAGTGCTAACACCGACGAGCAAGTCCTAGAACGCGCCTTTCCAATTCGCGTCGACTCATCGGGTCCATCCATCCAGTGCACCGCCCCCAGCGAAGCTGCGATGCTTCGAGTCGGTGACAACGTTGTCCTGCAAGGCCAGGTCAACGACACCAGCGGCATCGGCCTGGTCGAAGTCGACGACATCCCAGTTCCCATCGATGCAGCCGGCGCATTTTCGTGGCCGGTCGAACCGGTCCCCGGAGTGAATGTGCACACGGTCACAGCGCTCGACGAATTTGGCCAAGAAACGCAGGTCATCTGCACCTACTTCGCAGCGGTGGACTATTTACCTGAAGAGGCCCCCCTACCCGATGCCATCACATTGGATTTCGCGCCTGCTGCGATAGACGACGGACCGGGTAAAGACCCAATCCGCAGTTTTGCAGACCTTTTTCGATACGTGATAGACTCGCCAGCCTTAGTCGACATTATGAATCAAGCTGCTGTAGCACAGAATCCAATTATTAATGATCAATGCTTGCAACGATTTCTTGGCATTTGCGTTGCTCGTGCGACTGTCAATTACCAATCCCTGGCCATTCGCGGCGCACGGACTGTCTCGATGGGCTTATACAACGGGGGCTTACTTCTCGCCGTCCGCTTAGACAATGTGCGGATTAACGTCCGTGTCAATGGCACGGTGAGTTCGAGCGGATACTTGGAAGCCAATAGTATTGTTGTCGGGGGGCAGTTCGCTCTCGGGCTCAGTGAAGCCGGTGTTCCTCAGCTGACTCTAGACCCTGCGTCCGCGGTACTCGATGTTGGAAATCTAAGCTCTGATTTCTCCGGGTTCGGCGGATTTCTTATCGACCTCATCTTCCCAATCATCAGTGGTGACCTAACAGGACAACTCAGTGGCACGCTCGGTGACTTCATCTTCGTCGAACTCGATACGATCTTATCAGGAGCACTTGCCGGCCTAGACCTATCGGCCTTCAGTTTAGGATTCGACATCGAGTCACCCTCCGGCGATTCGGTCGAAATCGCAATGCCGACCAGCCTGACGACCATGAATGCCAGCGAAACCAGAATGCGAATCGGGTTGGGAACCAGGGTGACGGGTCCATCGTTAAACCCAAGGCCATCAGCTGGCATTCCCCTCTTTGGCCCCATCGCGGTGCCTGAGCGAAACGACCCCGGAAGCTTAAGTGCCCTCATCAATCTCGGTTTGGTCAACCAGCTCATGCATGGTCTCTGGCGAGCAAACTTTTTTAATCTTGATGATGCCGGTGGCCTCCTCGGCGACGATGCCGGTGGCATCGGCTTTGGTTTTAATCTGCTCGTTCCACCGGCTGTCGAACCCATTCCCGGAGAAGACAGACTTCGTGTCCACTTTGGCCCAGCGCGTGGTTCGCTCACCTACCCAGACCTTTTTGAAGAGCCAATTTCCCTGGTTATGGCGGCAACCTTGACGCTCGACGTTCTACTCAGCGACGACGGTGAGCTTCAATTCGGTGCTAATGGACTTCAGTTTGAAACCCTCCGCCTCCTGATCGAAGGCGTCCAAATGGAAGCTGCAGACCAAGAAGCTTTGGAAGAAGATTTAGGCCAGGTTGTGCAGGCTCTCGCTGGTGGCGCACTCAACCAAGCCCTGCCATCGCTTCCTGTTCCATCCATAAGCCTGCCTGAAGAACTTGTCGAATACGGCGTGCCAGCGAACACAGTCCTGGGACTGTCGGGGCCGCGACTCAATTTATCACCCACTCACATTCTGCTCGATGGAGACCTTGGACAATGAAGCACTCTACACTACTGGCGTTGATGGCCATGAGCGTCGGCGTCCACGGCTGCGATGATTCGCCACCACAGCTGACCCCTCGACCGGATATGATGATCGCTGTTGATATGGGGTCACTTGAGGACATGGCAATCACCATTCCAGATGCCACCCGTCCCCGAGTTGATGCGGCAGCTGAACCGCTCGCATGGATCGAAGTAAAAATCAGTCCAACGCGTGCGCTGTATCAAACCGGAATGGATTACGCCATCACTGTCGAGGCGTTTGATCGAGTCGGCCTTCCAATGCCCCAACCGCCCCTCCAATGGCGTGTCGAGCCGGCGGGAGCGGCGACTGTTACAGATGACCAACTCATTTCTTTCTCCGCCTCCGGTGCCGGCACAGTGTACGCCTGCAGCGGTGACGTCTGTGGACAGGTAGGATTTCGAGCCGATGATGGTCCCCCGCGTCTGTCAGTGGCGACGCCGATGCGTGGCGAAAGTTTCTCCGGACCGGACCAGCAAACCATTATGGTCTCTGGCCAAGTCACCGACCTGAGCCGCAATTCGACGCTCTACTTAAACGGCGAGCCAATCGTCCTCGATGAGAACGGACAGTTTAACCATGCCGTGGAGGCGGAATTCGGTGTCAATCGAATCGAACTGGTTGCAGATGATGGGATTAGCAACGAGACCACCAGCGACACACGTGACATCGTTTGGGCGCCGTCCTACTTGCCTGTCGATGACAATGGTGTCTCTCTAGCAAATGCAGGTCTCATGAGACTCGACCAAGCGTTATTTGACTCTGACGTTATTGCACCAGCCGCTCAAAATCCAAACGAAGTGACTGTCAATGGTTTAGCGAATTTACTTGAGGTTTTCTTTTCACTTATCGACATTGCAAGCCTATTGGATGGCGATGCCCTTCTGGGTGATTCCGGCGGAGCCATCTCTATAGATGAAGCTCAACTCGGTCGGGCCGAGGTCGAGTTCTCTGTCACCGATACTGGCCTGGAACTGTTTCTGAGGTTTCCAGAGGTCGCCGTGAGGACATCTGGATCTGTAGACCTTCAAGGCCAAGCGATCCCACTCGATGGACAAATCACCATATCGGTAGCGGCACGTGTCGAGCTCATTTTAACCGTACAAGAGATGTTTGGTGTCGACGTTGGAGACACTGGCGTCGTTGTTGAATCGGTGGTCGGAGATTTTGAGGCAGCGGGCTTAGGGGCCTTGCTCACCGTCGGTGGCGGTGGAATTTCCGCTGCTATCGAATCCGCATTTGCAGATTTGGTCGATGGCATCGTGAGAACACAAATCGCTGACTTCACCCGAGATGCACTTCTCGGTCTGTTCGGAGACCTGAGAAACTTGCCTATCCAGTTGGACACGGGTTTCGAAGGTGTCGCCCCGCTCGATCTTGTCTTGAGTCTCTTTCCTGTAAGTGCAGAACATCGGGCCAACACATGGTCACGCTATGTGCTGGATGGAAGCCTGACCCATGCTGCGCCCATCGAGCCAAAACAGAATGATCCCGGGGTAGTCCGTCAACTTCCATCCGCTTGGTCTGATCAAGAGGGTGACGGCATTGGAATTGGACTTCGTCTCACGTTCTTTAACGCTCTCCTCCACGAGGTTTGGCGTGGCAACCTACTTAATTTATCAATCCCTGCGCCAGCAGGCCTTGAAGCACTCATTGAAAGTGTGTCTGTTGAGGCCATCCTACCGCCGATTATTGCCCCGAGCCAAGCTCGCGAGGGTGCTCAATTCGAACTGCAAATTGGAGAATTGGTCCTCGGCGTGAGCGCACCTGGCAACGACGCTGCCGACGAGTTCAGAGTCAGCCTTCGCTCCGGGCTTGCTATTCGCTTTGCTGGCGACAGTCTGGAACTCAGGCTCGACGATGTGCCCGATGTCACCGTACAACTTGTCGTCCAGAATTCGGACAGTCCGTTACCGACATCGCTCCTCGTCGTGGCACTTCAGCAACTTGTGTGGGCTCAAATCAGTGACGCGTTGGTTGGCGGCTTAGATTTCGGACTCGGAACAATCGATATTGACCCAGACGCTCTGGCAGCGTTCGCGCCTCGCATCGAGTCTATGGTGGTCGCGCCAGACATTGTCCAACAACCCGGCCCGGACCCGGACCAAATCAGCCTTGAAGGGAGTCTGCTTATCACCTTGGGCCTGGTCCCCGAAATGGTGGGCATGAATCCAGAGGATCCCAACCGAGAGAGAGACCCGGGTCGACAGCCATAGGGTTGCGTGCAGACTTTATCTGGCTGCAACCCCCTGCCTACGTCGGCTCTGAGGTAAATTGGGGATAAGGCGCAGCTTAGCCTGCCGACGACTGGCCCGACGTTGCCTCTGTTTTTCGCGGTTTTGACGTGCTCTCAGACGAGCGGCCTGTGCTTTCATGTGGGCAAGGCCATTTCGACTATGCTGAGTGCCATAGTGTCGATTTCGACCTGCATATCCGGAGGACATCACGAGCATGCTGGCCGTTGGAGTCTGGGGTCTGACAGGCAAAGGTTGCACCTTGCGGCCCTGAACTTCGCCTGTGTTTGAGCTCGGCTCGCGCTTCATCTCTGGCGCAACCATGGCAACCATCGGTGCAGACTTGGTCACACTCTCGACCTGTTGACCATCCAGAGTGGCGGCAAGTTTTTTTCTGAGTGTTTCGTCAGCGATTAAGCGCAGGTTACCCCGAGACGAACGCGCATAAACACGTAAATGGATGTGGGTGTTATGGCCCTTGAGATGACGAAGTTTCCCCCGTTCTTTCAGTCCCATATGCTTTGGAAACCAACGCCTGAGGTTTTCATCAGACACCTTTTCGGTCTCCTTCGCATGCTTAAACAGGGCTCTGATAATGGCGGTGTCCGAAAAAAGGTATTCGGTCTCATCGGATTCAAGAAACGATTTCATTAAGGTCCATGTCCTTGGGACATCGAGATTCTTGGCAGTCGTTCGTTGAAGCCCTTTTGGACTATGGCCTCGCTTCAAATAATAACCAACGTCAGCATCTCGCCCCGACTGATGTGAGATATGCTTTCTCAAACGCCCACCGAACTGAGTGGACAAATCCCCGATGTGCAGTTTAGGCGTCCCTGGGTGGCGCGCAGCGACCTTGGCGACGCTCTCTTCGATTAAATTAACCAACTCCGCTGTACCGTAGTTGCGCTTCGGTCTGGATTGAATGTATTCACTCGACTGAATCGGGATCCCAAAGGCCAATGCACCCCGACCGGGTCGTCCGAGGCTAATGGTTTCCGATGGGACGGTTCCAAGCCCAATCTGAATCGCGTGACCCGCGCCCTTGTCACCATAGGCAGAGCCGCAGAGAAGGACCGTGCACAACGTCAACATTGCACTTGTGTAAATTGAAAGTTGTGTAGAGCGACGCACAGCCTAACCCTTCGCAGTTCAACAACACCCGAATACGATGCAGGCCTTGTGCCAATCATGCAGCAGACCACCCCACCCAGAAAGAAAACATTAATACCGAATAATATTATACACTTATAAAAACCCCACTCGAACAAGAGATAAAAACTCAACAAACTTTTATCGTCGCGATGCCGTAATTTTGGCTCTTTTTGTCAGGCATATGGCATCATTTGACTTGGACGAGACCACAGCCATGGATGCCTTCGCTTGACTCATCGACCCATCACAAATCGGGCCTTACTCATACCCCTAGCCTGCCTCTTCGCTTCCGGTGTGACTGCCTGTGATGAAACGCAAGCCATCGTGCCAACAGATGGAGGGGTGCTTGAAGATAGCGCCCTTTTTGATAGGAACTTGGAGCCAGTCTGTTCATTGACCAGCCAGGGGCTATACGACCCCTTCGAATCAGCGCAATTGAATCAGTTTCCGGATGATCTTCTTACCGAACGTGATGAGGAGAGTCCGACAGGGCGTCGCCTCAGTTCAGACATCGCATTGTTCCCTTGGGCCTCGACGGCTCCTCCTTTATTGGGCAATAACTTCCTCCAATGGGACGCGTTATCTGGCTTTGCCCTGTCGGGAAAGATTTTTGTCAGCTTCAGCGAGCCACTGGCGGAGGATTGGCAAATGCGCCCCCCGGCGTCGGACGCCGTCATGCTGGTCTCATTGACTGATGAAAAAATCGATCGGACCAGCCTCGAGCTGACTTGGGGCTTTGACGGCCGTACCCTATTTGCTCAACCGCGCACCCCTTTAAGACCAGGAACCACCTATGCGTTCCTTGTAACGAAAACGGTGACAGACGCGGCACCCGAGTGTTTACAGGCTGCCCCCCGCATCAAGGAGTTGCTACGCGGTGACGTCGGTGATCCACGATTTGAGCGAGTCAGCCCGGATTACATCCGAGCCCTGGACATTGCGGACCTTGAGGCTCGTGATATCGCAGGGGCGACCGTGTTTACAACCCATCGCGACCATGAGGTTTTGTTTGACGCTGCGGATAACATCAGGCGACGTCGATTCCAGTGGAACTCAGGGTCTCGATGCGAAGAAAAAGCTCAATGGATCGAATGTCGACACAGTTTTAACGCGCGAGACTACCGGAATGGAGCTGCCGTTTTTGACCCTCGACCAGTTGATACATACCGACTTCCCGTGCGGTCTTGGTATCCGACGGGTTTTGATACGCCGAGGCCTATCATGATTTACGGGCACGGTCTCAACAGTAACTTTGGTGAGGTCCAAAAGATCGTCGATGAGTATATCGGCCTTGGGTACGCGATCATTGCCACGCCAGCACTTCAACACGTGGATCATCCCACCAGATTAAATCCCGACTCGACCGCCGCCTTGGACTTTCTCGGCATCGATATCCCTAATCTGCAAATCGACGCGTTTAAAATGCGGGGGCACTTCAGCCAGACAACCCTGGATCGCCTCCAACTCCTACAGCTTCTCCGCGATGTTGGTTCGCTGCCGGGCTTCGTTAATCAAAACTTGGATACCAACCTATCCATTTATTTTGGGGTCAGTCTGGGTGGCCTCCTCGGCTCGAGCCTCTTGGCGTTAGATGACCAATTACGTGCCGGCATTCTTTCTGTCGCCGGCGGTCAGCTGATCGCCTTCGCCACCGATACCGCGTCAGTTGAAGTTTTCAGGCCAGTCTTGGTCAACATATTCGATGGCGAAGCCATTTACGAGAAGATGCTCACGGTTGCCCAAACCTTTGTTGATGCAGCCGACCCAGCAACCTTTGCTCCGCATGTCTTCTACCAACGAAACAATCCTGAGTCACGAACACCCGATATACTTATGCCCGTTGCCGTTTATGATGACATCGTCCCTCCGAGCACTGGGCGCGCCCTTGCACGAGCCCTGCGTATTCCTCACGTTGGACCGCAGTTTACGGAGGTGTTTGGAATTGAGCGTCAAGGCTGTCCGGCCCAAGGCAATGGCCGCAATGGCGAGTCGACGCAGGGCTATTTTCAATTCGACCGAGTCGAACGAGATGGCCGACCCGTACCTGCGCAACATACCAATACCCCCGAAAGCAGCATTGCTCTAGAGCAGTTGCGCGTCTTCTTGCAAAGCATACTGGACGGTCAGCCGGGCCTCATCGTCGACCCATACCAAGACGTCGACCTGCCTGAACTGCCTCAAGAGCCATAATCGTTGTCGTAGAGTGCTTCAATGGCAGCACGGACGCGCGCTGTCAGATCGTCACGATCCTCGAGGGTGAGGCCTTCGGTTTGAATCGGCTTGCCGACTTTCATTCTGACATCGCCGGCCGTGACCCGCAGCACTCGAGCCGGTATAATCCGTCCGGTGCCACTCAGGCCAATGGGTAGAATCGGCACCCCTGATTTAATGGCCACGATGGCCCCACCTTTTTTGAACGGGAGCATCTCAGGCGAGGCCGAACGAGTGCCTTCAGGAAAGATCAGGATATTCTTACCGCCCGCAACATCACGAGCCACGCCATCCAAAACACTATGGTCCCCCTTCCCTTTGCCTCGCGAAACGGCAACGCACCCGATGGTTTTCATCGCACCTGAGAAGATTGGAATTTTCATTAATTCTTCTTTAACGATGAAGCCAAATAGGAAGGGTAAATTCTGAATTAAAACCGGTGTATCCAAATGAGAACAATGATTGCTCATAACGATGAATGGACCCGACTCTGGGATGTTCTCCAAACCGTCAATGTGACAGCGAGCCCCAGTCGTTCGGAGCATGCCCCGAGCCCAAAAACGCGCCATACCGCGGGCAATAACGCGTCTTTTTGACATGGGCAGTAACGCGGCTACGCCATTCACGATGACAACCGCTGGTGTAGCAAACCCAAGCCAGCCATAAAGGACATACTTTCTTACGTTGATCATGGAATCGCTGCCATTAACGCCGTTTTTCAGGTTCTTTAACACTATTTGAATCAACAGGACAGCATGCTTAAACACAAACGGAACCCGGGCCAGAGCATCACTGAGGAACGAAGCGGATCAAGCCCCCGACCGGACGCGTCTCCAGTGCAAATGTATGCATCAAACAAAGCATCGTGACATAGAGAGACCCATCAGGCCCAATACTCACCGTCGAGGTCGAGTCATCGGTGATTTGATGTCGAAAGACAATCTCTCCGGTTTGTCGATCAACGACTAGCAACTCACTTTCCGCCGTCTTGGGAAGGTCAATAATCCCCAAAATAGAGTCTCCAGAGGGATTGAAACGCGTGGCCGTACCGATGAGATGGTTTTCAGTCACAGTCATAACCGACGTCCATTGAAGACCGTCAGGAAGCAGAATTTCCCAAAGGAGTGACTCTCCCTGAAAGGCACGTAAATCGGGCGTGTCCGTATTCAGCAAATCAGCGACTTGGATTTCGTAGTGGTAATGAACACCGTCGTTGAGCAATGGTGTGGTCCCCATTGCTGGCCCCGACAGAAGCGGAATTGTCGATGCTGGCGCACACACATCTGCATCGGGATCCTTATCCACATTCGCATCGCAATCATCGATATTGGCCAGATAGCTTTTTGCGCCCGAGTTCAATGGATCGAGTAATCCGAGAGTCCCATTGCCGTCGGATACCTTAACTTGGTGTCCATCGGGACTCACAGCAGGACTACTGGCACTGCTGCCCTTGGTCTTCATATGCCAGCCTGCCTTCAATGTAGGCACCGTGCCAGACCGGTCCACTCTTATCTGAAATAGCGCACCGTCGATGGAATCCCCACCGATGACATAAATTCGCCCGTCCGGCCCAACCGCAGCTGTATTGTCGCTGAAATTGCCCTCCCCCGAAAATGTGTTTAACAAGCGAGACGGCCCGCCAAACTGAAGGGCATTAAAATCCATCAGGACGCTCTCAGGTAATAAGGCACTCAACGTTCCCTCTTCGGCGGGCGGTGGCAATTCCCATCCAAAAACGACCGGAATATCCAGGGTATTGATGACCGCACCATTCTCTCTGGAAATCAATGTGACAACACCATCATTGG
>JAYZEG010000027.1:0-21142 GCA_036337435.1 Myxococcota bacterium
GTTCGTGCCATACCATATCAACATCATGTCAGGTTTTCGATGAGCCAGGTAGGCCTCAATCGCTGCATCACTGCGCTTCATCAAGCTGTCGATGGATGTCCCGCCAATGGCCAATACGTCCCATTCGATCCCTGCCGTCTCGTATTGGATCAAGAATCCCAGAATCCTGATGGACGCGTCGTCTTCGTTCGCCTCTCCAGTCCTCAAGGTGAGCGTTTTGATGTCGGCCGGCACCGACACTTTAACCGCAGCCAATTGGTCATATTCTCCGTGGCGAACAATCCAAGGCGAACCACGTTTGCTAGCGTCCAGTTTTGTCCCAGCACTGATTGACGCTAAGGTCCGGCTGCCGGCCTCCAAGCGAAAACGCCTATGCCCGTCAGTCCGATGGTAGAAAACCGTGAGATTTGTTTTTCCTTCAGGCCGATTCTTGTCCGTCAGAACAACGTGCAGAGTCTCGTCTGCATCCGTTGCAACAAATGCAATGCCCAGGGGTCCATAGGGCGGGATGTCGTTCCTCAGCCAATTCTGCCGACGCCAGCCAGACGATTTTTTTAATCGTGCATTCCAACCGACGGGAAATTGATAGGACATATAACCGGGCGAATACGGTCCTTTACTCAACCGTCCCCGCAGCGTTCGCGCAAAGCTGCCTGCGCGACTGTGTGAATCTCCGTAATGGACAACAACAAAAGGGTCAGTGCCTGCCGCCTGACTCTTCTCAGCCAGTTTGTCGTTGAAGCGAGTCATGGCCCCCTTCGGCCCGCTCAGATACTTTGTTTCTTCAAGAATCGAAAACGGGGGCGGTGATGTCGTCGAAAACCGCGCTTTGGCGTCTTTGCGCTTGAGATACCTTTTAAACTTTCCAGACCGTATTTTTTTGGATTTCTTGGCTGTCTTTGCGCTTTTGCCCAGACGGCTAGACCGCTTCGCAAGTCGATTATCGCACCCCTTGCTAGTGATGGTCACAACGCCATCCTTCTCCTGTGAACACAGCTCTGCCCAAGCGACGGAATGGATGCACAATAAAATGATCACGAGGGTGATGGGGTACAAATGGCGCATATCTCTCCTGAGCCAAACTTCGGCAAACACATAGACCTGCTTGCTACTTAGCACAAGTAATTTACTCACAGTGGAGGCGTAGATATGTCACAATTAAGTCACCAGCCACTGAAATTAAGCATATCTGTCGACCGATAAGTTGTCGGCACCTGCCATCCAATGCTAAGAGGGGCTCCTGATTTCTTAACCGGCGGTAGTTGTGACCGTATGAATCATCGTTCGCACGTCTATGCGTTTGTTTTCCCCCTCTTCGTGACCGTCGTCGGGATTGTATCGCTGACTGGTGAAGCCGATCCCATGATCCAGTCTACGGAGCGACGCGCACCGACGCAATTGCCGAGCCTAGACTGGACCAGCTGGACGAAGGTGACCTTTGCACCGGCGCTGGAAAAGTGGTTTGAAGATCGTTTTTTTGCGCGCCAGGCCTCGTTGACTGTGCAAACTGAGGTCAATGCCCTAAAAGGGTTTACTCAAGACGGCGATCGCATCGTGGATGTAGACATCGATGCGTTGCTCGATGGACTCGGCTCAGAGGACACGCCGGACGAGTCGTCCGGATTCGCTCTGCCCGCAGTTGTAGAGGGGCAAAAAGGCGAGGCTGACCCGATGGCCAAAGCGGATGAGACAATGGCCCGCCATCCTGCAACGCAATCGACGAACCAGACGTCGACTGTTGAGCTGAACCCAAGCACACACCGTACCCCCGATTGGCAAAACCGAAGCGCGCGCGCCGGCAAAGTGAATCAGACCCACGAAAATAGCGCGAATACGAAAGCGACCAATACGAAGAGCCGCGCGCCGTCCTTTGGTTCGAAAGTAAAGGGTGCAGGGACAAAAGCACCACCGCGGACGCGCTTCGTGAAGGGACTGTTGATTAAAGGCAATCGAGCCATACAGCTCTTTGGTGGCTCCAAGCTGGCTGCGAAAGGGTATGCGGATATTTTGTCTGAGATCGGTCAGAAACTTCCCGATACGGTCAAAATGTACGCGCTGGTTGCCCCGACATCGATTTCGTTTCGCGCTCCGAAAAAATACGATCGATACCGAATGCAGGAGCGCAACTTCATCAAAACCGTGGGCGAGTCATTGGCACCCTCAGTGATTCATATCGACCCATACCCGTTGATGGATGAAAACCAAGATCAGTATTTATTTTTCAGAACAGACCACCATTGGACGGCGCGAGGTGCCTACTGGGCCTACGTTGCCTTCACCAAGCTCGCAGGCGTACCAGCTGTCGAACTAGACTCCATGACAGCTCCGGAGCCAAAGACCTTCTACGGTTCTCTCTTCGGCGTTACCCGAGCGAAAGAATTGCTGAGGGGAAAAGATCGCCTGGAGATCTGGATTCCAAAGGTAGACTACACGGCGACCCGCTTGCTTCGGGGGGCAAGGAAACCTCAAAAGGGGGCAAAGTTTGTCTATCCGAAAAGAAAATCCTATCTCACCTTCTTAGGGGGTGACTACCCGCAGATGACAGCACGGACAAGTGTCAAAAATGGCAGACGGGTCATGCTGATCAAGAATTCCTATGGCAACCCAATGGGCCCCTTCCTGCTGCATTCTTTTGAGACGGTCATCATCATCGATTATCGGTCTTTCAAGGGCCAATTGAGTGCTGTGATCGAAGAAGAAAAAATCACCGACCTGATTGTGCAAAATGCAAGTTTAACCTCTGTATCGAGCTTTCATCATCGAAAGATCAAAGGCCTTTTCAAGCACATGAAGGCGAAAGCACCCACCGCGAAGTAAATGCGTCCCCCCCCCGGAAGACGGCTCTACGTCGACGAAACGAGGCGGCTCTGTTACCGTCTCAATCTGGTAGACAAGTCCGTGAGGGCCGCTTAGACATGCGCCGACGCACCCAATCGCACCTTTGCATGATCATCGTACTGGCCTGCACACTCATGAGCCTGTCGTGTACAGCGATGCAGATTCCAACGACGCTTCAAGGCAAGCGCCTGGCGACGGACAGTGAGTGGCACCTGACCAAAGAACGTGATTATCGATTTGGACATTGGTCGGTGACCGATGCAGCGAGAACACCTAAAAAAACGGCACAGATGATCCAAAACCCGCTGTTCAAGGGTGAATTCAGTGAACGGGTTGGCAGTCAGTACCACTTTACTCTCAAGGAGGGAGGCAACCCAAAATACGCAGTGTCGTGTTCAACCTATTCTACGCGCACAGGGCTTAAAATTGGTGCCATGACCATCTCTCAGGATTCATTGGTCTTGGGTTGCACATTTAGGGCTGTGAAGACTGACCAACCGGTGGGGTCATTGTGGTGCCAAATGGACAAGAAGGGGTTCTTGGGAACCGCTCAATTTGAGAACACCGTATTCAATCTACATTCTGTCTATACGACAGGCGGTTCAGCCTTCGTGAAGCCACCGACCCCCTACGGCTATGTCGCCTATGATGACATAAAACCTGCGGCTGCAATTCAGCTGACCCATGACCGGGCGGTCTGGCTTGAACCCGCCCTCAACGAAGCCAAGAAAAGTCAGTTAGCTGGCACGATAATGGCTTTAGCCTACTTTCAAAATGTCGCTAAAAAATAGCCGGCGGACGGTCGTCTAAAACTGAGGGCACGTTGTCAGAAACCGCTACCTAACCCTTATGGTAATTGCGTTGTCGTCACTCGCAATCGGTATGGAATCGTTTGTTCGGATAAGTTCCTTAGGCTGAAATGATAGGTGCCATTGAAGTCGATTTCTTTTGTCCAGCGCGCGTAACGATACTGCAGATCGGCAGCACCGATGAGCTGGCAACGGTCTGACCCCTCCATACCGTCGCAACATGTCCCGGTATCGGGATGGACCAAGTTACAACACAGACCATCCCCCTCCCTGCGCAAATCGCAGAAATCAATTTCCGTGATGGTCTCTTCGACACACAGACCATCTCTCTCATAGGCGTCCGCCACGTAGAATTTTTGCCAAATCGACGGTTCTTTGGAAAAGACCCCATCGGCCTCTGGTTGTCGGTCAAACCATGAAAGGCAAGGTTCTTGTTCGTTGCCGCGGCAACAATACCCTTTCTGATTGTGGATTCTCGACAACGGTGCTGAATCCAAAATTGGATGCGTTCCTTTGCACATCGATCGAAGCGGGTATCCTCCATTGGGATCAATAGGCGGTTCGTAGCGTAGATAGAAAGTTAAACTCACGGAGCCGCCCTGCTCGCAGAGTGCACCGCCATCAGCGCCTGCATTGGCCCTGCAATTGTGGATGTATGAAAACACGTCCGATGATGGAGTGTATCTATCATTTCCCAGAGGCATGTTTCGGTCCATTATGCCCCTGATGAGCATTTTACCCTCGTAGGCAGCCGGATTATCGCACGCGAGAGCATCATCGCCGTTTAGGTCTGTGCGGATACAGTCGCCACTGCAAGCGTCATGAGGCTCATCGTTGCCATCATCACAGGCTTCAAAACCATCGGCGTCATAATCATTTATGTCCAGGTCCATGCGCTCGATGCCATCACCGCAGCGGGCATACTCACACAGATTGGTACATGCATCGGCGTTCTCCAGATTGCCGTCATCGCACTCTTCTTGGCCGTCGTGGGTAAAGCCGTCCCCGCAGGTAGCGACCCTGCACTCAACCAGACACGCATCAGTGTTCGACTCGTTACCGTCATCACACTGCTCTTGACCATTCCATACCAGACCATCACCACAACGTGCCCGCTTACACATGGTGGTACATTGCGCCGTATCGGCATTATTCGGGCCATCGTCGCATTCTTCATCGATGTCTACGAAACCATTGCCGCATCCGGCAACAGCACATTGCGCCTGGTCACCCGTATCAAAACAACGCTGTTCCGAAGGACATGCAAGCGTTCCTTCCCACTCACCCCTCCGATTGCAGTTCTGAAGGCCATCACCATCGCAACGACTCTGGCCCGGAGTACACTCCATTTCACAATCGTTGGGACAGGTCACGGGTGTCTCGCCTGCACTACACTGTCCATTCCCGCAGCCGTCTGGTGCCTCAGCGCACAGGATCCCATCGGTTGGTGAAATCTGTTGGACGCCCCACTGACATGGACTGTTTAAGACACAGACCAACCGGCAAGACCCTGAGCCAACACAGGCATTTTGCACAGCCCCGCCGCCTTCGAGGCTGTCAGAGCCTTGAGTGATGTCGATACTCCCAGACGCAGAACACGCAGACTCGGCATCGATTTCCAATTGGGGTGTCGTATTGATAGGGCATTGGGCAACCAGATCACTTCGAGCGCAGTCTGTCGCCGCCTGAGTGCCTGCCTCGGCCCCTTCAGTTGAACACCCGCAGAGCAGCGCAAGAAGCCATAACAAGACCAAAGCAGACCAGACATGTTGCAGTTTTGTCTTGATGAAATATGACACGATACCACGCTCCTGCAGCAGCGGAGTTGACAGCCACTATACTCGGCACCTGTCACACCCGAGTCAAGTTCTGCACGGTGCTAAACGCGGTTTTCTTATCAATTCAGACCGATGGATCTAGTCGCCTTCGCCTACGTCGACGACCAAGCGATAATCAAAGGACTGTTGGGAGGCATTCTTCAGACTGAAATGATAGTCACCATGATATTCGACAGTTTTTGTCCAACGCGCATATCGGTAGGGTAAATTTGCTTCACCGACAGCCTGGCAGAAGCGGTCCTCACCGGGGACACAACAACGGCCGCCTGGCGGCCTGAGGCCCGTGCAACATTGACCATCCGCACCCCGGCGTTCACAAAAATCAACGTCGACAATTGTACCGCGCACACACCCCGGGTTCCGGGAATACGCCTCTGAGATAAAAAATGCCTGAGCCGGCGGGTTCCGTGATGGAAAAATTGACCTAAATGACTGAAGCCAGGATTGACATTCATCGGCCGGAAGCAGAAGACCATCCAGATAACGCCGACAGCAGTGTCCTGAGTCCGAATCAATGCGAGAAAAGGTGATGCCGGTTCGCTCAGCTGGATTGGTTCCCCTGCACAGTGAGCCAAAGTCAGGCGGCACATATCGCAGCGTAAAATTTAAGACCGCGCGTCGATTCATGGGGCAGAGTTCGCCCTCATCCAATCCACATTGGTGAGTGTAAGTAAAAGTATCGGACCCCGGTTGGCTATTGTCTGCATCGATATTTGATGCTGCTTCTAAAACACCCACCACCGCCCACTTTCCCTCCGCTGGGATTGGGTTGGAATCACAGGATCGATGGTCGTTATCTTCAATTTCCCGCCGAAAACAATCGTTGGTACATCCATCGACATCGTTGTCATTTCCATCATCGCAGGCCTCAAACCCAGGCTGTCCGAGGTCATTCAAATCTAGGTCAGTGCGCTCGATTCCATCACCGCAGCGAGCATTTTCGCACTCATTGGTACATGCATCCGCGTTTTCAACATTGCCATCATCGCACTCTTCTTGCCCCTCATGAGTAAAACCATCACCGCAGCGCGCGGGTCGACACCCAACTAAGCATGCGTCGGTATTGGAGTCATTGCCATCATCACAGCGTTCCCGACCATTCCAAACCAACCCATCACCACAGCGTGCCCGTCTGCACAGGCTGGTACACTGTTCTGTATCGGCATTGCCGGGTCCTTCATCGCACTCTTCATAGTCTGCTGACGTCATATCTGCGATATCACGGCGAGTGAACCCATCGCCACAACGAGCTTGCGTGCACTGACTGGTACAACGCGCGGTATCGTTATTACTGGGTCCATCGTCGCATTGCTCCACATCGGCGTGCACCAGGCCATCCCCGCAGCGTGCCAGTCGACAGGTCGATGTACACTCACCGGTATCTGCGTTTTCAACGCCATTGTCGCATTCTTCGTCACCGTCAACACGGCCGTTTCCGCAAAATGACAATTCGCACGCCGCCGTACACCCATCGCTGTCATCGGCATTGGCGTCATCGCACTCCTCGACCCCTTCATGGACCGACCCATCACCACAACGGGCAGGCTGACACTGAACGCAGCTATCCGTGGTGACATCGTTGCCATCATCACAGATTTCACCCTCAGTGATCAGCCCGTTACCACAGCGCGTATTTGTGCAATTAGAATCACAGCCATCACCGTCATCCAGGTTACCATCGTCGCATTCTTCACCGGCATCTACGCGCCCATTGCCACAGCCAACGCCAACGCATTGAGCTTGGTTCGCCCCCGCCTGCTCACAGCGCTGCATGGCAGGACACGCCAATGCATTCTCCCATTGACCACGGAGATTACAATTCTGAACGGCATTGCCTTGGCAACGACTCAACCCCGGCATGCACTCCATTTCACAATCATTGGGACAGCTCTCCGGTGTCTCACCATCATCGCAAGTGCCGTTGCCACAGCCCTCGGGTGCCGCGGCACAGAGAATGCCTTCGGTCGGGGAGATTTGACTGACGCCCCACTGACAAGGATTCATAAGTTCACAAATCAACTTGCATGTGCTCGAGCCAACGCATGCATTTTGGACGGCAGCAGCACCATCAAAGGTCTCGGCACCCTGGCTTAAATCAATACTGCCGGCCCCCGTGCAGGCAGACGTTGCATCCAGCTCGAGACGGGGTTCGGTATTGGGTGGGCATTGGTCCACCAAGTCATTTTTTGCGCACTCGACCGCTGCTTGTGTCCCGGCTCTCGCCCCTTCATCGGCACACCCAATATGGATGACCGTCGTCGACACGAGACCCAATAACAGAAAGCGTCGAATGAATTTGAGAGCGTTAGGTGACGTGACCATCATTCACTTATCCCAGCAGACACAGAGCCTGTCCATATATGTCGGGTCTTCGCAGTCTGCGTCAAGTATTGAACCAATGCCATAGCCATTGCACCGAAAGCTGACCCATAAAAATCACAGAAGACAGGATTAAATGGCCCATCTTTACGCGTTTACAATGACTCTTCAGACTCGGAGAGCGCGTTCACTCCATTGACTCAGTTCCAACCTATACAGAGACCGAATGGGTGCCGATAGGCTGGGACCGCACGTCCATCCAAAAAACATCCCCCCCATGTTTATGCTCAAAAAACGCT
Source organism: Myxococcota bacterium (assembly GCA_036337435.1). Classification (GTDB taxonomy): domain Bacteria; phylum Myxococcota_A; class Bradymonadia; order UBA7976; family UBA1532; genus UBA1532. Next base: position 8,104 of record JAYZEG010000027.1, read on the forward strand.
CCACAGAGCGTTTTTTTTAAGGATGACTGATCACGGGGTTGGCCATCAGTGCTCGGATTTGCTGGGCACTGAGTTCGGCACCGGTCCCGTCTGCATGCATCAAATATCGGTTATCGTCCTCCAAGGTGTCATCAAATACGTCGTGTGTCACACCATCATACTCGCTGGTATGGACTAAACCTAAGGCATGACCCAGTTCGTGGGCGATGGTCTGACCGATGGCCGGTGGGTCTAAAAAACGATTGCCCGGTGGGACCGACAGAGGCCCCTTGGTGGCGACAGCGACCCCACTGGCCACGGTGCCAGGCAAGAAGGGTGGGTTCGGTACAGCCGCCGCAACACCAGGAATGGACGGAAAATCGATGTCACCAGTGAGGATTTCGTCGACAAAGAACACATTGGCCCCATGGTGAGGTGCTGCGACCGATTGGCCAACCAAGCGGCCAAGACTCTCGTCACCCTCCTCGATAGACACGATGGCGAACTCCGAATCGATGTCGTGGTATGCCATTTCGCCCAACCGGATTCCAGCACGACCGTATAGGTCGATAACTCGATCGATGCACGCTGCGAAATAGGGGTCGGTCTGTACGCTATCCGCCGTCCAGCCTTGGGCACCCGTGAAGTACAAATTCAGATCGATGGTCCCTGTGTCTGGCCAAATCGGCCCCTGCTTAATGAGCACACTGACTCGGACCTCGTCGGCAGCAAAGCCATCTACCCATCCGACAATATCAACCACATGACGACCCGCATTAATGGCCGCGCCGGGCCGGTTGGGTGCAATGGTGGTGGATACACCCGCACTCTGGGTAGCGAAATTATTACACCGATAACAGCCTGCCTCGTTGCCCTCAAGGGCTGGCCAGCCGCTCGGAATTAGAGCGTACCCCGTCTCATCTTGCCAACCATCTATCCCATACCAACCGTCGTCTACACCCCAAATAATGACGGTGATGGATAACGCATTGGAGGGGACGATGAATGAGACTTGACCAAGTCCATTATCGATGGATACCCGCTGTCCATCGATGACTCGATCAATTCGAATCATTTGAGATGTTTGGTCACGAACCTCATCCAGTTCAACAGCGGCATCAATGGAGTCAAAAATGATGGCATCGCCGCCCAGTTGCGGCATGGCTAAATTTGCCGACGACTCTTCGTCACAACCAGCAAGAAGCAAGCCCAATAGGCAACTAAGCCGAGTGAAATATGCGTTCAAGACCCCTCCTTGACAATTCGACCCATCTGCCCGCGTTCCACCGGGCTTTGGAGCCACCGCTGAGTCCATAGCCTCCCAGGGACAAACGTGAAACGCAAGGTCGGGCGGATTCTCAAGGCGAGCGCATCTCGCACACAAATCAATGACGACCCGTTCTGATGTTAATCATCGCTCGCCGGGGGAGGTCGTCGGTAAGGTCTACGCCATCGCTGCTTGGACACGTCATAATTGGCACCACCGACGTGTACTTTAAGGGCCCCTTCACCTCGGCATGCACGCTCGCATGTCGTATACATAAACGACACATAGGGCAGGCCCCTGACAGAGACAGCGCAGCGGTGGGGTTCGGGTACCGATGATAAGTGCACACGCCCATGGGCATACTTTAATTGAGCCAGCGTGCTGCCCACGCCAGTGCCTTCGATGGTTCTGATTTGTTGGCCCGGCGTCAGCGATAAGACCCGCTTCTCATTGGCCAATGTAATGGTCAAATCCAGTTTTTTTAGACGAATTGTCGGGTAGCCTGCCATGTTAAAATGCCCGGCCTCCATGGCCTTATCATGGGACAGAGTTCGCGCAGCCTTTTGAAATGCCTGGTCGTATGGACGGCCTTCGAGCTTGTCAATAGACGCCGGGACAGGCTGACCAACCATAATCTCTCCGACACCCATTGGATTAATGAAGCGAGCTTGATTGGCATCGGTCTGCTCAATCTTTGGCTGCGTCTTACTGGGGATGATGGAGGGACTGCAGGTCAACCGGCCCGTCTTCGCATCGGTGACCACCTCCGGCCATTTTTTCTTAACCGAACTGGCCTCGTTTGAACCTTGGGCGAACGCCGAAGGCGCGCTACAAAGTCCGAAGAGTCCAATGAGCACCAGCCCACTCAAAAAATAGAACCAGCCCCGACCCAATCCATTCATTGCCGGTTCGATTCAGTCTTCGGTGGACCGTCGGCTGTTTTTTCATCAGGACCAAACCAATGATAGGTCAGGCCAAAGGTATAGACGGGTGAATCGCTTAAAATCAGGCTCAGATGGGCACCCACTTTGTCGGTGAAACGAAATGTCAAATCGGCGTACAAGCCAGCAGCAAACAAAGAGTCCTCGCTCCCGAGTTCGAGTTCTGGCTTGTTTGGGTCAACCGGATTGCAATTTTGAGGGTCTCGCAGACATTCCCAGCGACTTACGGAATCGAGCATTGCGTGACTAAAGAAGGTCAGGCCAAAGTGGCCCTCCCATCGATCAGACAAGAAGGCACCCCCCATTTTAAAGCCTTCCACAGCAATAATGGGATCATCGGCCAAGTATTGAGCTTCAAAATATCCTTTGTCTTGGTCTCCGATCTGCAATCGCGCCCAGGGTAGAAGTAAGTGGTCATCTCCATCATTGAGTTGCAGGTAGCTGGCACCGCCAAAGAGTCCAAAATATTGCCATTGATACCCTGCGCCTGAACTGAGTCCAATGAGTCGATAACGGTCCCGACCTCGGATGGTAGCGAGTCCACTCTGGCTCGCCGTCGAAGATTCGGGCATTGCAATATACGACCGCAATTCGGTGGTCCGCCCTTCCGTCATGCGTACACTGCCCATTACAGCCAGACCGTTCTTTTTTCGGTAGTCAATCTTAGCCCCGCCCCCAAATTGTTCGTCTTTTTGACGAAAATCAGGCTGCCCGTCACACCCGCTTACGGTGTTGACCGGCTGCTTTGAATGACCATCCACTGTCACCTTGGTTTTGTCTTTGGAACGCTGAATGCTTCCGCAGTCGATGATGAATACGAAAAAGGGCAGGAGCCATTTTAATTTGAGGCGTCGGTTCTTGGATATCGATTGGACTCTCATATGGCAGCTCCTCCACTGTACAACGCGCAGGCTAGGGTCGCACAAAACTCAAATGCGGTAAATCCTGGTCTGTCTGATGCAAGTCCCAAACAAAACGACGTCGAGCGTAAGCGACTGGGATACCGGGCCTTTTGTTTGTGGCTGCGCGGGGCGTAGAAATAAGCAAAACCGACGGTCGCCAAGGGGCTGAATCTGCGCTATCGTCATCGTGCTAAAGGTACGGGCGTAGGCATGAGCGACGAGAGCAATTACGACGATTCGACTGAAGAGTTGACCATACCCATTGAGGTCATTCATGACGTTCTAGGCGGGCATGCCAGTGAACAGGACCATGCCATTTTTCAGGCTTGGGTGGAGAGTGCTGCTCACGCATCGGGTCCCGGTGCAACTCATGTGCTGGAAGGAAAGCCCACCCATCCCCTTCCTATCAGCATGTTGGCCATGCTCCAAGAGTGGGATAAAAAAGATAAGACTGAACTGGTCGAACGGGAACTCTTGGGCGAGGGTGGAATGGCTGTTGTCTATCTTGCAGATCAGACGATTCCGCCTCGGCAGGTTGCTGTCAAACGGCTGAGAGAAAACACTGTTGAGCGAGCTCAAAACCTCTTTTCAGAGGCTCTTTTGACCGGTGCATTAGAACACCCGAACATCATCCCCGTTCACTCCATCAGAGTGGATCCAATCAAGGGGCCCGAGGTGGTGCTCAAGCGCGTCGAGGGCATCTCACTTTCCGAGGCCTATTCAGAAGATGGTGCCAGCGAAGCGGGTTTGCGGCGGCTCTTGCCAAAGCTATTACAGGTCTGCAACGCCCTTGAGTACGCCCACGCCCGAAATATTTACCACCGGGATATAAAAGCTGAAAACATTATGCTCGGACAATATGGTGAGGTTTACTTGCTCGATTGGGGCATTGCCATCGATAAAAATGCGGAGCGTGGAGTCAATCGTGGCACCGTCGGCACCCCCCATTATATCGCACCCGAGATGTTGTCGGGCGAACCGGACAAAGTCGATGCACGAACCGACGTGTATCTCCTTGGCGCAACACTTCACTTTCTGCTCACTGGAGAGCCGCGACATAATGCACCGACAACACTGAGTGCGGCGGTCATGGCGTCCCAGTCTAAGCCCGCTGCATATCCTGGCTCAGTTTTCCCAGAGTTAGGTCTTCTCGCCAACCGCGCCTGTGCTCTCGATCCAGATGATAGACCTCAGACCGTCTCAGAGTTTAGACACGCTGTTGAAGATTGTTTGACCCATTGGGATGCCATGCGAACAGTACAGTTGGCCCAACCTGACTTCGAGTTTGTGATGGAAGCGGGGGCGACTGGCAGCGAATTAGCCGACAGTGTTCGCCATTTTGATGCAGCGGTTTTGCGTTTTCAGGTGGCATTATCTAGTTGGCCCGACTGCAAGGAGGCCGCCTCGCGCTTGACTCAAGTCCGGTTGGCCATGACTCGCCTTTATTTGGACTCAAACGATTCAAAAGCAGCCAAACTACTCCTCAATCAGGTCTCTGCACATACCGTTGCCGACAAACGAGCCGTCGACGCACTTCGCAGGGCTGTCGAGCAAGCAAGCCAAAAAGAAAGTCGAGTCTACGAGCATGCGGCCGCCAATGACATTAGCACGTCCAGAACAGGCCGAAGACGCGCGGCCTATGCAATGCTGGCCGTCTGCGCCATCGCCGTCGCTGTAACGAGTTATCAGCAAGTCAGCGAAAAAGTGAGCCGAACCGCTGGGCAAGGCCTCGGGATTTGGCTGATTGGGACTGTCATTGTCGTTGGTGTCTTGTTTTTTAATCGGCGTGTCATGCTCGAGAATGATGCAGGCCGGCGTGCCATGCTCCTTTTGATTCTCGCCCCGATATTAATTGCCGCCATTCGAACGGTTGTCTACATTCACGGCCTCAACCCGGCCCTCATTCATCCCATCGAGACCTTCGCTATCGCCCACGTCTGCGCCACCTCGGTTGAAGTCTTCCCGCGAGGCCCTTACTTTGCCATCGCTGGGGTCGGCTTAGGCATTTTAGGCCTACTGGTGCCAGATGTTGCCTACGCCAGTTTTGTCACCGCATTACTCCTGGCCTGCATCGGCTTCGTCTGGCAGCGACTCAATTGGCTGAAATAAAGACTGGCATGAGTCCATAGCAACCCGGTTTTCAAGGGCAACCATCAACCGATGAGCCAATCTCTTAAGTCAGTCTTTGGTCACGGTGACACAGTCACCATGAGACTGGCATGTCCAGCACTCGATCCATCGAGGAAGTCCAAGTCCACCCGATGTAGACCGGGTTCTCTAAAAGTCCAGGTGAGAGTCGGCGTTGTTGTCGGAAACCCAAGTGAGTCTCCATCGATTGAAAAGCCAAAGCCTTGGAGGTCACGAGAGTGTTCCGCGCTGGCCGTATAGGTCACCGGCACGCCAACTGCCGTTTGCAATGGGCCTGACAAGGTAATCGTCCTCGGCCGCTGCCGTGGCTGGCTGGCCGATTCTTGACAGCTGAAATAAGCCAGACCGCCTGTGTACGAGACGAGAACGCCGTCGCCACTGGGGCCCAATTGTATCCCGACTGGCTCACTGCCCGTATTGCCCCAATGCTCGGCTCCCCTGGCATCAAAATTAAGGGGGTTCAAGGTGTGAAGTCGCTCACCGGAGTCGGTGCGCTCAATGACGACCTGACCTCGGCTGTCTAAGTGGGCAAACAATCGCCCATCACGAGAAAATGTAAGCGGTGATACATCGATGGGCATGTAACTCAATCGATTGAGACCGAGAATGCTGATATCGCTCCGAGTTGGCATGTCTGCGAGGTCAGGGAAACGCCATTGTCGAAGCTTTGCCACAGCCTGTCCGTGATCGTCCGCTTCCATGGTCACAGCGAGAAGACGAGTGTCATCATGATTGAATGCAACATTGACCACCTTGCTCATCGGGCCCGTTGGCAGTTCCAGCTCCATGCCGGCTACCAAGTCAAATAATCTCATGTCGTGACGGTAACGCTGGGTGAGGACCAGATAGCGACCCGCCTTGCTCAAGAGTCTAGATTCAAAACCGAAAACTGGGTTGTAAAGGCATTCTCCAGGCACTGTCATCTCAGCGTCTACAACACCGGTTGCAACATCGATGGTTCGAATTCTGGTATCGCGAGTTCGCGGTGATGTCCTCAGGCAATCAGACAACACGGCGGTTTCCCCATTTGGACTCACCATGAGCTGCGGACGGTATAAGTTATCGCCCAGTGGCATACGCCAGCCCTCACCGCCGACATTGGGTCGGGCAACCAAAACCATAGGCTCATTACCCCTGCATTCACCTTGGCATCGGTGCTCCAATGTGACGTTCAGATCATTTTTAGGATTGAGCATTCGAGGCAGGGCGTCGGTCTCAATTTGAAACAGTGGCTCACCATCTGCCGTCCGGTACGCCGTTGCAAATGCACCATCTAACGGATGGGTTCTGATGAGGTCAGAATCAAACGTGGCTCCGTAGACCAAGCGTCCATTGTTCGACAATTTGGCTGACCGAATCCCGTTATATAGTTCACCTCCGTCTTGGGACCATCTTGGACTCAGGTTACATTGCGGATCACCAAGTTGCACTGCTTTGGGGGCCTCTGTGGGGCAGTAGAGACAATCATTGGAGCGTCCCCCTCCATCTCTGATTTGGCGACTCACTTCGATTGTAGAGCCAGAGTGATTGAATTGGGCTCTCACCGCTGGCGAAATAGAAACCAGAGATTCTGGCTGCTGCGGAGGTCTGCCTTGGCCAAACTCCGTATCTTGGACGGAGGTGGCATCGACAATGCACCCCATGGACAAAAGCAGACTTAAACTCATTGGCACTGCACAAAATCGTCTTTTCATTCTCTCATCTCCTCGTTTGTGACTGATGGCGTGCGCCGTCGCTGACACAATTGAGACTAATGAACAGCACTAATAAACAAAATCGATACTTTAGATACAAATCAATATCTTAAAACGATACAATCTCATGAGAACAGCGTCGTATCTCCAGACTCAATGGATCGTTTTTTTGGGAAATAAAAAGACCTTGCGTACTCCGTTTCGGCGTCCTGCCGTTCATACGAGGTCGGTCACGTTGAAGACGCCTGGAATCGGAACCGGCAGAGACCATTTACAACGAACTCAATGGGCGACTTGACGTGATCGACGCAGTGTCGACAAAGAACAGCACGTCTTTTTCACCGTTTGCCGGTCCGCTTGAACAACAGGTCTCGCGCGACAACCGAGATTTTGGGAAATCAATTGGCGACACACTCAACTTAAACGTATCGTGTAGGGTACATGTGGAGCGCGCCGCCGAGCGACACGTCGTCATTTCATGATCGAGCAGCGGCGATAGGGGGGAATTCAATGTCTAGGAGCCTGCAGGCGCGTAAAGCGTTATCAATTTTTATATCCATCGCGTTTTTTACACTGTCTTGTAACCCACCGAATAACGCGTCGAGCGATGCTGCGGTGGCCGATGGCTTTGGCGATGGCATGCTGCTCATGGACGGTGGCGTCGATGCCATGGTTGATGGCGGTGCCGACATGGGCCCACCCACAGTCTGCGATCCGGACCCATTTGCCCCGGCCCGACCCCTGTGGTCGCAAGTCGACAATCCGAACAACTACGCCACAGGCCCCTACCCTGATTATGAGACAATTTCCAACAACTTCACGGTCCTCGAATCCATCACACTGCTGATTTCAGTTTTTACGAAGGCCATTGAGAAGCTAGACGCGGTCAAGTCGGCCGATTTAAGCGGGCAATTGTCCAATTTGCTGGATCCGAATCAAGTATTTGGACATTGCATCTGTAACCAATGTGGTCAACTGTCGCCCGAGGAAATCTGGGTTGAAGCCACTGAAGGTGTCTTGGAACTGGCCCAGAATACCGCCGCTAATCTACCGTCGACTTTTGCTGTGATGCTCAACGAGATCATACAAACCCGACTGGATTTCTTGAGACTGAGCTTCATCGAGACCAAAGATTATATTTTATCGCGACCAGAACAGGTCGTCGACAACATCACGATGACCATCGAAATGCAGGTGCAAACGCTGCTCAATGATGCACAAGCCACGCTGGCGAGCGCGAACGCCGGATCCATCAATACAACCGTTCAAAACTACCAAGCTCAACTGGACACGGTTTACACCGGCCTGAAAGACACGATTGTCGATAGCTTTGACACGGTCAAGTCCACAGTCGAAGCACTTTTAGATGTCAATAACCCACCCAGTATCACCAAACTATGGGCCGATGTCGTCGCCCTCTGGGAGATCTTTAAAGATGTAAACCAAATCTCGGACTTGACCTGTCCCGACAATCATCCAAATGACCAATGCGTCGATTTCGATGAGGTCAAGACTCTCATCAGCAGCATCGAAAGCCAAATCACCCAAATGGTAACCTTGGTCCAAGGTGCCATAACAGCACTCACCAACAGCTACGATGCGGCGATGGAAGCCATCGATCAGGCCACTGAACTCACGACGGATCTTACAGCTAGTCTACAGGCCAATATTGAGGGTCAAATCAACGGGACCATTGCCAGTGTCAATGGTCTTCAAGCCGACTTTGATACGTTTCAAATGAACCTACCCGGAACGATCCAAGCTGAAGTGGAAGCCGGCTTAAACGATATACTTAATGAAATCCAATCCTTATTCGACGATTGCCAACAGGTGGTGACGGGTGTCGGCATAGGTCAGGATTTACAAGACGTAGCCCTCAATCAACTCGATGCCCAAATCATCGGACCATTTACAGACGTCATCAACGACGCTCTCGGAGGCTGCTATGCGCGGGCTCGGCGGCAGGGTTGTAATGAATACTGCGATGGAAATGGGGGCGTGTTCCTGTGGTTTCCGACGGACATTTTTAAAGATCCGAGCCAAGCGGGGGCTGCTGCACTCTTCGCGCTTGACCAAGTCGGCTTCTTGGACGAAGTGGCCGAACTCACCAATGGAGACAGCCCATTTCTAGACGGTGTCAATGCGGCCATTGGCGCGTTGGGCGATGCCGCCTCCTTCCTCGCGAATATCCAAGAGCTTCTCGCTGCGTTCCTCGAATATGTGGATCGATTTACAGAGGGATATCACCTCGGTGCCTACGACACGCAACGACCCGATTTACATATGTGCATCGGCTACGCAGGTCATGGCGCCTACGCGCAAATGGGCAATCTTGGCAATGGTCGCGTCAGCATTGGCGCACGCTACACCTCACATAATCTCAGTAAGAAACATCGAGCACAATTTCGCTCCGGTGGCTTTGCAGTCCAAGCCTTCGGTCGAGGTTTAAGTCTGTTGCCGACCATCGAAATCAATACGCAGATCGATGGCTGGAAATGGTGGGATGCCCAAAGACCCTTTGGTTTAAATCTCGGTGGGTCGATCCCGGTATCAGACATCGTCGATTACGACGTATTTCACCTCGTCGATGAAAACCAACTTGGGTCATTGGCCAGCAATGGACAGGTCGGGTTTGGTAATTTCCTCATTAAAGATCTCTATACGGCGCAGTACAGCAACGGCGTAGGTGGCCCCCATGAATGGCCACGACCCTCTGCCCGCGACACCGTGGGCTGGGAACGGTATTCAACGGCGGTTTTATCGGCCGGGTTGAACCTCAACTTGGACATGACCCCGCAGCGTTGGGATTTGCCAACAATCCAGATCTATCCACCCATATTGTCTGCAACACCGTTCTTTGCCTTGGCCGCCGGTGTGGCTTGGTACCATGACGCCAATTATCTTCTTCGTGATCTAAGAGACAAGATCAACGAGGGACTCAGCGGCTCTGACCAACTCACTGATGCGGACTTCCAACGCGACATGCATGACTTCCAAGCCCCAGACTTGTCGGCAGATAATGGCACCAGTGCCTATGTTGAGCCAGAAGTCGGCGTCGATGTGTTTTTGGGCTTTAAGATCTGGAAAATTAAGATCGGTGCGGGCGCACTGCTGAGTGTCTCAGTCAAGGTAGAGCCCAGCGGCAACGGCGGTGTTCTCGACTTAAACGCCGCTTTAGCCGACTTGCTCATGCTGACCAACACGCCAGCTGAGGCACCGTGCGAACCCGTGATGAGTACATCGACTTCAAAGGTCTGCAGCAATAAGAACATGCGCGATCCAGATGGCAATCCGGTGAGCCAGAATACCTACGCCTGCGAGCCGAATAGCGGCAGCGGATCGTGCTGTTTGCGCATCGCCAACAAGATCGCATGTATCGATGGTTGGACGGGGATTGATCAAAACCTCTGTGAACAAATTAACGTCGTCCACGACACTCGAGAAGACGCCATTGAATTCTTAGACGGCCTACCTGGGTTTATACCTGGAAGCATCATCAACCCTTTGCTCTCGGCCCTCACTGACCCGCAGGTGGTGAATTTTAATCTCTTTGCCACGTGGAGTGCCCAGTCGTCCTGCGCCAATTCGTGCCCCGATGCCCATTACTCAACAGCCCTAGTCAATATCTCGTCCATCTCCGAATGCCAGCAATACGGTGTTTGCACCCGGCCCGACGGCACAGTCGAGTACGACGTTACAGAAGCGGACTGCGTCTCCCCGACCCCCGCAAATTGCATTGCTGTGCCACCAGGACCTGATGCGCCCGTCGGCTCGCTGTTCATCGGAGGCCAGACCGAGACAGCTCAGTACGTCTTTGGCTCCCAGGGTGCACCGACTGCAGCTTGGGAGACTTTTGTCATGGACCAAGCCAATGCAGCCGCGGCAGCTCATCTCGATCAGGGTAAGTGTCTGGGTGGAGGCTACTGCATCAACTTCAGCTATATGCCACCGGCTGATTCGGCCGCCGCTGGTTACGTCTCAAACGGTGCATGGGCCATCGGCAATCATGCGGGCTATCCAATTACCTATGTGGGGGCAGGCGGACCACAATCCTGTCCATATGGCACTGACCAATTCGGCAACGCCATCAACCCCATGGGAACCCCGAGCGTCGAGTTTACGAGTACGCCCTCCCACTACATTCCGTTCGTCTGGCAGCCCAATCAACAGGCTTCTGGCCAGTGGGCTGGTTACAGTTGTTACACCGATATCGATGAGACGTTGGCCGGCTGGGAAGGGCCTGGGTGCAGCCCACTGCAACACGGTTTCAGCTCGGCCTGCGGTTGCCAAGAAGACACCCATTGTATGGCCGGTGAGACCTGCTCCGATGGCCGCTGTGTCGACAATGGTGGCAACGCCTTTTCATGCGTATGTGGGCCTGGAGACGCGTGTCCTCATGGGCGAAATTGCAGAAATGGAGCCTGTACGGCGACATGTGCAATGGATTCAGACTGTACCCCGGGTCGAGAATGCGACGGTGGGGCGTGTGTCTTGCCAGAAGGTGTTCCCTATGCTGAAGAGGTGGCATGGGGTATGGCCAACGTGACAGCACCAATGCACTTGGTTACCAGTTATGCACTCTCGGCCATCAAATTCTTAGCCCGATTCAACGCGTCTTTCTACGTTGAGGCATCCTTCAAGCTCTTCGGTCGAAAGAAGACATGGCGCCTGTTTGATTTTGCCAAAGTTTGGGACATTGGATCCACATCCAAAGCCTGGTACCAACCCGGCTTAGAGGCACGATACCAACACGAATGTGCAGGCCCAATTGCAGGCACAGGCATTACCAATCGTTTTCCCATCTCTGCAACTACGCCAAGTCAAACGCTGACGGATGATGGGGCCAATCCCCACCCGAACTGTGCCTTTCTATCGGGTGGGGTCTGTCGATATCCGGACAACCCGTCGGCGGACTGGAACAATTTGCCACCTGTCGTCCAAGACCCTGAAACCTTTCAAGCGGGCAATGCGGGCTCGCTGGAAGATTTTATCGACTGGTGCAAAGATGACATGCCTGAGCAGATTCAAAACCCGACGCCCAGTAGCACCGATGGACTCATTGATGGTCTGGTCGACACCATTAATTTTGGAACCGATGTGGGCATGGACGCCTGGCATAGCCAACAACTCTGTATCAATGGAGAGACATGGCGCGAGTTCTACAACGGCTTGCCAGACAATATCGATAGTTATCAATGCACGTATACGGACCCGACCAATGGTCAGTCGTATAGCTTTCCCTGCACTGACGTGACCGATGAAATGTTAAAGATCTGGGGCTGTCTCGACGTGGGTGCCAATAGTCTGGCACAGACACTCGCTGCTGATTTCCCATTTCTAGTGACCAACGATCCAACCCACGGTGACATCTTGAACATCGAGCAAATGTTTACACCGCAAATGATCGATGCCGAGCAGCCAGATGGCACTTTGATCCAACAGTTGGACCTGGTCTACGAATCCACGGCCATGCGACCCCAGTATCGAAACCACGTGTCCTACACTCCATTCGTCTCCCTCGTAGGACATCGATGGCTCGGTACTGTCGAGGCCTGTTTTGACAGCCGATTCGAATCGCCCGATGAAACGGCGTGCCCATGCAGCAATGACACTGACTGTGAGGCAGACGCTGGCGAACAATGTATTGGCGGGGAATGCCACCAACCACAGCAAGTCGACCCACTCTGTAATGCCGATTGTGACATCGATTATGTCAGAAAACAGTGCATGATCGTCGAGATGGAACTGGAGGCCGGTCCCTGCTGCGGTGATGGTGTTATCCAAGACGATCCCGGACTGCCCTATGTGGAAACCTGTGACGATGGCAATACAGACTCGGGCGATGGCTGCTCGGCTGATTGCCAATTAGAACTCCCGCCTCAATCCCAATGCGCCATTGGGTCAGCAGGCCAGTGCAACGGTCAATGCCCAGCCGGCCAGACGTGTGATCAGAGTTGCACCGTCTGTATTCCTGACGGCCATGGTGCGGGCGGACATGGTGGTGCTGGCGGTCAAGGCGGTCAAGGGGGTCAAGGCGGTCAAGGTGGTGCCGCCGGTATGGGCGGTGCTGGCGGTCAAGGCGGTCAAGGGGGTGCCGCCGGTATGGGC
>JAYZEG010000028.1:0-118506 GCA_036337435.1 Myxococcota bacterium
TTTGAAGAAACTTTTGCTTGCTCAGACCAAAGTTCCGACTGACTTTACAGCACACGCCAAGATAGGCCGACTGTTTGGTGTTCGGGAGCAGATGGCGAAAGGAAAACGCCCATTGGACTGGGGGGCTGCCGAGGCACTGGCATTCGCATCGCTGCTTGCTGATGGGACAGGCATCCGGTTGAGCGGGCAAGATAGTGGGCGGGGCACGTTTAGCCATCGCCATTCTGTCCTCCGCGACTTTGAAGATGGCACGGCATACATTCCTCTCAATAACTTAGGCGTTGACCAAGCCTCCTTTGAGGTCATCGATAGCCCGTTGTCCGAAGCGGCAGTCTTGGGCTTTGAATTCGGCTACAGCCTCGACATGCCCGAGAGTTTGGTGATCTGGGAGGCGCAGTTCGGAGATTTTGCGAACGGGGCGCAGGTCATTATCGATCAGTTCATTGCCAGTTCCGAGGAAAAATGGGCGCGCTTGAGCGGTCTTGTCCTGATGCTTCCCCATGGATTCGAGGGTCAAGGGCCCGAGCACTCAAGTGCTCGCCTGGAACGGTTTCTGGGTTTGTGTGCTGATGACAATATGCTGGTGTGCAACCTCACAACGCCAGCGCAGCTTTTTCATTGTCTTCGTCGGCACGTTATCAGAGACGTACGAAAACCACTCATCATCATGTCTCCAAAGAGTCTATTGCGCCATCCGAAGGCGACATCATCGCTCGATGAGTTATCGAGCGACCAGTTCAAGGTTGTGATTCCAGATCCGATGGATCCTAATCCAGACAATATTGACCGAGTGATTCTTTGCTCTGGCAAGGTTTACTACGAGTTGGCCGCTGAGAGAGATGTCCGGGGTCTTGATAACGTGGCCATTCATCGCTTGGAGCAGATTTATCCACTTCGACAAGAAACGTTGACCGACCTGATGAAACCATACCGAGATGGAACTGAAGTCACGTGGGTCCAAGAAGAACCAATGAACATGGGGGCTTGGCCACACCTCAGATTGAGGTTCGGCGAGTCCATATGTGACGGACAATTTCCATTTTCCGTCGTTTCGCGACCCAGCAGCGCGAGTCCAGCTACAGGCTCAGCAGCCAGCCATAAAATTGAACAAGCTTTGATCTTGGATCAGGCTTTCGATGTCCAAAAAACCCAGGCCGTCAGTAAGCGCGCCGCCAAGGGAGATAAGTAAATGAGTGTGAATCTCAAAGTTCCGTCCATCGGAGAATCAATTTCTGAAGTCATCGTTGGTGACTGGTTCAAAGGGGAGGGGGACTGGGTACGCGTTGATGAAAACGTATTAGTCATCGAGAGCGACAAGGCCAACTTGGAGGTTCCCTCTCCTGTTGAGGGCAAGATCGTCAAAGTGCTCAAAGCACCTGGCGACACGGCACAAGTTGGCGAAACCATAGCTGAAATTGAGGAGGGCGAGATGCCAGCTGGCCTCGATACGGTCGCTCCAGCGGTGTCCGAGGCCACGCCAACGCCGGCACCTGTCGTTGAGGCAACACCGGCTGAGGTCGCAACACCTGCGAAAGTTGAGCAGCAGGCCCCAGTTGACACGACGACTGCCCAACCGGCATCGCCTGCGTCGAAGTCCATCGGCATCATGCCAGCAGCAGCCCGCTTATTGGCAGAAAATGGCATGAGTGCGGCCGGCATTGTTGGCACGGGGCGAGGCGGCCGTATTCTCAAGGAAGATGTTCAACGTCACATCGAGAGCAACGGGGGCGCAAAGGCTGGGCCGGTCGCCGCCGCTCCAGCGCGGGTCCAAAAGCCAAACGCGGAGCCAGTCGCAGCTGGTCGTGTGGAGCGTCGCGTTCGAATGACCCCCCTTCGCAAGACCGTGGCCAGACGCTTGGTGGAAGCACAGCACAATGCAGCCTTGCTAACGACCTTTAATGAAATCGATATGTCCCAGGTCATGACGCTTCGTAAAACTCATCAGCCAGATTTTGTTGAGCGCCATGGTGTGAAGTTGGGCTTTATGTCCTTTTTCATTAAGGCAGCTGTTGATGCCCTGAAAGCCTTTCCTGCCATTAACGCTGTCATCGATGGTGATGAGATTGTCTATCGAGAGTTCTATGATATCGGCGTCGCGGTTGGCGGTGGCAAAGGCTTGGTTGTCCCGGTTCTAAGGAATGCCGACCAAATGGGGTTTGCAGGCATTGAACATGCCATTCGTGATTTTGGAATGCGGGCGCGTGACAATAAGATCAAGCTCGACGAACTCATGGGCGGTACCTTTAGCATCACCAATGGGGGCGTTTACGGTTCGCTCTTGTCAACTCCCATCGTGAATCCGCCTCAAAGTGGTATTTTAGGGATGCATGGTATTCAGGAACGACCCATCGTCGTCGATGGTGAAATTGTCGTCCGGCCGATGATGTATGTTGCCTTGACATACGACCATCGTATTGTTGATGGGCGTGAGGCCGTCAGCTTTTTATTGCGCATTAAGAATTGCATTGAAAATCCAATTCGCTTGGCACTCGAGGTTTAAATAAGATGAGTGATTCAAAATATGATCTGGTCGTCATCGGCTCGGGCCCTGGCGGGTATGTCGCTGCCATTCGTGCAGCACAACTCGGACTTCAAGTGGCTTGCATCGAAAAAGAGGCGCGACTTGGTGGGACGTGTTTGCGCGTTGGATGTATACCCAGCAAGGCACTCCTTCAATCGTCAGAGAAATACCATGACGCAAAAGAAAGCTTTGCTCAGCATGGCATTGTTGGTGATTTGAGCTTTGACCTCGAGAAAATGATGGCCCGAAAAGATAAGGTTGTCTCAGGGCTGACCGACGGCGTTGCGCACCTGTTTAGGAAGAACAATGTAACGCGTTATTCTGGTCACGGTCGAATCCTAAACACCACATCAGTGGTTGTCGAAAAAGGACGCCGCCAGCAAGTTTTGGAAACGAAAGACATCCTGATTGCAACCGGCAGTAAAGTCGCGCAACTGCGTGGCGTGGAATTTGACGGGGACCGCATTGGGGACAGCACCACGGCCCTCAGTTATCCGGAGGTGCCAAAACACTTGGTGATCATCGGTGCCGGTGTCATCGGTCTCGAATTAGGCTCGGTTTGGGCAAGACTCGGTGCCCGCGTCACTGTTCTGGAGTATCAAGATCGAATCCTAGCTGGCATGGATGAAGAACTGGCAGCCAGTGCGATGACGGTATTCAAAAAACAGGGGCTTAATTTTCAGCTGGGTGTCAAGGTCACTGGGGCGCGGGTGAACAAAAACAAATGCACCGTTGAAATTGAAGGTGCCAAGCCCGTGAACTGCGACCGGGTTCTGGTGGCGGTCGGTCGTGTACCAAACACCGACAATCTCGGTCTCGAAACCGTTGGCATTGAGCTCGATCAGCGTGGCCGAATTCCCGTCGGCTCGAACTTCCAGACGAAGGCCCCTCACGTATTCGCGATCGGCGATGTTATTGCTGGCCCGATGCTTGCCCACAAGGCCGAGGAAGAGGGAATTGCTTGCGTGGAGCAGATCGTGACAGGCCATGGGCATCTCAATTACGATGCGATTCCGGGTATTGTTTATACCCATCCTGAGATTGCAAGCGTCGGTAAGACAGAAGATGAGCTCAAGGAGGCGGGTGTCCAGTATAAGAAAGGGAAATTCCCCTTCATGGCCAACGGCCGGGCTCGGGCAATGGGCGAGACTGATGGATTTGTAAAGGTCTTGGCCGAGGTCGGGACAGACCGGATCCTCGGTGCTCATATCATCGGCCCGAACGCAGGAGATCTCATCGCTGAGATTGCTTTGGCCATCGAATTTGGGGCGAGCTCTGAAGACGTTGCGAGAAGTTGCCATGCACACCCCACACTCGCTGAGGTCGTCAAGGAGGCAGCGCTCAGCGTCGCTGGTCGAGCGATTCATATCTAGCCTTTAGACGACCAGTCACTCACTCTCAGCCAATCGTATTCTACGCATAGGATTGCTAAGGCCTGCTCCACTTGGACACGCTTTTGCTGTTCGTTGGCGTCCGTCCAGACCAAGGTTGTCATCCGTATTCGAAAGCCCCTTGCGAGATCGTGTCGTTGTCCTTCACTATAGGCGTTAACTTGATCCCTTGGAGAGATTCATGAAACGGCATTTTTTCGTGGGCTGCTTTTCGCTGATGGCGGCCTTGGGTTGTGGTGAGGAGAGGTCGCAAGGTACGGTCATGCTCTTCCCCGAAACCATGGGCGCAGGGGGCGTTGATGCTGGAACGAATCCTGGTGCCGAGGACGGTGCTTTGGTCGGCGATCAAGGCCAATCGCGTGCGCGGGTTAATGCTCGGGTTCGCATCATTAACCCGATTGGAGGCGCATTTGTAGGAGTCCGCATTTTGGGGCCTTATGACGAGGCGATCACCGATACAAGTGGCTCAGCAGTTGTTCAAGTAGACCCGGGTGAATTTCGCTTGGCACTCGACGCGCCAGGGGCACGCAGACATCACCTCTTTGGTGTTGCAACAGACGTTGACTTTGAACAGATCACGTATTTGAGTCCGGAGATGATTACAGGCTTGGTCTATGGTCAGTTGGGGCTCGCAGATGACCCGGAGAAGGGCATCGTCGTTGTGGGGTTGGATCGCGCAAGCCTGGCACCCGCCATTGGTGCCGAAGCCACACTAGACGTCGAGAGTGACGATGGGTTTGTTATCGCCGGCCCTCAAGCGTCTATCGGAACATCGATTCCGCCCAACGGCCAGGGATTTGTCACATTTCCTAATGTCGTGCCTGGAACTGCATCAGTCTCGGCAACCTATCCAGGCGGACAATGCCGAGTCTTCCCAGCCAATGGACCAGAACGAGAGATCGAAGTCATTGCCGGCGAGGTCTCCATCATTGCCTATACCTGCGAATAAATCAGACCATTTGTCGCTTGCTACCATTTTGTCGGAAGCCTGCCCTGATGCATCAGCGACAACACATCCATTGAAATCGCGACCAGCCAGTGGAGCAGGACACCACCCCAGATGGATCTATACTTCATGGCGAGAGAGCCGAGGATGATTCCCGCTATAATGGCACCCAAGCTTTCAGACCCTGTTTTTAGGAAATGGAGCATGCAGTAGGGGATCAACATAATAAAGACAGCACCAAAGCCGGCCCATCGTCTTAATCCAGCAAGAAAAACCCCGCGGAACAAAAATTCAAGTGCGAAGAATTGAACGCCATAGGCAAGTTCCCACGCGACCAAATCGAAATAGCTCCGATCCGCCTTCTGATAAAAAGGATAGATGGCTTGGTAACTGGGGCTGAAAGAGACGATGATAACGGGAACCATGACCAGTAAATAGAGGGCACTATAGACTTTCAGATGTTGTGAAAATCCGGTCCAACCTAAGTACATAGCTCCAATTTTTCGACCACATAGCTTCAGGTAGAGACAGGGTAATAACACGTAGCCAATGACGCAGAACGTAACCCAATGAATGAGACCAAATAGCGCATAGTAGGGATGATTCTGGGCAGACGCGTCAAGGAAGATATTGGTGTTTGTGTGGTCCGCTTCAACCGATGCCTTCAGCGTGTCTCCAAACCAGCTAATA
This sequence comes from Myxococcota bacterium, assembly GCA_036337435.1. Lineage (GTDB taxonomy): Bacteria > Myxococcota_A > Bradymonadia > UBA7976 > UBA1532 > UBA1532. The sequence continues at coordinate 5,549 of JAYZEG010000028.1, forward strand.
TAGGTCATTTCAGATCCACCGAAGTGAGCAACAGTCAGCCCGATGGCAATGACGATAAGGAGGCCCGCTTCGAAGGGGCCAAATGCATCAGGCTCCGACTCCGCAGGCGGGGTCAGGTAATCGAAAAGGCGCTTCATGAGAGACACGGGTCGCGTTCAATCTTCCAATTCGCCGGCGCGTGCTTTCTCAAGCCAAACTTGAATTTCTCGTTCGATGATCTCAATGGCTTTACCCTTAAAAACACGGAGGACAAAGGGCACCTTCAAATCGATGAGAATCTCCTTTGTGTTGACTTCGACTGTCCCCTCGAGGGACACATTTTTGACTCGGAAACTGATGGATGCCGCATTGTCGCGAACCCACGAGACCCTAGGAGAATATTGGCTAAATTGTTGGGCATAGCTATCCAAGGCAACCGTGACAGCCTTTTTAGCAAGCCCAAGCTCCAAATCGTGTTGAACCGAATGTTTCACAGTCATACTCCTTTAATGGTCGAGTCACATTGTCAACGCATTGGCGGGTGCCTGGTCAATAGAAATATATCTTGCCTTTAGCTCAATTGGAATCGAGCCTGACATTGACGAAGAGATTGGGCCGGTCTTCGAATCGACCCTGATTGCATTCAAGTTCGACGCTCAAGCAACCGCATGAATGGTGCCAACTGCCCTTTCCATAGTAACCTTGCCAATCAAGTTGAGGGCCACCCCAAAGACCGGATAACGAGAGGCGGACAGCATCTGACTCCAGTTCTATGCTGGGCCCGCCTCCCCGCGACTCCAGAAAGCCAATGGGTACATTGAACTCGGGCTGAGTGGCTCGTTGGATATAGCGTGGCCTACTCTCGGCTGTTTTGCTGGAAACTGCTCTCAAGCCCGCGGTGACATTCTTTGATAAGCGATGATGCACGTCCGCCGACAACCAATGGTCCCCCAAGGCCTCGGCGCCGACGACGGTGTTCGACATGAGCAGCCTGGCTCTGACTTGAAACTGGTCGATTTGATCTTGGTTGTTGACGACATCTCGACGTACGCTGAGCGACGCATGACCGGAGGGCATTAACAGCTCTTGATCAACCCTGAGACCCAGCCCATGCAGGCTTTTTTGACGTAGATAAATTGAACTCAGCTGTGTCTGATGCCGGGCTGACGACCGATTCATCCACAGGTCTGGGCCAAGCACGATCGTGTGTTGGAACCGCCCAAAACGTCCGAGGAGTGCCAATCCAGGAACCAGGTGGCCGCTGCTATACCAGACTTCATTTCTGTTTCCGAAGGCATCACTTAAAGCCAGCGTGTTCCTCAGTCTCGCATCGAGACGGAGCAGGTCATACTGGCGATTGATGGATGCGTCTGAGCTCACATGAACGAGAGTCTCCTGAGTCAAATCGGTGTCTGCATGAAGCATGTCCAAGCCAAGATTATGTTGGATATTGCCCACACGATGAGGCCAGGTAAACAGCGTTTGAGTAAACCATGTGTGCCGGTGGTTGACCTGCTTGATGGTGGACTGTCCATACCCGGTGTTCAAACCCAAAAAAACAGGACCCAGTTCCGCTGACACTGTGGCACTTGACGTCCAGACCTGCTGTATTTTTTCTCGCCAATTTCGTTGATAGAAACCACGCCTTTGCGGTGAGCTAAACCAGTCGAGCTCGATTGCTAACGAGACGGGTTTTGAGGGGATCATACCTAGACCCGTGGCGTTGATATCCGAGCCGATTAGGTCGAGTTGCAAGGCGTGTTCAGAGTTGAACTGGTCGGTCCAATCAACCCGGCTCGTCGCATATTGGTCGACCCCGTCGCGGCCCATCTCAAAGGTCCAGTCGATTCCGTTGCGCATCGCCCAAGTGATGGGTAGGCCAAATCGTAGACCACGGTCTGCGCTCCATCCAAATCTTGGTAAACCGAAACCTTGGTTACGTCCGCTCGCAGCCAATGACCAATAGGGCAGAATCAAGAGAGGAACGTCAAAGACAGTCAGCGTGGGCCAATCGATGCGTATGTCCTGATTTGCCTGCCACTCAGCAGATTCAAATTTGATTGTCCATAGCGGGTGTCTACACGCACATCGCGTCGCATAGCCTTGACCCAGTCGAACCGACTCGACCCCATTTTTCCCCCACTTGCTCTGAGCTGTTTCAGCCGTCAAGCGGAGTCTCGGGGACCTGAGCTCCAGCCTTCGGCCTTTGAGGTCGCTGGTCTGCTGGCAATAGCGAATTAAGCCTAGATCCAACTGCAGCTCTTTCGCGCTGAGTTGAGCGGACTTAAGCTGAATCGAAGATCCGCGACATTGGCTGGTATTTTTATTGAGTTCCAATGTTGAGGCGGAAAACTCAATCCGCTCGGAAACCGGAGTTGCCAGGACAATTATCGTCAGGAAGAGTTGCACAGGGTTTAAGATACCTTGCGTGAGAGCCATGGACGAGCCATATATCACAAACTCGGTCACTGGGGACCCAAACAAAGCAGGAATCTAATTGGAGGGATATCGATGCGATTCGACCCGACGGAAGAAGGCAAGAAAGCCACCTATTTTAGGATGATTGAATCAATTGTCCCTCGACCCATAGCTTGGGTGAGTACAATTTCTAGGGATGGAACCCATAACCTCGCCCCCTTCAGTTTTTTCACCGGCGTGACAAGTGATCCTGCCACCCTATTGTTTTGTTGTGGTAATCGACGAAATGGTGACCCCAAGGACACGGCGCAGAATTGCCTCGATACTGGGGTGTTTGTTGTCAACTGCTCATCCTACTCGGCGTCGAATCAAATGGTGCAGACCAGCGCGGCCTATGCGGCTGATATCGACGAATTTGAGGCGGTCGGTATTGCATTTTCTCCATCAGAGACAGTCAGTGCTCCGCGTGTACGTGATGCAGCCATCTCTTTTGAATGCGTTTGTCATGACATCACAGAGATCAAGAATGATGATGGGGTTGTGACCAGTCGAATTATCATCGGGCGCATCAACTTGATCCATATTGATGACGCTGTGTTGGACACAGATGGCCGCGTGGATGTACGCGCCCTCGATGCGATCTCCAGGCTTGGCGGTCACAATTATGCGCGCATTGGAGACGTCTTCACAATGCCCAGGCCTAAACGCTAAGTTTACTTCGAGTCGAGAGCCTTTTCCTTTATCTGAAGCGGTCTAACTGGGGGCCTGAAGTCCAGGAAGAGGTAGTTCCCTTCTTGCTTTAAGTCATAGCCAACGACTTGTCGCAATTTGATGGTTACTCGGGTTTTGTTCCCTCTGCGCTGCTTGGCTGTAACGGATTCGACGACCGTTGGAAACCCGCTGGTGTCCAGCGGCCTGCTCTCGTTACGCGAATGAAGTCGACTGTTGGTCAATTCAAGGACCACCTCATTTGGCTCACTGGGGACGATATCATACGCCGGAGGCTCGGTTGTTTGAATAAAGACACGACCGCCAGGTGTGGTGGTCATCTCAAACCCAATCCAAGACACGAGTCGAATGGCACCCCTGCTTCGAAGCTTTCCCTTACCGGGGGCTCGGTCGATGGTCCCTGGCTGCACCCCGAGGTAGGGACCCATTCTCGTCACCTGATTAGAAGGTTTCTCGGGCTCTGCATAGGTCACCCCCGCCGAGAGGGTCAGTAATATGAGGACAGCTAAACGCATAGATTTCTCCATTGAACCCAAGATAAGGTCACATCTCTTTGAAGCTCTCTCTGTCATCTGGTACCACACCAATAACATACAGTCGAGATCCGGGACGCGTGTGAGTGAGTCTATTATAAATTCTGAATGGCCGGAACCTAGTTCTGGACGATGGCCCGCCGCCTTCAACTACCACCTCGATGATTTTGCGGGCTGGCTCAATGGTGCTGGAGCGGAAAGCCGATTCGCACTTGGCTTGTTCAATGGCGATTCGGCACTGCAATCATGCCTGGATGGTCTAGAAGACCACGGGATCGTTCCCGTCATGACATCATCCAGCGATGAACGGCCTTTGCCCATTGAAATCGTCCAGCACGAAGGATCCCACTTTAACAATACGCTCTTTATGATTGATGGTCTCCATGCCGGTGATGTCGAGCATCGTTTGACGACGCTCAACGCTCAGAGAAATATGTTATCTCGGATGGCGACGTGGGTTCTTTTGGTCGTCCGAAATATCGAGTCGTTGTGCGCCCTCTACCAATGGGCCCCGGCTCTCGTCAATGATTTGAAGAAACGAAGCTTGTTTCTGCATCCCTCGGTTTCCCAACCTGAGGATATAGCAGAGATTGATAAACTAAAACTGTGGGCGAGGCGTAGATTGGTCCCGGAACAGGTGTTCCATACATTCATGACTGGAGCACAAATCGCTGGCTACACCGATTATTCACGGCTGTTGCGGTCAGGGTATGGGAGTGCTTTTCAGACCAATCTGACGACGCATGGTCACCAGTGGAATTCCCTTTGGCTCGGCACATATGGTCCATTGGAGAGTAGAGGTCTTGACTTGGACTTCGCGGAAGGGCTGGCCCGACACCGAATCGGCCTGTCTGACACAGAAAAGCGCAGTTTGACTCAACGTCTGCTTGCGAGACCCATCGGGCGACTCGCATCCGGGCTCGATCCGAGAGATGGGACTGAGTATTTGCTAAAAGCTGTGTTGGAGTCCGATGACCCGACCAGTCTCGGGGCCGATTGGCACGAGCAGCTAGATGAGACGGGGACGTTATGGGCGCACGACCCCACAAAGCAGGCGATCCTGAAATATGTTACCGCACAAGGGGCCGCAACGGTCGGCGATGTCACGTTGTGCAAAGAGGCTTTGAATCAGGCACTGGAAATGGCAGAAGACGCTCGCGAACCAGAGCTCATGTTCGATGTAGCGTCAACGCAGCTCAAGCTTAACTTGGCGTTGACGAAGCGCCTCGAAGCCCGAACCAATCTAGATATTGTCGACAGCCTTGTCCCTGAACTTCAGAGTCCTTTTTATGCGGGTCGGGCTCTTGTTTGCCGTGGCGACTTTATGAGCCAAATCGATAGGAATCCGTCCAAGCAAGCATATGCATTGGCAAAAGATATTTTTGACCTCCATGGGTACCCTGCCTGGTCAGAGGCGGTGAGTGCTCGGTTGGAGCAATTGTAATGTCGTCGAGATCATTTGTCGCCGTTTTGCTCACCCTCTGTCTCCTGGCTGGCTGTTCAAAGGCACCGTCCGACATTGCATCGGTAACCCTGGTCGAGTATCGGGTCACCGATGGAACGCCCGGCACCACGAAGCCTATCGCCCTCGATTTGGCTCGCTTCAGACAGGAGCAGGTCAAGCGTCTCGACACGAAGGGCATCGATTTAGATGCCCAGGCCGCATCAACGCGCTGGAGGTTGAAATGCCGGACGCAGGCCGTTTATGGACAACTCAGTCCACAAGGCCTATCGGAAACGGTAAAATCCGGTCCGGCTGTTTTGGTCCTCCGGACTGAATTGTCTTTGAAACCTCCTGGGGCAGAGACGGCGATGCATCAATTTTGGGAGGAGCGCTTTGAATCAGAAACGGTCACGGGGGCGGTCGCACTGGAAAAAACCTTGCTCGGCTTACTGGATAAAGGTGCTCAAGCTCAAGTCAATTGGATGGAAACTCGCTTGACGCTGTTGATCAAGGGTGAAACAGACCTGATCGGGGTCTTGAAAGATCCGCGTCCGGGGAACCGGCTCGCAGCCATCGAAAGGCTGTCAATGCTGCGTTCGAAAGCTGCTGTCCAACCCATGTTAGATGCGCTGGCCGTGGAAAAGAACCTTGCTGTAAGACAGCGAATGATCGGCGCGTTTGCAGAGATGGGGGATGAGCGTGCCGCGCGTGCTCTGATCAATATGGCGGACACGCGGCAACTTGATACACTTCGTTCAATTCTGAATACGTTGTCCGTTATCGGCGGTGAGCGTGTCCTCGAATTTTTTGAGTTGCTGTCCATGCACGATGCGGCGGCCATCCGAGATATGGTGTCTACCGCTCGCGCGCGGCTCGAACGGTCACGAAAAGCAGACAGTCGTAAGACGTCGACCGAAAGGGAAACACAGTGAGCAGTGAGCAAAGTCGCTTCATTGTTATCGAAGGATTAGATGGTGCTGGGACCACGACCCAGGCACATAAATTGTCGGATTGGTTGACATCACATGGCTACAAAACTCATGTGACCGCAGAGCCCACCGATGGTCGAATCGGTCGAATCATCCGGCAAATATTACGCGGTGAATTTCTTGGTATCGATGAAAAAACGATGCCTCCCGAAAGCATTGCAGGCCTCTTCCTCGCCGACCGCGCTGACCATATTAACGGTGAAATCATGCCTTTACTTAAACAGGGTGTCTTCGTGATTTGCGATCGCTACTTGATGTCGAGTTTGGCCTATCAGGGTATTGAATGCGGCATCGAATGGGTTGCATCTGTGAATTCGACGATGATGACACCCGGTTTGACCTTGATGGTCGAAGTCGAAGCAGATATTGCTGCCAAACGCCGGGCTGCTCGGAACGATGAGGCCGAGTTGTACGAGATGACTGAGTTTCAAAGACAGGTTGCCCTGGGTTACCAACAGGCAGCTCTCCTCCGACCAAACGATAACATTGTGACCATTGACGGGTCGCGCTCGATCTCAGCTGTATTTGACGACATCACAAACGTCGTCGCACGGACGTACCAAATCACTCATGAATCGAATCCCAACTAAGGAGTCCTTTTGGTCATGGCAAAATTAATGCGATGTCTCATTCTTCTCGTGTTTGGCCTTTGCCTCATGGCAGCCAAAAAAACGACCATTATTGACGGGGTGTTGTCTCGCGCCGAAATACAAGGGGTTCTAGAGAAAGGGCCTCAAGCTATGGTGGCGAGTGTTCAGGTGGATCCGGTTATGATGAACGGACGCTTCGTGGGCTTCAAGTTGGTCTCGGCGAATGCTCACTCAGTGCTTGCAAGAAGTCGAACCGTGATGCTTGGAGACGTATTGGTCGCCATCAATGGCCATGGGTTGGAGAGACCGGACCAATTCATGGCCGCCTGGGAGAGCATCGCGCAGACTCCACAGCTTTCAATCCGCGTTTTGCGTGGTGCGGAGTACATCGAATTCAGGTGGTCAATAACACCGTAGGCGGCATATGAATCAGTCAGCTGCGATCGCTGTTTTTGTATTTGGCGAGCTCGTTTTTGGTCTCTGGCCCATCTTGCGTTACGGATTCCCAGCCGAAGCGATTGCTCGCGCTGCGATTTTCATGGCCCCTTGGGTTTGGTGGTATGGCCATCGCAAAAACATCCCGCTGATCACGATTATGGTCGTTCCAACATTTTGGTTAGTCGGTACTGCCCACCTTCTAGTTGATGGCTTATCGGGCTTAGATGTTCTAGTGGCGACGCTTACGATGTCGGCCTACGTTCTCATCATGATGCTGTCCACGCCTCAATCAGTCACAACGATGCAAGCAGATGAGCCCATCGTATGGACGCCCACCGAACAGGTTCACGAGACGGTCACGACGGATGGTCGAATCATCACATCGATTTTTGTGATGCTATTGTGTTTAGCACCGCTCTACGCAGGTGATCTCTTGCTCACTGACGATGTTTTGGGCATCTGGTCGAACCAAGGCCATAGAGTACAAGCCTGCACAATTCTCTTACTGAGTCTTCAGGGAGCCTTCGCTGTGGACACCCTTCTGGATACCCACTTTTCAAGCCCTCGTCGGCATCGCGGACGTTGGCTTCTGGTGACCAGCGTATCCCTCACTTTAGGTGTCGCATGGAGCGTTTGAAAATGACCGAGAAATCCATTGGATTCGCTTGCATCCTCAGCTCTTTCCCCGCGAGTTTTTTCGGGTTGAGTAAGCTTTTCTCAGGGGCTTACGTATCAGCTTTGTTTCTGCTCATTGGGGCCTTTGGGCTGATGGGACTTGGCAGACAGTATTTGTCTAATTATGATGCCGACGAAGCGTCTCTGCCTTCGAAAGAGAGTTTAAACTGAAAGCTGGTAAAATCATTTTAGGTGCTGCACTTTTTCTCCTGGCGAGCAGTGTCATTGTCACTTACTTGGCCAACCCAAGTGGCGCGAAAAAGGTGGTTGTTGCGGATGTCAGATCTGAATTCGGTTCAATTCAGATCACGGAAGAGCGCCTGCTTCGATTCGCCCAATTGAGACCCGATAAATCGCTCTCGACACTCTTATCCGATCTGATCGAATTTGAATTGCTGGCCAGCAAGGCTCGCCAGGCTGGCTTTGAGACCGATGAGCATGTGATTAAGACGCGAGATCAAATGATAGTCAGGAAATATCTCGAGTCGGACTTTGAACCCCTGTGGACCGCCGACACGATTCCGAGAAGTTACCTGGAATCATCTTATGCACGAAACAAAAACGTATTTAATCATCCTGAGCTTCGAGAGGCGTCACACATTGTCATTACAAATGGGGGTAAGAGACCAACCGAAGCGGATGTCGATAAATCTAGTGCCGCGCTCGCAGATAAAATTTACAAGGATTTCCTAGCCAGGCCAGTCTTGGACATGGAGGCCTTTCTCACGCGCGCGAAAGCGTACGAGAAATCGGGGGAAGAGTTGGGAGTTCAGGTCCAAGGCCAGCGTCTTCGCCGGTTTGCCCGCAAGGGTAGATTCGCCAAGGACTTTACTGACCGAGTTTTTGCCCATACCGAGCCTAAAACCATTATTCCTCCCTTTGTCACTCAATTTGGATATCACGTTGTCTGGTTAGACGCCGCTATACCGGCTCGCACCCAAACACTGAATGATGTCATCGACGAACTCAGACAAAAAATCGTACCCGAGGTTCGCATGCTCAAAATGCGAAGTTTTATCGATGAATTAGCAAAAAAGTATCCGCCGATATCAAACCTTCCCGGTCTCAGACGTTTGGCGAACCCGCAACCATTAGAACTGCTTGAGCTATCTACCGCAAAGCCTGTAGACTGATGCCGGTGGGCGGATAAGTCGGGGGGGCTTATGTTGACGTGTCTCAATACTGAGGAGTACACACTGATGTTGCGCCGAATCTTTTTCTGTCTCATACCCTTGTCTTTATGGACTGTTCCTGCGCTTGGTGCCGACATCGTAACGGGCGCATCACCGAGTGTTCATAGCGTCGGTAGTCAAGCCCGGATATGGATCACAGGTCGCGGATTCCAGTCGGGTGCCATGGTCACCATTTCGGGGCCGGGAATTACCCAAAATGAAGCACCACAAGTCATTCTTGAGGCTGAGCGTGTTGACGGTGGACGGGGCGATGGAATCATTTACGGTTTCAGTGTGGCTCAAGATGCTCAGATAGGCAGTCGCAATATTACCGTCAGTGATTCCGGTGGCACAGCGACAGGAATGGGGTTTATTCAGATTACAGCCGCCGAGCCTATGAACCCCGGTAACAACAATAATAATAACAACCCGAACCCAAACCCTCAGCAACAGCAACCCAGTAACAATCGGGTCGACAGAGTGACTCGAGCGAGTCCGCCTGCAGCTGAGCAAGGAAGCCAAGTAAACTTATGGATTGTGGGTCGAGGCTTTGCGCCGGGTGCTCAGGTCTCTTTCAGCCTGCCAGGCATAGGACCGGTGCTCCGGAATGAGCAACCCATCCCGATCAAGGTTTTTCCAAATGCGGAAAGCGAGGGGGGGATGTCCGATGGCTTGCAATATTTTGTCACCGTCGGCGTTCCACCTGAGACACCCGTCGGCCTCGTTGATATCACTGTGACCAATCCCAATGGGTCATCGGCGACGGGTCGTCAATTGCTTGAAATTGTTGCTCCGGGTTCTCAGCCCAGGCCACGACCTGGACAGGGTAATCTGGATGCAATCACCGGTGCATCACCTCGGGCTGCGTTTGTCGGTCGTCCAGTTGCGATGTGGATTTGGGGACAGGGGATCGCTGAAGGAGCCCAGATCAGTTTTGATAACCCAGGCGTGCGTTCTTTTCGCCCGTCAGAGGTGGTGGAGAACAGTCAGAGCCATCCCGGCTATTCTGGCATGCGAAATTTTCTAGAGATCGATCCGTCGGCACAGCCGGGGCCGGTCACAGTGACAATCACGAATCCCAATGGAACCCGACAGATTGCACCAGGACTATTTCAGCTTCTCGCCAATGATGGAGCACCGCCTCCACAAGAAGAATACCAGGGCGAATGTCCTGACTTGGTCACCAGCATTGCAGGGATTGTAGACGTCAACCCAAAACGCTGGTTTCGAGATTCAAGTATTCGACTCACAGTCTCCGGCCAAGCCTTCGCGTGCGGGGCCCAAATCGTCATTCCGGGAGGTGGTTTACGCGCGACGTCGAGGCCGCGTTTTTACCGCAATCCAACAAATCCGTTTGAAACCAGTTTAGAGTGGGACATTGAGATCGGTCCGAATGCGCGTATGGGAGCTCGAGACATTACGGTGATAAATCCCAATAATACCTCCAAAACCGCGACAAGTGCCGTAGAAATTGAAGAGAACCCTGATAGTGATGCCATTCATTGCCAGTCGCTCAATTCGGGCTATCCAGGCCCATTATCCGGTTTTCTACTGATACTCTCAATGGCTGTTTTACGTCGCCGCCGAGTTCGCACGAGTCGCTGATTAATGCGTGAATCCGGGTGCTCTCGGGACACCTCTTGAGTAGGACATGAAAAGGTCCGCGCAGGATTTGGACTCTGGGTCGGTCTAGACGCCAAGGCATGAGGAGACGCTGTACATAATGAGCATGAATCGTGACAAATTACCGAAAGTGAGTGAGCGCTATCGGCTATTGAAGATGATAGGCGAAGGTGGGCTGGGTCAAGTCTGGTCCGGTGAGCAGTCGGCCACCGTGCGTCCCGTTGCTATTAAAATTTACTCAGGCCTAGAGCGACTTGTCAGCGAAACATCCCGCGATGCATCAATCCAAGCACTGGAGCGAGGGCTTCGACGTCAAGCTCAACTCCAAAGTCCGTTCGTTCTTGATGTATTGGATATGAGCATGAATGCTAAGCCGGCATATGCCGTATTCGAGCTATCTAATGGAGGAAGCTTGCGGCAATGTCTCCAATCTGGGGCACTTGAAACGAAGTTTGCACTGACCGTATTTAGTCAAATCCTCCACGGGCTTCAGTCTGCCCATACGATTGGGCTCATCCACGAGGACTTAAAGCCGGAGAACATTTTGTTTGATGACTCTGGCAATGTTCGCATGAGCGATTTCGGGCTGAACTCAGCAATTGAATCGAGTCAATCCATTCACTTCGGGCGATATGTTGATTTTGGTTCACTGGGTTACATGGCACCAGAATTAATGAGACGGAACCCGCGATGGACCCATGCGACCGACGTATATGCGCTGGGTATTCTACTCTATGAAATGTTGGTTGGCCGGTGTCCGGGCCGCCGTGCCCCCCTACCCAGCGAGGTTGTCGATGGATTGCCGACCGTTCTTGATGAACTGTTCGTGTCCATGACGCATGATGACCACGAGCAGAGGCTCGTTGATCTGGACTCGATTCTAGAAAAATTAAGTGACGCCAAAGGGTTACCCATTGATGTTAATCAATCGTCGGCCCATGTCTTCACGCAACCACCTGTGCCTTTGCCTGGCTTGAGCTCGACACCGCTGCCAAGCACCGCGGTCTTAGAAGACGTGTCTGAGTCGCTCGAGTCGTCAGCTGGACAGCCTGACTGGCCCTCGCCGGCCGGTCAAATGCGTGCCGAGCAAGACGCTTCGCCCGTTGAATCAACTCGGTTGCTCGATATACCCGAGGGCGTTGAAAAGAGTCAGTATGCAGCGCAAACTGGCCCAGAAAATGTGCCAACGGCTGTCCCCATTAAGGTAACGCGGCGACCCAGATCTGCGTCTGGCCTGAACCGGCGTGTCCAGGTGGAGGGATCATCACGTGAGTCGAGTGATCGGAAGGATGTTTCACAAGGTATCGAGGAAACCGAAAATAGGTCCGTCAAGACGGATGCTGACGAGGTTAATACCCAGACAACTGGGCCTTCTCGTGGGACTGCTGGGGAAGAGGCTGTCACACGGCCGGCGCAGGGGTCCATACCGTCGCCTGTGGCTGCAGACACATCGATGCACGATTTTGAGGGGCGAAGGGACTCTATAAACACCGTGGTGACTAAAGTTGATGGCAAGCCCTAGGTGCGTCTCGTCTCAGAGAGATTGCTTGACCTTCTTAGCAAGCGCCGAAAGTTCCGAGTCTTTCTCTTTAGTCAAGTAGGTCTCAAGAAACGGGTTGGCTTCTTTTTTGCCGAGCTTTTCGATGGCTTTGAGGGCGGCTTTACGGATGACTTTATCCTCGTCCTCCAGTTGACCCACAATCGGTGTCACTGCGGACACATGTCCGGTGTCAGCCATAGCATCCAAGGTCGCGATTCGGACTGGGATCAGTGGGTCTTGCAGCAGAGCACCGAGTGCGGTCACCGTACGTGCATCTTTGACTAGGCGAAGTCCCCGAACGGCCGCCAGACGAACTTGGCCATCGCTATCGAATAGACGGTTACCGAAAAGAGAGAGCAGGGGTTTGCGCTGTTTTAATGTACCGCCGATCAGCACCAAGGCTTGGGTTGCTGCACGCCTCACAACGACAGATTTATGATTCATCTGTTCACTGATCGGTGTCGTTGCTTCTCGAATCTTGAGACGACCAAGTGAGTCGGCTGCGTTTGCAATCACTTTGGGGTCTTCCGCACCGATATGCTTCAGCAAGAGCGATGTTGTTTTGGGGCCCGGAAATGCCCCGAGTGCTGCAGCGACCGCGCGGGTTACTTCGATGGATGAATCAGCTGCTAGACTCATGATATCACTGCGAATGTCTTCGCCTCCCATGATGCCCAAGCTCCTCACGGAAGCAGCCCGAATATTTGCATCTGAACTCTTCGCAAGGCTCCTCAATGACGCAAGAATTTTTTTACGGGAACGCTTCCCTTTTCCTGATTTGACAAAATCTCCAAGCGTCGAAACTGCAAGACGCTTCAGAATGCCCTTATTGGTCTTTGTCGCCTTCATGACATAATCGAGGCTCTGCTTGGCAAATATCTTTCGGATCGCTTCTCGGATGGTCTCGCCAGATTCTGGGTCACTGATATCGCCCTTCGCCAAATGCCCCAACCCATCGACCTTCCCTAGTTTTGCCAGAGAATTGGCCGCCGCTCTACGGACCGCCGACTCTTTATGTCGCAGGGCTGAACCAAGGGTCTTGTAGGACTTCGTCTTATCGAAACTCCCGAGCTTGCGCGTGGCGGTAAGTGAATCTTCATCTTTTCCATAAGCTGATATGAAGCAGATGGCCTCAAAGACACTGTTCTTGTCAGCACCCTTCGCTAATGCTTGCGCAATTTCGAGCCGGATCTCCTTGCTCACGCGAGACCCATTCAATTCGTTGACCAACGCGGCGTAGTCTCCTCGTTCAGCGAGACTGTCCAAGACAGTTGCTCTGACTCTATGATCCTCATGGGTAATCATGTCTAATAGCTGTTTACTGGCCTCGCTCAATTTGGAGGACCCCAGTGCTTTGGCTGCTGCCATGACAATCTCTGGATCTTTGCTTTTCAAAGCATGGTATTGGGCAGCGGCCGCAAATTGTGGGTCTGACGAACTGGACAAAATCCCTGCGGCGAGGTCTTTGAGTGCAGGATCGGGGTCATCGTCAACGACACTTCTCAACGCTTTGTTGACCTGAGGCATATCCACCCCCTTTAAACCTTCGATGGCCAGTTTTCGCAGGGCGGTATTGGCACTTTGCAAAAGTGGGATCAGTCTGTCGTTGAGGCCGTCAAGTTTAAGGAAAATCGCAGCCTTAGTCGCGGCAATGGCCGAGGCGTCGCCCTTCTTTAAGTAGCTCCACAACGCATTGAGTAGGGCTTTATCACCCTTCCGTAACCTGTCGATTGCGAGCTCACTCGCCATCGACTGTCCATCGGGCAGGGTGACCGTCGCTGCGTTGAAGTTCGCAGGTGGTAAAGCTTGCCACAGCGGGATTGTCAAAATGTACGCGGCGAACGGGACATCGTCCCGAACCATGCCCGCTGGCTTGACCTCTGGAAAAATAACTCGCTTGGCACCATTTTCTGTAAACGTGTAGACCGTTTCGGCCATGACAATTGGGTGATAGCTTGCTTTTGACTTGTCGAGCCAAACATAGACGACAGGGTTGGTTTTGTAATCTTTCTGGAAGGCCAGTCGTGCATTACCGTAAGTGCCTTGTTTCGCAGTAACGAGCAAGCGCATTAGCTTCCGGGTTTTTTCGGCAAAATCGCCTTTCGCTAATCGCGTTGGCGTGGGAACGAGCACGTATCGCACCGGTTCAACGCGGGACCACTTTTGGTAGCTGTATCTCACGGTTTGCATCATCGTTTCGGCGTCCGCCGCTTTAATGTCGGACAGGCTGACGACGCCGACCAAACTAAAAAATACACAAATCATTCCGATGCGACTCATTTATCGGTCTCCAAATCGGTTGTTTAAAGGCATCTGCTCGCTCTGACCCGCGGCCAAATCGACGATGGATAGTGAGGATAACAGCAGCTGCCTAGTGGACAAAATTGGTGGCCAATCTATTTGAAAAAGGCCGACTATGTGAAGTGCAACAGGTTTCACCCTAATTGCCATTCCATGACCAATCCCGATTTTCGAATGATTGGTTTGCAGGCCGCAGGTTGCCAACTGCTTATTTGCTGATTACTGTTGTGAGGCGACCATGTATTGTCATCGAACGCCTCAGATGAGCTGTGAGCGGCGCGTACAATCGGTTGGGGTCGAGACCCAAGCTCGAGGGTGCCTGAGGCACCTGCAATCGAGCCAATCCGCCGGAGTGTTAGGACGTTGAGCAGTAACTTTCGATTATCGGGCTATCAACGACGCATCGCACGCACAGTGGTCGACGCAATGGTGCCGAGGTGGACAAACTTTGGGCGCGAATTAACACCTGATGTATTGGACGGCGTTGAGAACATGATTCGGAATTACCCCGCCTTCGTGCGGTTTGGAATCAGGCTTATGCTGCTGTTTGTCGAATTCGGGGGGCCCCTTACATTGACTGGCATCGTCCCCTTATCCTTCCTGAGTCGACGTAAGGTGACCATAAGATTGGAACGACTCTCCAATCATCGCTTTGCAACCGTTCGCAACGTTCCCAAATTTTTGAAGATTCTAGTCTGTTTCAACGCCTACAGTCGCCAAGATGTCGAAGCGTATTTGGGTGCGGATCGGCGCATTTGGCGAAAGCAAAGAGTTGAGTTTCGCGACAGGCTTGTCCAGTTGGATGAGAGTCGAGACAGGCCACCGACGCCCCATGCTCTAGGTACCTATGGTACCGTATCGACCGAGAGCTATCTCGATGAAAATCGGCGAGGCGCAGCGACCCTTAACGAGCAAAGGGCTGACTCTTGATTATCGAACCCCACAATACACAGGGTGACTTAAATTTATCGGCTGATGTCGTTGTTGTCGGCAGCGGCGCAGGCGGTTCAACCGTCGCCGCAACCCTCGCGCAGGCAGGATTAGATGTCATCGTCTTGGAAGAAGGAGGATACTTCAAGACTGAAGACTATGGTGCTGATATCCCGGCGATGATGGGACGAATGATGCGTGGTGGCGGGTCCACGGTCTTGATGGGGCGGAGTCCAGTTCCGTATTTGGAGGGGAAATGTGTCGGGGGCTCAACGGTTATTAACGGCGGGATGTGCTGGAGGACGCCGGACAAGGTTCTACACGAGTGGGGGACCGAACGGGGCTTGACCGAATTGTCGTCGCGACATCTAGAACCTTATTTTGAACGGGTCGAAGAGACCATCAACGCGCGCCATCAGGATCCCGGCAGTGAGGGACGATGCAATGACGTCTTCAAATCTGGAGCGGATAAATTAGGTTGGAGACTCTCGCTCAACAAACGCAACCAAATTCATTGCGTTGGGTCTAATGATTGTGTGACCGGATGTCCAAGCGGTGCCAAGCAGAGTACGTTGTATTCCTGGTTGCCTAGATTTTTTCAGTCTGGTGGACGTTTATACACCCGCATGAAAGTCAAAAAGATACAAACCAGTCGCGGCCACGCGGTTGGTGTATCAGGCACGCTGGATGACCCCTATGAGCCCCGACGGTTTTCCGTGTCTGCGCGAGCGGTGGTTTTGTCATGCGGGGCTGTACAGACGCCACTTCTCCTGCAACGGAACAAGTTGTGTAAGCCATGCGGTCACGTCGGAAAACACTTTACCATTCATCCTAATGTAAAAATGGCCGCGTTGTTTGATGACCCTATCGACAGTATGCGTGGTACGCATCAAGCTTGGCAGTGCACCGAATTTGTCGATGAGGGTATTTTACTGGCCCCCGGTGCAATCCCCACAGCGTTCATGAGTGCAATCTTTCCAACCTTTGGTGAGACCCTGGCTGACCAAATGATTAATTCAAGGCATATCGCTACGGGTGGCGTCTTGGTGGATGACCATGCCGAAGGCCAGATCAAAACATTGCCGTTTGGATTGCCTTATGTACGCTACGACGTCACTGATGTAGACCAAGAAAAGTTCATTAAGGCAGCGAGTTTACTCGCGACTCTTTATTTCGAAGCGGGCGCACGTGAAGTCTATACAGCGTTTCATCATTGGCCTGTTCTCAAGACACCTGACGATATAAAAAAAATGAAGGACGCAGCGCCGAGTGTGGAAAGTACTGAATATTTTACAGCCCACATCATGGGGACGTGCCGGATGAGTGCGAGAGCAACCGACGGAGTCGTCGACACAAATGGTGAAAGCTGGGATGTACCTGGACTATACATTGCGGATGCAAGCGTCTTACCTGGAACGATCGGTGTAAACCCTCAGGTGACCATAATGGCACTCTCGTTAATGATAGCCCAACGGCTTTCAAACGCCCTGCTGAAAGGCTGATGAGGAGAGCGTCAAAGCAAATTGACTTTGCTGTCATAACACTGACACTTCCGAACCATATTGAGGTGCCCCTACCTCAAATATAAGTTGGCACGACATGTGCAAAACCTGATCCCGGACGCTTTTGAGTAGAGCCAAGGTAGGCACTCCGATGAAGCGAGTGACGTAAGCCGCGAGTGCGGTGACTGGAGTCAGACATGTCGAGCGGAATCTATGTGGCGATGAGCGGGGCGAGAAATCAATCGCAACGCTTGGACACGCTTTCGAATGACCTCGCAAATGCCAACACCCCTGGATTCAAATCCCAGGAGACCATCTACCGTCAGATTCACAATGATGCGACTGCTTTAGGAAATCCCAATCAAGCTATGGGGTTGAATCACCCGGTTCGCTTCTTGCCTGAGGATCGGTTGCCAAGTGTCATGGACGCCCGCTACACCAAGTTTAAGCAAGGTGCTGTCAAACCAACGGGTAATGAACTCGATCTGGCCATGGCCAACGACGGATTCTTTAAAATTCAGGGCAATAACGAAACATTATTTACCCGCAATGGCACTTTCACGCTCGATAAAACCGGTACGATTGTTGACCAATTAGGGCGCCCTGTTCTCGATGATGCCGACAGGCCGATTCAGCTGCCCAATGCCGCGGGCAAAGTCCAGATAGGGCGTGATGGCACGGTCGCAGTGGATGGTGAGAAGATCGCGATGCTCGGTCTATCTAACTTTAAGCTCGATGACCTCCAGAAACTCGAAAGGGCGGGTAACAGTTCGTACCGAATTCCAAATGGACAATTTCAACCTGAAGCCGTGGAAAACCCGGATATCAAACAAGGATTTCTTGAGATGGCAAACGTCAATCCAGTCCATACGATGGCGATGTTGATCAAGACAAACCGAATGTTTGAATTTAACACCCGTGCATTGCAGGCCTACAAGGCAATGGACGAGCAATGTGCCCGTGAAGTTGGCCGTATTTAAGCAAGGAGGCTTTCAATGATTCGTTCATTACATTCAGCAGCAACTGGCATGACGGCCCAGCAAAATTACATCGACGTAACATCGAATAACCTGGCGAACGTCAACACTGCTGGCTACAAAAAATCACGGATAAATTTTCAGGATCTCATTTATCAAACAGACGTTGCACCAGGGTCTGCGACGACGCAACAGACAGAGGCTCCATCGGGTATTCAAGTTGGCATCGGTGTGCGTACAGCCAGTACTCAAAAAGAGTTTGCGCTGGGTTCGCTGAAGGCGACCAGTAACTTGACCGATGTAGCGATTAATGGTGATGGCTTTTTTCAAATACAGCTTCCAAATGGAACCATCGGTTACACTCGAGATGGTGCATTTCACGTGGACAAAAATGGGAATCTGGTTACGCCGGAAGGCTATCGCCTCGAGCCAAATATCGTCGTGCCTAACGAGGCGATTGCCATTCATATCGGTGGTGATGGATCTGTCACAGCGACACTCTCTGCTCAGTCTGACGGCGCCCAGCTCGGTCAGGTTCAGACGGCGAGTTTCGTCAATCCGTCCGGTTTGCTGAGCATTGGTGGCAACTTGATGCAAGAAACCAACGCCAGCGGTCCCGCAGTCATCGGTACGCCTGGTGAAAATGGTTTCGGACAGCTGCAGGCTGGCTTTCTTGAACTCTCGAATGTGACCGTGGTTGAGGAAATGATTAACCTCATCACCGCTCAGCGTGCATTTGAATTCAACAGTAAGGCCGTCCAGGCATCAGACCAGATGCTGCGTGAACTTGGTCAGTTGAGGTAATCATGCGCCACTTAACCATGTTCTTGTTCTTGACTGCTTTTTCATCGGCGTTTGCAGGTGGGCGCGTTCAATTGAACGAGCAATCCACAGTTCAGTCATCGCGCATCATTCTCGGTGATATTGCGTCCATCAGTGGACTCGATAAGAAGCGACGTGCCCGCTTGAGCCAACTGTATATCGGTAAAGCACCAGAAATTGGTCAAGCCAAATACATGCCACTGAGTTTCATCGAGCGGCGGATCGTTGACCAGATTGGCAGCGGGTTAAAAATCGGTGGACCTCGTCGCGTTGAAATTCGACGAAAAGGAACAACTTTAAGGGGGACATGGCTTGCCCAGCGGCTCCGAGCAGCGATTGAAAAGCGATTGCCATATGCCAGCGAACGAGTCGCAGAGATTGTGATACCAAGAATCCCAGACTGTCGTGTGCCTGAGGGCTCTCGGGTCAAAGTCTCGTTCCAGCCAAATGAAGATTTTGACGGTCATGCCCTTGTTGGATTGGCTGTCTACGACGACGGAAAAAAAGTCGTTAGCCGGCGTATCAACGTCAAGATTGACCTTTTTACAAGCGTCGTTGGCGTGTCAGCCGATTTAAGGCGCGGTCAAACCTTGTCTGGTAACGTTCTAATCAGCTTGAGAAAGCCTGCCAGTCAGGTACCCAATGACGCGGTAACAAGGCCTGAACTGGTTATTGGAGCCGATGTCCGCAGGCGCATTCAGAGAGGTGATGTGCTGCGACATAGCTGGATTAAGATTCCGCCTGTTATTTCCCGTGGTGACCGAGTCCGAGTCATCGCAAAGCGGGGCGCGATCCAACTCAGTACTTTTGGTAAGGCATTGAATGATGCAACCCAGTCGGCGTTTGTTCGCGTCAGAAATCTTGAAAGCAAAAAGGTCATCACTGGACGAGCTGAACGGCCCGGTGTTGTGGTGATGGAGTTCTAAGATGAAGAGTTTATTCGCACCAATCGTGCTGGTCATCTCTACTTTGGTCTTGAGTGGCTGCGTAACCCACATTCGACCCTATAACCCAAAGAGGCGTGCGTACAAACTGCCTGTACCACATGCAGCTTATGACGGGGCCAAAGCGACGGGTTCACTCTTTGACCCCAGCGGACCAGGTGTGAGACTGACAACCGATGCGCGTGCTCAGGCTGTCAACGACCTGGTCGTCGTTGTTATCGATGAGAACGCCACCGCTCAGCGAGACATGAATTCTGAGAGCAGCAAACAGGCCGAGTCCCTTGCTAATCTGGAGCGGTTTCTTGGTCTGATTTCTAAGTTAAACCGAGAATATAAGGATTTTGAAGGTGCAAATGCTCTACAGCTGACCAATGAGAGCTCATTCAAGGGACAGGGGCGTACCAGCCGAAGCGACCGCTTGCAAGCAACGGTACCCGCCATGGTTCGACAGGTTCTACCCAACGGTAACCTCTTTGTTGAGGGGCACCGTGTGGTCTTGGTGAACCGCGAAGAGCACCACTTCTACATCAGCGGGGTGATTCGTCCAGAAGATATTGATGGCAACGGTCAGGTCCGGTCGAGTCGCATGGCTGATGCTCAGATTGAATTCACAGGTCGAGGCGATATGACATCGGGTGCAACCAAGGGCTGGTTTTCACGAATGCTTGACTATATCTGGCCTTTCTAAGGAGCTGAATTATGAATTGGGTTAAACAGATTTTCATCAGCTTGTTGGTCGTACTTTGTTGTTCACCGAGCGTTTACGCAGAGCGAATAAAGGATTTAGCGAGCGTCCGGGGCGTGCGTTCTAATCAATTGATTGGCTACGGGATCGTGATCGGCCTCAATGGGACCGGTGACACAGACAAGACAACCTTTACGACTCAATCAGTGGTCGCCATGTTGGCCCGCAACAACGTACGAGTGGATATTGCGGGACTCAAATTACGAAACGTCGCCGCTGTTATGGTGACGGCCAAGCTGCCGCCTTTTTCACGGATCGGGAATACGCTGGACGTAACCGTATCCAGTCTCGGTGATGCACAGTCCTTGAGCGGCGGCACCTTAGTTGTGGCCCCTTTGCGAGGACACGATGGGCAGATTTATGCGATGGCTCAAGGCCCCTTATCGGTTGGAGGCTACAGCACAGGTGATGGTGCCAATGGCGAAGTGAAAAACCACCCAACTGTGGCCCGTATTTCTAATGGAGCTATCGTAGAGCGCGAGATTGCAGTCCAGCTCAATCAGAAGCAATTGGTGACCCTTCAACTCCGACAGGCAGATTTCACAACCGCGGCACGTTTAGCGAAAGTTGTGGATAATAATCTAGGTGGACAGTTTGCCAAGGCCCGTGACAGTGGCACCATCGAAATTCAAGTGCCCAAGCACTATCGAGAAAAGCTGGTTGAGTTTATGGCACTGCTTGAGCGTCTTGAAGTAACACCTGATTCTCAAGCTCGCGTTGTCGTCAACGAGCGAACTGGAACGATCATTATGGGCCAGGATGTTCGGATCGCGCCGGTTGCTGTTGCTCATGGTAATATCACCGTCAGTATTCAAACAACGAACGAAGCAGTGCCTGCTGCTCCGCTGACACCAGGCCAGGGTCAAAATCAGCAAAATCAGCAAGTTGCTGTGGCTGAGGAAAAACGGAGTCTGATTCAGGTCAAGGGCGCGAATCTGTCTGACGTTGTCGAAGGTTTAAACCGCTTGGGGACAACGCCGAGAGATTTAATCACAATCTTGCAGGCCATCAAAAAGGCCGGTGCACTTCGTGCTGACGTTGAGGTGATGTGATGTCGACTAAGTTGGGACATACGTCGCCTATGCTACAGAAGCCACAGGGCATGATGACGACCTCTGACTTAAACAAGCTTAAGTCCAGTGATGACAATAGCTCCGAAGCGATCTTCGAAGCAGCGAAACAGTTTGAGTCGATTTTTCTTCATCAAGTCTTCAAATCCATGAGGGCTACAGTGCCTAAAGAGGGGTTAATGAGCGGTGGATTTGGCGGTGAGGTGTTCACAGACATGCTCGATCAGCAGTACGCAGACATGGCGGCTGGCAGCAGCTCTTTGGGATTGGCTGAGAGCATCGCACGTCAGCTGGGCGCAGGCGAGACGACGGGTTCATTCAAACTCAACCAAAGCCAAGGTTTAAGGCGGTTGGGGGCGCATAGAGCCTACCAAAACCAGTCAACGGCGATTCAATGGCTCAAACCGGTCGACGGAGAAATGTCTAATGATTTCGGGCCGTCCCGTAGTATGCGTGGAACGGGCCCATCCTTTCGGCGTGGTGTTACTTTCAAAGTCGAAAGTGGCCAACCCGTTCGCGCTGCAAACGGTGGGGATATTAAATTTGCTGGGCCGATGAATGGTCTTGGAAACGCTGTTGTCATTCAGCATAGCAATGGCGCTGAGAGTGTGTATGGACATGTTGATCAGTTGAGTGTCGCCGTCGGCGACACTGTCAAAAAGGGGATGGAGATTGGTGCCGCCAAGCGTGATGGACGTAATGCAGCCCCAGGACTCTATTTCGAAGTCAGACAAAACGGCCGGGCGATCGATCCCGGCACATTATTTGAACAGAAGAAGTGATCCACCAAGGTGGATTTTTATCCGCCGCATAAAAAGATGCGGCTTAACCAAAAACCTGCGAGACTACCGATGATATGGGGACATGACGAAAATCGAAAAATTTGTACTTTTTCGGTTCAAGTTTTGTTTAAAACGTCCGATGTATTAGATGCATCCCCCGTTTTTTTGGGTAGGGGGTAAGCGAGGACAATCATGGGTGTACGAATAAATCGTCCTGTCTTGCAGGGAAATGTCGGTCGGTCGGCTAATCGTCCGGCGGTGAAGAAAAAGGACAGTGCTGATGCGAAAGCAGGTGGTTCTGACAGCGTTGATTTAAGCGCTAAGGACAGTGCCATCTCGGTCGCTCGCAGTGCCAGTCGATCTGTTAGTGAGGTCGACGAAGCAAAGGTTGCTGAGATCAAGGCAAAGCTCGAAAGTGGTGAATACCAGGCCGACCTAAAGGTGGTCGCTGAGAAAATTATCACTGAAGCTGTCGCCTTCTCAGGTAAGAAGTAAACCTCCTTTTTTTCTCCGTCAGCGATAAGTCAACGTCCGCCAAGCTGCGCTGTTGAGTCTCTCCAAAGGACTCAATGGTGCCCCTGGAGACGGACACGTGAAAATCTTTCACGACGAAAACTTCAAGGCTCTACACAGTCATCTCGACCGAGAACTCGACTGCCTATCGCAGTTGTTAAGCCTGTTGGGTGACGAGGCGGCAACGCTTCGTTCTCTGGACGTGACTGAACTAGAACGTATTTCGCCGGCGAAAGAAAAGCTCGTCGCTCAGCACCAGCTGTTGTCACGTCAACGTATTGCACTGCTGACGTCGATGTCTGGCGACGGTGACGTGCCGACATTCTCTCAACTTTTAGCGGCTCACGAACTCGACCTCGACCATCCCTTGGTCGAACAAATCTTTCAGGTGCGTCAGCTCGCTGAGGAGGTGATGCTCGCCAATCAGCGCAATTTCACCTTTGCCCAGAGTGGAAACGGCTTGGTGAGTAACCTCATCAAAATTATCACCAATATTCGAAGTCCCCAGACAAAGACGTATGCGCGAAATGGGCATTTACGTGCCAACCTACTCGATTCCATTCCTCGTGGAGGTCAACCATGCTCGGTTTAAAAAACACACTGCGTAATGCTGCATCTGGTATGAACGCCAGCCAAGCAGGTTTGGCGACAGTCGGTCACAACCTTGCAAATGCAGACACCGATGGCTACAGCCGTCAGCAAGTCCACATCGGCAATCGAGGGCCCCTGAAGGTGTTCACGGGATCTCAACAGATTAGCCAAGCAGGCCAGGGGGCGACCGTCCAGAATATCCAACGCGCGCATAGTACGTTTCTTGAGCGACAACTCCTTAGGGATCGTATGGAGCGTGGATTCTTTCAGGAGCAAAGTCAGGGACTCAAGTTGTTCGAACGTCTATTCGATGACCAAGCATCGAATACGATTGGACCAGCAATAGACGAGTTTTTTAATGCGGCGAGAGATTTAAGCCAGGAGCCTCATCGTTTCGGCAATCGGCAGATGTTCATGCTATCTGCCGAGAACATTGCCCGTTCGTTCAACGAGTTTTCTCAGCAAGCGCACTCGGTCAGAGAGGATGCTGATCGCACGCTTCAGGCCAATGTTGAGCGGATAAACGAGCTTGCCGAAATCATCGCGGCGACTAATTCACGTATTGGCACGATTGAGGCGGTCGGTTTAACAGCCAATGACTTTCGTGACCAGCGAGACATCGCAGTCAAAGAAATTGCCGAGTTAGCCGATGTTCGGGTCCTCATTCACAAGGATGGCGGTGCTCAAATTGACCTCGCCAATGGCTTCAGCTTGGTTCAAGGAAACAATCGCGCAGTTCTCAGCACGATCCCCGATCCGGCCAATGCCGGGTTACTGGCCATCGAACATACGTCATTGAGTGGCGTGACAACCGAGATTACCAATTCGATTCAAACGGGCGAGATCGGCGGCTTACTCAATTTACGAGATACCGTAATCCCAACGCATATGGGGGAGATGGACCAGCTTGCGTTTACCTTTGTTGCAGAAGTGAACGCGGTTCATCAGGCGGGTGTCGGACTGGATGGACTGGGTGGTCGAGATCTATTTGACCCAATTGGGGTGGTCGCTGGGGCCGGTCTATCGATGAGTGTTAACCAAGTCATTGAAGCGGACCCAGGGCTGATTGCTGCGGCCGTTGACCCGGCTGCTCTACCGGGTGACAATCGGAATTTGCTTGCACTTGCAGACCTTCAGACGGCCTCTCATGCCGTGCTGACCAACGTCACCTTCAATCACTTTTACAGTGAAGTCATTAGGTCTGTTGGGGCTGGAGTCAATCGAAGCGAACAACTTTCTGAGTTTCACCAAACTCGGTTTGAACAGTCTGATTCACTTCGGGAGTCCATTGAGGGAGTGAGTATTGATGATGAAATGGTCGATTTAAGTCGATTTCAAAAACACTTTGAAGCCAGTGCGCGCGTGATGGATACCGTCAATCGAATGATGGACGAAATTATGCAGCTGATACGTTAGTGGAGACGTCGAAATGAGAGTGACTGAAAAACAACGATTTGTGCTGTCTCAGCTCCGCATCGGCAAACAGCGGGTTCGCCAAATCAAGCTGACAGAGCAGTTGTCGAGCGGTATTCGAGTCAATCGTCCGTCAGACGATTCTATCGCGGCAAAAAAGGTGTCTGTCCTGCAGACTGAGTACAGCCGAATAGAGCAATACCAAAAGAATGTGGAGGCGGCGCACCGCTTGTTAACCGTCGCTGACCATACCATTGGTGAATCATCAAATACGCTTTTTCGACTCAAAGAAATTGCAATTCGCGGTTTGAATTCATCGATGACTCCGAGCGATCGGAACAACCTTGCAGAAGAGATCGCGACGCTCAAAGAGCACATGATGACCCTTGCGAATACCAGGACTGAAAATCGATATATTTTCGGCGGGTATGCAATGTCTGCTCCCCCATACGACAATGCGTTCAACTTTGTGGGTGATACCAACACGACGAGTATCGCAGTTGGGGATTCATCTTTAGTCAAGGCCACCATCCCTGGTGGTAGTGCCTTTGGCGATGGAACCGCCGCAACGGTCGACGTATTCGACAACATTAATCAGCTTGAGACCGCTGTTCGCCTTGGTATCGAGGTGGATATGCAAAATGAATTGGAGCGCCTCGAGTCCTCTATTGAGCAGGGAATTGAAGCGCGCCGCTTCATCGGCCTGCAATTGTCTCGGGTGGAAGCATCCAAAACCATTCTTGCATATAAGGACACTGAACTCAGAGCGGGAATGGCACAGCTTAAAGATGTGGACTTCACATCAGCAGTCAGTGAACTGAAAGTTGTGGAAAATGCATTACAAGCTACAATCGCAACCAGTAGTCGCTTGATGAAGGGGACATCCCTGTTAGACTACCTTTAGAAAATTAATCGCGCTTTCCGAGGCGCTTGATGTTTACAGCGCTCGGAGATGACGCCAGGAGGCGGGCAAACGACGTTTTAATTAACGGCGTCTGCCCAGATAACCAGGAGGTTTAAGTGCTCACGCTCACCAGAAAAGTCGGTGAATCTGTTTGTATTGGCGATGACATTAAAGTTGTTGTCAAAGAAGTGAAAGGCAAGCAGGTTCGACTCGGAATTATTGCACCGCGAGAAGTCTACGTCTGCAGAGAGGAACTCTACGAGAGAATCCATCGTGCAAACGTCGGCGCGGCCGATACGAATGTAAATATCCTCGATTCCATTAGCGGGTTGTTTTCAAATCCCAAGACGCCGGAGGGAGGTGAATCCGATGAAGATTGAAACCTCACGATTCGGCACGATAGAGGTGTCACCCGACCAAGTCTTTACATTCCCAATGGGATTGTTGGGCTTCGCTAAATACAAGGAATTCGTTGTTATCGACCATACGGAGGATAGTCCATTTAAATGGCTGCAGAGTGTGGAAGAAGGGTCTTTAGCCTTCATCATAACGGATCCCTTGTTTTTCTATAGCAATTACCAAATCAAGGTCAGGCGCAGCGAGCTGTCTATGCTCAACCCCATCAATGAAGATGATTTGGTCGTTTCAGTAATCATGACAATTCCTGAAAACCCTCAAGATATGACTGCAAACCTGCTTGCTCCGTTAATTTTTAACATGGGTAATCGAACGGGAATGCAGCATGTTCTGACCAATTCCAATTACTCGGTGAAGTTTTCTGTACTTAAAGAAAAACAGGCCAATCCAGCCCCTGTTCCTGTCGACGGAAAGCGGCCTAAGGCCATTTCCCTGAGTTGATGGTGGACTCATCGGAGACAAAGTCGGGAACTCCGCGCGCGAGCGCGGTTTTGCCCGGGACAGAGCAACTTATCGATGGTTGGCCTGCTGCCGAACCGTTCTTTCGTGGAATTGATCGCGCCGTCGATGCGCTTTCAGAGAACCAAACACGAGGGATCGCACAACTCGGGCGGCGAATTGGTCGGTTTATTCGGTTTAATCGGACTCGTCTTGCACGTTTGTTTGAGTCCTTGGATGACCGAGCGAGGACAGCATTTGCGCTGGTGCCCTATTTACTGCATGTCAATGAACCCGACCTTCCGGGCTATGTTTCATCTGGTCGCCTCACATCCCATGGTGTGAGTCAATTTGAGTTTAATGAAACCATTCAGAGTGCCTTAATGTCGGTCACTCGCCGTAATTCAGTGCGTTCCCCGGCAACTGAGTTTCGACCCGTCATCAGGAGTATCTTCGCTGTAACTGACATTGGCACACTCGCACAGCGGCCGGGTGACACGGTAACCCTCTTCTTGGTCGCGGACCTGAGGGGCATGGGCGAGCCACTCAGGCGGCAGCTGACCCGAAAATTGGAAGAAATTATTGCGTGGAGTTCGCAGCAAGGTCTCAATTTAGGGTTTGAGCTCATCGACCCAGCCTGGTCTAAGGAGGGGGATTTCGGCAATCTACGTGGGGAAAGAGCGATCGGTATGCTCTTACTCGAACGATTCTATCGAAACGCGATTTTCCTTGCGGGTG
Source organism: Myxococcota bacterium (assembly GCA_036337435.1). Lineage (GTDB taxonomy): Bacteria > Myxococcota_A > Bradymonadia > UBA7976 > UBA1532 > UBA1532. Next base: position 32,766 of record JAYZEG010000028.1, read on the forward strand.
AAATTCCTGTTTTCTGGTGCACAACACCTGGTAGCGATTCGGACAAACACGAAAAAACTGCACGGTTGGCTGCACGGATGGACTTCGACGAAGCGATTTCCTTTGTCGACCTCGGTTTTGTTGAACTGCCCAAGGTTCGAGTTCGTCGCAGGGCAATGCTGGGTGTATTGAATCACCACCCAGTCTCCCCCCTCTGCACGATTCTTGAACTTGTTTTATTGCTTAACGGTGCGAATGCATCGTCATTGCTATGTGATCATATGAAGAGTCGGATCTTTAAGGGCTCTGAAGCGGTTCACTTTATCGATCCCTACATTCTCTTGTTTGATGCAGCATCTGTTGCCTTGGGTCATCATGGTGGTTGGCAGAGGCTCGATTTACTTCGGCGTCTTTTCATACTCAAGTCAGCACTTGTAAGCCGCCGATCTACCCGTGGACGCCGAGCCTTTATCAAGAAACTGCGGGACATGTCAGGGTACATCGTCAGATGGGGTTGGCAGAGGGAGGTCTTGCAGGACGCAGAACGCTTCCAGCGGAACAATCGGTCTGACTCAGACATCCTCGACAAATTGTTTCGGGAGCAAATTCTCGGGATGTATCGGGAACTGGCGGAGCTTGCAGCGAGTACCCCTGGACGGTTTGATGATGAAGAGGTCGCACTTCTTGGCCGCCGACTCGTCGCCTGCTTCGGCCGTAACGGCGGCCAGGTTCCGCCGCGGTATACGTATCTTCTCCACGAAAACCCGATGCTCGAAACATTTTTCGTTTTCGACGACGCGAATCCCGAAGCAAGGCGGCGTTGGGGCGTTCATAAAGAATTGGCGGGCCGAAGGCCTGTCGAGGGGGCCGAACCGGTATTTTCGGCAGATTCTTTGTCAGCTGTTTTAACTTGGGCTGCCGTCAATGTAGTGACGAGAAATCGCACCGAGGTCAAGATGGTGAGCTCCGATTCTCTCGTTGGAACAGCCCTTTTAAAGGACGCTCTCAAAGAAGTTGAGACGGCGATTAAAGTTGTTGACCCGCTGACCTTGCCCTCCTTGCGTTTTTCCAAGCCACGTCGAATTGAACGGGCAATCTTATTGGCGAATTTTGAGCAAAAACGCACCGATGAGCAACAAATGGAGAGAGACCGTCGGCAGTATCTGCCGAGCAACTGGGATATACTCAACTACGGACGTGATAGAAATAGTCGAGTCCGGGATGTCTCGGTGATTACTCGAGATAGTTGGGATCAGGTTCAGTGCCGGCGTTCGAGGGGCAGAGATGCGGTTCGTCTCGCCATGAAATACGTCTTTCATGACCGAACGCCTGAGTCATTGCAAGATGCGCCACTGACCGTGTTGGTGCCTGATGGTCGTACTCAGCGCGCCGTTCATGACAGACTTCAGCAGTTAATTAATTCCGTCGAGGACGTTGCCTCGACGCCTATCAAAACCGGAAGCTTCAGAGCGTTTGCGTATGAAGTGGGCGGTCGTTTCCAAGTAGTGCGACGCGATAACGACCGAATTCGTCTCTTCAACACGCGGTCTCTGGATGGGGTGGTGCGACTCCTAAGCCCGTCTGGACTGGGGAATGCGGGTATTCTTTATGACGGATTATCTCCAGCTCTTTCTGATTTGAGAGCGATTACGAAGCGCATGGAAACGGATTCATCGCTGCAGTTTGCGCTCGGCTGGAGGACGTCGCAGGGCCTTGCTCAGATTACTTTACTCGATCAAACAGGCCGTATTTACCGCAGGAAAGTCAATCCTAAGCAGCTTGACGACGCTCTTGTAAGAATTGCCCGGCGCATCATTCATAGCATCAGGCATCGGGTTCGAGATATGCGAACCTTGAGGCGAGTCGTCCGTGTTTTCGAACTGCGAGATGGTGAGACGCAAGGAGGTCAATCTCACCTCTACGAAGATACGGTTCGAATTCTACGCTTACTCGGCGAGCCCAGACCATCTCACCCTGAAATATTTTTGCGGGGTGATCTTGTTGATGGACGTGACGGGATTTTCTTCGAGTACGATGATCAGACCTTTCATCCTCGGGAACAGGGGCGAACGTTCATCATGAATCTGGTGAAGAAGTTATTATCCGATAAATCAAAGTACAGTCAGGTCAATTTATTCATCGAAGCCTCGACCGTCGATTTTCCGGATAGCGATAATTCACGCCACATTACAAGCGTCGTTCGGCAGCTGAGATTGATCGACTTGTACGAACGACTTTTGGCCCGGGCACTGCTATCCCTGAGGGGACGGCCGAGCGTTCCCTTGAGCAGCACCTCAAGTTACAGGAGCCAAGAATGAAACCCATAACGGCTTTTCTAGTCACGGTCTTTACCTTGGGTGTGGCGGCAGCCTCCGCGAAGACAGAACTCGACCCACTTATGGTCGTCGGTGTTTATAGACCCCTTGAAATGGATGGTCGGCGTGTTCACACACCTCGAATTGTCTACTTGAAAACGGCTGAGGGCAGAAAAAAACCGTCGGTTGGCGATGTCTTAGGCATTTTTAGGATGAACGGTCAGCCGCATCAATTTGGTGCATCGTATTTCGAACAGCCTGCTTTTAACCCATTTTCGGAGATAAACTCAGATTCTCGTTTTGTCGTTCAAAGATCTGAGTCAATCTCTCGACGTCAAATCCGCCGCGGTTCAAAATTTAGATTACAACCGGCCGGACGACTTGACGATACGGATGTGGGTCGGCCAGCAGGCTTTTCCACCGACCGGTCCGCTTCACCGACCAAGCCGGCCGACCCTCCCGTGCGTATGCCCGGTGGGCAGGTTTTCCCGGGTCTCGATGCAGTAATGCTTAGAGTCGGTGCAGTTCGAGTAAGCCATGTTCGTGGTGAGACGATCGTGGGTGAGATCTTAGAAGACGGTCTCTCTAAAAGCACCACCGACGAAAAGCGTGAAGAATTGAGAGCCCTCGCGATCATGGTCGGGGATGTGGCAAAGTTAGAAAAAGGGCAGGTTGCATCTAAATCGGTGGTGACGATTTTAAAACCCATAAATCAAAAGCAGCTCAAACGTGAACGAGATCGGTTGTCTCGCGATCTAAAACGCAAAGCTCGAAAACCAAAACCGTATAGACGTGCGGTCATGAAATGGGATCTTTAGGGCAAAAAATGGACAATATTTGGTGCTCTATGTAAGTGGAACGTACGGGCCGGACAGTCGCCTGATAATGGCGCTTGATCATGATTCCGGTTTTTTCGTTATTTTTGATTAAAGTTCTCTCTGAAGAGGACGATGAATTTATAGGGGACGGGCGTAACGCCTGACGTCTGTTTGGTTTATGCCGAGCAGCACCCGGCTTTATTTGGTTTCGAGGGAGAGCAAATGTACGCGAAAAACGGCTACGGACAGAGCAGCTTTCAGCGTTATCGTGCTGTTAAGATTCAGACGGCATCGCCCGCTCAGATCATGCTTATGCTCTACGATGGCGCAATTCGATTTGCTCTGATTGCGAAGAAAAAGATAGATGAGAAAGACTATGCCGGGAAGGGGACTTACATCGGTAAAGTCCAAGCGATCGTCAGCGAATTGATGAGCAGCCTCGATTTCTCAATGGCCCCTGAATTGTGTGAACGTTTAGAGCAATTGTACCTCTACATGCTCGAGCGCTTGACAGAAGCAAATCTTGATCTGAAGACCGAACCACTTGACGAAGTGGTCAAATTATTGAAAACCTTGCGCGAGGGCTGGAACGAAGCCTTGACCAGCTTGCCGAATGACCCGACTAAGAATCGGGCGCCGACAGGTGGTTCTCGGGCAAGTATCCAACGGCCGCCCTCTGGAGGGTCAGGCAAGAGTTGAGCAGAGCTCACATCGAAGAGTTAAAGACGCTTGGTGATGAATGCAGGCGTGTTTTAAAAGAAGTCCGCTCGGGTACACCGGCGGACTTTTTACATTTCAGCGAGGAGTTCGATGCCATTCTCGCGCGTCTTCCCGCGCCCGCTGAGCTCAAGAAACTTTCTCAATCAGAAGAGCAAGAACTTAAACGCGTTTTGCGTGATGTGGAGCGAATACGGAAACAGTTGGCGTCGGAACTTATGAATATTCGCGGGGATTTAGTCAACAAGTTGACGGATATGAGCAAGGGCCAAATTGGTCTAGATGCGTACCGTAAAGCACTGGTTGGTACCAAAAGCGGTACCCGCCGCGGATCGGGGTAATGTTTAGTTCAAAGTAGGCCGTTCTACTTCTTCTTCGTACTCCCGCTGATGGCTTCCATCTGCTGGGTTATATAGCTGCCCAATGCGTCTAATTTACCCATGGTCACTTCCATATTGGTAAATTGTCGGCGCAACCGTTCCTCTTGCATTGACATTCGGCGCTGCTGTTTAAGAATTTCACCTTCTAGGCTTTCGATCCGGGTCGTGACACCTTCTGCCCGGCTCTTGAGAACTCCACGAAAACCGATCAACCCATTGATGATGCCCGGGAATTTCTCGGCAAGACCATCCACAATCCGGACTTTACCCATTGGGCCGGATGTATCATCGGGGATTGTGACCTCGATCCCCTCGACGCTAAACCCCATTCCACCCTTGAGCCGGTTACCTTCAACTATGGTCGCTGGTACACCCCCGATCAATCCTTCAAGATCGGTTCCAATCGCTTCTTGTTCTGCGTTTCCAATTCGGCTTGTGCCGGCGGCTGCAGCAAGGTTAGATTGCACCGCTATCTTGTAGTCGTCACCGTACTCTGTGCTGCGGAAAGTAATCGCACCTGTTGCATCCAGAAATGCCGTCATGTCGAGAGAACTTTGCTCGAAACGGTCATTGAACTTGGTGATTTGCTGTTCTGGGGTGTCCCCGGCGAGCAATGAGACACTGAATTCGAAGGGGTTACCATCGGTTTGTGCACGGCGATTGAAGGTCAACGAGATCTCTTCATCGGCAGCCAGCACCTCCGCGGGTGCTGCAGCTGTCAGTTGCGCGCGGGTTCGTGCCTGAGTGACGTTCACATCGTAGGTGCCAGGCTTTGTTGACGAAGTTCTCTTGGTGAACTTGAAGTCGCCAGACATTCGCTCGCCAAATCGAGTCAAGACCCGTTCGACGGCCGTGGGGTCGTCCCTCATCAACGTACTGAGCTTCATCGGATTAAAGCTAACAATCCCCGTTTTCTCGTTCGAGTCTATGCCTAGCTCAGAAAGTGAGCTCACTTCAGAGCTTCCGAGGCCATCCATACGAGCAGAGATAATTCGCTTTATGTCACGGTCGACTTGACGCGCCGCTGAATCGCCATTGAGGGGTGGTGCTAGGCCGCCTTTAGACGGATCAAAAGCAAAATGTTGTCGGAGAAAACCGACAACACCATTGTAGGCACCGATAAACGCGGTGAGCGTTTCCTCAACGCTACCGGAATCCTTTTCAACAGTTATATTGACGGTTTCATTCGGGGAGGCTGACGCAAGGTCAAATGTCAGCCCCTCAAAGACATCATTCACCACGTTGGAGTTTTTTCTCACAGTGATTCCATTGACTTCAATGATGGAATCTTGCGGTGTTCTTAATTCAGGATTGAACACGTCTATCGTGAACGTATCGCCTTCCCTGAGTGTGCCATCGTCTTCAAAATTTATGGTCACGCCATCTGCCAAGGCGATAGGGCCTCCACTTGTCACGTCAAACCCAAGTCCACCATTGTCGTCAAACGTCAAACCACCGTCGGTTGATAACCGATATTTGGCGGTTCCATCGGCTAATCCCTCTGTGATCACCTCCACGATGAAGCTGGTGTTTGCTGTGCCTGTATACGTACCAGCGGAGGTCACAGAACCTTCGTAATCGCCCGCGTTATCTTTATCGGCAACGGCTTCTTCGATCTGTGTATTGCCGAAATCGAGGGTGGTATCGTTTTGGGTGATGATGATTGTACCGGCTTCACCCTCTTTGGTCGCTGTCAGAACAAGGCGTTGGGAATTCGTACTCGTGCCATCGTCTACAATGGTTGCTGTCACACCTTTTTTGGCATCATTTATCGCATTGGCAAAACTTTGAAGTGATGTTGATGGTCCGACATCCAGCTCGACCTCGCTGCCTGTCGTGCCGAGTTTGAAGGCGAACACCCCATCTTCAGCGGCAACGCCCGTCCCGGTTTTGTCGACGAAACCTTGAGCTGCAATACGGTGCGACGTCGCGATCTGCTTTACTTTGACCGCATACGTACCAGGCTCAACGTCGCCGGAACGACTTCTGGCCGAGAGGACAGCCGTATTGCTTGAATTAACTTGAAGCTCCCCAAAAATATTATCATCACTGAATTTCGACGCTGCTCTCTTGAGCCCGTCTAATCGGCCAGTCAGGTCATCATAGGCCGCTTTCTTTTGTTCTTCTAAAGCGATTCGTCTTTGAATCTGGAATATGCGCTGCTCTTCCAGCGCCATGAGCTGCGCAATAATGCTATCGGAATCAATTCCACTGGCGAGGCCGCCAACTGCAATTCCCATTTTTCAACCCTCCTAAATCTTCAATGACCATGATTCGCTTTCGCTAAATAAGTCATTTTTCACCGATCTACACATGCACACATTGTGCCATTTTTCGCGTAAAAAGGTGGCGGAACGGGGAAACCCCGTTCCGCCAATTGCGACGATCAGTTTACCAAGTCTACGCACCCCCCGCTCGGGCGTCACGTAGTCGTTTTATTTGGACCGCTCCTTAGTCCATAATATTCGCATAGTGCTCGAATGCGACCACTACTTTTCAGCCAGGGCGGAAGGCCACCAATAAGTGACTCTCACGGACCCAATCGTCAGTCTTAGCGCCACACTAGACTGACATAGCCGCGCGGAGCGACGTCTCGACTGAAGGGAACGCTGGGCCTGGATGGCGTATGCACCCCGGCCTGGTTTCCTCCTGGTAACGAAGTATGAGGAGGGCACACTTCATTACTCATTCGCCAAGCAAGCCAGCGACATCTCCTGAAGAGGTTCGCTGCGCGCGGCCGCAGGGTAGAAACCCATGCTGCTGCTCCGCAGTTTGTGCTCCAAGTGAAGAGTCACCGACTGATCGAGTTTTAACAGGCCAGCCAAAACTCGCGTCCTGATTTGGCAAACCAATCATCACGATGGGTTCCTATTGAGGATGGAGCCCTCTATAGGAACCCATTATGCTGCTAGCCTAACAAGGACAGAGCGATGTTTGGCTGCTGGTTCGCCTGTGCCAAGACACTGACACCAGCCTGCTGCACAATCTTGTTCTTCGAGAACACCGCTGTCTCTGAGGCAAAATCCGCATCTTGGATTCGGCTTCGGGACGCACTCAAGTTCTCAGAACTAACCTCTAAGTTTCTGACGGTCGATGCGAGTCGGTTTTGAACCGCACCCAGCTCACTTCGGAACGACGACACTTGACTGATTGCAATATCGAGTGTCGATATCGCATCATTAGCACCTTCTCGTGATGTCACGTCGAGATTACTCACCGAGAACTCGTCGTTTACACCGAACAAAGACGCTCCAGCACCACCGACATCACCGAGCTTACTGATCGCCGCTCCAGTGAGATCGAATTGTTGCTCCGATTGAAGTGTCAATCGACCACCAGTAACAGTTGTTCCTGCAGCACCAAGACCCACTCGCGAACCATTTCCAGACACGGTCAGCTCGATGTTGCGTCCATCTTCTGCGGTCAAAACCATCCTGTTGTCTACGTCGAGACTGGCAACAACACCTGTCTCGTCACTGACAGCATTGATTTGGTTGACCAATGTGTCATCAGCGTCGTTGTCCTGAACAGCAAAGCCCGTCAGAACAGTCCCATTTATGGAGATGTTGTTTGTTGAGTCCATCGTCACAGCGGTGATGTCTGATTCAGCAACAATCTCTGTCTTCTCCACGATGGCGGTAACACCGGTGAATTCAGACGAATCATTAATCGCAGCCGCTTTTGAAATTGCGGATGCTGCGTTAAGTGTCGTCGACAAAGAGTCATCAGCGGCTACAGTCGAACGGACTGTAACACCTCTAATGACAACGTCTCCATCGGACAGTGCATCTCCAGCTCCACCCACTGTAATGTCGGTTGAACTTTCGTACTTGGCCTGACGACCAAGAGACGTTGATCGAGCATCTTTGACAGAAATCGACAAATTTTCTCGGAAGTTTGCACCAATGTGAAATTTCGCACCGGTGAAGCTGCCGTCGAGCAATGTCTGATTATTGAATGTCGTCTTTGTCGCAATGCGGTCAAGCTCGTCTACCAGAGCAGTAACTTCTTCCTGGATAGACTCTCTGTCTGCATCTGTGTTGGTATCATTGGCCGATTGAACGGACAGCTCGCGCATTCTTTGCAGAATTGCACCGCTCTCTTGCAAACCACCTTCCGCGGTTTGTGCGAGCGAAACGCCGTCGTTTGTATTTCGAATGGCTTGGTTGAGACCACGGATTTGTGTACTGAAGCGCTCCGAAATGGCAAGCCCTGCAGCATCATCTTTAGCGCTGTTGATCCGAAGACCAGAAGACAATCGCTGAAAGGATTGTCCCAAAGAGCGCGTAGTTTCATTCATATTACGACGCGCATTAATAGACGCGACGTTAGTATTAACGTAAAGACCCATCTTTATTCACTCCATGAATCGTCAGCTAAGTAGCTATCCGTAGCCACTCACGTCCACAGCCAGAAATTGACTGAGTTCGAACTTGTACGCAGACCCATCTTTGCGCATCACCAAGTTGCTGGATTGGTCGATTGGATCACCATCTTGGTTGATCCTAAATCATTAAAATGTTTCGCCGACTACCCATCGGCCCCAAAAGTCATTTTGTCGTTCATCTCGTCGCATATAAACCTACCCCTAGGCCATATTACTCGGGATGAAGCACCTCCTTTCATCAGTCCGTCCTAAACGAACAGTCTTAAAGTCCGTGCCGGTAATTCCGGCGCGTCACCTACGACATCGGACGGAAAACTACATACTTGAGAGAAAAATAAAGGAATAGTGTATTTTTTATTGTGCTGGGGCTGTTTTTTTAAACTCTTTTTGTTGATTTTTTGAGTTTATATTCAACAAATACAGCTATTTAGAAAAAAATCTTTTAGTAAGACTGTTTTTTTAAATATCTGTAAAAAAATGAGTGGGCGCGCAATCCGATTGCGCAATACACCTCAATTGCCAGCAGGGAATTGGTTGCGATCTCGAGATTGCTCAGTTGAGTCTGTGACGCCGACTGACCAGGATCTGAATCTTGCAGACGTTGAGAATAATCCTCCGCTATCCAGCTGGACAGCGGAGGATTAAGGACTTAACCGTCTAAGTTGAGTAGGGTACCTTTTGGCAAATCGCCGTCCTCGCTATAACCCTTCAGGCGGTCTACCATTTCCAAGAATTCCATGGGAGGTATTTGACGGGTCACCTCTTTTCCATTTCTTTCCTCAGTGATGGTCATGGTCACTCGCCCAGAACCGGAATCAAATCCAAAATGAACGGATCGATTCTTAGCTCTAAGGACTGACTCAGCAATGGCGTTTGCCTGTTCTACCTCTCGCGTCACGAGAGCTGGATCGACTGACGACATTGCAACCGCCTCAAGTCCACTCTCCGGACCTGGGGTTCCAAGGGTTTGAGCAACTTGCTCTCCTTTTGGTGCTTCTACTTTACTTACGGCAGCGGTTGTCTCTTGCGATTGACCGCGGCGTCCGGGTGACTCTCCGACCGATGACGGACGGATCGGTTGACCCGCATACGCCTGATAAACATTAATGGCCATATTATCACCTCTCTCGATCTGTGGATGCCATCACCTAATTGGTGTACTGGTCTCCTCGATCGTCTTCCTAAGCAAGCAACGCCAGAGCGATCTGAGGTTGCTGATTGGCCTGTGCCAAAACCGAAATACCAGCCTGCTGAATGATCTGATTCCGTGAGAAATCAGCCGTTTCAACGGCGAAGTCAGCGTCTCGAATTCGACTTCGAGCAGCCGTTACATTTTCGGCAGCAACAGAGAGGTTGTTGACCGTTGATTCAAGACGATTTTGAGTGGCACCCAACTCGGCTCGAATACCCGACACTTGCTTGATCGCAACATCGGCGATATCGATTGCTCGGTTTGCGCCTTCTCTTGTCGTCACGTCTATCGTGCCAACAGCGTTGTTTGCATTCACCCCGAAGAGTTGTTGGGCTGCAGCAAAACCAAGTTTTGTTGCCCCACCGACATTTCCTGTCAGGCTGAATTGCTCCTCCGATTGGAGAGTGATACGACCACCGGTCACAAACGTACCAGCTCCACCACCCAGACCACCGATTGCAGCCCCCGCCATGGTGACTTCGATGTTTCGACCATCTTCAGCGGTCAACTCCAATCGATTGTCCTGGTTTAAGCTCGCGACAACACCAGTATCATCCGTCGCCGCATTAATGGCATTGACGAGCGTATCTGTTGCATCGTTGGCTTCGACCCGGAAACCGGTAATCATTGCGCCGTTGATAGTAAGGTTGGTGGTTGAATCTAGCGTGACGGCACCGATATCAGCAGTACCCACGACGATCGTGTCGTCTACGATTGCCCGAACGCCCGAGAACTCGGTCGCATCATTGATCGCAGCCGCCTTTGCAAGTGCAGATGCAGCATTGAGTGTTGTTGATAAGGCATCGTCAGCTGCATTTGTCGCTCGAATAGTGACACCGTTGAAAACAATGTCATTTTGTTGGAGCGCATCCGCTGCTGCAGCCACCGTGATGTCTGTTGTACTCGACTCGCGAACTTGGCGTCCAAGGCTCGAAGCACGTGCATCTTTGATCGACACTGTGATGGTATCATCCGCGTTAGCGCCAATATGAAACTTGGCGCCGATGAATGAACCGTCTAGAACTGTCTGGTTGTTGAATGTTGTTTTTTCAGCAATCCGATCCAGTTCTGTCACAAGCGCATCAACTTCTTGTTGCAGTGACGTTCGATCAGTTTCGGTGTTTGTATCATTCGCTGACTGAACAGACAGCTCACGGATACGCTGTAGAAGCGACGTACTCTCAGCCAAGCCACCTTCAGCGGTTTGTGCCAACGAGATACCGTCGTTTGTATTACGGATAGCCTGATTAATGCCTCTGACCTGAGCGGTCATGCGGTCTGAGATACCCAAACCAGCAGCATCATCTTTAGCAGAGTTGATCCGAAGACCAGAAGAAAGACGCTCAAAAGAACGCCCGAGTGAACGATTAGCACCGTTCACGTTTCGCTTCGCGTTAAGCGACGCGATATTTGTATTAACGTATAGACCCATTTTGTTCGCTCCTTGAAACAAATGCGGAATAGCTTTCCTTAGCCATTCCCGAAAACACCACCCATGGTGTTTTCAACCCCCAAAGGCAGACCCTCTGCCAGTTCGGGGAGCGTTATTAACGAATCCTTACCCCTAAGGAATCGCTTGGGTGCCGACTTTCGTCGGCCTATGTAGTTTTTCTACCGTACCGTTGTTTAGACACTAACTGCCGACACTACCCCTGCGTCCGTCCAGCGAAACAACCTAACCTCCAATCAAGCCCATGTTAGGGCCAATGGTTTGAAGTATGTTTGGAAACAGTTGCTTGCCTCCACCCACGACATCGGACATCCCCGACAAAACTTGAAAAAAAAATGATATTTTTTCGAAGTTTTTTTGTTTTTTGTTTAATTACAGGCGTTTGCGGTTTTCATATGGGCGGTTTATCTGGCTTCATGCGTCTGCGATACGCGCAGAATTTAAAAAATTAATGATAGGTTGTCGGGAGGGGGGGCTGAAGAGCCAAAAGAGGTCGAAGGACCCGAGATAATATGCGCAATTATCTCGGATCCCCCTATTTTTTTTGCAGTCTTGGTCACCCACTCTAGCGCGTGAGACCGACTACCTTAGTTGAGGTGCCTCGTCACTCAGCGACCCGCCGCGATTCGGATCGATGCTGAAAGACGAGATACCTTATTTATTAACCGAGCAACTGAAGAACGTTGTTCGGTGCTTGGTTCGCTTGGGCAAGAATTGAGATACCTGCATTTTGCAAGATCTGATTTCGAGCCATCGATGCTGTCTCGGTTGCAAAGTCCGCATCTTGAATACGGCTTCTTGCTGCAGAGACGTTTTCTTGTGTCGCACTGAGATTGTTGACCGTAGATTGAAGACGGTTCTGAACCGCACCAAGGTCACTCCGAATGTCCGACACCTGAGCGATAGCAACGTCGAGAATTTGGAGGGCGACATTCGCACCCTCCCGACTTGTCACATCAATGGTGTCGACAGCGAAGTCACTGTTGGTTCCGAGTAGTGTATCACCACCAGCCGGGTCGGCACCTAGGCCCAACTTTTCGACACCAGCGTCAGTCTGAGTCATGAAGATAGCCTCTTCTGACTGTAAGGTGACCGTACCAGCCTGAACCTGGTTGCCTGCAGCAAAACCGAGGTTTGTCGCGAGACCATTCACTGTCAGCTCAATGTTACGACCATCTTCAGCTTCAAGTGTCAGCTGAAGGTTTTCATCCAGTCGAGCGATCACACCCGTTTCGTTAGAGAAAGAGTTAATCGTATCGATCAGTGCATTGTTTGCATCATCATCTTCAACGCGGAAACCGGAGATGACCGCACCGTTGATGATCATATAGTTTGTGCTGTCCAAAGTAACGGCACTGAGCGGATTGAGGTCCGCGACAAATTCCGTTTTGCCAACGGTGGCAGTCACACCAGTGTAAATGGACATATCGTTTATTGCGGCAGCCTTTGCGATTGCAGACCCTGCAGCAAGCGATGTACTCACAGTATCATCACTGGCGACGGTGCCACGAATGGTTGTCGAGTTTAAGACCAGGTCACCATTGTCGAATGCCTCGGCATTCATGGTACCACCATCGTAGCGCGCTTGACGTCCAAGGATGTTCGCTCGAGCGTCCATAGTTTTAATGGAAATCGTATCATTCGATTTGTAGCCGATATGAAACTTCGATCCTGCGAATTCTCCATTGAGCACTTTCTGGTCATTAAAACGCGTCGTTTGGGCGATGCGGTTTATCTCTTCGATGAGATTCGTTACTTCCAGTTGAATGGCTTCACGGTCCGACAGCGTGTTGGTGTCACTCGCTGCTTGGATGGACAGTTCACGCATACGCTGCAAGATTGCGCCGGTTTCATCTAGCGCGCCTTCAACGGTCTGCGCCAAAGAAATACCATCATTGGTGTTCCGAACCGCTTGATTCAAACCTCTGATTTGGGATGTGAATCGTGTTGCGATAGCCATACCGGCGGCGTCACCTCGAGCTGAATTAATTCGCATACCCGATGACAGCCGTTCGAACTGTCTTTCGAGTCCACGAGTTGAGCCATTCAAGTGGCGTCTAGCATTTAATGAAGCAGTATTAGTGTTTACAAAAAGTCCCATAATTATTCACTCCTTGAAATTAATAGCGGTCAACCCTGACCACCATTTCTTCAATGATTCGTTTAGATAAGGTTCAGCGGCGAAGTAACCGCCAACAATTAAAGTCCCATTCACACCACCGTGAACGGTGGGCATCGATATGTTTTCGATGCATGTTCGATTCATGAATCTACCTCCACCGTTGGTGGCCCATCACGGGCAGTTCTAATTGCAGGACCGCGTGTCACCATCGTCTTGGCAACACCCTTGGATCCTGGATTAAGGCGTCTCACAACCTTTTGGGTTGCTCTGCGAGGCACCTTAGGCCTTATCATCTGCATCCGCGGTCTGGCGTCGCCTGACTCACTGGATGTACGTCTGTTTAAATTGACCGCGACACGCTGTGTTTCATCATCCCTCTGGATGTAGAGAATGGCTGATTCAGTCCAACATCTTAGCTGTCCATATCGGTCACTCTCTTTTTCCACTGACACCTTCGGTGGTCTCAGAATGCGCGGTCTCAAAATTCTCGTTTCTCGGTTCTCATTTTCGGGTTTGCTCACTGAGTCACTGTCGCAAACAAACTCCGTTGCGCAGCAACCGTACTTCCAACGTAACGACTTATCATCGGTCGTCAGGCTAGCAATCGGCTCTGGCGGAGACCCCCTCGTCAGTCTGATACTTTTCATGCGGTGAGCATTTGCTTGCTCCGCATAACCAGCAGACGAAATCGTTTGATTACACTTTGGTGGACCGGCTCCCGAACCACCCGTCGAGCAGTAATCGTTTTCTTCCCTTGCTGTATCCATGTCTTCCCGACGCTGGCGCCGCCAATGTCGACCTTCATGGTCATTAAATATCCGATGCAATCGGTCTGTATGACGTGAGCGCATCGAACCACGTTGTTTTTGGCCGAGTCGCAAGGTCCGTCTGGGCCTCGACTCGGAACGAACCAGGCGTCTCGCCCGCTCCGCTGAATCGGCCTCGGCTTGCGCGACGACCCCAAAGAATTCACCTAACTCCGTATCGCCATAGGCTTGGACAAGGTTTGCATCTAAGGTCACTGCAATCTCATGCAGCTTTCGCCACCCTGTTGGGACTCCGGGCTTTTCCCGCCTTCGGGGTGCCTTCGCAGGCCGAAGCATTTTTTGCGGTTGTCTAGCTAAGTTATTCATCAGACCCCCTAACCCAACAACTGCGTTGCAAGCTGCGGGCTTTGGTTTGCCTGCGCTAGAATGGAAACACCCGCCTGCTGCAAAACTTGCCCTCGTGCCAGCATGGCGGATTCGACTGCGAAATCAGCATCGACAATACGGCTGCGCGCCTGTGATGCATTTTCAGAAATATTGGCTAAGTTATTCGCCGTTGATTCCAATCGATTGAGTAATGCACCGTAGTCAGACCTGTCTTTGGATAGCTGTTCGAGTGCCCTGTCCACGATTGTAATGGCATTATTGGCACCGGCACGGTCTAGAACATTGACTGTGGAGACCGATGCCAGCGAGTCAACACCGACGATTTGCTCTCCGGTCAAACCAAGATAGTCAACCTGGCCACCGCTCACTCGGAACTGTTCGCCAGACGAAAACTCCAGCGATCCCGTCGAAACCCCGGATGTCAAGCCAGTGACCGCTGTAGCAGCAGCGTCCGAGACATTGACTTCGATGTTTCGCCCGTCCCCAGCTGTTAGAATGAGCCGGGAGTTTTCGTCGTAACTCGCGAGCACGCCTGTTCTATCTGCGACCGCATTGATCTGATTTTTGAGTTCATGATCTGCGTCATCGACTGCGACATCGAAGGTCGTTAATGTCACGCCGTTGATTTCGATAAAAGAGGTATTCGTGAGCGACCCCCCCGCGATGTCAAGGTCGGTTCTTGCCTCTGTAGCTAACACACGAGCCGATACCCCTGTGTAGTTCGTGGCATCATTTATAGCCGCTGCTTTTGCAATTGCGGAGCCCGCTGCAAATGAGGTCGACAATTGGTCATCTGCCGCGGAGGTCGTTCGAATTGTAATTGAATTGATTAAGATGTCGCCGCCGTTTTTACTCAATGCATGCGTTGAGACGACGGCAGTCTGCTTGATCGCTGACCGACCGAGTGCCTTGGCATGAGCATCTCGTACATTAACTTCGACTACATCATCGGCTTTTGCGCCGACATGGAAATAACCTTGCATGAAGTCGCCACTCAGCACCTTCTTGTCATTGAAGAGGGTCGTGTCGGCGATTCGGTCAAGTTCCCTTATGAGACTTTGGATCTCAAAGTTGATCGATTGTCGATCTTGTGTCGTGTTGATATCATTGGCCGCTTGCACAGACAGCTCACGCATGCGCTGCAATAAGGCCATTGATTCTTGTAAAGCACCTTCTACGGTCTGCACGAGCGATATGCCATCATTCGTGTTACGGACAGCCGTATTTAGACCACGGATTTGTGCTGTAAATCGTGTAGATATTGACAACCCGGCCGCATCATCTTTAGCACTATTGATACGCTTGCCGCTTGCAAGCCGTTGGAACGAACGATCCAACGCTTTCGTGCTATAGTTGAGCGACCTTTGAGTGTTCAAAGATCTCACGTTCGTATTAACGAACATACCCATTTTCTAACTCCATGAAAAACCAAGAACGTTACCGCTCAAGGCTGGGCATCCTTGCCCAAAAAACGCTTGATAAGTTTTGGATGCACTCCGAGTGTTGTGACCGATCGATCCGCAAGCGCGCGTTCATAGGAATCTACGAATTCACACGGATGACCTGTCACCGGACTACAGACCTAACTCACCAAATTTACTCAACAGCTGTTACCAACTGTTCCGAGGGTGTCGACCGAAGTCGACATGAGCTAAGTTCCCACAACTTGCCCATCGTGCGTCCGGCGCACGACCCTCTAAAATCAACAAGACCCACTGTTTGTTGGCATCAGAGAAATACCAACCATGTCCAACACAGTTCCTTGAGACTCATAAAAACCCTGCTCAAAGACCGTAACTACACTCAGTAGTCGGACATGTTTTGTTAACTCCGTGACTCAACAAACAGACCTAGTCGCTTAATAGGCAGTTGTCAGCTTGCCTATAGCGTTACAATCGTATCACTTACCCTTCCAGCCTAAACACGTAGGCATTTTCAAAACTCTCTTCGTCAATTTCGCTGACCAGCATGTATTTGCAATACACAGTGGTGAGCGCGTACCGGTTTCTCACAACATCGGTGACCTATGCTGTCGCACGGACAGGTCTTAACCTCGTTGCTCGACAGTTTTGACCCCCCGGCCAAACTGACTTCGAGCAAGGGTAAAAAATCCCCGCTGACATCTGTTTAAGGTCATCCCGATGGTTCAAAACCGACCTCCACTTCCGCCCATCCCCCCTGGGACGGGCTGCTGACGATGGTGTCAATCCATCGACAATCAATCCTTGTCATTCCCGGCAGGTGCGGTCTTTGCCTGACCCGCTGTGTCCTGCCATCGGTACCCGGTGTGAGTCGTTCCCAACCCACAGAGTAAAAATCATTTTGTCGCACTAACCCGGACTCGCTAGGCGGTCTATGCACGCCCGTCAGAGTCAATGGTTTATTCTTTCGATAGCGTTCGAAAAACCGCGTCACTTGAACTATTCCGTTTGCTACTTCCAGAGCTTTGACACCGGAGGAAAACGCTTCCCAAGGGTGGCCATCGGCTCGTCGTCCTGGCCGCTTCACGACCCTTCCTTTGCTTACGACTGTCTTCACGGCGCAGAACTCCTGTTGACAGAGTTCCATTCGCCTCGGCGACGCGTTCCGTGCAGATAATCTGGGCTGACTGTGCCTCTGTTCCGTGACAGACGGCAGTCGTTGTCAGTGACTGGTCTAGACGGACCTGTCTTCGTCCATCTACTCACCGAGCAAACCCTGACCTGTCGACCACTTTGCATCACGTAGTGGCCATCGCCTGCGTCGTCTTGCAAGCAACCGACAGTGGGTTTCGACCGCTGACCTACACATGCCCCGTTTCTATATTCCATGGGCACGGCGGGGCGTGTAGAGGCGTGCCATTGTCTGAGCGTTACCTCGAGTTTGTCACCCTTGTTGAGCAGACAATGGTCCCATTCAGTCAGGGGCAGCCAGATCGAGTCCATAAGACCGGGCTCTGCAACAGTGCGACCTGAAAGCATGTGAGCTCCGATTAGCCTAAAAGACGTCCAACGATGTTGCGCGTTGTACATGCCTTTATCCCATCGTATTGGTGTCAAAGGACCGACGGGTGTGCGCAGTATGGAGTCCCTGTTTTTGTCAATTGGTCCATTGGTTGGTGCATCATCACCATCAGTGGACGTCTTGTTTAGGCGACCGAGCCAGAACCGTGCTTTGGAGGGGGACTCATCCCCGAGGCTCCTCGGTCGTCTGCTCCTACGACAATTGATGCATCCAGGACATGCTCCGGCCTGCGCAGTCGAACTGAGAGTCGATATGGGGTCTCTTATGGACCCGCCGACGACGGTTTTGCTCAAATCTATATCTCGCCAACGGTCGTGCTGCAGTTGCCTTTCAGGTTTGTGTTTTGCAGGCGGCAAAAAGCCATCCATTTTTATACAGTTTCGATCATCGAATCGTTTTTTCCGTATGGGCTTGGTCGTACCGCGCAATGGTCGTCCAAGCGATGAACAATCGTTCCTTAGATTCGCTCCTGGGTGTTCGTTTATACCGCTCGAGCTCACTCCTGCTTTAAACCTGCCCCGATAAACGTCAAACGGGGTCTTAAACCGTCTAAATTGAGATGGGAGCCGGCTCATATGGAGTGGTCCTGGTTTGAAGTCTTCCGACAAACGTCCCTTGGTCAATGGTTTTACTGGAGGGGGCTCGTTTCCCAGCGTCCCTGCAGGCGTCCACAAGTGCAGGTTTTCCGCACTCTTTGCTGTGACATGACCAGCGCGAATGATGGCTCCATCTCTTTGATCTTGCTCCGGGAGTCCGTTTGTAGCTCGGTTACCAGAGCCTGTTTTCCCTGCCGTGAGCAACCGAGGTTGTCGTTCGCATCCTTGTCTGAAGTTCGCTAGGGGTTGACTGCTCGCACAATCGCCGAGACCAATTGCGTTGGCCGCGACCCCAAATACATCTGTCACTGCTCCCTGGTTATCCTTGTTGTTGAAGACATCAAGGCACTTGCCAGTACGAGAATCAGAGTTTTCGATACAGAGTTGGCTTCCATAGAAACCCTGCTCGGGTATGGTCGACTCGCGGAGCTCCGTTCGGTCTAACTCCTTGACAGAGGGTTGGACCGAGTTCGTCAAAACTGGTGGTCCATAAACGCCCTCTCGTTTTCTCCAAAGCCTGAGCTTATTACCTGCTGAGTACGGTGATACCTCGATATTGAAAAGTGAATTGGACAGTTGGTTCTCATCTTTGTTGTGAGCCGATAATCGTGTCCGCTTCAAGTATGTGTAACCAGCAACAGCTTTGCCGGTAAGCTCCGCTGGGCGATCGGCACGATGACTGCTGCTGAATGCCAACCTTCCTGTGATCGAGTGTTCCGATGACACGAAGTGAGCAGTCGAGTAAAGTGGCTCCTCGATGCTTAAATCAAGGGCCTTTAACTCAAACTTGAGCTGGCTTGATTTTTCCTGTTGTCGTTTCATCTTATCTAAACACTCTTCTATTGTTCGGTCACTCATCCGAGCGACCCCGTCTATACAAAGTTGTTCTTACGTTTGGACCGTTGTTTCCGACTCTTCGACCTGCCCATGGCGTGCGATAGCGAGCGTTTTTTGACTCGCTATCCGCCACAAACTCCCAGGCGTTTCTATCTTTCTCCATCACAGAAGGAGGAGGGGAGTCGCTGCCTGGGCGTTTTTTCAGTCTCGTGTCTTCAAAGTGGTCATCCTTAACCGACCTACTCGGGACCGTCTCCACCCGCCCGGGACAGAGAGCAGTCCGTTATAGGGTCTCAAGTAGCGTCTTCTAGAACGCCACCTGAGACGTCTACCCGTCCTATTAACCGAGTAGTGAGAGCGCTGCCTGGCCGGCTTGGTTCGCCTGCGCCAAGATTGATGTACCGGCCTGTTGAAGGACCGATGAACGGGCCATGTTCGCCGATTCAGATGCGAAGTCTGCATCGAGAATCCGGCTACGGCTCGCAGACGCGTTCTCTGTGATTGAGCTAAGGTTGTTGATTGTTGATTCGAGGCGATTCTGCATCGCACCGAGTTCGCCTCGTTGCGCAGAGATTTGCTCCAGAGAGCGATCGATGATCTCGATGGCTCTATTCGCCGTATCTCTGGTCAGAACGTCCACCGTTGCGACAGATGAGTTTACCGAGTTGACACCAACAATTTGCGGATTGTTAAATCCGACGAAACCGAGATTGGCACCGTCAACCGTAAACGCAAGGTCGCTTTCTAGGTCGAGTGTCGCCGTTGTAACGTCGGTAGAAAGGCCTGTAATGAGTTGCGCATTAGCGTCAGATGCCGATACTTCAATGTTACGGCCATCGACGGCTGTCAGTACCAAACGAAAGTCAGTATCGACGGATGCGACGACGCCCGTTGCTGCTGAATGGGCATTGATCTGAGCAGCGAGTTCACCGTTAGAATCGTCAGCCGTGACAGCAAAACCTGTGATGATTGTGCCGTTGATTGTCACGTAACTATTTTCATTCAACGTACCAGCGGTGACATCTCCATTATTGCTGACAACGGTTGCGTTGACACGTGCAGTGACACCGGTGTGTTGAGTCGCATCATTGATAGCTGCAGCCTTTGCGATGGCAGACCCTGTTGCAAATGATGTTGACACTCTGTCGTCGGCACTTGTCGTTTGGCGAATGGTGATGTCGTTAATGACGACACTACCACCGGCTTTGCTCAGCGCACTCGTAGCGACGGTTCCAGTCTGCACCAGTGCCGTTCGTCCTAACGCCGTTGCACGTGCATCACTGATTGTAATGTCAACGCGCTCTCGGGCTGCAGCCCCCACGTGTACAAAGTTTTGAATGTAGTCCCCATTCAAAATCTTATGGGAGTTAAAGGTTGTTGTATCTCCGATTCGGTTGAGCTCTTGAATCAGCTGGTCAATTTCATCGTTGATAGAACGTCGGTCGGCGTTCGTGTTCACGTCATTCGCTGCTTGTACAGACAGCTCGCGCATCCGTTGAAGAATCGCTGTGCTCTCTTGCAAAGCACCTTCGGCAGTTTGAGCTAAACTCACACCGTCGTTGGCGTTTCGGATTGCCATGTTGAGACCTCGAATTTGGCTTGTGAAGCGCGTCGAGATTGCGAGTCCAGCAGCATCGTCAGCTGCGGAGTTAATACGTAGCCCTGAAGAAAGGCGTTGGTAGGTCGTCTTCATACCCCGACTATTGGTGGTCAGGTTGCGTTGTGCGTTAAGTGAAGACGCATTGGTCATAACAAAAAGGCCCATAATCATCTCTCCCTGAGATTCACTGCGGTGCCATCGTGGCTGTGCAGGTCGGCATCCATGCCGTAGTTGCTTTTTGGTAGGAACGACGTGGGCTATCTGCCTCACTCATCACCTTGATGAATCAGGCTCCCGTTTAAGCACCCCTTTCTCGCCTTCGAGAGTGAGTGCCGAGTCGCTCCTGGCGTTCACCCAAGACATCGGATCGCATCTGCTCGACTTAAGCTATTTTCTCTTATTCAGTAAAGGATGGTAATCATTGTTTTTAAACAGTAAATATATCATGTATTCCATAATGTTATGCGTTTTTAATGATGTAATATTTACGGTTTTTTTTTACTTTTAATTATGCCAATAACTCGATTGTTAAGACAGTATTGAATTAAAGGTGATATTTAATGAATATAAATGAGTTTTTAATGACTAGTTAATAATTAAGTTCGATAATTTTATGTAATTTTTTAGGAATAATATTTCTTGTAAGTACACATGGTTTTGTTCCATTAAACTGCGCATTGATAATTTGTTGTGACCGCGCTGTTTTGGATGCGCTGCCAAAGTGGACGGGAGTTAGGTCGCCATCAATTGGAATGCGTCATTGTTTCAGATAGGTTGAGGGTATGACCTCGGAGCCTGCGGCGTGTTTAATCTCTATTTTGGAGCGAGTGTTCGCCGGGTCATTTGTAGGAAACCTCGGGTCGGATGCTTTGTTGACATACTTTTGTCTGTTACGTCGTGTCGACAACGTGTCAAGGTTCCAGACAGTTCGCGTCATCTCCCTGACGATTTGGCAGAAAAACACCGGAAAAAGCGGCTGTCAGACGCTGTCGAAAAAGTTGGCACACTGCTTGAATAGGTGTTGGGTTGCACAGATGCAAGGGAGATTGCCAATGCGCCATAACGCGATTAGTAGCGATGAATTTGAAGATTTACAGCGCAAAGTTGCTTGCGCTGAAGCGTGTGCGGACCCGATCAATTTCGATCAAATGTTAAATCGG
Organism: Myxococcota bacterium; assembly: GCA_036337435.1. Classification (GTDB taxonomy): domain Bacteria; phylum Myxococcota_A; class Bradymonadia; order UBA7976; family UBA1532; genus UBA1532. The sequence goes on from JAYZEG010000028.1 coordinate 54,476, forward strand.
GTTTGTTCTTTATTAAATAAATGGGCTCAAGCCGATGTTGTGACCCTCATTCTTCCACCGGAAGAAGAGGGACTAGAGCCAATGTTACATGTCTTTGGGCAGCAGCCGCTTTTGCCGATTTCTGAACGGAGTGTACGCGACGATTGCGCCTCACTGCTCACGAGTCTCGAATATGCTGAGCTTCCAGGCGAGGCATTGAGATTGAGACGCGGTGCAGAATTGACTCCGATTAACGGTGTTCTGAGAGACGATTACATGTATCGCTTCTGGTGGCATGAAATGAAGCTCGATGGACAGACGGTTGGAATTGTTGCCCTGTATGGTTTTGTGGACTGGGTTTTATCGCCTCGAGTGAGGCGCCTGCTCGCCAGCCTGATGCCAATGTTAGCAGCCGGCATAAATAATGCGGCTGCCATCGAAAATCTCAGGATGCAATCAGATCGCGACGAAATGACGGGCCTGATTAATCAACGAGGGGTGTTCGACCAGCTTGACCGAGAATGTAATCGAGCATTTTCGACGGAACGCGAACTTGCCGTACTCTTGTGCGAGATCGAAGATTTCGACGCTTTCGCTGGTACTGTTGAGGGTGCAGGAGCCCTACAGACATTCTCAGAGCTGGCACTCAGCTTGGACAGAGGATTCGATATCGTGGGACGCATTGCGACAAATGAGTTTGTCTTCATTCTACCCGAGATCGAACCAATTGATGCCCTCAAGCTGGTGGACTCAATTACGACAAATGCAACACAGATCACGCTTGGTGGTCGACCGCTGTCCGTGTCTATTGGACACGCTCAGTATGAAGCAGGCATGTCGTCAGACACTTTGCTTCATAATGCCGATGAGGCACTGTTTGAAGTTCGGCGTCGGCGCGCTTTGAGCCAAAGTAGTGTCGGCTAGTCAGTTTATAGGCCGACAGCAGGTACCTTGAGCCCGCAGGCATTCAATCAAATGCCTGCGAGGCCTAGCGCCGCTGCAGCTCTAACTCTTCTGCGTTTTCTGTCTGCGGTGCCTCGCTGCTTTGTTGGCATCGGTTTTCAGTACAGCTATACCCGACCTCGCAGTCCTTATGGCTGCGACAAACCAACGCCTCACATCGCTTGCTTGCAACGTTGCAAATGAGTGTGCCTGGACAATCGTAGTCCTCTTCACACTCACCGCACCCATGAGTAGACAGGCAGGCAATGAGCAAAATAGCCCTCCAAAACCCGCTCGGCAGTTTATTTTCGGGTGCTATTGACACCAAAGTCTCCAGAGAATTTTCACCGACTCGTCAGATTAATCAAGACTGTGCCTTGATTCTAAGGCAGAGGTCAAAATAGTATTTCGCAAACAGAACATGGAATACGCCGTGTCGTTATTTGTTATGGGATTGCCACATCGGTTTGTCCCATTAGTTGTTCGCGACAGCGAACTCAGCGAAAAGGAGCGCCAAGATGCGCAAAATAGTGACTTCGACTGTTGTAATGGCAGCTTTCTTCATCTCCGGATGTGGGGAAGAAAGCAGCACAGGAGATGTGCGCCTGGACCAGCGGGTGATTGGTGGCGACAGTCAGACTGATGGCGGTGTCGCGAACGATGGGTCTGGTCCAGTTGGGCCGACGGAAAAGCAATTACGCCTATCCTACATCAAGCAGGTTACGCCAAACGGGGGGGGAACGCCGCGTCTCGATTTAGTCGCGTATGATTTTGTTGACGACGAAGAAATAAACTTAACTGCTGGGCAAGGAGACGGTGGCGTCGATTGTGCAACCAGCTTATGTCGATTGAATTCAGACATGACGTGGGTCGGCTGGATCGGCACGGGCGGCTCCTTGAAGGTTGCCCCCGTGGATATTGGACAGAAGAGGATTCGAATTGAAGAAACGCGCGTTGTGGCCGAACGACTGGCACGTAATTTCGAATTCACAGAGTACGTACCTAATCCGGACACACCGGATGTCGGGGTGATCCCGCAGATTGTCTATAGCCAGGGGCAACAAATGGGCGGCACCGGAACCATCGATGTCTACACGGAGCCGGTCGCAGGCTACGATGAAGCCAACTGCGGTGACGCAAGTCCTAACTGTAAAAATTTAGCCGGAGTGATCACAACCAATGGCGGCTTTCGGGTTACATCTGAAGGGTCGTTGATCATCTTAATTGAAACCACTCTGTCGACGATGACACTTAAGTTCTTTAATATCGGTACGACCGCTCAACAAACCCTCTACACCTTTGGAGAGCAGAACCAGACTGGGTCACAATTCTCGGGTCGTCTTCCCATCGGGCTCTCTCCTGATGCGGGTTATTTAGCCGTGTTTACAAACGATTCATTCTTATGGCGCCTCAACACATTACAGGCAGTCCCATCGCCTCCACCTCCGCAGGCAATCTCCCTGTTTGAGGGAGAAACCCATCCGGATGGTGACTGTCGCAGAATGGGTAACCTGGCGTTCAATGAGGTGCGCTTTAACCCTGTTTTTTCTTCCGATTCAGAATGGATCTATTTTCTCGCCCACGGGCCTTGCAGCCGCCGCGGCGATCCGCCAACCAATCGCGACGATTATGACATTCTGAGAGTCAATCGATTACTGGAGGGTGATGTAGAGAATGTGACGAATAATCTCAGGGCGAGTCACTGGAGCAACCATAACATCGGTGACTTTGCGCTTTCCAAAGATGGAACAAAAATCGCATTTACCGCAGAGAGAATGAACAATGTGGGCAGTAAGGCGATTTGGGTCATCGACCCAGAAACAGGTGCTTACGATTGTACTCGGAAGGACCCGTTACCTGTGCTTGACGGCCGCGAACGATGCGAATTTATCTCGGATGACAGCACGGGTGCTGATGCCACCTACCGCGACCTGAGGTTTCACATTGTCGACGTTCCTCGCTAATACGCGGGAATGTACTGCAAACGGACTGCTCCCGAGGTCCGACTCAATCGAAATTGGTTGGTCGGGCGGGTGCAGTCTGGTGCAATCGATATCCGAAAGTTTGACTAGCCGTCTGGTAAGTCGTTGATCGATGGATATTTTTTAATTTCACTGCGAGCAATTTTCCACGCTTTTTGCACAATCCAAGACAAGGATCGGTCTTGCCGTGCAGCTTCAGCTTGGATTTCCTTGAGCATATCCTCAGGGAAATAAAGACTCTGTTTTCTTTTATCAGAACCGGACATTTACCTACTCCCCAAAATCTAGGGTCCGCTTATGATTGTCTGCGTGTATCGCAAAGTGTCAAGTTTGGTTACGATTACCTACTTAGACGCATGTTGTGTACAGAGGTCTTACCTGTTGAATTTACTGGTTTTTTTAGTCTTTTTTTTAGTTTTTTGGTGGGGGCCCACTCGAGGGCTTTAAAGTCGGTATAGGTCGCTTTGGCAAGGTTTCTTTAAATGTTCGTATGAGGCCTTTTCCCGGTTTGCCCAACTTGATGGTGCGTTTTTTCTCGCCAAATTTAATGGTGCCAAAGGCGTTCAATTCATGAAAATCGGGTACGATGGGCGGTGAAAACGAAGCAGCACTTTGGCGCTTCTGTGTTTTTGGCCAGTCGAAGCGAAATAGATTTACTTTCCACTCATGCCCAGCAGCGATGGGATGCTTTGCACCGGGTACTTCGGATGCAGGAATCACCATTTCGACCGTCCAAGCATTATCTTTATCGTCTCGTTGATTGAGCGTCCCGTCGACGTGGACAGCCGTCTTGAATCCCTCCATATTCCAGGCTCTTGCTGGTCCGAGCGGACTCCGGTGACGCGTAAATTTTGCGTCGAATACAACGTTTGCAGGCGTGACTTGGAGCTCGAGGTAATCTTTTTTGTCGCCATCCGCATCAATAAACAATTCGATGACCTCTTGTTCCCATGTATTGGAATCCCGTTTGGTAAGCGTCCCCCAGACATCGTCATCGATGCTTTCTACAGCGACGTAAAGGTTGTCTTTATCCCACGCAAACTTGGCTCGAGTTTTGGGGGCTCCAATCTTTTTTCCACTTGGATGTCGCCACCAAGCCGTCCAACGAGCTCGTTTCCAAACAGGTTCCTCGAGCTTGCCATCAAGGCGAATGCCTTCTACATCCGACATTTTTGCAGCCCTTGCCACAGGTTTAGGCTTTGGTTTGGCCCCGATCACGCTCAGTTCTGCGACGATAACACGGCCTTCACGATCTTGTTTAGCCGACCCGATGCTTGACACCTTCAGTCTATGATTTCCACGAAATAGTCCCCAATAGATAGAGGCTTTACCCGATGGGAAGCCTGCCTTTACAACAACCTTTTGGATATCCTTTACGACTTGACCCTTTTTTAGCTTTCTTAAGGGCAGCAAGCCTTCGATGGGGTGATGGTCTAAGTTCATCCATGCGTTTCGATTGCCGCGCTTCCCTTGGAAGTGCACGAACATGTTGTTGTCGGCCATTTGGTCAGCCAGTGCTTCTAAATAATAGGTTACTGTGAAGCTCTCACCCACTTTAACGCTTGCTTTATCAAGGTCGTACCCGATCAGTTTAAGCTGGTCTTCAATGATGACATCTAAGCGATGCTGTGGATTGGGCGCGTCGACCAGTATGTGTTCATCCACCTTTTTCTGCTGGGCGGGTGTGAGGGCGAATTCTGCGTGTTCTTGACAGGAAATCGCACACATAACGGTACATAAAAACATCAAAACTACATGCACATGCTTCATCTTATATTTGCCTACTTTGGGTGTTCTTGGCGCCACTCTCGCTCAAAATGAGATGCGCTTCAAGGGGTGCTTGGAGCCGTCGGGTCAAAACGGCCGCGTCTTGAAAATACGAGTTCTACGCTCTTATCGGTCTGGTCCGTTCTGATTTGGACCGCATAGTCGATGAGGGACCATATTCTCCCGACCTTTTCCTTCTTCTTTTCAAGAGCCTTCCCCTTGCCCAACTTCTTAGATGCAACTTCAATTAACGCATCTCTTCGCTCTTTGACGGCGTAAGCTGGGTGTAGGGTCGCAACGATTGTTTCGACATGGGTTTGCTCTTTGTTCAGCTGAAAATGAATCATTTTGAATTCGGGTGATGGATTCATCGCGACCAACCAACGAGACGAGTACGAGGATGGTCGAACACCTTTCCTAGCCTTGAGTGCCTTGAGTGTTGTCCCTGGTTCGGCGAGTAGGTTGTTTGGCGGTTTTGGTAAGCTTTTAAGCATGTCATAAGGTGACAAGGGCGCGGCAAGCGTGGTGCTTGAATCAACAGCCTTTGCAACGCTGGCGTCCTTGTTCGCCACCTCTTCGACTTTTTTTTCGTCCTTGGAACACCCGGCAGGTAGCCAGCAAAACACCAGGATGAGTAGACTCGAGACAATTCTCTTACCAGCCCCATTGAAAAGACGTTCACCCATCTCTATGCTCCAAACGCAGATAATAAAACCCCAGGTTTTCATACGACAAAGGATTTTTCATGTGGTCGCGTGACCTAATTTATCACTTTATTGGCATTGGTGGCATTGGCGTCAGTGCCGTCGCTCGTGTCCTTCACCAACAGGGCGTTAGGGTACAGGGTTCGGACGTGCGTGCAAGTCAATTAACCGAGGCTCTCGAGCAACTGGGCATTTCGGTTACCATTGGTCACAGCGCGGCTAATATCGACGGTGCAGATGTCGTCGTTCACTCGACCGCCGTTCCATTCGATAATGTCGAACGTCAGGCAGCTCGCGATGCGGGTATTCCGGAAGCGCACCGCTCTGAAATGTTGGGCCTATGCATGCAAGGAAGTCGAGCCGTCGGAGTGACTGGTACGCATGGTAAGGGTACGGTGTCGGCTATGATCACCCATTCGCTTGTAAAGGCTGGATTAGACCCGACTTTTATTATCGGCGGGTTATTGAACAACTATCGGTTGAATGCCCAAAATGGCACCCAGCCCTTTGCTGTTGCGGAGGTGGATGAAAGTGATCGAAGTCATTTGAATTTGCGCCCAGAGATTGTCGTTGTGAACAACTTAGAGGTCGACCATCTCAATTTCTATGATGGGCTGGGTGATATCATTGAGACGATGGCGACTTTCATCAATCAGAATGAGTCATTGACGGGCCTTGCACTCAATTGGGATGACCAAGGTGTCCGACGTCTCGCTGGCAAGATTGACGTACCATTCATCAAATATGGTACGTCCGGCGACAATCTCGATTACAAAGTCGACAACATCGTGGACTACGGAAATGAGGTGGCGTTTACCGCGTACCGTCGATCGGAAGAACTGGGCCGGATTTGCCTCCCAATCCCAGGCAATTACAATGCTGACAATGCCGCGGGTGCAATCTCTGTTCTGCTCGAATATCTCGACCAACCATTTGAAAAAATTGCAGCGGCTCTCAACACCTACAAAGGCCTTGAGAATCGGTTCACCGTCGACCGCTCGAGCGGCATAACAATTGTGAAAGATTATATTTCGCATCCGACAGGCATGCGCCGTGTCCTTGAAAGTGCGAAAAAAATGGAACACAACAAGATTTGGTGTGTATTCAAACCGTATCGGTTCACGCTCATGAAATATCACGGTTATGAGTACGGTGATGCATTGAGCACTGCCGATGAAATTGTCATTACACGCATGTATGCGGCCGAAGAACGGCCGCTTGATGGGATTGATACACCCTGGTTCTGCGACGTTCTGCGTCAGGCGAACAATGTGGTTAATTATGTGCCCGAAAATCATGACGTGGTGCCCTTTTTGACGGGCACAGTAAAAGATGGAGATATGGTCATTTTTTTTGGGGGTGATGACTTTTTCAGGATGGCTGACCAATGGGTCAACGATAGAAATTGTTCGAATCAGTGAATCTAAAAGGTCGCACAGTCGCTGTTTGGGGTGCCGCACGAAGCGGCGTCGCTGCCGCCAATTTATTGGTCACACTCGGTGCTGAAGTCATCCTGAGCGACAACCGAAGTTTTGATGCTCTGAGCCTCGATACCTTAGACGCCCGCGTGTCGTTGGAATGTGGTGGAAATGTTCTAGCAGACGCGGACATACTGATACCAAGTCCGGGCATCAAGCCAAGCACTCGAGCCCTTCAAAACGCATTGATCAGTGGCGTGACTCTATGCAGTGAGATCGAACTCGCAGCCGCGTTTGCGAAATGCCCTATCGTTGCGATAACGGGAACGGATGGTAAGAGTACAACCACCGAAATGATCGGGTCACTGGTCGAGGGCACGGGTCGACGCGCCATTGTTGCTGGCAATATTGGTGTGCCGTTTTGTGAGCGAGTTTTGAGTGGTCGCGGAGATGATGTCTTTGTCGTCGAAGTGAGTGCATTTCAACTTTGGTCCTGCTCGAATTTTTCACCCCAAATTGCAGTGATCACGAACATCGCAGAGGATCATGCCGAATACTTCGATCATGATACGGCCGCATACATCGCCGCCAAGGAACGTATTCTGCAGGACATGGTGCCAGGCAGTCACGCGATTCTGAGGGGGGACGACCCGTCCGTTGCCCAGTTCACAACCAAAGAAGGCGTACATCGAATCCTTTTTGGACCGAATCAGGTCAGCACAGGCTGGGGCTTCGACGGTCAGTGCTTGCTGCGGAATGGTGTTCGGGTCATGGATGCTAAAATGCTCTCGGTTCCCGGTCGACACAACGTTTACATTGCCCTCGCAGCCTTGGCGGTGGGAGACTCTCTTGGCTTGGATCGGGAGGCGGCGATTCGGGGGCTTACCTCTTTCCAGGGACTGCCACATCGGCTCCAACTCGTGTGCCAGAAACGTGGGGTCTACTGGTATAACGACTCCAAAGCGACCAACCCACATGCGGCAAGTGTCGGCCTTAAGGCCATTGAACGCGACCAGATCGTAATCACAGGCGGCTACGAGAAGAATCTTGACCTATCCCCGTTCATCGGTGCTTTGGGTCGTGCAAGACAGGTTTACACTGTCGGGCCGACAAGCGACCGACTGACCCGTGCTGTCGACGGGCAAGTTCCTATCAAAACCTGTAAAACCCTTTTTGACGCTGTACAAGAAGCGGCGTCCCTTGCGCGGCCTAATGATGCTGTCATTTTATCGCCAGCCGCCTCATCGTTTGATGCCTACAAAAGCTATGCCCATCGAGGAGAGTGCTTCAACGAGTTTGTTCTTGGGCTGCCGGGCTAAGGACGCAAATCCGTTTTCAGTCTTCGGTCATCCGAGCGACAACCTGGCCTTCTTGGACGGATTCGTTGGGTTCGACCAAAACCTCAGTCAAGACACCATCAGCCGGTGCTTCGATGGGCATTTCCATTTTCATTGATTCTAGGATCATCACGACATCTTCTTCGTCTAGTTCATCCCCAACCTGAGCTTCGATCTTCCAAACTGTACCTGTGATGTGAGCTTTAATATCCATTTGTTCTCCTCAGTCCAACTTTCCCTTCGCGAAGCGCTCCAGCCACTTTGTGTCAAACTCAGCCCTTTGAACCGCTGGATGCCGCAGCACCTTACTCAGGAAAACACGATTTGTGGTCAGCTTTTCGATGGTAAATGCGTCGAGTGCTCTGGCTGCCAGAGCCAAAGCCTCCTCTCGCGATTCGCTATGTGCCGTCAATTTTGCGATCATTGGGTCGTAATACTGGGTGACAGTTGCCCCACTCTCTACGCCGCTATCCACCCGGACACCCTCCATCTCTGGTGGGCTGAAGTGACCGATTTCACCCGGTCTTGGCAGAAACATATTCTCTGGTTCTTCGGCATAGAGTCGACATTCGACAGCAGCACCGCTGATTTCAAGCTCATCCTGCTCGATTGACAACTTATCACCCGATGCGATTTTTAATTGCCAGGTGATGAGGTCAACGCCCGTAATGGCTTCTGTGACGGGGTGTTCGACCTGGAGGCGCGTATTCATTTCAATGAAGTAGAATTCACCGGTTGGTGCCATTACAAATTCGACTGTTCCGGCGTTGCGGTACCCAATGGCGTGAGCCGCCTTTAGGGCTGCATTGCAAAGGTCATCGCGCAGACCTACTTGGGTGGATACAAAAGGAGAGGGCGCTTCCTCTATTACCTTCTGGTGCCTCCGTTGGAGGGTGCATTCGCGTTCGAAAAGATGAACCCCATGCCCATGCTGATCAAATAGAATCTGGACTTCGATGTGACGGGGTGACTCGATGTACTTCTCCAAATAAACGGAAGAGTTCCCAAAGCTACTCTCCCCTCTATCTCGGCAGCTTTCGATGGCTCGTGCGAGTTTGGACTCTCGTTTCACAAGTGCCATACCAATACCACCGCCCCCTCCTGCAGCTTTGACAAGCACTGGGTAACCAATCTGTTTGGCGATAGCGTGTGCTTCATCTAAGTCGGTGATAGGGCCTTTTGAGCCTGGCACGACTGGAACGCCCGCTCGCTCAGCGGACTCGCGTGCGATTACCTTATCACCCATGGCCTCGATCACTTCAGGCGTCGGGCCGATGAACCGTATGCCCGCATCTTCACATCGTCGGGCAAAGCCCGCATTCTCTGACAAAAGCCCGTAACCCGGATGAATGGCGTCCACGGCTTCGGCAATGGCGACTTGTATAATGGCATCCTGGTTCAGATAGCTGTCTCCGACAGGTGCAGGCCCAATGCAAACTGCTTTGTCAGCCCGCTTCACGTGAGGCGACTCGGCATCAGCTTCCGAGTAGACCGCGATGCTTTTGACCTGATTTTGCCTCAGCACATCCACTATCCGCGCTGCAATCTCGCCTCTGTTGGCGACCAGGACCGTCTCAAACATAGTCAACTAACCCACTTTGGTTTCTTATTCACTCCGATCTAGCAGACACTACCACAAGAGCAAAGCTGATTTGAGTCTCTGTCCATCATCCGCATTCGTATCTGCTCAAAGGTTTCCCAGAATTCCATATACAAATCGGTGCGGGTCATAAGGTGGCATCGTGCTTAAATAATCGTACGTACAGCCTAACTGGCCCGTCGCTTGGCTCACTACGTTGCACGATTTCAGCGAGAGCTTCCACCATTCCGAACCCACCTTCACATCGGTATTCGATCGATTTGACCGAGTTTCAACGACAATTCGAAATTGATATCGACACTCCGATTGAACCCGCTTTTGGTCCGCTTCGTCGCCTTCGACTACGAATAACCTCAGCCCCCGGCTATCGAGGCCGAATGCCGTTGGCCACTGGACGCCCCGAAACTGGTCAAGCTTGAAGCAAACGATTCGCGTTCGCACTCGGTCAGTTCTTGGATACGCCTGATCCACTGGGAGACCTTGCTCGGTCAGACGCGCTTTGATTTTGCCGACAACATGCGCCTGCTGCCCTCTCACCGACAGCGATGTTGGTGTGCAGCCCGCTACGCAGCTCAAAGACACCAGCACGAGGCCAAGGGATGATAAAAAGTGATGGCTCATCAGAGAAGAGACTCTTGTCTGCTGCCCCATGGCCGCCCAAAGTGTGTGTATGCTAAGCGCGTTGCCAATCGGCCCCTCTGAGTTCGTTTAATGTAGCCTTCCTTAAGCAGATAGGGTTCGTACACATCTTCGACGGTTTGTTTTTCCTCTCCGATTGCCGCGGCAATCGTATCCAAGCCGACTGGACCCCCATCGAATTTGTCGATCATAGTCAGTAATAAACGCCTGTCCATCCGGTCGAACCCTGCTTGATCGATATCTAGTTGCTCTAATGCAGCTTCGGCAACATCGACGGTGACAATCCCCTCAGCCCGGACCTCTGCGATATCTCGAATGCGCCGGAGCAACCGATTCGCGATTCGAGGGGTGCCGCGCGACCGTTGCGCAATGACCAAATTTGCCCCGTTTCTGAGTTCAACACCTAAGAGACCTGCAGAGCGAGACACAATACGGCCAAGCTCATCGGGCGTATAGAATTCAAGATGCTCAACCACTCCGAAGCGGTCTCTCATGGGCGATGTAAGCAGGCCCGCTCGAGTTGTTGCACCAACCAGTGTGAACGGACGCAATTCAATGGGTACACTGCGTGCATAAACGCCATCACCCACCACCACGTCGAATCGCAGATCTTCCATAGCTGGGTATAAGTTTTCTTCAACAACTGCGCTCAACCTATGAATTTCATCAATGAAGAGAACATCGTGCTCCTCTAAATTGGTTAGAATACCAGCCAGATCCCCTTTTTTCTCAAGGGCTGGCCCGCTGGTCACGTGAAGCCTGCTGCCCAGTTCTTGCGCAATAATATGTGCCAGTGTTGTTTTGCCAAGACCCGGGGGACCACTGAGCAATACGTGGTCGAGGGCTTCACCACGCCGTCGAGCAGCCTCCACGAAAATGCGTAGGTTCTCTTTGACGCGTTCCTGTCCGATGTACTCGTCGAAATCAGCCGGCCGCAGACCATATTCGGCACCCGCGTCTTCAATTTCGATGGAATCTACAATGCGATTTTCCATAACCTGCTTTCTATCGTCTTACTAAACAGGTGTCCAGTAATCATTTCGATCTGAGCCGCTTGAGAGCCTCCTTGAGAAGACCTTCGAAACTGGCATCCTTGCTGTCACTCGCCAAATCTGAACAGAGTTGGTCAACCTCTTTGGCTTTGTATCCTAGGTTTTTCAAAGCACTCTCTAAATCATCAAGAATTCGATTCGGTTGTCGAGCTGCCACAGCGAGGCCCCCTACCTTCTCTCGGAGTTCGAGTATGATTCTTTCAGATGTCCGTTTTCCAAGCCCGGGTACGGTGGTGAGGGTTTTTACATCTCCACCACCGATTGCAGCAATCAAAGTACTGGCGTTCAGTCCCGACAAACAGGCTAAGCCAATCTTTGGTCCGACGCCGCTGATTGAGATCAATTGTCTGAAGAGCCGTCGCTCATCTAAATTGGCAAAACCAAAAAGTGTAATTTGGTCTTCTCTGACGTGGGTATGAATGCACACGACCGCTGTGCCACCCGCTGGTGGGAGTTGGTCGAGAACAGTCAATGGGCAAGACACTTCATAGCCGACGCCACTGACGTCGAGCAGGATACTCTCCATATCCTTTGAAATTACGATACCTTTCAGTTGTCCAATCATTTTAATTCCATGCCTCTTTCTCTCGCGATGGCGAGTAATGCTGCGTCCATGCTCTTTTTGCTTCTTTTCTTCGATTTAGTGGTCGGTAGACGGGGAGAATTGAGCATTTGCGCATGACAAATAGCAGCCGCGACGGCATCAGCAGCATCTTCCTGAGGAATCGATTTAAGACCCAGTCTCAGCGCGATCATTTCCTGGATTTGCGTTTTATTTGCTCGGCCTGTCCCGGTCACGGATTTCTTGATTTGCAGGGGCGAATACTCGGTTACGGAGAGGCCGCGAACGGCACAGGTCGCGATCGCGACGCCCCGAGCGTGACCGAGGATTAGGGCACTGCGCGCGTTTCTGTGTTGAAAGACACCTTCGACCGCGACCGCCTCAGGTTTGTATCGCTCTAAGACATCTTCGAGGGATTGCATGAGCAGGCCTAGTCGCTGTGGTAGTGACTCCAAACTCGTAAGAACGAATACTCCATTGTCGACATGCTCTATCTTGGAGCCTTGGGATGCAACGAGGCCCCAGCCGCAGAATCGCGAACCGGGATCGATCCCGAGAATCCGTTTCGGTCTTTTATCCAACGTCCAAATCCAATGAAGTACCTTTGAATACACTAACGTACTTGTAGACTGGAGAAAAGGGGGGCGGGCCGTTCTCGGCCGTAATAGTGTTCTATTTTCACCTTGTGTGGTGTCTTGACGGCTTCACCCCGATGGACGCAAAGAAAATCGGACCGTCTCCTGAGCCAGGGCCGCACTGAGAATCCAATGGAATGGATGTAACCGATCCCTATTCGAGCGGCATCTACGGGCATCGGGTCGCTTTATCGGCAGTCCTTCTGACCGACGCTCCACCATGTGTGCATCGGTCGGCTGTTTCATTGACGCCTTCATGAGAGAGGCATAGTGTAAGCCATCGCGTTGAGCTGTGCTCGCCGGATGACGAATGGCGACGATGGGTACAGCACAACAGTGTCCACGAGAAAGTGTAGGGTTTGAGATGAGTATTATTGCCCAGGTATTGCCGAGTCAAGGCGAGGGCTTTTCGATCATCGAGGCGTTTATGCGCTTCTCCGAGTTGGGAGCTGAGTGGGTCATGTATTTACTCATGATCCTCGGTGCTGTCATGGTCGGCCTATTTGTACAGCGTTACCGATTCTTTCAGAAACGGCGGATTGATGTTGGCACCTTGGGTGCACAACTGATCGACGCATTGAAGAATAATGATATCGATGCGGCGAAACGTTTGGTTGCAAACGGCGACTCGATGGAGGCTCGTGTCCTCAGTGACGCCCTGGATGATTTTCACGACGGTCCAGCTGTCGTCGAACAAAAAATTACGAGTGCCCTGGCTGCTCAAAAGCAGGAATATGACCGATATCTGAACTTCTTCGGCACCTTGGGAAACAACGCGCCTTTTATCGGTCTTTTTGGCACTGTCATCGGGATCATCGTTGCGTTTCAAGCTCTTGGAAATAATCCAAAGGGTGGTCTGGAAGTGGTCGGTCCCGGTATTGCTGAGGCACTGGTCGCAACGGCTGTCGGCTTGATGATTGCGATTCCTTCAGTGGTTATATTTAACGTGTTTAAAGGCCGCGTAAAGAGCCATGTCAGCAACACAGTCTCCTTGTCGGGGATTGTCAAGGCATGGGCTGAGCGTCGCTCCGGTGACGCCTGATGGCTGGCGGTGCTGATCTGAACGATGATGATGATGGTATCGTCGGGATCAATGTGACCCCGCTTGTCGATGTGATGTTGGTTCTCTTGATCATTTTCATGGTCGCATCAACCTACATCGTAAAAAACAGCATCGAGGTAGATCTTCCGAAAGCAGCGACGGGCGGGGATGTCTTAGATACAACTTTGTCCATCGTTGTGAGCAAAGGCGGCAGTTTGTTTCTCAATGGTGAGCCGTCGACGGAACAAGAGATTGCAGCCCGGTGTCAACTGGTTTCAAAAGCTGATCCGAAAGCACAGGCTATCATCGCCGCCGATAAGGCGACGATTCATGGAAATGTTGTAAAAGTGATCGATCTCATTCGGAAAAATGGCGTTAAAAAATTTGCGATTAATGTCGAACCGGACACCGCGCTGGTTCAACCCGTGCCGGTCAATCCGTCGGCCGAAACCACGCCGCAGTCTCCGTAGTGCGATCCCTACCCTCCAGCAGCGAGCGTAATGGACGCTTTGGCTTAATCATCGGTGGAACTCTGTTCGGGTTTGCAATTCAAGCTGGTGGGTTGTACGCGGCGCACCAATACGTTGTGCCCAAAAAAGTCGATAAAAATCTGGTCGTCGAAATGGAGTTTTTTACACCACCGCCGCCTCCACCGCCGCCTCCACCGCCGCCACCACCTCCAGAACAGCCCAAGCCCAAGCCCAACCCAAAGCCCAAGCCGAAGCCAAAGCCCAAGCCGAAGCCCAAGCCAAAGCCGAAGCCGAAGCCAAAGCCAAAGCCGAAGCCGAAGCCGAAGCCGAAGCCGAAGCCGAAGCCGAAACCACAGCCGAAGCCGGAACCGCCCAAGAAAAAGCCAGTTCCGCTTGTGACCGGGATTACTCTTGGCAGCACCATCAAGGGGGGCAAGGGACCGGCCTTGCAAGTGGGAAACACGCAGATGGGGGACGTCGGGCGCAAGGCTGTAAACCCAGTGACGGAGCGCGCAACGCCTGTGCCAGAGGTTACCCCAGCTAAAAAAGTTGTTCGACGCAAAGCCAAGCTTATCAAGCGCGTTAAACCGAGGTATCCAAAGGCTGCCCTGCGCGCAGGGATTGAGGGCAAGATTATCTTTTTGTTAACCGTTGGCGTGGACGGACACGTCAAGAAGGCGAAAGCATTGGGCAAAAAGCTGGGTTATGGGTTAGACGACGCGGCGATGAAGGCGGTTAAAAAGTTCAAATACAGACCAGCAACAGTCGATGGGACGCCGGTGGTCAGTACTGTCCGTTTCACCTGCACCTTCGTACTCGAGAATTGAGATGGTCAACTCTAGGTCAGCCATGTGGCGATTCTGTCTCTCAGTTATTTTCTTTGTCAGCTTTTTGACCGGGGATAGTCTTGCCACTGACGATGACGCAGGGCCAAAATTAACGAAAGAGCCAACCGTTTTAGAGATGGTGGAAGCAACCTATCCGAAGGCTCTTTTTGACAGTGGTACGACTGGGCGGGTTGAACTCAAGATTACAATTGATGAGACCGGTTCGGTCACGGAGGCTGAGATCCACAAGAGCTCCGGGTTTGCCGAGTTCGACAGTGCGGCACAAGAAGCTCTATATCAATTCAAGTTTAGTCCGGCTTACATAGACAATGAACCTGGCGCGGTACAGATAATCTACGGGTATGCGTTCACCATCGAAAGTGCGCTCGACGAGCGGCCCGTAGATACCTCACGGTTGTCTCAGCCCACGGGACGTCTAGCGGGAACAGTTCTGCGGAAAGGGACTCGCGACCCCGTTGTCGGTTTGACTATACGTCTTCCTAAGCTTGGACTTGAAAGTATGACCGACGAAAATGGCCAGTTTGCTTTTGATGACCTACCAGAGGGGCCATTAATCATCGAGCTGAATGACCCTGATCACTACAATTTGGAGGACGAGGAGCCCATTGAAGCCGGAAAAGAATTGAACGTGAGATACTATCTCGAACCGACAGGCTTGAACGAAAATCAGGTCACCGTCGTCGGGCGGAGGGTCAAGAAGGAAGTTGCCAAACGGACACTCACGGTCCAAGAGATTAGGAAAATTCCCGGCGCAAGTGGAGATGCTCTCAAAGTCATTGAAAATTTACCAGGTGTTGCAAGAACTGCCTTGGGTTTAGGCGGGCTCATCGTCCGCGGCAGCAACTTTGGCGATTCTGCAGCCGTAGTCGATCGACATTTGATTCCCATTCCTTTCCATTTTGGCGGACTGAGAAGTGTTATTGCTAGTGAAATGATCGACACAATCGATTTTTACCCAGGTAACTTTGGTGCTGAGTATGGGCGTTTTAGTGGAGGCCTTATCGACATCCGGTTGCGTAGACCTCGCGCTGACCGTTTCTCTGGTCGATTTGAGGCAGATGTTTTCGATTCCGGGGTCTTTGTCGAAGGGCCATTAACCGATGAACTGACAATCGCTGTTGGGGCGCGTCGCAGCTATGTAGACTTTCTCATCGGCGCTGCTCTCAAAGACATTGACGATATCAATTTTCAGACCGTCCCGAGATACTATGATTACCAATTGATTCTAGATTACCGTTCTGGGCGTCATCAAGTACGCACGTTTCTGATGGGCTCTGATGACGAAATGGTCTTTGTTCTCAATGAACCACCCGCTGGTAATGCGGCACTCAGGGGTCAACTTGAAAATAAGGTTGGCTTTGCGCGGGGCTATTTGAGCTGGATTTGGCGCGCGAGTGACCGGTTCACCAACGACCTGAGCGTCGCACTTGGCCGCAACACACTCGTCCTCAATTTTGGGCCGGATATCCGTGTCGATAATCTTGCGTGGCAGCTGACAGTCCGAGAAGACATGGCATACGTCTTTTCAGACAAGATAAAATGGCGAGCCGGATTGGACTATGATGGTTTCTTTGGAACACTTGATTTAAACCTACCGCTCCCACCTAAAGAAGGCGGTGGTGGTCAACAGGGACGCAGTTATTCAAGCGTTGACTTCATCGAGGTCAGACGTGATTTTTTACTCAAAAATCCGGCCATTTGGACCGAACTCCAAATCTCACTTCTAGATAAGCATATTCTGATCATTCCAGGTTTTCGCTCTGAATATGATCTTGTGATTGATGACTATATCTTAGACCCTCGGCTGACAGCGCGCTACGCCATTGTCAAAGACGTCACAACAGTCAAAGCCGGCATTGGGCTTTTCTCCCAGAGACCAAGTCCGGACGAGACCGATGCTGACTTTGGCGACCCGGACATAAATTTTGAGCGTGCGATACATTTTTCTGCTGGAATTGAACAGCAGCTGAGCGAGTTCATTGAACTCGACCTCGTGGGTTTCTATAAGCACCTTTACGACCTCATTCGTCCAATCGACCAGACGGGTGTTGGCACGAGTTTGGATTCGGCCCCTGAGCGCCGGTTGGCCAACAGCGGGACTGGGCGTGTTTACGGTATGGAGGTTCTCCTGCGTCATGCGCCGTCAGAGCGATTTTTCGGTTGGCTGAGCTATACCCTCATGCGCTCGGAACGGCGGCGTAGCGATGGGCCTGGTTATCGGCCATTTGATTTTGATCAAACTCACGTTTTGACTGTTCTTGGTCAATACAAACTCACCAACGCTTGGGAGTTTGGAGCGAGATTTCAATACAGTACGGGTCGACCTCAAACACCCTTTGTCGGTTCTGTTTACAATTCTGATTCCGATAGCTACGAGGGCATCCCCGGAGAGGTCAACAGCGTACGCATCCCATCGTATCATCGTTTAGACATTCGACTCGATCGAAACTGGATCTTCAACACATGGATATTAAGTGCCTATTTCGAGATTCAAAATGTCTACAATCGTGCAAATCCGGAGCGTTTAAACCCCAATTACGACTTTTCGAGTGCAAGTTATACCAGTGGGCTTCCCATCATTCCGTCTCTCGGTATAAGGGGGCAATTCTAGTGGCACAGCGATATTTTTGGATATGTACTGTTGGCTTATTTTTGCTGGCCTGCGGTGCTCAGGATAAGGATGGGCCATCTAAACTCAATGACCTGCGTATTCTCGGTCTTGTTACCGAAACGCCTGAGTTCAAACTCGCGTCGCTCATCGATACATCCGGTCAGGCTCTTGAGGTCTCTGCGATCGATTTCCATCCCGGTGATATCGATGGCAGACAAATTGATCGGCTTTACGTCTGGCAGCTTTGCTTCTCCCTCGGTGCCCTTGCAAAATTTGAATGCTTGGCCGAGGACAAAGTCGTTGAGATGACGACCGATTCACCATCGATGGATTTAACCCTCGATGCTGCGACCCTTCTAGCGTTGATTCCTGAAGAGTTTCTCACTGCAGAACAATCACCATTCTCAACAATGATGACGGTTAATTCTCCCCCTGATGAGGTCTGCCCTGAGGGTCTCGGTGTCGGTTGCTCAGTCGATGACGATTGTCCGCCCAGTTTATCTTGTTCGTCTGAGGTTTGCGAGCCAGTGCCCGCAACCAGCCCCGTGCCGTTGATCGTCCGAGTGACCGTCTCTTCTGCAGATGAGCAGACGGTGACCGCTGCACGAACAATTGGTCTGAGATTCGCAGGCGAGCTCAATCAAAATCCGCAATTCGGTGAATTTGAAATTGGAATGGGTCGATTAGATGCTCCTGAACTCACAACAACCGATGATGACTGCGTTCAGCTTGGGCCCTTCGACGCGGCCGTTCTTAGCCTGCCAATCAAGGCGACTTTTGAGGAGTCGTCTTTGCAAGCATTTCCTTATGTTGACGAAGGTCGCTGCCGGGAGGGTGATGAATTTGAGTCAGCTTTTGTGAGTTGGTACAGCAGCAGTGGAACGTTCGATAATCAAGTGATAACAACCGACTATTCGGACAACAAACTTAAGTTTGAGAGTGCTACGGCTGAAACCGTGCGCGTCTACGCATCGCTTCGAGATGGTCGTAACGGGCTTGCAATGAGCTGCTTCGAATTTGAACGGGTTGTGGTGCCTCAATAAACGCCTGAAAAAAATGCAACACACGTAGCCCACTGCCGAGTGGAAGATTTACCTCGTTCCATCTGAGTTGGAGACACGGGTTGATTTTAGCCATGTGGAGTTTGTTGTTGTGAAAATACCAGTCATCATTTGCCTCCTTATTTTAACGTCCGGCATTGCTCGCAGCGAGCGCGATAGCGGGTTGTCGACCCCTTTAAATCAATTGTCATTGACCCACGAAAGTGAGCGTCTAAACCCATTGAAGCGGTGGCATGATTACCTACCAGAATTGCGTCTAAAACTATATTTTCAAGGAAGCGGTGCCGGCTCATCAATGACCGAAAAAAGGGTTGGTTTTACTGTGCTGTTGAGATGGTACGTGGCTGGTCAAACTGGGCTAACTCGATGATGCCTTCAGCTCTCGTTGCGTTCTTCCTTTGGATCGGAATGCCCTTAAAACAGACGGAACCAACCTTGTACAAAAGTCACTGGGCAGTCCTGGAAAAGTTGCACAATTACGTAGACTCAAAGAAGACAGCTCACGCTCACGACCTGACCGGTATGGGGCGACGAGCTCGTTCATCTGCTTGGATTCCAACAGTCGGAGCGACCTACCGTTTCGTCCAAGATGACTGGAATCGAACAACCGTCGAAGACAGTCAGCGTTTGACCGATTTGTCTGTCGACAACAGCATTCGTTTTGGGCGTCGATATCAGGTCGGGTTTGAGGTTTCATGGAAACTCTCAGACCTTCTATATCATCCCGATGAGTTAAGAATTGCCGACTCGGCGCGTCGTTTTGATGCCAAGCGTAAAGCGCAAAAGGCCGCTTTGACAGAGGCGTACATCAACTGGATTAAGGCAAGTCCGACCCGCGTCATTACACCAACCATTGAATCACTTCGGGCTGCCCAACAGAAACGACTGCATTGGGCTTTAATCCTTAATTCGCTCACCGGGGGAGAATTCTCAAAGATGGGCAAACAAACGTTTGGATATGGTGTCTCAAAATGACCAATCATATTGTTTTGGGTCTCGTTGTGCTGGCGTCTGTCAGCTGTGGTTCTGTGTGTCCTACAGGCGAGACTTGTGAACGCACCTGTCCAAATGGAACCGAGCCTGTTTGTGCGGCAGACAACCTGTGTGTTTGTTCTGGGGCGAAACGGGGCGATCGGTTGCCCACAGAGGCATCCTGTTTACGTCCACAGCCTGGAGAATTGGTCATCACAGAGGTTCTTATTGACGGAGAGCCAACGGAGAAGGAGGAGTTTGTGGAATTTGTCAACTCGGCTGCACATCCGATCTCATTGGATGGCATTTCCTTGCTGAGTGAACGCGGTGGACGAATCCGTAAGCACGTTCTTTTTGGCTCCGGCTGTCTACCAGCCGGCGCAGCCATTGCGGTCTATGCCGATGTTCACCGCTGGATATACAGTCTAGAACTGCCAACTCAACCGGTTGTGGCAACTCAATCTTTTGGGTTTTCCAATGAGAGAGACTTTCACATTATTTTGGAGTCTGGGCAGAGGCAGACGCTGGATAGTGTTCGAGGTGGTCGTGGTCAGATTCAACCCGGCATTAGCATTGGTCGTGAAAGTCCAGAGCTCGGCAAGCCATTTGTGCTCCATAATTCCATTGGAAACGGCAGTGACAGTTCGCCGGGTGGGTGTCCGAATGGCGGGGCATATCACACCGGGTGCGAGCAAAACGTTGTTCATAACTGTCGTTTTCCTGCTCGAGGTGACCTCATTGTGAATGAAGTGCTTATCGATGGTGACCCCGATGCCACAGAAGAATTTGTCGAAATCCATAATACGACGAGTGAACGGATCAATTTGGCAGGACTCGAAATATTATCCAACCGAGGCAACGAGTTGGCGATGCGAGTCAAATTCAAGCAAGGGTGTATTGAAAAAAAAGGGTATGTTGCTCTCTTCGCGGAACCCGACAGGTGGATTTGGACGCCGAGCCCCGTTTATGCGCCTGAATTTATCTTGAAACGGTTTGGCTTTCCAAATACCCGCGATTTTCTGTTTGTACTACAAACACCGGCCGAGTTAGAAATCGACCGATTCGCTGGTTCAAGACGTCTGATTAGAGAAGGGGAGAGTGTCAGGCGCAGCTTCGTCGGCTTAAATCCGCGATTGGTTCGTCACAGTCATGGAGCAAAGACCAAGACATCTCCCGGTATTGCCCCCTAAAATATTGATTCACCGCGGGGAGACAAGATCCCCAAAAAAGCACAGGCTTTTGAGTCAATTCATCTCAAATTTCGGCCCGAGAACAAAAAAAATGAAGTTTTACGAGCATAACCTATCCGACCTGTAAGTTTTATGCACACCTGTGGATATCTTTGTTTACATGTATCCTAAATAACCGATATTAAAGTAAAAAGGGCACAATGTAAGACCTTTACCTATCTATGTATACAGGTGAGTAGAGGGTATAGGAATTGCTAATGTTCCAACAAAATCAATATGTTCAGTAACATTTGGTGATTGACACGCTTCCACGTCCACTTCTATAAGTAAGACATTGACAGGTGGTTTTTGTCGGCCTGTTTTGTAGGGGGGGATAAACTCCATGAGTGGTTCAGATCATACTTGTTCTGTTTGTTCTACAGTCTTTGAACTGCAATTCGCTTACCAGGCACAGCGTACAGCTGACGCTCAATTCTATTTCTGCAGCCAACGGTGTCACGAAGAACACTTACTCTCAGCGAATAAGAAAACGTGTTCGGTTTGCTCCAAACGTTTTGATATGCAATTTGCATATCAGCAGTCTCAGTCTGATGGTGAAACGAAGTATTATTGCTCCAACGACTGTCGGAGTATGTCGATCACCAAGTCGGCACCGGTCATCCGAAACACAAGACGAATTGCGGTCTTAAATCAAAAGGGCGGAACGGGTAAGACGACGACGAGCGTGAATCTAGCCGCCGGTCTCGCGGAAGCCGGCTACAAAACGCTTCTCATCGATTTAGACGCTCAAGGAAACGTCGCTGTTTCTCTTGGGTTATCATCGAAGCGAACGATCTACCACGTCTTGGTGGAGGGTGCACACCCATCCGATTGTGTTGTTAATGTGTCGAACAACTTCGACGCGCTTGTGAGTAATACGAGTTTGGCACAAGCGGAGGTTCGCCTGGTCAATACCCCAAGAAATAGATTCAAGGTTCTCGCTAATCGCATGGTCAGTATGACCAACTACGATTATATCATTATGGACTGCGGCCCGAGTTTGTCCGTTTTGAATCAGAATGCTTTGACCTACGCGGATAACATCATCATTCCGGTATCGTGTGATTATTTGTCTTTGGTTGGCGTGAAGCAGATCTTGAGAACCCTCAAAAAAGTCAATGAGTTGTTACTTCATCCGGTCAGTATTCTCGGTGTTATTCCGACATTCTTCGATGTGCGAACCCGAATTTCAGTGGAGGCCGTCAATACCCTAAAGAGTTACTTTAAGGACCGGGTGCTCCCGCCGATAAGAATCAACACGCGGCTTAGAGAAGCACCGGGGCACAAAAAGACGATTTTTGAATATGCGCCCGATTCGAGGGGGTCACAAGATTATCGACGCCTGGTCGAATCGGTGGTGGAATTCTATTCGCGCGATACTATCGAAGACGAAAGTGCCGATGTTGACATGAGCATGCCCCCAAAAGACATTGAGAGTAATCCAGAGGAGGAGCACCGTGGTACAACCCACCTCTGAAGACGATATTGTCGGCGCAATCAAAGGGTTCTTTGACGACGAAGAACGTGCCGTGGAGGAATTTTTTGATCCTCGGTTGCCGCGCCGAATAGATGCTCGTTCGAATGCAAAGAACGATAAGCCTACCCACTACAAGGTGGTGTCGATTAGTCTCTATACTGAGGATATCGAGCGGTTGAACGAACTTGTTAAGGAACTTAAAAGCCGAGGTCATTCCAGAGCCAGCAAATCCATGCTCATACGCGAAGCCCTTCGACAATTAGACTTGGACGACGTGCCCCGGCAACGCTAGCCCCGTGCTTTAGTCTGCCCAGAGCTGTTGGCAATCCCTTATTGTGGTTCAGGGATATTACGGACGGTCGCTGGTTCAATAGAAAAACGTGCGCACAAACCCATACTCTCTGGGATACCGTCCCCATTGAGGTCAAGATCGGCATCGAAAGCATCTATGATTCCGACGAATGCCGGTGCAACCATCAAAATCGCTTCGCGCAAAGAAGCGCGTTCCAGACCAGCGGTCAAAATTCCATTGGAAACTCGGACGCCAGTAAGTCCATTTACCTCGACTGGAAACACTGTATCGCCCGTGATTGTAGCTGATTGCGTTGGTAATGCGATGAGTTCCCCATTGATGACCGGCAATTGGAGGATGAATGGGCGTGGGCCAGCCGTGAGGAGACCATCGTTCATTTGTGCACCCGGGAAGATGTTGATTGGCACACCATTCTCATCGACAGACGCTGGCGCAACGGCACCATCGAGTCCATAGACGATGGCAAACTCGAAACGGGCACTCACAGCAGAACTGTCCAATCCGTAAAACAGCCCATATAAGTTCAAGCTGTTGTTATCGATCTCTCGCTCGACTTGTGGGTTGATGATGCCGGCTAGGCGCCCAAAGCCATTGTCTGGCTCGCCATCACCATCGATATCTCTACAGCCTTCGTCACCAGCTGGGACGATTTCAAACGAGACGATTCTCCCGGTGTGGACAGCGCAGGCGTTGTCTTGGCCATCGCAGTTTTGGTCGATGGTATCACCACAAATGTCTATGGCTAGGGGGTTGATGTTGCGGTCAGTATCATCACAGTCAATATTGCGGCAGACGATGTCACAATTGATGTTAGGAGGACATGGTTGCCCACAATCTACGGCCGGGCACGAAAAAGCCCCATCGCCATCCTGATCGTAGTCTTCATCTACACTGCCGTCACAATCGTCATCATATCCATTACAGACTTCTTGCCCGCTCTCTTGGGGTGTGGCGTTGCAAACGACGTCCGCATTATCCCCGCAAACGAAAATGCCATTTGTAGCGCACGTTCCAACGCCGGACGAACAGTCTGCCCCGACAGGGAATGTTTCATCTATCCGTCCATCACAATCGTCATCGATATCGTTACAGGTTTCTTGACCATTGTTTGTCAACTGACACTCACATCCATCAGATGAGTCTTCGTTCGTATCGACGAAGCCATCAGCGCAGCCGGTAACGAGGCAGCCTCCACCAACACACTCGACTTGCGCATTGGGCCGCTCGCAAACCAATCCGCATTCGCCGCAATTTTGCTCATCCGAATTGAGATCGATTCCCTCGTCGATCGTTTCATCGCAATCGTTGTCTAGTCCGTCACAAATTTCCGAGATCCCAACCGGAGACGGTCCATCACAGAGGGCAATGTTGTTTTCAAGGTCGCATGCCCAGGTGCCTTCGCTACTACATCCGCCCATTTGAATTACACAACTCTGCCCAACAGAGAACTCTTCATCGATCGCGTCATCACAATCGTTATCTAAGCCATCGCAGAGTTCACTTGTCGGAATACAAGCTGCTTCACCGCCGTCCATTGACCCATCGTTCGATTGGACCGCACGTCCATCGGTTATGGATTCAGTAGGATTCGCAGGCGTTTGATCATCCATGCATGAGAGGCTTGCTAAGCTTGCGCAAAGCAGAGTGACGTACTGGATAAGAGTGTTGTTTCGTTTTTGGTCAACAAGCATGTGCGAAATCCCTCGTTTGAGCCATCGAGCACTGAACATCGTTCGTAATCGTGTTCGCCGACTATGCACAAGGCTCAGGGATCAAGGCAAATATTTTGATTTCTCAAGAACGATCGTGACTTCAATAGACCGGATCTGCGACATCAGGGATTCGCTGAGGGTTTGCCCCGATTGCATCGCCGCTTCAAGCATTGAGCCACACCGTTCATATTGGCTGAGTTGGATTTGAAACTCTTCCCGATTTAGTCGTTTGACCAAGCGTCCCTTAAATTGGCCAAATTGACCGGGCTTGATGTCACCGACAAGCTGTTGGAAACGAGTCTCATATTGTTCGAATCCATCATTTGCTGCGCTCATTGTGGCGTTCTCCCTTTCCATAACGACGCTCTCGGTGAGCGTGTCCTTGACATGTGCCGACGCTGGGATAGGGTAACTGAGATGAAACTTTGTGTACATTATGGTCTCTGTCGATTTTTGGTTTCCGCCTTGCTTGCCGGCATAGTTCTGACAACGACCGCTCAAGCAGACTCGGATCAAACGAAACGCTATTCCCTCGATGATCTCTTGCGTGCCGCGCGCGAATCGAGTCCTGTCATGACCATCGCGAGAGCTAAACTTAAGAAATATGAGGCCATATTTGATCGCGCATATTATGCCTGGTCTCCGGTTTTGAAAATTGATGCTTTGATGGCACCACTTCCAGAGCGGAGAGTTCTCGATCGATGTGTTGATCCGGGTGCCGTTGATCCGATGACTGGATTAGCCCCCGTTGTGGCATGTCCGGGACAAAATATCCAAACAGACGAACGGATTACAGCGGATACAGAGATAGGCCTCTTGGTCAGGACTGATGTTGATATCACCTTTCCGATTTACACGTTTGGTAAGATCGAACACGGGCAAAAAGCTGCCCGTGCAGGCATCGCTGTTGGTCGGTCAGGCATAAATTATGCTCGTGGAAGATTGGACTTTCTCGTGAAAAAGGCCTATTACGGCGCGCAAATGGCTGAAACAGCCTTGGGCGTTCTAAAAGATGGTCGGAAGCGGTTCTCGAAAGCGAAACGGTCCATCGAGAAAGAATTGGCCAAAGACACAGGTCGCTTCACAAGTAATGATCTCCGGAAGCTATTGGTCGATGAGGCAGAACTGGAGTCAAGATTTCTTGAGACTGAAGCCTTAAATAAGCAGGCCTGGTCTGGGATTCGACTGGCGGCATCGGCGCCACCGACTGGGAAAATCTCTCTCGACACACTCAAGTTAAAGCCTGTTATCGTCGAGCAGCGCACTGAGGCGGAATATATCGAATTAGCCCTTGATGCGAGGCCAGACATCCGGATGGCTCGGGCAGCAATTCGAGCCCGACAGAGTGAAGTGAATATGGCCGTTGCCAACTTTTTTCCCGACATCGCTCTCGTGGGCGGCCTAAGATACGCGAAGGGGACGACGGCTGATGATCCAGTAGACCCATTTGCCAATGACGGCTACAACTACGTTGGCTGGGGGATCGTGATTGGAGCTAAATGGAAAATTGACTATTCAGTGCTCGTAAGTCGATTGAAAGAAAAACAAGCAAAAGCGCTACAGCAACGGGCCGAATACGATGCCCTTGCCCAAAAAGTTCGACTGGAAATGATCACATTGGTGAGTGAGATGGAGCGACGCAAAGCGGAGACAGATGTCCGTCGAATTGCCATGAAAGCCGGTAAAGCGTGGCTGATCTCAAATACATTAAATTTCGGCCTTGGGGTCGCCACTGTAGACCAGTTACTGAGAAGCTTGATAGCGTATAGTAAAGCTCGGTTGACGTATTACCGTGTAATATATGAGTACAATTTAGCGGTTGCTCGCCTTTCTCAGGCGGTTGGTATTGAACTCAGTATTCCAAATCCAAATGAATAGTTGCTGACGCCTGAGCGTAGCTTCACTGTTAAACAGAAAAATGAATGGAAACCAAGACATGGTTAAACACTTTTTACTGGCTAGTTTTAGTCTTTTGTTGATGGTCACCCAAGGATGGGCTGGACCGCCTACCGACAGTTTGAAAGCCAAGGTCAGCGAGGCGAGACAGCTGTTAAAACAGAAGGTGGTCGATGGGTCTGAGGAGGCCAAGAAAGTTGATGCCAAACTTAAGTCCGTCATAGAGCCTGTATTGGATTTTCAGCGCATGAGTGAGAATGCGCTCAGAGCACATTGGTCCAACCTGACACCCGGAAACCGTACGGAGTTTGTTGCTCTCTTTCGCGCCTTACTGTTTCGGAGTTATTTGACCCGAATCCGAAAAGCGAATGAAGACTATACGCTTCAATACGAGGGGGAAGAGGCAAAGGGCCGTAAAGCGGCAGCCGTCACTGTCATTGCGCAAACACCAAAGGCCGAAATTGAGCTGGTTTTTCACGTTATTACGCAGGATGGTAAGAAATGGATTACCGAGGACGTCGTCATTGATGAAGTGAGCTTGGTTCAGAATTACCGCGAGCAATTTACACGAATCATAAAAAAAGATGGTTACCCGGTCTTACTTAAAAAAATGGCCGATAAGCTCCGAGAGTTAGGCGGTGAAGTCCCCGTTGAGGTAAAGTCCATTCCAAAGTCGACTGAAGTGAAATCAAAACCGACGACCGAGGAACAAAAAAACACGGGCAATACAGCCAAGAAAAGGGTGCCGACGGCGCCCCAAAAATAAGTGCCTGTGCGTTATGATTTGGCCGCTCGAATGAGGCGGTCTCCAAGCCGCTGTCCAAACGGCCGCATCGTTTGAAAAGCAGTGATGATTTGACCGCGGCCGTTGCGAGTCGTCAGTCGAACCAGAGAAGTGACGCGGCGGATCCTAGAATGGCGGACAGGACCGCTAACACAGTAAAGATGAGCCACTGTCCAAACGATTTGCTCCCCGTATTTTGTGCATTGGCCGGCGTTAGCAGACACTCAATTTGTCCAAAAGTGATGCGGTCTCCATGGCTAACCCGTGTCGGTCTATTTATGCGTCGACCAAGGACGAAGACACCGTTGCTCGAACCCAAATCAGTTAGGGCGTAGGAGCCATCATCCTGTCGCTTTAATTGTGCATGCTGCCTCGAGACTGATGGATCTTGAATCGAGAGGTCATTTTCATCGATTCGACCGACGGATATAATCGGCTCGTAGAGCAGCACTTCGCGGCCGGCATCATGACCTGTCAGAATCACAAATTTTCCGTGAGCCTGATCTGGGGCAACCGTTGCTGTCTTTATACCGCTTCCATTCTGACCTTGCTCATGGAATTCAAGTTGAAAAAGATATTCGGAGACGCGGATCCTAGATGTTTCATCAACGGCCGTGTCACGACTGATTCTTTGTTCATTGACGTACACTCCGTTGGCACTGCCCATATCAGAGACGAACACTTGGCCATTTTCTATGTAGAAACATGCGTGTTGTCGAGAGACTGAAGTGCTGTCTAGAGCGACGTCACAGTCGTCTAGCCGACCGACAGTGACTTCGTCCGCCGCAATGCGGTGTTCGCTGACCAGTGCGCCGCGTTCGTTCTTTACGGCCAGTACATACATCGATCAGGTTCGCCTGTCTGTTCAGCCAAAGATACTCGTGGATAGATCATGGCCGAGACTAATTGCGTTCTCATACCAGCGTGGGGTCTGACCTGAAGCCGAAAAACCATCAAATCCAGAAAATGTTTCCCCAATTTCACCATCAACATCCATGACTTGAGTGACCCGATGTGAGCCGTCCCCGAATGAATGGAGTTGCACAATGATATCGATTCGGTTTTTGACGAGCTCCGTCAGCCGTTCTTCCGATTGATTTGAACGTGCAGCACTTTGTTTCACAATTCTTGAAAGTGCATCCTCGGGAGAGTCGGCCGAAACTCCCAGGACTCCGCCTCTCGTTGTCGAGCCCATCGCCGAGAGTGCATCGGATGGTGATGAACATGCGATGTCGGCTACAACTAAATAGTCAGGCCGCATCAACAACGCTTGTCGCAGACCAGAGCCTGAACTGGCCGTTAGTTGAACTGATTGCTCATTGGGCTTAGCAAGTCGGCCACCAGAGTCGATGCTGGCTACTCTGGTGCTTGCATCCACCTCGGCTAAAAGAGCTGAGACAAATTCAAATCTTGCATCGAGTTCATTGCTAGAGACAACGACCACTCGACCCAATCGAACCGCAGTTGAAAGATAAGCGGCCATGTTCGCACTCAATATGCTCTGGCCGGTCAGTTGCTCAAGATCGACCTGACTCCGATTCGGTCGGTCAATGGTCACATAGGGGCCGCCAGCTGAGCTGCTTACGTAATGTAATCGACTGCCGTCCGACAGATAGCCTTGCGCATAGGGCGAGACTGACTCGCAGCTGAGCAACCTGCGGACTGCGATGTCCATTGCATGGCTACAGGAAAAAGAAGCACTGCTGCGTGTCGACGATCCCCCGCGCGTGATCCAAACGGAGTCCGTATCGTTAAAGTAAATTCGCTCGATGCTGGAGTCGCCAAGCAGTTCTCCGAGTGAACCGGCACCCAATGCTTCTGCAGCTCCCCTCTCGGCAACAGCTCTCGCATCAATTCCCGATATTTGGCTACAGGCTGACTCAGCCGCCTGAACCAGTTGTTCGGTCAAACTCTTGTTTGTGCCGGACTCCACATAATACGTGGGTGGGCTCTCAATTCCGTTTGTGCGCATGTATTGTCGCAGCCAACGGTAAATGGCTACCGGAGCCTCATCTGCCGATGCAGTGATTTGACTCGGCAACTCAGCAGCATGTGCGCCCAGATCATTTTGGCCGAACTCAGGCTGTGCTGCGGCAGGTTCTTGTGGCCGCCGTGCTTCTGGGGCGGCAGCAGGTGCCGGTGCCGGCGCGGGCCGCGGCGTCCTTGGTCGAGGTGCTGGCGCAGCGGAGCTCGGTTTTGGTGCTGCCGCCGGTCGCTGCGGTGGCGGTGCGGGCCGTCTCGGTGGTGGCGGTGGCGATTTTTGAGCTGGCTCAACGGCAGCAGCACTGGCCTCAGTTCCTGTGCTGGCCGGTTCTGCTGACAAAATGAAATCGCCTATATAGATTTTGTCAGTCTCCTTAATCACCATTGGTGAGGCGATTTTCCGACCGTTTACATAGGTTCCATTGGTCGACTTGAGGTCGACAATGATGAATTTGCCGTCCTTGACGACAATCCGACTGTGACGCTTGGACACGTTCTGCTTGGGTAGAATGATATCGTTACCCTGAACACGACCAATCGTGACTTCAGTCTTATCGAATTCCTGGCGGCGTGGTTGGCCACCCTTTTCATGGATTGTGACTGCGAACGGCATGCTCTGTCCTCGAAAGTCGACTTGGCGAATTACAACTCAATAAGATTTTTAAGTCGGTCGGGTCTGGGGTGTCAAGGTTCGCAGCGGAAAAGGGTGCAAATAGATCAAAACAAGTCCCTTTTTTTAACGCGGGTGCGGCTCTCTCAAATTTTTCGGAGTTTCATTCAGGGGAGGCCGGTGAGAAGTTGTGTTCCAGCCAGACCCAAGCTGCACAGCATGATGTCGCAACGACTGCTGCTGAAGAAAACATCACTGCTTGGCCGTACCAGTCCGAAATTAAACCATACAGCGGCGTCATTCCCACCGATGTCAGTTCCCATATTGCGGTGAATGTTGCTAGACCTATGCCTCTCAACTGATCATCCATGCGGCTTACGACCTGACTGGTGAGAACTGGGAAACAATATCCATGGCCGAGGCCAGCCAAGAAACCGGCCAAGCAGAATTGGCTGTAGGTTTGAGCATCAGCTGCGAGGATGAATGCCAGAACGTAAGTAGATAGCGCGGGGACAACGATGTTTGACGGGCCAATCTTATCGGGCAATCGGCCGCCCAATAGACGTACCCCGACAGCACCTGTTGCGTAATAGGCCCATAGATCGGGCGCAGATTCAACGCCACGGTGACTTGCCGTCACGGTGACGTAGGTCATCAACACGGCGACTAAAGTTGAGAAAATTATAGTCGCAAACCATGTCGGAAGAAGAGTTCTTTGCGTCAGCGATGTCTTGACTTCCCCCAAGTTCGGGGACGAATCGTCCACAGTTTTTTTTCTCGACTCGGGCACCCCCAACAGGAGAATTATGGATGCGATAACCAGACCTGAGACGGCCGGATAAATGTCGTTCATACGCTCAACTGGAATCTCGAGGCGGTAAACGAACGCATTGAAGCCGACTGGCAGGAGTCCGGATACGCCGAACAATGCGAGACCCTCTGTTCGCCTGGATGATGGAATGAAGTCGGCAACATAGGTGAAATACCCTGTAAATAAGGTGCCGGCACCGACTCCGATCAGAACACGCGCTAGATAAATTTCAACACCTAACGAATCGATCCATCCGAGCATAAACATGCCAACCGTCAATAGAACTGTTCCGGCAATAAGGGTCGGGCGTCGCCCGACATAATCCAAAGACCAGCCAACCAACGGTCTTAACAAGAGGCCGCCAACCGATGCGATGGCCATGATCGTACCCAGCTGTGCTTCGGTTGAGCCGAGATGTTTGATGTAAATAGGCAGCAGTAGCATCGATGACCAGCCCAGTGCCTGCATGAAATGTGCGAGTACAAGCAGTATGAAAGGACGGGTAAAAAGGGGGTCCTTCGGGCTCGGGGATATCGTCATGTTTGGGTCAGAAACCATGGCAGTGCGTTCGTTAGTCCAATACAAAAGGCCGTGCAGAGGACGCAGGTTCTCATGCGGGGCAGGCGTCGTAGGTTCACTAACCACAAGAGGAGAGACGCCTTCAAGAGACAACGCAAAAAGGGGAGTAGATAGGTCGAGTCAATTTTTGCCGACGCCGGCATTTTTGGTTCGGTGAACGAACCTCCGAGCCATGTTTGTCCATCGGTCGTCTGAGACACGATCCCATTATTCCATGTAAATTTGTAGGTCTTCGAGCCCATGACCGTTACTAGCTCACCTGGTGTTGGCCCAAACTGGATGGTTTGATTTTTCTGTACTTCGCTCGCTTGAATTGCGAAGGGCGGCACGGCGACGAGGAAGACCCATGGAATTAAGACCCAGGGCGAGCAGCCACTTGCAGACAGGGCGATGATGCCGCCCTGTCTGCGCCAATCTAGAACCGTCCAAACGGCCGCGATGCAGGCTGCATTTGGTAATGCCCGAAGGATTTGTTGCCAAAGTTTAACTGTTCGAAGGTCGATCCAGCTTGAAACAGCTAGTATTGTGGCGATGGACAATGTAAGGACGACCAAGCGCGTGCCGTAGGCTAACGTGAGCCATTTGTAGAGAGCTGACATATTGGGATGGTGCCAATCACTGGAGCGAAGTACAATCCATCAACACGCTAGATCACACGACCTTGAGGATAAAAGCCGTGAGAAAGACGAAAATTATCGCGACAATTGGGCCGGCAACCAGTTCGAGGGACATGCTTAGTAAGCTCTTTGATGCAGGCTGCAACGTCGTTCGAATCAACATGAGCCATTCGTCACAGGATGAAGCAGCCCAGATCATTGCGTCCGTTCGGAGTATATCGAGTCGTATCGGTATTTTACTCGATACCCGAGGACCCGAGGTCCGAACGACAGAAGTGGATGGGGAGATTGAACTCGTCGCTGGTCGAGATGTGATTGTACGTGGGGAAGAAGGCCCTACGACGACCGAAATCGTTCGTGTTAATTACTCGAGTTTTCACAGAGCGATGGAAGCCGGCAGCACGATTTTGTTAGCCGATGGCCGGATTCAACTTGAGGTTTTGGCGGCATCCAATGACCAGCTACACTGCCAAGTCGTTGCTGGCGGAACCCTCGGGTCTAAGAAAGGTGTCAATGTTCCGGGCGTGAAATTGCCCATGCCATTTTTGTCCGACCAGGATATTTCGGACATTCAATTCGGTGTGGCGCAAAAAGTCGATTTCATTGCAGCATCTTTTGTGAGCGAGCCGGAGGATGTACTTCGAATCCGCGAGCTCGTCGCCGACGAGGGCGGTCGCGTTTCGATTATTTCTAAGATAGAAGCTCGCTACGCGATCAAAAACTTAGCGGATATTATTGCTGTCTCAGAGGGCATCATGGTTGCTCGCGGGGATCTTGGTGTTGAGATCGCCGCGGAAGAAGTACCTGTTGTCCAAAAGCAAATGATCGATGCTTGTCGAGGGGCAGGAAAGGTTGTGATCGTTGCGACCGAGATGATGGAAAGCATGATCCACAATCCGCGCCCGACGCGAGCTGAGACATCTGATGTTGCGAATGCGGTTTTCGAGGGCGCGGATGCAATTATGTTATCCGCTGAGACGAGCGTCGGTGCATATCCAACAGAAGCTGTTGCAACAATGGCTAGAATTGCGCAGACATGCGAGGCAGAGGTGGCTCGACGGCAGAAGACGTGGCCAGGCGATCGCCGCGCACACAATATCAGCGACATCATGTGTAAGGGGGCCTGGTTAGCTGCTCGAGAGCTGAATATGCAGGCCATTCTTGTGCCAACATCAACCGGCCGAACGGCGCGCAGAATGAGTCGCTATCGGCCGGCCGTCCCGATTCTCGTGACCACGCCTGATATGGCCGTCGCTCGAGGACTTGCCCTCAATTTCGGCGTCTATGCCTTGTCGACTCGCCACTACGGCCGAATGGAAAATATGATCCGACGTTCATGCCAAGTCATGGTTGACGAAGAGTGGCTCACAGAACAGGACCTCATAGCGGTTGTTTGTGGCGTTCCGGTGGGCCGGTCCGGCAACACCAATCTGATGACACTTCAGCACGTATCAGCACTCCTTGGTCAGCAAAAATTTGACCAATAACGCGCAGACTGTGTAGCGTGTAGTTAGTTTACCTACATGCACTCGCGGAGGAATGGGATGCAGCGTCAGCATCCACGCGCATTCGCGTGGTTTTATCTAAATCATTATATCGACGGCGCACCGTTTCTTGCCCGAGCCTACAATTTGAGTCCAGGCGGCCTTGCCATCGATGGACTGAGTTGTCCGCAAAATGGTCATGCGCAGCGAGTTTTTGTGGAATTTGAGTTGCCCAACTGCACTGAACTCATTTTTTCTGATGTCGATGTCGTTTGGCGCAATCCCACGGGTGGGTTCGGACTTAAGTTCACATCCTTAGCGCCTCGATTTGCGAGGAAAATAAGAGAATATTTGAAATCTCGACAGGTGAGACGTGAAAACATTTTGATGGAACCTGATTCAACGTGTAATGCTTATGACCAGTTCATCCCTAACCCAAGCCAGGTAAACCTATAGAAATATGCGTGTGTTAACCCCCTTGGTCAAGCCAGGCCAGCGGCTCAGAAAGCCAATCATGAGCGGAGGTCAACTCCTTTTCGGTGCCGGAACCGAGATGTCGAGACGCTATTTAAGAGTGATTCATGAAGAAGGGGTTCGGGTCGTTGATTTGGAGACTGATCCGCTCGTGGCAGATTGGGAAACAGTGCCGAGCGTCGATCAATACGTTCGAGGCCTAGATGAGCGCTTCAGTCATCATCAAAGAAACCGAAAGATGAAGGCACTCAAACAGGCCATAAAAGATGTCTATCTCGATTTTCTATTCGAACTTGAGATCAAAGAGTGAATCGATATGTCGATATAGAGCCCGCTGTAGACACGCCGGAATCAGCGGCCATTTTGGATCAGATTGGGCGTCGAATGCTCAAGCGACAAGTTGACGCGCTGAAGAGTTTACCAACATTTCCAGAGTCGATTATGCGGATCAACTCCGTGTTGCTTGAGGACAATTCCAATCAGTCGATGGAGCAAATTGCGCGCGCGATTGAAGTCGATCCGGTTGTCACGGCCCGGATTCTTCGCTTGGTCAACTCTGCGTTTTATGGGGTTAGTGGCGCGATCGCGTCTGTCTATGACGCCCTGATTATGCTCGGATTAGATGTGGTTCGCGGCATCGTTTTGTCCAGTGCCGCGATGGACGTTGGTGGTCGACGTCGCAGTATCAATGGCCTTTGGGAACATTCCTTCGGTACGGCTGTTGCTGCATCAGCACTGGGTCGTACTCTCGGTATGAGTGGTGTAGAAGAAGCATCGGCTGCGGGACTCATGCACGACATCGGTAAGCTTGTTCTGGCAAGTCAGCTCGGGAGTGAATACGACCGCGTTATTGCTTATGCGATCGATGAAGGCATTCACATCCGCGAGGCCGAGCTGAAGCTTCTGGGCGTCGGACACGATACCATCGGCCAGTGGCTCGTGAAGCGGTGGCGTCTACCCAACTCGCTCGCTGAGCCAATCGCTCTCCATCATGAACCTAGCCAGGCGCGGTCACACGCAGATGTCACAGCACTCGTTCACATGGCGGACCATATGATTCGTGGCTATGGCTTCGGTTTTGCTGGTGACAGAACCATGCCATCACTATGCGAAAAGGCATGGAAGCGATTGGGTCTAAACGAGCGAAAGCTGCGAAAGGCTGTCCAGAAGATGCACGTCGATCTTCAAGAGGCCATGGTTCATGCAAATCTGTACGTAGGTCAATGACACGAGAACGAAACAAACTGGATCGGTTACGCCAAGAGCGCGACCAGTACGCGCGGTCCGTGTCCGAACTGAGTGAAAAATTCGACGAGAAAGTGGAGGAGTTGTCCTTCGTTCGTCAGCTCGGTGATGCGCTGGGGTCTAGTCTGGACCTGAATACGCTGTGCCGGCACACGGTGGATATCGTTCAGGAGTCTCTTGGTCCAGAGAACTGCTCCATTATGTTGCTCGATGAACAGTCTCTCTATCTGGTCGCGGCCCGGGGGGCTTACGATGACCAAGCTGCGACTTTCGCCTTCGCCGCTCAAGATGCGAGTTTTGAATTAGGAGAAGGAGTTGCGGGTATTGCAGCGGCGACACAAACCCCCATTCGAATTGACAATACGGCGGATTATGAGCCGTTTATTGATGACCGCGATCATAGAGTAATCCCGAAGAGTCTGCTGACGGTTCCCTTGCAATCCAGGGGAAAAGTTATCGGCGTAATTAACCTATCGGATTCACTCCCGGACGCCTTTGAGTCGAAGCATGAACGGATCATCGCCCTGATTACAAATGCTGTCGCCATGGCCATTGAAAATGCAATGTTGTTTTCCGAAGTCACCGAGAGCCGAGAGCGTCTGGCCAGTGAAAATCTACAGCTCAAGCAACAGTTGTCGGACCGCTTTTCTGTTGATGGGCTTATCGGAAACAGTCCGCCGTTTCGACGCGCACTGCGTCTGGTGGAGAAGGTTGCCGATACGACAGCGAATGTGTTGATTACTGGGGAGAGTGGTACGGGTAAGGAAGTTGTGGCCCGAACTGTCCATTTCAGTAGTGCCCGCAAAGATGGGCCGTTTATTGCTGTCAACTGTGCAGCCCTGCCAGAGACGCTTCTCGAAGCTGAACTTTTTGGAATCGAAAAAGGCGTTGCCACCGGTGTCGATGCACGTGCGGGTACGTTTGAGAAGGCGCATGGTGGTACGCTGTTTTTGGACGAAATTGGTGATATGTCGCCCGCAGTACAAGTCCGTCTACTGCGCGTGCTGCAAGAGCGACAAGTAACACGTGTTGGCAGTCAACAACCTTTGTCTGTGGATGTGCGAGTTGTCTCTGCCACTCACAGAAATCTCTTAGAACGCATAAGCGGCGGACATTTTCGGGAAGACCTGTACTACCGGCTCAAAGTCATCGAGATCCAATTACCGGCCTTACGGGAGCGTCGAGAAGACATCCTCCAACTCGCTGCTCATTTTGCAAACCGATTTGCAAAGCGCCATTCTCGACCTCGCAGGGACTTTTCGCGAGCTGCGGCTCGAGCTCTGCTACATCATAAGTGGTCTGGAAATGTTCGCGAATTAGAGCATACGATCGAACAGGCCATCTTGCTTGCAGAAGGGGAACAGATTGAGTTGATAGACCTGGGTCTAGACGAGCCAACGTCCGATGGTCTCCGTTTAGAATTGCCGGAGCAAATCGGCGAATTTCACGATACTTTAAGTGAAATTCAAGACATTGCTGAACAAGCGATGATCCGTAAAGCACTTGCGGAGACAGATGGGAACCGAACTCGCGCAGCCGCGTTGCTGGGTATCGCCCGCCGAACGTTGAATTATAAACTTCGGAAACATGAGCTTTCCTAAATTTTTCCCTTAAAACTGGTTGGAAACCCCATTGCGACCGCGTCTCAAATCAATGAGGCGATGTGGCAATCTTCAAATACGTT
Organism: Myxococcota bacterium; assembly: GCA_036337435.1. GTDB lineage: Bacteria > Myxococcota_A > Bradymonadia > UBA7976 > UBA1532 > UBA1532. The sequence goes on from JAYZEG010000028.1 coordinate 90,995, forward strand.
CCATGTGTGCAAATGAGTGCACAATGCTTTATGGCGGCTGTGCAATCTGTTGCACTGTGTGTTAAGTATATAATTGTATTTGATTTTATGATTTTTAGGTGTTTGTTTTTTTTGCTTATGTGTGCATCACTTTGCCCAGTTTTTCTGGGTCGGCATACTTTTTAGGTACAAATTAAACTTGGCACGGCAGGTGCAAAGTAGTTCTGGCAGCGGACGAGAAACCCAAGGAACGGGAGAGCTTTTCATGTCAACTTCGAATGCACGTTGTTATCGAATTCTGGGGCTTACCGGTGAAGAGGATATCAACCAAATCAAGAGTGCGTACCGAAAACTGGCGCGTAAGCTTCACCCCGATATGCTCGGAGGCGATGAAGAACAATTCAAAGAGGTGACAGCTGCTTATCAACAGCTGCAATCATCTCTAGCCAATCGTGCAGCCTACAGGACGTCGGCAACCAATTCACCCAGACGACCCAGACGCCGTAGAGACGAAGCCCGGCCACGAAGTACGCAGACTCAGTCAGAGACCCCCTGGCGACCGAGTCAGCAGCAGACAGAACCCCAGTCTGCTGAGCGTGCTGACTGGTCCAGCTTCGAAAAACTCTACAGAGAGCGACTCAAGAAAAAACGCAAAAAAACTCGGTCTACAGGAACGACCGAACGATCGAAAAAACAAACCAAACAGGCGACGCAGGATACGCCTAAACCGACGGCTGGCAAAAGAAATAATGCTCCTTCAAAGCCTTCCGAACGGTCTGCACCAGTATCCGCATCGTCTGCCGCTAAGCCAAACGGTGCACGTTCATTTTCCTCGTCATCTAAAGCGAACCCCAAACCGGAGGGAATGGACACGGATTTTGCTGCTGCATGGGAGGCGTGGTGCGAAAATGCTCGTCGCTTTGATGCTCGCCATGGTTGGCGACGTGTCGAAACTGATTCACCCCAATCAGTAAACGATGAACACCCATCAGCAGACGAATCCGATAACGACCGTGGCTGGCGGCGTTGGTTTAAGCGCGGTCTGAACAAAATCGGAAGAAATCATCAGAACAATCGCATTGGGCGCGACATTAATCTACGCCTCGCGGTCTCCGTGCCTGCTCTCTCAGCGGGCATACGAAAAGTGATTGCAGTCAAGCGTTGGGTGCCATGTCCTTCCTGTTCAGCAGAGTCCAATGAGTGCGATGTCTGCAATGGTTCAAAACGTGTAGAAGTCCGAGATACGCTTCAGGTTGATGTGCCTGCGGGTGCTAAGTACGGTTCGAAACTGAGGCTGGCTGGCAAGGGGTCTGTCCAACAAGGCGGCTCGAGGCCAGGGGACTTATACCTCGAACTAGAACCGGCCGAATTACCAGGTTTTCGCCGTGACGGTGCTGACATTCACGGAACCTGCCTCATCTCAGCCGAGCTGGCCAGAAAAGGGGGGCATGTGACCATTACCTTGGCACGAGGTGCTGTGAAAATTAGTGTGCCGGAGAGAACCTGTATCGGTGACCGGTTTAGGCTCCGCGGGCAAGGCTTGCCCCTAGGGCCAAATGGCGTGTACGGCGACGCGTATCTCACAGTGAAAGTGGAGGGCTAAGCTTTGAATACCGCTCAACGCGCAAAAGTCTTAAAGCCGTCAAGAGGGCTCGCTGGTTTTCTCGCTCTACTGATGCCCGTGGTGAGCCAGGGAAATACGGTTGAATTTAAATCTGACGGCGATACCTATCATGCAGAGAAAAATGTCATGACAGCCACGCCAAGCATTGCCGACGTTGCCGTGGAGCGACCGAATCAGGTCCAGTATGGTCGTTCGACCACAGTTCACAGCCGGTATCGAGAGCGGTCACGCTTTGACGGTCGCGGCGCAATCGTCGATTTGGTCACCTAAGCGCAACAAAAAATAAAAAAGCAGACAATTTTTAACGGATCTGTTGAAGGCTTGGCCGGGTTGCAGTAGATGACCAGACATGGCTCGTGTTGATGTGACTACCGAAGCAAAGAATGGGATTCCGGCCGGCGTTAAGTTGACGCCGATGATGAAGCAGTATGTCGACGCCAAGTCGAAGTATCCGGATGCGTTGCTTTTCTTCCGTATGGGTGATTTCTACGAGATGTTCTTTGAGGATGCCGAGTTGGGTGGCCAGCACCTTGAACTGACGGTCACATCCCGAGACAAGGAATCGTCTGTGCCAGCACCGATGTCGGGCTTTCCTCATCATCAATTGCCGAGCTATCTGAGTCGTGCACTGGCTGCCGGGTTCAAAGTAGCGGTCTGTGAGCAGCTTGAAGATGCATCGCAAGCGCGTGGACTCGTCCGCAGGGGCATTACTCAGGTGATTACACCCGGCGTTGTGATCGATTCTGAGAGCCTGGATGCTCGGGCCAATAATTATCTGGTGAGCGTTGTTCCTCATCCAACCGAGGCTGATGTTTTCGGGCTGGCCGCATTGGATGTGAGCACTGGCGAATTTAAGGTAACTGAATTATTAGGCGCGAGTGCACTGCGTTGTGAAATGAGTCGAATCGAGCCCCGCGAGCTCATTGTTCGCGACGATAGCCAGGCACTTGAGGCGATTTTGGGCGCGCGCAGCAAAGGGCTGGCTATCTCCCGTCCTGGTGACCGTTTCTTTGAAGACTCAACAGCACACCCGCTTCTCGATTCCTTTGTCGGGCCGAGTGGCGAACCGTGCCTCGATGAATTACGCGGATTTGGCTTTGGGGTACCGGACTTGGTGATTCGAGCGGCGGGTGCCGTTTTGGCTTATGTCAAAGATACCCAGCAACAAATTCCTCAACACACTCGACTGCTGGTGCCCTATCGAGTTCATGAAACGCTGATCCTAGATGAAACGGCCAAAGCAAACCTTGAGTTGTTTCGAACGCTCATGGACGGGCGCAAACGAGGTGCTTTATTGGGTGTTCTGGATCGGGCCGGAACCGCTATGGGAGGCCGCAAGATGCGCCAATGGATTTCCTATCCACTGATGGACCCAAAGGCGATTAATGAGCGGCTTGATGGCGTTGAGTGGCTGAAAGATAACCCAGAGAACCGAGCGCATATCCGAATTAGTTTGCAGGCCATGTACGATTTAGAGCGGCTCAATGCGCGCATCGGTTCGGGTGCTGCAAGTCCAAGGGATTTATGGTTTCTCAGAGTCAGTCTTGAGCGCATTCCTGAGTTGCTTGAGCAGTTAAGTGGCGTCGACGCTTTGGCATCCGTGACTGCGCGCATCGATCCCCTGGTCGACGTAGTTACCACCATCGCCTCGGCACTGGCTGACGATCCACCCGGCCAGCTAAAAGACGGCGGTGTCATTCGCCCTGGCCACCACGCTGAACTCGATGAATGGACTGAGTTGGCGAGCTCTGGCAAAGAGTATCTCTTGGACCTGGAGCAGCGAGAACGCGAATCCACTGGGATCCCAAACCTAAAGGTCCGATATAATCGTGTGTTCGGTTATTACATCGAGGTCAGTCGTTCCCACACCGCGAAAGTGCCGGAGCACTACGTCCGAAAACAAACGCTGACGAATGCAGAGCGCTACTTCACCGAAGAATTGAAAGAATTTGAAGAAAAAGTAGTCACTGCGGAAAACCGACGACTCACTCTCGAAAGCGAGCTTTTTCAGGCACTCAGAACCGAGATCGCCGATGCGGCGAGTGCTATCGCTCAGACGGCGAGTGCCCTGGCCGAACTTGATGCGTTGACGGCACTTGCGGAAGTTGCCCATCAAAATGACTACTGTCGACCTATAGTAGACGATAGTGATGTCATCGACCTCGTCGATGCAAGGCATCCTGTGGTTGAAGAGGCTGTCGGCCGAGAAGATTTTGTTCCAAACTCGGTCCGTTTAGATCGGGAAGAACAGGCACTGGTCATATTGACCGGACCAAACATGGCGGGCAAGTCCACGGCGATGCGTCAGGTTGCTCTGATAACCTTGATGGCCCAGATGGGTAGCTTTGTACCCGCCGCTCGCGCTCAAATCGGCGTGGTCGACCGCATTTTTACACGAGTTGGCGCTGCAGATGATCTCGCTGCGGGACGCTCGACTTTTATGGTGGAAATGCATGAGACCGCGACGATCCTCCGAGAGGCCACGTCTCGAAGCCTACTGATCCTGGACGAAATTGGACGAGGGACCAGTACTTTTGATGGTGTCAGTATCGCGTGGTCTGTCGCGGAATACATCCACGATGTGATCGGCGCTAAAACGCTATTCGCCACCCATTATCATGAGTTGACAGACATGCAGGCGTCAAAACCTCGGGTCCGGAATTTTACCATCGCCGTGAAAGAATGGAATGACGAGGTAATTTTCCTGCGCCAACTGGTTGAAGGTGGGGCCAGTCGTTCATATGGGATCCAAGTGGCTCGGCTGGCCGGTCTGCCCAGTTCAGTCGTTGAAAGGTCCAAGGTCATCCTCAATGGATTGCAGGGCAGTGAACTTGATGGGCAAATAGTAGGAGATAACTCCCCCAGAACCGGTCACTCTATGCAGCTGAGTTTGTTTTCACCACCGCCATTGAATGCAGCACCGTCAAAAGTTGAGAAAGCACTCAAAGCTGCAAATATCGATGAAATGACACCATTACAGGCACTCAACTTTGTCAATTCATTGCGTGGTCAGCTAGATTGAATGAAATGGTCGACAACCAATCGGCACTCGATGCTGCTATCGATGATTATTTAGACTGGCTGCGTGTGGAGCGCGGTCTGTCAAAGAATACCTTGACGGCCTATCAACGGGACATTGCCTCCTTTGTTCAGCACCTCGATGATGAGATTGATTTGGATGGGGTCAGCGAGCAGCATGTCTTAAGTTGGTTGAGCAAACGATACAGTGCTGGTATCAGCAAGCGGACTCAATCGAGGCAGTTGATCTCGGTGCGAGGTTTCTTCAAATATTTGAATGCTGAAGACATCTTGTCGCACAATCCGACATCAAGGATCGACCTTCCGAAGGTCGGTCGACCACTCCCGAAAACCATGACTTTGGATGATGTCGAGCGACTCCTGGCAGCCCCAGATGTCAATGACAAGCTGGGTCTACGTGATCGAACGATGTTTGAAGTTCTATATGCCACAGGGGTTCGAGTTTCAGAACTGGTCAGCTTGGAGGTCGGTCAACTCCATCTAGAAATGGGTTACATCCGAGTCATAGGCAAAGGGCGCAAAGAACGTTTGGTTCCCCTGGGGGATGTGGCCCGCAAATGGCTCGAACATTACCTCATGATCGCCCGGAGCGTATTGACCAAAGGCGACCGCCAGCGAAACGCCAGTCTGGCAGTTTTTCCAAGCCGTCTGGGCCGTGCAATGACTCGGCAAGGTTTTTTTAAACTGGTAAAGAAGTACGCGAGCCGGGCAGAAATCAAGGGCGATATCAGCCCACATACGCTGCGACATGCATTTGCTACCCATCTATTAGAGCGCGGTGTTGACTTGCGAAGTTTACAGATGATGCTCGGACACGTTGACATTTCTACGACTGAAATATACACCCATTTGTCTCGAGTCCGCTTGGCTCAAATTCACGCAAAACACCATCCCAGGGGTTAATGTGATCGACCTTCGTAGTGCAATTGTCCTGTTTCTGGCGCTCGTTATCTCGCTGACAATCCACGAGTTCGCCCATGCGTGGATGGCCAACAGATTGGGTGATCCCACGCCTCGACAAGCAGGTCGCCTCACTCTTAATCCGATGGTTTTATTTAGGGCACATCCGTTTGGTGCTCTGATCGTGCCCCTGATGGCGGCTCTTCAGGGATTTTTGATCGGATGGGCAGCAACGCCGGTAAACCCAAGTCGAGTTCGTCGTTCTGTGACACTGCGAAAAGCAGAATTCCTGATCAGTTTCGCGGGTCCTGTCAGCAACGTTTTACTGGGGCTTTTGTCTGGCGTGGTTTACGCAATTTTGATCCGGACCGGCACCCCGGCCTTGGAACCCATGATTCAGCTGACTAGGGCAATGGTTTTTGCCAATGTCATTCTTGCTGTTTTGAATATGATTCCGATCCCGCCCCTCGATGGATTTACGGTTTTGAGAACGGCCATCCCAACGAGCCCTGCCATCGGCTTTTTGACTCAATACGGCACCATCATTCTCATCATTTTTTTCATTTATGGGCAGCATCTATTTAGCCCATTCTTGAGGCTGGCCGGGTCGTTCTTAGGGATGCTGGAACCGTGAGCACCGAGCAGAAACCTAGCCAGTTAAATATAGGCGATGAGGTATCCGTTGATGACCATGACTCAACGGCAGGTTCTGTGGACGGCCCTGTTGCGCTTACGGACAGTCGGTATCAAATACATCTGCCTAATTTTGATGGCCCGCTCGACTTATTGCTTCACTTGATTCGCAAGGAGGAGTTGGACATCTTCGACATCTCTGTGTCGCGATTGACAGCCGCATACTTAGATACTCTCAGTTTAATGAAACGGACTGGCATAGAGCCGGCCAGTAATTTTTTATTGATGGCAGCAACGCTGATGCAGTTGAAAAGTAAGCTCCTCTTACCGAAGCCAGAATCGGACGATGAGGAGCTGGGCGACGAGATTGATCCTCGTCTTGAGCTCATGAATCAGTTGCTTGCGTATCAAGCCTTCAAAGAAGCGGCCCAACATTTGGACAGCGAGATCAGACTGGGTCGAGAGGTGTTCATCAGACCACCTGGTCAGGACAAGCCCCGCGAAGAAGACCCCGATTTGACCAATCACGACGTCTATCGTTTGGCGACTGCGTTTAGAGACTTACTCAAAAAAGAATCCTACCAGGCACCTCATGAAATCTACGTCGAGCGCATTACAATCGGCGAGCGAATCGCGCAAATTGCAGATAAGCTTGCTGCTCTCGGACAGGTTAGCTTCGCCCACCTGGTTGAAAATACATCGACTCGGGAAGAGGTGATAACGACTTTTCTGGCTTTGCTTGAAATGGCCCGGCTCAAATTGATTGGCGTTGAGCAAAGAGGGCCAAATACGCCGCTATACATCCAATCATCCGTCGATAAAATTGCGCAGCGAGGTGAAGTCGCAGCAGGTATGCTGGCCGAATAAACGTGTCCGGTATCTACAATCAGGAAAAAGGGGCTCCAGTGTGCCTCGGCTGAATTTACTTCTCGGAGTCGACCTTCGACTGACCGGATACAGCCTCAGCTGACACCGGCATTGCATTCTTAAAACGGTCAGCCAGCGTCTCGGTCACCTGGAACTGCAGCTGGGCGGCTTGATCTGAATCTAATTCGTCCAATGACCGAAGTGTCGGTAGAGCTGAGATGTTTTTCATCGAAAAAGTCTCCAGGAAGAGGGCGGTCGTTCCGTACAAAAGGGGTCGACCGACGTCATCGCTTTTACCCGTGATTCGGATCAGTCCCTTTTCGAGTAAGCTCCGTACAACGCCACCACAGTCGACACCGCGAACATTCTCAATTTCGTGTCGAGTACATGGCTGTTTGTAAGCGATCACCGCTAAGGCCTCGAGTGCAGCTTTACTGAGTCGAAGCTTCCGTTCGGGCCAAAGTCGTCGAACCATATTGCCTAATCGAGGGGCCGTTCTAAAACGCCAACCGTCGGCAACCTCGACCAATTCAATACCCATTTCGCCATCGTAATCTTGGGCGAGCTCTTGGAGTGCACCTTGCAGTTGATTGTCATGAACAGGGGTAGGCCATTCTTCTTCATCAACCGCACCATTGATGAGGTCGAGTAAGATGGACATGCTGAGCGGGCCATCTGCTGCGAGTAGTAATGCGCAAAGCAACCCTTTCAGTTCTCTTTTTTGGTTTTCACCCGGGGTCGGCATCGAGAAATTGCTCCAAGGCCTGTCGGAGCGATTTTGCACCGTCCGGGTTCGAGTCCAAAAGGTTCTTCTTTTCTTTTGGGTCGGATCTGAGATCAAAGATTTCGAGAATGTTATCGGTCACGTTCTGGATCACTTTGAACTGTCCCGACCGGTCAATGGCTGCGACCATATGAGTCTTGTAATTTGGATACGGTAGTTGTTCGACAAAGACTGGTTTTCTGGGAATCGTCCCCGTGCCTGTCCATAATCCGACCATACTCTCACCCATGGCTGTCTCTGTTTTGACGCCAGTCATTTCGCCCAGGGTTGGGAGTAGATCAACCAAGCCAATTGTGGTTTTGATTCGTTTCGACTCCGCTCCAGGTATCCGGATGATAAGAGTTACTTTTACCTCCTCGTTGTAGACCGTCCGACCATGGAAATAGAAGCCGTGCTCTTTGAATGCTTCTCCGTGGTCACTGGTGAGCACCACGATTGTATTGCGAGCCCAAATCCCGCTGTCCAGGCGCTCTAGGACCGGCTTGATGTGGTGGTCCACGAAGGCAATTTCGCTGTCATACTTGTTCGATAACCCCTTTTTCCCGAAGACCTTAACGTCTGGGTGGTTCATGTAGCGACTGTGTGGGTCGAAATAGTGAGCGAAGAGCACAAATCGTTGTTTGCGTTTCTCCAGCTCATCGAGTCGGGTCATGATCTTCTGAGTGATCAGCGGTGCCGCCGACTGCGTATTACTTTTCTTTATGCTGAGCGCGCCACGATTGTCCCAGAAGTGAATCCCTTTCTCAAATCCCTTCGCTTTCTCAAAATACCAATGGGCGCTGACCATTTCCGTACGCCAGCCAGCGGCTCCAAAAATTTTGAACAGGGTCTGATTCGCATCGGTCAACTGACCGTAATTCGCGTAGCGTTTCTCCCAACTGATACGACTGGGGTAGCGCCCTGTAATCATCGATGGGAATGAGCGGGGCGTATTTGGAGCTTGGCCATAGACATTCTCGAAGAGCACACTTTTCCGAGCGAATGCATCGATATTTGGGCTGGTTTCGCGCGTGTATCCATAGATGCCTAGCCGGTCAGGGCGCAAGGTGTCGATCATGATGAAAACGATGTTGTACGGCTTGGCCTCAATACGAGGGGCTACGGCGATTTTTTCAGGGGCCTTATCCGATTCATCTTTCTCTGGCTTGACCTCTGTTTTCAAGTCACCACCGCGGCAATTTTCGTCGATGTTATTGTCTGGGATTTCTTTTGCTTTTGGGCTGATCAATGGGTCTGCGTCGTTGCAGTCACCGCCCGCGAAAGCGTCCGAGAAGCCGTCTCCATCATTGTCTGTGAGTGTTCGCAAAACATTGAGTGTGAGCTGACTCGAGGCCCCTTGCTTTACGATCGTCGATGCTCGCTTCGACCAATCATCGTCTCCGGTTAATATGAGACCGCCGCACAGCAGTGTAACCGCGCCAACGGCGCGCACTAGATGATGTATAATTGTGTGATTATTCCTGGTTATCGCGAACAGGACATAGCTTCCTACGAGTGCCAGAATCGGTGACGTAAAGCGCTCGATTCGATAGGCACCTAAGTCCATCCGGCTGATCATGATGAGAATGAGTAGGCCGCCGAGGACAGCCACGATGACCGGAAATAAAACGAGGGGTCGCCCGCCAGATGTCAACTTGTTCAGTATCGCTCGCACGACGGGCCTGATTCCGATGGTGACGATGACACCCACCATCGCGGCAGCGAAACTACCAAGACCCAGAAAGGCCATGGTCATCAGCTTCTGATTAAAATCATGTGCAACCCCGCCAAGAAACGCGACGATGCCAGCTGTGCTCATGACGCCAAGTAGGCTCGAGTAAACGGTTGCAGCCCAGGCCACACGGATGTTTTTATCGCCCTCGGTGAGGTATCTGCGGTGCCAGCTGGTTGGCGACCAGTAATCCGCCAAATTTGGATAGATAACGAAAGCGATGAGGGCAAACGGAATGGCCAACAGTGCAGCGAGTCCGACGGCCGCTGCAAGTGCTGTGCTGGTCTCCAGTGCCTCGCCAGTTAAATAGTTGAAGCCCTCATAGACCCCCATCAATCCAAAGGTCGACCAAGTACATAGAGCAGCATTGATTGATTTAGACATAGGTTTTTTCATGGGATGTTCATAATCGCCCTCGGTACCGGCTGTCAATCCATGCGCGTCACTCTCTGCATCCGAAGGACACCTCCGTTCGATGTGAATCGGTCATATCAGGAGCTTGACGTGGCGGTTGAGTCACCGCAGGATGGAACCTCGTGAAAGTTCTATTTGCCAGTATTGTACTGTCTCTTACGCTGTGCCTAGGCTGCGGGACGGATGAGCCAAGAATCGCTGACTCCGGTGTCGATTTGGGTGCGATTCGAGATGCGCGCCCGAGTGCCAAACTGAGGGACGAACCGCCATTGCTGAAGGCACCCATCAGTGCGGTGCGCGGAGAACACCAACGAAGCGATTCGATTTTGGAACAGTGGACTTGGGCGACAGTAGGTCGGGATGGAATCGGGTTCGGACCCAACAGTCCCGGTTGGGATTCCCTGGCAAAACTCACCGGTCGGACTCCTTGGAGTCCTGTTCGAAACTTTCATGGACGAAAAGCAGCTCGCCTCTACAGCATCGGTGTAACCATCGCCTTTCCCGTTGGCCAGGAAGGACCCGGATTGAGATATCTGTCCATGTGGCTTAGGCCGAGGATTCAACGACAGGCGGCCAGTGTATTTCTCGATGGGAAATCAATTGGGACCATTCGGCTCAAAAAGGGCTGGCACAAATACACACTACCGATTTCAAAAAATGGGTTGGGTGTTGGAGAGCATAAGCTGCGACTTTGGTTCAGGCGAACCCTCTTGCATCGCAAGCGCCGCTCATCCGTTGACTTTGCTGGGGCGTGGTTTTCGCCTATTAAGAGCTCTTCGCCGCCTGAATCATGGTTGTCAGATGAAGATGAGTTGGTATGGAACGCGGGTCCACCAACCCGCTGGTCCATCGATTTACAAGTGCCTCACAACAGTGAAGTGCTGGCCACCGCCGAGGTGAATGATGGAGGATCCGCGGACTTTTCCATCCATGTGTCTGTTGATGGTGGCGGTACGACGGAGGTCGTCCGAAAAAAGATTGACGATGGACAAACGGAGCAGCTCAAAGCGGATTTAGGACGCTGGGCGGGTCGAATCGTTCGACTCCACTTTCGAAGCAGTGGTGCCGGTCGTCCAATCGAATCTGCACAGTGGAGCCAGATCGATGTGCGACGTAAGATCTCAACGTATGAACCGGTGCCAACCATAAGAAACATTGTTTTGTTCGTTGTCGAAGGCCTATGGGCGGATGCCGTCCGTTTGGGCCGGGCGGGTGACTTCGTCGATACACGAAACATTGAATTACTCGCGTCGGAAGGTGGGATCGGACTGGAGACATGGTCTGGTGGTCTATCGAATATTGATGCGCACAGGCGGATTTTGGGCCCGACCTCATCCAAGGGGTCGTGGATGCAACGCCTGAGGGAGAATGGCATTGGCACCAGCATTTGGACAACCAATCCCAAACTTTCACAGTCTCTAACCCATGGTTTTACGAGCATCAATGGCCCAAAAACTCTCGATCGAAAAGCGGGCTTTGAAGCAGAATTCAAAGCACTTGATGAATGGCTTTATACCCGCGGTAGGAAGCCGTTTTTCATGTACATTGATCTGGCTATGCCGATCCGGGGTCGGAGGCTCGCGGACGAGGAGACATTTAGAGCGATTCCGCTATCGGAGAGGGTACCAGAAGTAACCGAGAAAGCTGTTTTACAGGCTGATTTTTGGATTGGCCAGACGGTTGGTGCTCTGAATAATTACGGTCTGTCCGATGACACAGCCGTTATCATTACGGGGTCTGCCACCCGGACACGTGGCAGCTATCGCGGCACGACACTGTCTCCTGCAAGATTGGCTGTCCCGATGATCATTTGGCACCCAAAAATGAGAGCGCCAGGCTTTGTGAGAAAGCCGGTAAACGGTCTAGACCTGGCGGACCTTAGGCGGACTATCGAAGATTTGTTGGGTGCGCGGATGGGTCCGGATGAAAATTCACGTTCGGTCCTTGAAAACCTCTTTTACGAGAAGCCTTTGGCGGTTCGCCATGCCAGTGCGAAAACGCCCTACGGTTGGGTTATTCGATACGGCGAATGGTTACTTTGGCCAAGAGCGGCCATCAAGGACCGTCTTTGGCATAGAGGTGATGTCAACGCGCCACGTGATATAACGGAGCACCCAATCATCGTCCGCGCTTTGCGTCGGCGAGCATCGGGGACACGCTGAACTGCTGCTTGTCAACTGCGACACTGAACGGTGCGCATGGTGACAATTTGGGACAGCGCGCTTTAATAATCCGGCCTAGTCTTGACATTCTGGTCGTTGATCTATAGGTTCCACCGTCCTGCAACGTGTCGTTGACGGGTTTAAACCATATTTAATCAGGAGATTTGGGCCAATGGCGGTCAAGATCAGACTACAACGATTTGGTTCGAAGAAGCGTCCTTACTATCGAATCGTGGCTGCGGATGGCCGCATGCCTCGTGATGGACGGTTTCTCGAGCAGATAGGAACCTATAATCCAATGAAGGATCCGGACGAGATTCGGTTCAAGACTGATAGACTGGAACACTGGCTCTCCGTCGGTGCTCAGCCCAGTGATACGGTCGCGAGCTTGGTGAGGCGGTACCGCCGCTCACAACCGGCGGCGGAATAACTTGGCTTCCTTGGTTGAACTCACCGAATTCCTTGTTCGCGCCATCGTACGAGAGCCCGATGCTGTGTCAGTCCATAACGCTGAGCGGAATGGAAACCCGGTCCTCGTAATCAACGTAGATGAGCAGGACCGAGGTGCTGTGATCGGGCGACAAGGTCGTACCATCAAAGCCATTGAGACGGTCCTGGATGCTGCATCGGCGGGTGCTGAACGACGACCGGGTCTCGACGTACAAACGAGCTAGCCGCAATGAAAGTGGCACTTGGGCGCTTTGGTCGTCCGCACGGGGTACGAGGGGAAATTCGGTTCTGGCCATTCAATCGGTCGAGCCCACTCTTGGAAGCAAAGAGGGCGATTCATGTTGGCTCGAACGCCGAGCAACTTGAACGTCTTCACCTCGATGGGATCCGCTTTGATGCAAAGAGTGCGCTGTGTCGGTTTCAGGGCATCTCAGATCGGGATGTGGTCAGTCGCCTAACCAACCTTTTTTGGTTTGAAGCACGGGAATCGTTTCCGCCGCTGGCAGACGACGAAGTCTACTTCACTGACCTCATCGGGTTGCATGTGGTCACCGAGGCCGGTCAAAGTGTCGGCCGTATCAAAGACGTGCTCGATACTGGACCCGCAGAGATCTTTGTGATCGACAGACAAGGGCAGGAGGCTATGCTGCCCAATGTCGAAGAGTTTATTGTGCGAATGGACCTTGAGGGCGGCGTGATGGTCGTTGCACCGCCATCTGGACTGATCGACGGGATTGGAGACTGAGTTTATGCGCTTTGTCGTAGCGACTTTGTTCCCAGACCTGGTAGAAAACTACGTCAAACAAGGCGTGGTAGGCCGGGCCGTCAGCAAAGGAATTGTGGGCGTTGAAACGATCGATATTCGGTCTTTTTCAACAAATAGACACCGGACGGTCGATGATGTGCCGTTTGGTGGTGGTGCAGGCATGGTGTTGATGCCGGAGCCGGTCGCGCAGGCGATCGAGTCGGCGGGCACTGTGTCGCGTACTGTCTTATTGACGCCGTCAGGGCGCCAATTTAGACAAGCCGATGCAGAGACCTGGTCTCAGCTCGACTCGATTTTGCTCGTGTGTGGCCGTTACGAGGGCATTGACCAGCGAATTCGGGACGATTTTGTGGACGATTCTGTTTCGATCGGCGATTACGTACTTTCGGGTGGCGAGTTGGGTGCACTTGTGGTACTTGACGCGACCTTGAGACTGGTGCCGGGTGTTTTGGGCAATGCTCAGTCGGTGCAGTCGGAGTCTTATACGGACTCCTTGTTAGAACACCCGCACTACACACGGCCAGCCGAATGGCGTGGCCGCGATGTCCCAGAGGTTTTGCTGAGTGGGCATCATGGTAAAATTGCTGAGTGGCGTCGGTTAAAAGCTTTGGAGCGAACGGCGGTGCTGAGACCGGATTTATTAAACGAGGCGTGTCTCACGCGAAAAGAAAAAGCACAATTGGCCAACCTGTCGTTGGTCAGTGGTCCTGAGGAGACCTGAGATGAGCATATTAAAATCGATCGAGAACGACTACATTCGAGACGACCTTCCTACGTTTCGTGTCGGTGACAACATTCGTGTCAACGTCCGGATCCGTGAGGGCGAAAAAGAACGTATTCAGGCATTCGAGGGCGTATGTCTTCGACGTCACAATGCAGGTGTCACGAGCACATTCACAGTGCGTAAAATGAGCAGCGGCATTGGCGTCGAGCGCATCTTTCCCCTGCACAGCCCGCTCATTGAGAGCATTACCGTCGTTCGTTCCGGCCGCGTTCGCCAAGCTCGCATCTACTACATGCGGAACCGATCCGGCAAGGCCGCTCGTATCAAAGAGCGCAGACAGCGTTAGAGCGGCTGCGGCGTCCAGTGCTAACTCGGGTCGTTGGGTTGGGCTTGGCGGTATCCACATGAAAGCAATTCTGGCATCTGACTTGAGTCGGAACCCTTTCGTTGCGCTTTATTTCTACATCCCAGACGGCGGGGTTCGTACCGAGTCGTCCTGGATGAACCCGAGTGCGCAGATTGAACCAACTTACTTTTTTTGAACAAACAGCTCCCATGGGACCAATGGGGTCAGCCGACCGGTGGGCGAAAGAACAATTTCCGTTCTCTGTCGTGGTCGGTGTTGATGAGGCAGGTCGAGGTCCGCTGGCCGGGCCCGTTGTTGCTGCAGCAGTCGTATTACCCGACGGCAATTTACCCAGCTCGTTTACCCGTCTTGATGATAGCAAGAAACTAACCAGTAAAACTCGAGGTCTCCTTGAACCGCAGATTATGAAGGAGGCGATCGCGACTGGGGTCGGGATCAGCAGTGCCCGAGAGATCGATGAAATCAACATACTGAATGCGACCCACCGTGCTATGCGTCGTGCAATCGACCAAGTCATAAAGGGTGTCGGGCCACGTGAGACAGTCTGCTTGATCGACGGCAATCGGCCGATTCCGAATTTTGAGTCACGGCAAATCACCTTGGTCAAGGGCGACCAGAGAAGTCTCGCTATCGCGGCAGCCAGTATCCTCGCAAAGGAACATCGTGACCGTCTTATGGATGACCTTCACAAGGCGTACCCACACTATGGGTTCGATCGGCATCGTGGTTACGGGACGCGTCAGCATCGAGTCGCCCTGACGCGCTACGGGGTGACGCCAGTACACCGCGTAACTTTTAAATGGGCTCCCATCGATGAGTAGACGAAAAGTCTTGGGAGAGGTCGCCGAGCAGAAAGCGGCTGACCATCTTCTTGAATGCGGCTACGAAGTGCTTGAGCGCAATTGGATGTGTCGTCAAGGCGAAATCGACCTGGTTGCTCGCCACCAAGATACGTTGATTTTTGTTGAAGTCCGTTCGACAAGCACCGCCTTCTTGGTTGGTGCTGACGTGACCATAACAGCGCAAAAGCAACGTCGCGTTTGTATTGCGGCTGACCTTTGGCTCGACCGGCATGCACCGGCGCACCGAGACGTTCGTTTTGACGTCATTACAGTCCAGCATGGCGCGTCTACAGTGAATGGCCTCGAACACTATGAGGACGCTTTTACTGCACCTTGGGCGATCTGAAACCCAAGGACTGATTATCGTATGCACCCATTGCTATAAAGAGCGACTATCCTTAGGATGTCACTGAGTTTGGAAAGATGGCGGTGGTCATGACGCAGCGATTTCATCAATGGATTATTTTATTTTTTGCCCTAGGCGTTTTGGCGGCCGTTGGTTGTGACTCCGGTTTCGGTGAACCGTGCGCGATTCCAAAAACAGAAGCTTTCCGCCAAGCTTGTGAAGACAGTGCCGGTGTTCAGGATGAAAACGAAGACGAGACCTCCATCATGATGTCCTCGACAGCTTCATGCGCAATTCGTAACTACGCGGGATGCTCCACACGAGTTTGCCTCGTCTATAAAGGGGCAGAACCCATTTGCTCGACGATATGCAGTGCCGATGGCGACTGTGAAGGCAGTGCTAAATGTCGTCCGCTCATCGGTGACGAATATGTTGATGGGGTCACGTGCAATCCAGAAATGGGTGGCACAAGTGAATGTTACTGTGTGCGCAAAGGTGATGTGAACGGTTAGTCTGTGCAAAGCGCAGGTCGCAGGTCTTGTTGACATGAATATGCCCAGACCGGGGTCTGCACCGGAATGGATCTTGGCGCGCCTTAGTGTCACAAAGTCAGCTCGGCCAACCAGTGGATCGGACAGAGAGGGCGGGGTAATCTGGCGGTTTTCCTTTGGATTCGGCAGGTACCTTTGTATACATAGTGCACAGACGATCTTTTCTATTGAGAACAGGGCTGATCAAGTAGATAATTTTGGCTCTGCCGCACTCATGTTCAGGAGGAACACCTTAATGCGTATTTGCCCTTGGCTCATAGTGGCTTTCGCACTGTTATCGCCCACCTACGCCATGGCTCAAGACGATGACCTCACACTCGAGACGGTTCGCCTTGAAGAAGACCCGCAGGCGAAGATGGTCATGGACTCTGCCATTAAGGCTTACAAAAGCGACAACTTTCTGCGAGCTAGCTTACTGCTCTACGACCTCGTCGCGCGCCATGAGACAGCTGTAGGCGATTATGAACAGAAGGCCGAGTACACATTGGGAAAGACGCTTTATCGCCTCGAGCTTTATCAAGCGTCACTTAACTTTTTCGATCGGGTCGTCAATGCTGGGCCTGACCATCGATACTTTAAAGCAACGTGTAAGTGGATCTATTATTTGTCGCGAAAGATTTCCGGGGATCCGGGTCTGCTCGAGAAAATGGCTAAATTCCGTCCCGCTGATTGCCCACGGGAATTTAGGAGTGAATTGTCTTTTCTGGTCGGCCAATACCATTACAAGCGCGGTGCGATTAAAACGGCTTTGAAACACCTCAAAACGGTTAGCCAGCAAAGCCGATATTTCCCCAAAGCGAAGTTTTTGGAAGGCATTAGTTATGTGCGATTGGAGCAACCGAGACCCGCAGTTGCAGCTTTCAAAGACTTGATGCGGGCAACCGTTGATGCATCCAAGGGCAATACGGCGACAGAAGATTTGAAGTACTTTAATCAGTTGGCCATTTTAAGCATGGCACGGGTGTTCTACAGCACCGGTCAATATGCTAATGCGGCCAAATACTACGATAAAATCGGCCAAGATAGCACGCTGTGGCTAAACGCGCTCTTCGAAGCAAGCTGGACGAATTATATGTGGGACAACCATGAGAAGGCTCTCGGAAACCTTCACACGTTAAATTCACCATTCTTCAGCGAAGAATACGTTCCGGAAGCGGGGATTTTAGAAGCCGTTATTTTTTATGCAAACTGTAATTTTCAGAAAGCACGGGAAGCTGTGCAGTCTTTCCTCGTAACTTATGAGCCCCTTCGCGACGAGATTCGGGGTTATTTGCAGGATCTTCGAGAACCGGCTGAATTGTATAACTTTCTCGGTAAATTGCAGGACAGTGGCTCGGCGATTTCGCCGCGCGTGAGTCAAATATTAAGTGCCGCCTTCGGTGACAAGACACTCAAGCGGATCAATGCCTATATTCGAGAGTTAGACCGCGAAACACGCATGGTTGAAAATTCCAAGAGCACGTGGGCAAGAAGTCAATTGGCGCAGAAGATCATCACGGACACTGAAGTCATCAAATCGCTCGCAGTTCATGAAGGCGGTACCCTTGCACGCAAGCGGCTACAACGTGTCGTCGATGAACTCACAAGGCTCATATCCGATGCCAGGAAGATCGATTTTGAAATTACATCGGCAGAAAAAGTCGGACTCGAAGCGCAGCTTTTGGGTGCCGCGAAACAGAAGGAACGCCGGCGGAAGGGCTCCATCTATGCAACGGACGACGAGCATATCTACTGGTCATACAACGGTGAATACTGGCGCGACGAATTAGGATATTACTTGTATACGATTAAGTCGGAGTGTGGTCGATGAATCGGCTCAATTTAGGCCTGGCTCTGTGTCTGGTTAGTTTCGGGTTTAGTGGCCAAGTCGCGTTCGCTCAGGACGTCGGAAATCGGGCGATTCCAAAAGCCGTAAAAAAGAATAAGACAAAGCGGCGAGGGGCGGCTGCGGACCGAGGTCCAAAGATCCGCAGTGAGGCATTCTTTAGAAAACGGACGCGGACGTTGGTCAATGACAAGTGGCGGCAGCTGTTTAAGCAGCTTAAAAAGATCATTGCCTCCACACCAGATTCGGATCCAGCCAAGCCTGAGCTGTACTATCGATTGTCTGAGCTGTTTCGAGAACGCGCCGCCGCTATCAGCATCCGTGCCTTCGAGGCGGAGGACGCTTGCCTTGAGAAAGCGGAGCTAGAGGCTCAGCAAATCGAATGTGAAAACAAGAAGGCAGCCACGGTTAAATCGTCGCAGAAATATCGGGATAAAGCCATCGAGCTTTATATGTATATTGCGCAGAATTTCCCTCAGTACCCGAGGCTCGATAACGTTCTATACGCTCTGGCTTTCAATTATCAGCAGAAAGGTCAGCCGGATAAGGCTAAAAAGATCTACAGCGTCTTGATAACCAAGTTTCCACGCTCCGAGCGTGTGCCGGACACCCTCGTCAACTTTGGTGAGATTTTGTTTCAAGACGGCCAAGCCGATAAGGCAGCCCGAATCTACAAGAAAGTGATCGCGAGTCACAAAGATTCAGCCGTCTACGGTTATGCACGATACAAGCTAGGTTGGTGTCACTTCAACATGGGGCTTTACACCGAGGCACTGACCGACTTTCTGGAGGTTGTCAAATACAGTGACAAACAGCGAGGTGGTGGCCGTAACAAGCTTGTTCTCAAGCGTGAGGCCATCAGAGATATTGTCAAAACGTATGTTCATATAGACAAAGCAACGCCTAAGAAAGCATTGACCTTTTTTCGAAAGATTGCACCCGATCAATATCTCGACCTGTGCGAGAAACTCGCACGATTGTACGCCGATAAGGGTAAGTTCAAGCGGTCTAATCAGATGTATGGCGAGCTGATTAAGGTCAAGAAATCAAGCTACCGTGTTGTCAGCTACCAGCGTGCCATCATCGAAAATGCAGAAAGTCTCGGTAAACAGGTTGATTCGGTGAGAGAGCTGAAACGCTTAGTAAGCCTATGGAAACGCGCTCAGAAAGCCAACGACGCCGAACCGAAACGAGTCGCGCAGGACAAGAAAGGCATCGAGGCGTTACTCAGACGACTCGCCACGCAATATCATCGGCAGGCTTCAAAAACCAAATCCGATGAAGACTACAACATCGCCTACGAACTCTATGTCGATTATATGAAGACCTTCGCCGGTGGCCGGGATTCCTATGATATGGGGTATTACTTTGCCGAGCTCCTGATGACCCTTCAAAAGTGGGGTGAAGCGGCTGAAAACTATGAAAAAATACTGGCCCAAAAGCCGGATGGTGAGCATTCAAAAGATGCGGCCAGTAGTGTTGTCGTGGCATACAAGAAACTCTTGAACATCACGCGGTCGAAGACTGCCGCCAGCACCATCAAAGGGGGCGATGGGAATAGCGGTGAAAATCTTTCTCCAAAGCCGATATCGAAGCCAAAACAGAAGTTCATCGACGCCAATAAACGGTATCTAAAGTATGTTCGCGGTCAGTCGATCGAGACCGATATTAGTTATGACATCGCATTGATTTACTTCGACGCAAACCAGTTCGATAAGGCAATTCCCAGATTTAAAGAGATTGCCGAGAACAAACCAAAGCATGAATTGGCCGTATATGCAGCGAATTACCTACTCGATAGTTACGTCTTACAGAAGGACTATACAGCACTCAATCAGGCGGCTAAATCTCTGAGCAGTCGATTCGCACCTGATGCGCATCCTGAACTGGTCTCACGGATGACAGACATTAAGCAAAACGCCACCTTCAATAAATGCTTGGAAATCGAGGGCAAAGGCAAGCGGATCGCTGCAGCTGAATGCTTCTTGCGCTACGCGCAGGAGTTCCCGGAGTCCAAATATCTGGCAAAAGCGTTCTTAAATGCGGCCGTCAATTATGAAAAAGAACGACAGATCGAGAAATCAATCCGGGCACTGATGCTGATTGTCAATAAAGCAAGCGACAGTGAAGAAATGCCAAAAGCACTGTTTCAGATTGCTAAGAATTTAACCAATTTGGCCATTTACGGAAGTGCAAGTAAGGCATACGAATTCTATGCGAAGAAATTTCCAGGAGATGACAAGGCTCTGATTGCACTACAGAATGCCGCATTTTATCGCATGGGTCTCGGCGAATACGACAAGGCCATCGAAAATTACCAGACCTACATGAAACTGGTCGGTAAGAAAGATAAAGCAAAGGCAGCTGAGGTCTATTTTTCCATTGGGAAGATTTACGAGCAGCGCAAGCAATGGGCGAAAGTCGTATCCCACTACAAGAAATTTCTAAAAAACAATGCCAAGGACAGCACCCCTGATTTAGAGATTGATGCATTTACGCGGATTGGCAATGCATATTGGGAGCAGTCAAAGCCTTTTCTTCGCCGTAAACGAAAAGATTGGAAAAACTTCGACATGTTGAATCGGGCCGC
The DNA here is from genome assembly GCA_036337435.1 of Myxococcota bacterium. Classification (GTDB taxonomy): domain Bacteria; phylum Myxococcota_A; class Bradymonadia; order UBA7976; family UBA1532; genus UBA1532. The sequence continues at coordinate 111,569 of JAYZEG010000028.1, forward strand.
CCAGCGTGCTTATAACTCAGCTTATCAGGTTTTCTCCGCATTGAGTTTAGATGAGAAAAAGAAGTTGACCAGTGGGATAGCGTCGGTTTCGGAAGCGCGATTTCGAAATGGTGAGTCCATTTACATAAACATCAAATACCGAACGAAACTCAGGCCCCGAATGTATCGCAAGGTGGATAAATTCATTGCAGCGATGGTCGAAGAAATTAAAAAACGAGGCACCCTGATTGAGTCGGCTCGTAAAATCTACGGTGAGGTGATTAAACTCCAATCCCCAAATTGGGCCATTGCGGCGACGGCGCGTCAGGGAGAAATGCTCGAAGCCCTGTCCAATGCCATTTACGAATATCCGGCACCACCGTCGTTTACAGAAGACCAACAGGAGGCGTTCAAGGGGACATTGACGGACCGTGCTGAAGCCTACCGAACGCAAGCGATCGAGGCCTATATGCTGTGCATGAAGACTGCGCAGGAACTGCAATGGTTCAATTCCTATTCAGACAACGCGGAAAAACGCTTGTCGATTCTCGATCCCGGCAAGTACCGATATAATGCTGAGGTCAGAGCGACCCCGACGAATTTTGGGCCGCCGACAATAGCACCACCGGTGATTCGCTCGCTTCAGGAGTATGCAAAATGATGTACTCAGCGCATCGTATTGTCATTGTGGTTAGCATCTTGACCTTGGTGGCTTGTGGCGGTCAACAAGTCGTCGAACCAGAGTTGGGCGCGGGCCCGGCCGGAGCAGATCAGTCGACGGCGAGTCGCCCCAAACCACCTGTTGTTAAGCGACAGGCGAAAGACCTGTTTAATGAGGCCATGTCGAATTATCGGCCAGGTGGTGGGAAGGCTCTGGCGAAGAAGACCTTGCGATTGTTGAAAGACGCCGTTGATGAAGATCCCAGCTTTGGTGCCGCATACCTCAACATAGGCCGCATTTTTGAGGCGATGGGAGACCTAGATAAGGCCGCCGATTATTATCAACAAGCTTTTGCAAAGGGTAAGAACTTCGCTGATGGTATTGCTAACTATGGTCGGATTCTGATGATTCGTGGAGAGACCGGCCAGGCGAGGGCGCAATTCGAAAAAGCCCTTCAGATCGACGAGTATAATGCTGAAGCCTTGCTCAATCTGGCTCAAGATGACCGGCTCAGGAAAGATTTCGATACCGCTAGGAAACGTATTCGAAAAGCACTTAAAGGCAATGAGAAAAATCCCAAAGCCTATGCCGTTCTCGCCCGCGTGTACTACGACATGGGTCGGGACGACTTGGTCAAATTGGTTTGCATAACCGGGCTAAAGATCGATCCTGATTATGCAGACCTCAACAACACATTAGGTCTCGTTCACTTGAAGAAAGATGACGTGCGCAGCGCATTGATCGCATTTGAAGCGGCAGCCAAAAGTGATCCTTCCTATGTACCAGCCCGACTGAACATCGGTGCGATCACTTTTAATTACAGGGATTATGAGAAGAGTCTTGGGCACTTCGACGCGGTTGTAGCCATGCACCCAAAACATAAGGTCGGCCTGCTGTCTCGGGCGGCTGCGCTCCGTGGTCTTGAACGGTATGACGAAGCTGCCCGCGGCTATAAAGACGTGTTGACCATCGAAGGAACGCACCCGGGAGCGCATTTCAATTTGGGCGTTCTGTATCAGGAGTATTTGTCGAAGCCGGATCTTGCGATGACGCACTTCGATGCGGTCCTTGCAGCCGAGCGACAAGATGCTGCAATGCGCCGCGATGTCACCAATCGTATTAAGGCCATTCGGATAGAAATCCAGAACAAGAAAGAAGTCGAAGCAATGATGCGGCAGCAAAAGGCGGAGGAAGCTCAGCCTGAACCGCCGTCCAAGTAAGGCAATTGGCCTGAAACTAGTTGGCCCATTTGCTGTCTGATGCGGTTGGGGCTGGTGCTTCCGCCCTGTCTCGCTATAATGGAAGCGAAGTTAGGTTGGTTTTTAGGGAGATTAAAGTATGGTTAGGTTGCTCCAATGCCTTTTATTACTGGCCGCAATGTCAATCGCGAGTACCGCTTGGGCTCAATCTTCCAATGAGGCCAACGCGGAGACCGAGGACGTAGAATACACGAAGAACACCGAGTACGATTTTGAAGATGACCTTGTGGAGGGGTCCTTTGTGCGGCCCGAGGGTGAGTACTTCAACGCTCAAAAGCGTGGACGGCACAGTAGCCTGATCCGCATTCGCCAAGACTTTGTTCCTGAGATGCTTAAGTCTGCAGAAGATATTTGAACACTGGATATTTGAGTAAACATCGCGATCGAGGCCCAATTGAGTAATCAGAATCCACCGATAAAGTTCGATATCTATGACGGCAGTCAGCTGATTCAAACTGAGGTTTTGGTAGATAACACCATCAAGATTGGCCGGTTGTCGTCGTCCCATTTGAAGTTGGATGACTCGACCATCTCGAGAATGCACGCTGTCATCGAGGTCCATGGCAGCGACGATGTTGTGATTCTGGATTTGGGCAGCGATTCCGGGACTTGGGTCAACGGGGACCGTGTCAAAAATCGCAAAAAACTCAATTCGGGTGACCGAATCACCATTGGGCGCTTCACGGTTGTCCTGACGATGGCGCGACCCAAGGATCAGGCCAAGCCCGGAAGCCGTCCGAGTCGCTCCGCTGCGAAAAATATACCGCTCTTCGACCAGGACGATGATGGCCCAGGCGTCGACCGCGCTTTGGAAGTCCTCGTGATGTGGGGACAAACAGTCACCGACGTCACGCACCTCACCGAAGACGGCGAGTACACCATTGGAGAAGCGAAGGATGTCAGTCACTTTGCGCCTGAAGCGTTGTTGCCCGGACCGTCTTTTCCCTTAGCTCAATACATGGGCGGGATGATGGTGGTCAATGTGCCCGACGGAGTACCCGGTCAGGTCATGCTTGACGATCAGGTTTTTGGGCTCGACCAATTGGCGGCAGCAGGTAAATTGAACGCAGGTGCGGTCTCTGGATCCCGCGGCTTGAAATTACCACCGCGAGGCCGATGTCGCTTAAAGATTGGCGGTCAATATTTTCTGATCAACTCGGTGCCCGCGCCCTCAAAAATCGGTCCTTTGCCGCTGATTCAAGCATTCGATCCGCAATTCCTTCGATACTTACTCGTCGGCTTTTGTTTGCACGCGCTGGTCGCCTTAATTCTTGCCCTCTATCCTGCGGGTGCGACCGGGCTTGATTTCGATGATTGGTCCATGGAGGACCGCTTTGCCGAAATGATGTTTGATGAAGAGAAAGAGCGTCTTGAAGAGCAGAAGAATTTCTTGAAGAAAATGAAGGAAGAGGGCGAGCAAAGCGCGAAGGCCAAAGACCGCCAAGGTAAGGCGGGTAAAAAGAATGAGAAGAAAAAAGACCGCCGGATGGCTATCGAAGGGCCGCAAGACAATAAGAAAATCGAGCTCGCGAAGAAGAGAGCCCGCGAGGAAGCGGTGGACACCGCAAAGAATGCGCTCAATCAGCTCGATCAGATGAGTGCGGCTTTCGCGACAGCGAACACGGCCATCGGCCGAGACGCCGTACACGCCATCGGAGGATTGCAGGGGGCAAAGATCGGCGCATCAAGTGGCTTTGGCGGCCTGGGCTTGGCCGGTGTTGGTGAAGGGGGTGGAGGCCTCGGAACAAGCGTCGGTATTGGCTCCGTTGGTACATTGGGTCGGGGTTCGGGCGGCAAAGGCACGGGCTATGGCCGGGGCAAAGCGCGCACGGTGAAGCGGACGTCGAAAATGCCAACAATTGTTCTGAGAAGACCTAAGGTCTCTGGCGGCCTTGATATGGAGACGGTGCGTCGTATCATTAGGCGGAGCCGGAATCGATTCAAGTACTGCTACGAGCAAGAATTGCAACGAAATCCGGATTTGGCAGGTAAGGTCAAAGTCAAATTCGTTATTTCGGGGCAGGGTAAGGTTCTGGTCTCACAAGTTATAGAAAATACTATGAAAAATCAGAAGGTGGGTCGCTGCATCAAGCGCATGACCAATCGATTACAGTTCCCCGCTGCCCGTGGCGGAGGAACGACGACCGTGAGATACCCGTTCATGTTCAAGGGATCTTGAAGCGGTCCGAGGCCCAAGACGATTGCGTTCATGTCCAGTGTCTCAACGCCTGAGGTGCTGGTCAATCAATCGCACATTGAGGAATTGGATGACCAAGCGAACATTAACGTACCTACTTTGCTCTCTGTTTTTAGCGGGCTGCTATCAAGCGCGTAACGACTCCATTCGGTTGATGAGTCAAGGCCTACAAATGGCCAAGAATGGCAACATTAATTCCGGCCTCAAGTTGCTTGAACAGGCGGCTAAGACCGATCCCACGAATCACCGGGCAGTTTATTATCAAGGTATGTTGTATACCAAGCGTCTGGGGGACAGTGCCAAGGGCGCCCAGCTCTTGGAGGCGGCAATTAAGCTCAAGAATACCAATTACGAGTACTTCTACCATCTGGGCTATGCCTATTACGTTCAAGACAAGGTGAAAATGGCCATCGAGGCCTACCGCCGAGCAATCGAATTGAAGCCTGACCACGCGGAAAGTCATCTGCGTTTAGGGATTGCACTGCATGCAGCATCACAGCATGATGCCGCGCAGCGCGCCTATCGAGATGCCATTAAACACGATGGATATCTCGCCCTAGCGTACAACCGTCTTGGAAACCTTTATTTAGATTTTGAAGAGTACGCCCATGCCGCGCAGGTCTTTAAAAATGGCATCCAAAACAATCCAAATTTTGGACGAAATTATCATGATCTTGGCATGGTGTACCGCTCTCAGGATAGATGGAAGGATGCCATCGCGTTCATGAAGAAAGGCTTGGAGCGAGAGCCAAAGCACACGGCAGGCTATTTCAACCTATCGATGACGTATCTCGATGCCGGCCAAAAGCGAAAAGCCTTGAACCAACTCAAAAGCTATTTGGCTCGAAGCGGATCGGACTCAGACCGACTTCGGATTCAAACCGCTGAACGGCACATACGGAAGCTAGATGCCGCTCTAGGTCGGGCAAAACGCTAACGCACCCACCGCATCTGAACATGGGCCCGGTGCCAAAGTCTGCTCGATGAGCCGCCTTTCTCGTCATCGCGTCCTTAAACCAAGAAAAAAATCCGATTTTACGCGAATTTTCAGCTTTCAAAACGGCTCAAAGTTTTCATTTTTTCACCATTGAATTCAGATGTTTATGTTTTTTAAGTGGGGCTCCAGAGAAGACGGGCTCTGAGATCGTCGCTCTGTTCGCACGCTTTTGGCTGGTTGCGGGTGGATCCGAGCGAATGCTGTGCTACCATCCACCTAAAGGTATACGGGGGCGAAGGCAAAGTTACGTCGATTTCCATGGGGCATGGCCAATGACGTGGGGGGCTTGAGCTCATAACACCCAATTCAATTTGAGTGAGGCGTTCTCAATGAGCGAACGGATTCGCGAGCTTTACGAAGCCATAAAAAATAATCCTGCTGATGCGGTTGCAAGACAGGGTCTAGTTGATGAGTTTACGACACAACAGGACTGGCCTGGTCTACTCGATTTACACCTGTTCATAGCTGACCATTCCGATGATCCGAGCACGCGAGCCAGTTGGCGTCATGCCGCCGCCGAGGTGGCTGAAAAAAATCTCAATGACCCAATCAGAGCGATCGAATTGTACAACAGCAGTCTCGACGATGACCCAGACGGTGTTTTGGTGGCGCTGGCCCAGATGCGCCGCCTGTTGCGCGTGATTGAAGACTGGGAGAATTACGTTGAGGTGGCGCAAAACGAACTCGAGCTGACTGAGGATGGAGAAAGCGCGTCATTGATCTTACTCGAGATGGGCGATGTTTTTGAGAATTCCATCGGTGATTTAGACAATGCCATGGAGTGCTACCAGGTCGCATTTCAGTACGATAATCGGTGTGTAAAAGCACTTTGGGCCACGCGCCGAATCTCTCGAGACAAACAAGATTGGCAGGCTGTTTGTGAGTCGCTGCAAATCGAACTTGAGTTGTCGCAAGAGGCGAATGCCCAGGTTGACATTTTGAGAGAGTTGGCCGGGCTCTATGCTCGCGAGTTGGACAGCGAAGACCAAGCGGAAAGTTGTTATCGACGCTTGCTTGAGCTGCAACCCGATGACCAGGCGGCTCTGAAGTTTCTCGGCTCCCATTTCGATGGAGAGAGTAACGAGGAAGGTTCGGACACCGTCCAAGTTGTTGCCACTGATTTTGAGCGAGAAACCATGGTGGGCTCGCCGAGTTTAGAGACCGAAGAAAACCATGAGTCCGGCCTGGAGTTTGACGAGCCTGATGACCTCCTCGAACGGGATACGGAACTCCACCAGCCTGTAGATAGTTTGGCTGCCGATGATGGCGAAACGCCTGGCGAGCACGCTGCCAGCGATCCGTCTGCTGAGTTTTCGGAGCCGGATGAAATATCGTCTGGTCTGTCCGATGAAATTGAGGGTGAATCCCGCGATGCGGAGAGCGATCCGTTAGTCTCTGTAGACCAATCAGACAGCCAGTTGGGCGATGACGGTCGTGACTCAGTGGCTGCTGATGAGGCGGATTTGGTCGAGGACGACGGGGATAATGCGAACGATAATGCATCAGTCGATCCTGCCCTTGAGTCCGCCCCAATGGCTGAAATCATTGAGGAGCAAGTTGAGGAACCAGCACCCGATGCGGAAGAGCGCTTAGAGATCTTTCTTGAGCGAGAAGCACTTGCAGATGATGCCGAGGGCGATGAACGCATCGAGCGGTTATTGGACGCGTTGGAATATGCTGATGGAGAGTCTGCCGGCCAATACTACCCTGAAGTTGTCGCGGCGCGACCGGACGACATCGGCGTTTATTGGCGCGTTGGCCGTGCTCTGAGATTGAGTGCCAGTCAGGCGCAGAGTATTGCAGCAAAGCTTGACGATTTAGCAACCAGTCAACCCGATGCCGCGG
>JAYZEG010000029.1:0-32471 GCA_036337435.1 Myxococcota bacterium
CTTTCGGGCGGCGATGTCGCGGCCGGAACTGTCGTCACGGAGGCTCAGTTCCTCGAGCTGGAACAAGAAGAGTTTCTCTCTCTATGTGGCGAGCAGAAAACGATGGACCGTATTCAATTTATGTTGATGAACAACAAACCGCTGAGGAACTGATCATGGATGAAGTCGCTATTATTGACGGTGCTAGAACACCATTCGGACGTGCGTTAAAAGGCAGTTTTCGACAAACGCGACCCGAAGACATGGGGGCTGCTGCAATTAAAGCTACTCTCGCTAATGCTGACCTAGACGCCAATGACATCGAAGATCTCGCGATTGGCTGCGCAATGCCTGAGGGGTCCCAAGGACTCAACGTGGCACGGAGCATAGGCTTCCTTGCCGGATTACCGCATACGGTGCCAGCGTACACGGTGAACCGATTCTGTGCATCAGGGCTTCAGACCGTCGCCAGTGTTGCATCTCGGATTGCAATCGGAGAAATGAAAGTCGCCATCGCGGGCGGCGTCGAGAGTATGTCCGCTGTCCCCATGGGCGGCTTTCATCCGCAGCTCCACCCCAAACTCGCCCTGGACTATCCCGAAGCCTATATCGGCATGGGCAATACGGCTGAAAATGTGGCTAAGCAATTTGAGGTCTCCAGAGCTGAGCAGGATGCGTTTGCCGTTCGCAGTCAGGCCCGGGCGTTAGCCGCTCGAGATGCAGGTCGGCTCGCGGAAGAGATAATACCATTTGAAACTGATCTAGATGGTCGGACGGTCACCCTCGAACATGATGAGCTGATTCGGCCTGGCACAACGGTCGACGGATTGGCCAAGTTGCGACCCGCCTTCTCCGCGACCGGTTCGGTCACAGCCGGTAATTCGTCGCCACTGACCGATGGTGCCGCCGCTGTGGCCCTGTGTGCGAAGAGCGAACTCGGAGGTCGAACGCCATTGGGGTACTTCCGCCGTTTCGTAACCGTGGGCGTCGCACCCGAAATTATGGGGATTGGGCCGGTTCCTGCAATTGAAAAGCTTCTCTCCGATACGGGGCTGTCCGTCGCTGAGATCGACTTGTTCGAGGTGAATGAAGCGTTTGCGAGCCAATCAGTTTATTGCCAGAAGACCCTCGGAATAGACGATGACAAACTCAACGTGAATGGCGGTGCGATTGCCATCGGGCATCCCCTTGGCGTCACTGGGACGCGCCTTGTTTTAACAGCACTCAAGGAACTGCAACGCAGGAACGGTCGCTATGCGGTTGTCAGTATGTGCATCGGTGGCGGTATGGGCGCGGCCGCGCTGCTTGAACGCAGCTAGCCTGCGGCCGCCCGCTCAGTCTGCGGCTGGTAAGCGCACTGAGACGCGTCCGAATGCATCGGTCCGCTGACTTCCGATGCGCTTTGGAGCAAGGTCATCTGTTCGCCAGACCTCCAGCTGGGCTCCGACGAGGGGCTGGCCCCCGTCATCGAGTACTCTCACGGTCAAGTTCGCTGCCGAGGGTAATTGGATATCCGTGTTCGCCAGATCCAGGTCCAGCGGGGTCACGGTGAGTTCTCGAATGTACGTGGACAGACCAGATGCCGCAGGTGGTTCTGCTCTCATCTCATGCGCTCCCGGATCGAGCTGCAAAACGTAGCGGCCTTGTGCGTCGGTCTGTGTTCGCTGTCCTCGGCTCGGTGCCACATCGCTAGGTCGCGCTAACCTCGGGTCGGCATACGCAGCCTGCAGCAAGAGAGACGAGACTGTCGCTCCGACAATAGGATCTCCGCTTGGGCCCAAAATTTGACCGCGGACTGTTGCTTTGGTTTGCGGCCGAAATTCCAAGAACGACTCAGAGGCGACTTGGCTCTGAAGTCGAGTAATGCGGTAGCCAGACCCGAGTGGCGGTATCAGATCAACGACATAGTCACCCGGATAAAGCAGCGCACGAAATTGACCGTCTGCGTCCGTCTGTACAACGTCATATCGATACGTACCTTGGCCAACATCAGAGACGAATCGAATCGACACGCCCGATACCGGAGTTGCACCCAGTACACGACCATTGATCCACTCCACGGCGTCATCGACCCCAATATAGATCGGCTCAAAAGTCATCGAGTCATCGCTCGTTATGTTATCGGGGACCGTGAAGGGCTTCTCGAGGGTGGGTAATGGGCCTGATGCCGTTGTCGCAAGGATACGTAGAATCGCGTCCTGTCCTGCCACGCTTGGCCAATAGCGAAGTGTGAATCGGCCCAGTGCATCTGTTCGCGTTTCAGTACTGATCCTTTGCCCGTTTAAGTTGACGGCATACACTCTGAGTTCCCGAATCGGGATGGGATTGATTTCGCTTTGATACACGATTCCGGTCGTGACGAGCATTTCATTCTGTGCAGGGACCTCCAAATTGATACGACCACCATCGGTGGGAACCTGGAATGGGACGACAACCCATGGGGGAAACCTCGAGCGCTCTGTTGGCCTCAAATGAAGGGCGTAAACTGTCGTCTGCAGGGTTCCATTTTCTCCGGGCCAGACAGCGGGCAGGCGCATGGCAAACCGAGCACCGTTCACATCGTCACTGGTCTCGCCTTCATAGGTGAGCGATGGACTGATATTAGATTGCGCTCTGGCCGTTACTTTAACAGAGATACGGCTTCCATTTGGCAGCGAGACTGAACCCGTAATTTCTGATGGCGATGGTAATTTGATATCGGCCAGGTTCAGAAATGGACTTTCATTGAAAGTAGGAAAAGGGAGCTCGCCCGCCCCGCTGATTGAATCGGACGCTGGCTTAATCCTGATGGTAAAGGGCCAGTTAGGAATCGTGCCGTCGGTACACGTTTGGTTGATACAATTTAAGCCGATGCCGCAGACGGTATCGGCTTTACATCCCATCAGAGCGATCGATTGTCCCCCTGAGTCATCTGAACTACAGCCCAATACGAGACAGACCATCAGACAATGAAGTGTGTTGCGACAAGAACACATCATTCGCAGGCTGCTCGATCGAAGCGGATGAACCATACCAGCGAAAAATACTGAGCGTTTTCTGGCAGCGTTTTATTGGGTTTCGGGTCGTTGGCTTGTGATGTGATGAAAGGTCGGTCTGCGACCAACAGTTCGACTCGATGAACCTGGTCTTCAGCGAGTAAGCGTGTTGTCCCGGTCGCGCATGGCCTCAAGTTTTTTCGTATGCCGCCCGTCAGTTGCTCGGGCGCGGCACCATTTGCTTCACTGAATTCGATAGGAAAATCAGAGGTAATTGGACGGTAGTCAAGAAACCAACGCCAAAAGATTCGATCGTTTGGATTTGGGTCTCCAATTGGACCCGAGTTGAGTTCGATTCCCGTTTCATCCTCCGGGTAGAAATCAATGATCTGGTCGACCGGCGGCTGCGTGTAGTCAGCCAAATAATAAGGGGGAAGGTTCACTTGTTCGCCGATGGATTCAATGGGCATCGGGACCACACAACTCATGCACGCACCCAAGGCAATGACTGCACTCATTCGTATTGTTGTCTGTCTCTGGACCACCGTTTCCCTCACCCTCGCAGGGGGCTTGATTCACGCTCTACACAAAACAGGTACGGTTTTGCGAGTTATGAATGTCGTGCGGCTTAGCCTACATCGTTCAGGTTTGATTTACGAATCTATCCTTGAGTCTCCGATAGACAGCCTGAGGTACAAAGCGTTCGACATCGCCTCCATTGAGTGCAACTTCGCGAACGAGGCTAGACGACACGAAGAAATGTTCTTCGCTGGTCATCAAAAAGAAAAAATCGACCTGATCGGTCAAACGCCGATTCATACTGGCCATTTGGAATTCATATTCGAAGTCACTGACAGCCCTCAAGCCGCGGATCACCGTGCGGATGCCTCGCTGGCGAGCATAGTCTACGAGCAGACCTGAAAAGCTGCTTACGCTGATGCGGTCATCACCTGCAAATGTCTCCTCGATCATCGCAATCCGGACGTCATCGGAAAAAGTAGGCCGCTTATTGATGTTCACTGCGACCCCGATTTCAACGTGATCGAAGATTTCAAGCGCGCGATGAATGATATCGACGTGGCCGGTCGTAATTGGGTCAAATGAACCAGGGTATAATGCGATACGCATAGTGAAGCCTCATTTCCGTGTGACCAATGTAACTTTGATCGAGCCATACCCTCGCTCAAAACAATCTGCAAGTCCATCTGGCAGCTCGAGGGCCAGTTCCGATGGACTCTCAATATAAACCAAGCCGTTTTCAGATAGGCATCGTGTCGTTAGAACTTGTCCAAGAATCGAAGTGTAATGACCCTCATGAAAGGGCGGGTCGAGAAAAATTAAGTCATAGGTTTTCGTCGACCTGTTTAAGAAGCGTTTGGCGTCAGTGGTTGAGATTAAAAATGTGCCGCCAACCTTCTCGGCATTGCGTTTGATCAGCCGGGCATTATCGCGGGATTTTTCTACAAAATCGACGCTGTGTGCGCCTCGACTCAAGGCTTCGATACCAAGTGCGCCCGACCCTGCAAAAAGGTCCAGGATAAGTGCGTCATGGATTCGCCCAGGGAATCGATGAGCCAGGACATTAAAGATCGCTTCTCGGACGCGATCAGGTGTTGGACGCACCTGCTGACCTTTAGGAATATCCAACTTGATGCCGCGAGCACGACCTCCGACAACCCTTACCATCGGTCCATCTCCGATGATTGAACCCGCCGATGTTCACCGGTCAATGCATCCACATCTTCCTCCAGTGTTAGCCGAAATGACATGGTTGTACCGAATCCAACAAGCGAACTAACGCTGATTTCCGTTCCATGGTGTTGAAGCAACCTTTGGCAAATTGGAAGACCGAGCCCGGTGCCCTTAGTTTTGGTTGTGAAGAAGGGGATGAACAGACTTTCCATAATTGTACTTGGCATGCCTGGTCCGGTGTCTTTTACACTGATTTCAACCTTCTTTCTCGTCTGGCCGGGACGTCCTGGTATGTCTTCGACGACCACTTGCGCTCCGAGCGTCAGTGACCCGCCCTCGGTGTCCATGGCTTGGCAGGCATTGCGGGCGAGATTTAAACAGACTTGGTGCAATTGATCTGGGTCTCCGACGACCAATGGCAACTCAGTTGATGCATCAACAGTGACGTTGATTTCCTGTTCGCGCTCTTCGGCTTTCACCAGCGTGGCAACGCGCTCCAAGAGCTCATGGGGATAGAGAGGAATCAGTTCTCCTCTGAACGGCCTCGCAAAATTGAGGAATTGTGACAACACACTGTCCAAGCGGTTGGCCTCATCGACGATGACTTTTCGAAGGCTCTCTGCATCTGGATCATCGACTGTCGGCTGAAACAGTTGTGCGGCGGATTTGATGCCCGCAAGTGGATTCCGGATCTCATGGGCCATCCCGGTGGCCATTTCACCCAGTGCCGAAAGACGATCGCGCTCTTTGATCTGGCGCACCAACTCCGAATTTTCGATGGCCGTTGAAATTTGGGCCGACAGACCGGCGAAAAGAGCAATTTCATAAGAGGAAAATGCTTCAGCATTGCGGTCATCTTGCAGATTGAGGAAGCCAAGGAGTCGTTTTCCCGAAACGAAAGCAAAAGACAACTGAGCTGATAATTCCTGCATATTCGTTTGTATATCCGAGAGGCGCTTTCTTTGCGGGGAATCGTGGGTTTCTCCTCCGAGATCAAGCAACTCACCGTCAACTTGTTCCAGGATGAGGACTTGTTCTTGGGATAAGGCATCTAGGAAAGCTCGATCGCGGACCACGTCAACGACGTGACGCTCAAGTTCGCCAATGTGAGCACTTCTGATGGCCAGGCGATATGCGTGACCGCCACTTTCTAAAATGAACACCGATGCATGTGTGACGTGCCGTGACGCTCTCAGTGAAGCCATGACCAGGGAAATGACATCGTCTAGATTGATGGCTTTCGTCAGGTCTTTATTGAGGGTTTGAAGAGCCATCTCAAGATCATGGCGCGCCCTAAAGAATAGACGGCCTGACCATCGGTCAACGGCGAGCTTCAAGGGCTCGAAAATGAAAAAGAGCAACATGCTGGCCGCGACGGTATTAAAGAAAAACAAGCCCAACTGGGTGGAGTCATCGACCCAGATTAACAGACCGACATAGATAAGCGATATGAGTGTTGACAGGATTACTAAGGCGATGCCGCGACTCAAAATTTCCTGTAAGTCGAGAAGTCGAGAACGCAACACGACTTGCATCCAAAAATACATGTAGACCGTCAGCCAGATGTGTCCAATGGCAGGCGAGGGCAAATTAAAGGCCGGCATGAGATCAGTGGTGCTGAGAATGACGGATACAGCACCACCGATGACGAGGTATGAAAGTCGTGTTTTCTCAACTTCGTTCTGGCTCTCGCGATATCGACCATAAAGTTGCCAAATGCACCATGCGTAGGTTCCTAGACTGAGGGTCGCCACGAGGCTCGGTACGAGGGGCTCATGAACGAGGTCCGATGGCAGGGTTAAAACCAGTATGCCAGACGTCGCCCAGATGATGGTGCGCTCTGTCCCCATACTTTTTGACAGAAAGCGTTCAAAGAAACTCAGACACGTTTGTGCAACGACTATCCCCGAGAGCAGAAGAACTCGGAGCCAAAAACCACTGGATGAAATCGAGTATGCGAACCAACACAGGTTAAAGAGTGCAAATCCACCGACCAGGGCTCCGAAGGCGACGCGATGTTCGACTCGGCGTCGTTCAAATAGGACATTTACGCTTAGACCAATTAAGATGAGAGCGGCGATCAATGCGCTTTGAGTTTGTACGCCCACGGTTAACACCATTTCCGTTCGCAGTTACGGACCGAGCATGCGATCTGCGGAAATAAGACGCAATGGCTATGATCGTGTAGACTGTTTCCGTAAGGACCAAAAATAAGATACGAATTCAATGAGTAACGAGCCTGACGACGATGACCTAGACCTCAATTTTGATGACGTCATCGAAAAAAGCCAAGAGCGAGAGATCGCAGCGATTGTCGAAAAAGTCGCAGTCAGTCGGCTGCGTGGGCAACGTACGGCCATCACAATTGGCGGTGGGAGCGGCGGTATCGGGCGGAGCACCTTTGCTGCGAATTTGGGTCTTTATTTGGCCCGGACCGGGCGGTCAGTGACCTTGGTTGACCTTGATCCAGCCGGTCCGGCTTTGCATGGCTACTTGGGCCTTTCTCTCAAAGTACCGACACCAATCGAGCAATGCAGCGGCATCGACGTTCGATGGGAGCGTATTGAGGGAACAACCTTGCACCTATGTGGTCCCAGCGCGCATTTTATTGGATACGACTCGAGAGATATCCGTATGCGCATCTTGCAAGAGGCCTCCACCGGTCCGTCCGATTACCTCGTCATCGATTTAGGTCGAGCATACGACGGCATTTCTCTCGATGTTTTTCTCGACTCCGATGTCGCGATTACCATGAGCATTCCCCAGCCGATGGCCATGGAGCAGGCGTACGGTTTTTTGCGCGCAGCTATGTTTCGTCAACTGGTTCATGGAACGTCTCCAGCGTCGGCCCGCTTACGGTCGGCATTGTCGAGTGCAAAAGGGGAAGCGATGCCAACGTTTCGAACGCTTACAGAGTTGGTGCGTAAGGCATTCCCAAATGATTGGGAATCACTGAGTGAAGCCATCGGTGATTTTGTCCCAGGCATCATCTTGAATCGGTGCGACACCCGTGCCGACCGCGAGATGTTGCGTGGGATGATCGAGGGTATGAATCGCCGTTGGGCGATCGATGCGGTTGCCCTTGGAACCATCGATGAAGACGATGTCGCAAGACAGTCTTCAAAATGGAGGCGTCCGCTGGTCTCAACCTATCCTGGCGCTGCCGTTACGGCTGGAATTGAGCAAGTTGGAATGGCCATTATGACGATGTATCGCCTCGAGCGAGGTGTGACATGAATAATCGTCGGAACTGTTATGAGATTTTGGGCCTTGAGAGAGGGTCTGGCATCGATAGTATCAGGCGGGCCTATCGCCGATTGAGTACGCTCTTTGAGCCAGGCAATGTCACTTTGTGCGGGCTTTATGATGAGGCTGAACTGAGAGCCTTGCTGGGCGAGGTGAGACACGCCTACCGTGTTTTGATGGACCCAGCCGCCCGTCGAGAACACGATTCCTACCTTTTTCCACCCGGGATGACAGTCGATATGTCTGTGGATTATCCAGTCGATGATTTCCCCTTGACCGATGCTGCAGATGACTTCAATGCCAGCACGGCTACCCTCGGCTTTGACAGCGAACCTGCATCACCCGGCCGGATTTTGAAACAAGCGCGAATTAAAATGGGGATGAGTTTAGAAGAGATCGAAGAACGCACAAAAATCGCCATCTTCACCCTGCGTTGTATTGAAGATGAGGCCTATTCGGACTTGCCCCCGATGGTCTATTTAAAAGGTTTTTTACAACAGGTTGGGCGACTACTGCGTTTGGAGTCACCGGCGGTCCTGGACGAGTATGTCGAGCGCTATTCCGCCTTCTGTAAGCAACGTGAGGATGGCTTTGCATAAATCGCTGTTGGCAAGCCATCTATTGGAAGCCCTGCTTAATCGCCCACGTTCCTTGAATTTACACTGAGCTGTGGGCCGAACACGGGGTCTCGCGCCGTGTCATATTGATTGTTACTCGATTCGCTGCCTTTTGTGATTTGGCGCTCGACAATCCCTCCCGATAGGCCTATTGAATTTTGTATGTTCCGACGTCCTAGACACCTGTTCGGCCTCCTCCTAGCTGTTTTTTGCTTCAGCTGCTCAAGCCGACCCAATGTAAAGAATGAGCCCGCCATGAGTATTGTTGATGAGTTTCCCATCGCTAAGCGTGTAGACCATACTTGGACCGAGCACGGGGTCCGCCGTCATGATCCGTATCATTGGATGCGCGATGATGAACGCAAAGACCCCCAGATTATCCAGTATCTCGAGCGCGAAAACCAATATACTGAGGCCGTCCTCGAGCCGACGAAGGCTTTTCAGGCAACGCTTTTCGAAGAGCTCAAGGGCCGTTTGAAGCCCAATGATGAATCAGTCCCGACAAAAATCCGGAATTATTGGTATTACACCCGTTACGAAGAGGGCAAAGAGCATCCAATCTTCTGTCGTCGTAAAGGGGAGATGAGCAATCCAGAGGAGATTATACTCGATGTCAATGAGCGCGCCGCCGAGCATGCCTATTACAAGGTCGCCAGCCTAAGCATTAGCGAAAATGAGCAGATTTTGGCGTTTGCTGAAGATACCGTCAGCCGGCGAATCTATACTGTTCGTTTTAAGAATTTGGAAACCGGAGAGCTTCTTGCCGACAGCATAGAAAATGTCGAGGCGGACTTAGCTTGGGCCGCGGATAACCAGACGATCTTCTACGTGAGAAAGGATCCGAAGACTCTCCGCCCTCATTTGGTCAGGCGTCACAAACTCGGAACAACCGCAGAGCTTGATGTCACAGTTCACGACGAGCAAGATGAATCCTTCTATGTGGGGGTGAGACGAAGTAAGTCGCGTCGCTTTGTGATGATTGAAATGAACAGCACGCTTGTCTCCGAGACCCGATATATCGCTGCATCCAATCCGACCGATGAGTTCAGACCCGTGTTGGCTCGACAGAAACAGATGGAATACGATGTGGAGCATCACGGCGAGACGTTCTACATCCGATTAAATCAAGGCGCACCTAATTTTAAGCTGATCGCAGCTCCCGTTTCTGCCGCTGAGGACCGCAGTCAGTGGAGGGAGGTCATTGGACACTCTGCGGACTCGTTTCTTGCGGATTTCGACGTTTTTAAAAACTTTCTGGTTCTGGAAGAACGGCGAGAGGGCATGCGCCAGGTACGAACGATTCGCTGGTCAGATAAACAATCTGCGACTCTGCTATTCGAGGATCCTGTCCACGTTGTTTACACAGCGTCTAATCCCGAATTTGAAACGGACGTGCTCAGATTGAGTTACAGTTCTCTGACGACCCCGACGTCCGTTTATGAACACAACATGGAGACCGGGTCCAGGAGACTACTTAAACAGGACGAAGTTCTGGGTGGGTTCGATTCAAAAAACTATGTCTCCGAGCGCGTATGGGTCACAGCGCGTGATGGCGAGCGAATTCCGGTCTCCATCGTCATGCGCCGAGGTTTCAAGAAGACGGGTGATAATCCGTTCTATCTCTATGCGTATGGTTCCTATGGCTATTCCATCGATCCGTCTTTTGCCAGCAGCTGGGTCTCTCTTCTCGATCGGGGGTTTGGCGTCGCGATAGCCCATATCCGCGGTGGCCAGGAAATGGGGCGTCGATGGTACGATGATGGAAAGATGTTCAACAAGATGAACACGTTCACCGACTTTATCGATGTGGCTGAACACCTGGTTACGGCGAAATACACGTGTCCAGAAAAGTTAGTTGCAGGTGGTGGTTCGGCTGGCGGTCTCTTGATGGGCGTGGTGGCCAATTTGAGGCCTGAGCTTTTTAAGGTCATCTATGCCGCGGTTCCATTTGTCGATGTTGTATCAACAATGCTTGATGACAGCATCCCGCTGACGACGGGCGAATACGATGAGTGGGGTAATCCAAATCAGAAGGATTCATTCGACTATATGCTCGCGTATTCACCCTACGACCAGGTCAAAGCGCAGGCCTATCCGCATATGATAGTGACAACTGGACTGCACGACTCCCAAGTTCAGTATTGGGAGCCCGCCAAATGGGTGGCTCGGCTGCGTCACAAAAGAACCAATCGGAATATTATCGCTTTAGACGTTGATTTGGATACCGGTCACGGGGGGGCTGCCGGTCGCTTTAAACGCTATGAGAAAACAGCGATGGTGTATGCATTCATGATGTATATGTTAGACAACGATTTGACTCGATGGTCACTCTAGTCGACTGTTGGTTCCGGCACTGCCCCGGTTTTGACTGAGGCACCATCTTCAGGTGCCCATCTCGCTGAACGTCTTGAAAATACGAGAAAACCCGTATGGGCGACCATTCGCTGTTCTGGTCTCAGGCTGTCTTCCGTCGCATGCCAGGGCCGCTCTAAGGTCTCCAAAGTCCATGTTGTGTACATAGACGGCTCTGCGCGTAGTGCCTTAACGACCTCGTGAATTTGTAAAACGGTTGGAACATAGGCCACGAAAATCCCACCGTCTTTAAGTGCGTCGACTGCGTGGGCGACGACGCGCCACGGTTCGGGCACGTCCAAGACAATGCGATCAACGTCCGACTCGTCTATTCCTGCGTAGATGTCCTGGTGACGAATGGTATGATTCTCGACCTCTCCTAAAAACGTACTGATGTTCTTTCGGCTGCAGTTAATTGCATCCTGTTTTAATTCATAGGTCGTTAGGGTACCTGAGGTGCCAATGGCCCTAAGCAGCGATATGGCCAATGCACCCGAACCGAGTCCTCCCTCGATGACTTTGAGTCCGGGCCCGATGTCTCCGTGCATCAATATGGTCGCAATATCTTTTGGGTAAATGATAGTCGCATAGCGTTGCATATTAAGAACATGCTGCTGTAGCGTCGCCCGAAAAGCCTTAAAGGCATTGCCTTTCTTCGATTCGATTCGGTCACCATCAGACCGGCCAACAATATCGTCATGGTGTATGACGTTGCCATTTAAGTTCATGATTTTGCCTGGCTTCAAGATGACATAGGTTTCTCGTCGCCGGCGGTCGCTTAAAATGATGGGCTGACCGTATTGAAAGCCTGTCGTGTGATCTGTATTCTCCATGCCTATGGCGCCTAGCATGTGTAGAGATTAGGATCTAGTGGTCTCTTTCCTGTATTTGGTGCAAGAGGACCACGGTGTCCACCTCAAGCCAGAAAAGGGGTCGCTGAGATGGTGGCAAAAAAGCTTAATTATAGGCCTGTTTACATCGGAGATTTTGACTTCTTATGGCAGTTGCATAGACAGGTCTACCACGCTCACGTAAACGCAATTTGGGGTTGGGACGAGTTGGAACAAAAACGGCGTTTCGAAGAGTCCTTTGCAGACCACGAGGCCGACCGCCGAATCATTGAAGTCAACGGTGAGGCTGTCGGTGAATTGGAACTAGAGCATCGTGCAGATGTGTTGTTTGTTGCCAATATTAAGATTCAGCCCGAGATGCAAAATCAAGGGATTGGCCGTGAAATTTTTCAGCAGTTAAAGCGGGTTGCCACCGACCGCCGTGAGTGTATCGAGCTGTTTGTTTTTCGGAACAATAGGCGGGCGTTGAATTTCTACAGAGAGCAGGGCTTCGAAGAG
This sequence comes from Myxococcota bacterium, assembly GCA_036337435.1. Classification (GTDB taxonomy): domain Bacteria; phylum Myxococcota_A; class Bradymonadia; order UBA7976; family UBA1532; genus UBA1532. The sequence goes on from JAYZEG010000029.1 coordinate 12,211, forward strand.
TTTGGACAAACAGCGAGCCACCGGCGTTTGCGCTGGACTGCTGTCCCAGGGCCGAGTGTCATGCCCGATGAGCGTGTTTCGGGGTCTCCCTGCATCCTGTCTGCGTGCGCGTGACGACTGCCAAAGCCTGCTCAATGGTCTCTCGCTTGGGTTCCCGTCCCAATTGGACATGAAACACCTGTTCCTCCGAGTCCACAGTAGCCGTTCGGATTCTTTGCCAAATATTGCTGGTGGTAGCTCTCAGCATAGTAGAACGCCTCAGCCGATTGAACTTCCGTTGTGATGACACCGTATCCCGCGGCACTGAGTCGCTCTTGGTAGCTGACTAGACTGGCTTTGGCGGCCCTCAACTGGTCATCAGACGTGGTGTAGATTCCGGACCTGGACTGGGTGCCTACATCAATGCCCTGTCGCATACCCTGTGTTGGGGCGTGGCTCTCCCAGAATGTGCGAAGAATGGCATCAAATGACACGCTGTCCGGGTCGTAGACGACGAGCACGACTTCGTTGTGGCCTGTCTGTCCGCTGCATACCTCTTCATAGGTTGGATTAGGAGTGTAACCCGCTGAGTATCCAACGGCGGTGGTATAGACACCTGCCATCGTCCAGAATTTTCGTTCGGCCCCCCAGAAGCAGCCAAGCCCGAGAACCACGGATTGCATTGACTCTGGCCAAGGACCGCTGATGGGATTTTGGTTCACAAAATGGATCGCGGGACGGGGCATTTCAGTTTGCCGTCCAGGCAAGGCTGATGCTTCTGAGACCATTTCAGCTTTTTTTGTCAAAAACCACATGACAGACTCCTCGTCACTCTTTGATACACCAATGGTACTGGAATAGATGATGGATAACAGTGCAATGTGGCAGCCTGATTTAAAACGCAATTGCACATTCGAAAACGGTGATTAGTCTCACTGGTATGGGACCGCACAAGCGCGGTCCCTTGAGGAGTAACGATGAATCCCGAGAGATTGACTCATAAAGCGCAAGAGGCTGTTGGCGAAAGCCACCAGTTGGCGACACAGCTGAAGTCCGCCGAGGTCTATCCGGAGCATTTACTTTGCGTCCTGCTGACGCAGACTGATGGGGTCGTCGTCTCGCTTCTCAGAGCGGCAGGACGAACACCCGATCCAATGCTAAAAGCTGCTCGGGATGCCCTGCAGTCCAAACCCAGAGTCCAAGGGATGTCACAGCTGCATCAAAGCGGTGAACTGTCCCGAGTGCTGCGTGCATCCGATGCCGTTGCTCGAGGCATGAACGATGAGTACATTTCTGTGGAACACCTGTTTCTTGGACTTTTGCAAAACAAGACAACGCGGGCGTTGATTGAAGCTCATGGCATTGATGAACAGGGGGCTCTAGAAGCCCTGCAAAGTGTACGAGGGCAGACTCGAGTGACGGATAGAAATCCGGAAGGCGCGTACGATGCCTTGGCGAAGTACACTCGAAATTTGACCGAAATGGCGTCCAATGGACAACTCGACCCGGTCATTGGCCGAGATGATGAGGTCCGTCGGGTCATGCAGGTTTTACAGCGACGCACAAAGAATAACCCTGTCCTCATTGGTGAGCCAGGGGTCGGTAAAACCGCCATTGTGGAGGGGATTGCACAGAGAATTGCGACGGGTGACGTCCCCGAGGGATTGCGCGGTCGACATTTACTTTCGTTGGATTTAGGAGCCCTGATTGCCGGTGCAAAATACCGAGGTGAATTCGAAGAGCGGCTCAAGTCTGTTTTGAAGGAAGTCAGCGCGTCGAAGGGAGACATTGTTCTGTTTATAGACGAGCTGCACACCCTGGTTGGTGCTGGTGCAGCCCAGGGTGCCATGGACGCTTCAAATATGCTTAAACCAGCGTTGGCTCGAGGGGAATTACGCTGTATTGGTGCAACCACGCTTGATGAATATCGCCAGCACATTGAGAAAGACGGTGCTCTTGAGCGGCGCTTCCAACCGGTTCTTGTCACCCAGCCATCAGTTCCAGACACTATTTCTATCCTACGTGGCCTTAAGGAAAAATATGAAGTACACCATGGGATCAAAATTCAGGACGCAGCTCTCGTTGCCGCCGCAGGCCTGTCACATCGCTACATCGCTGACCGACAATTGCCCGATAAAGCCATCGACCTAATCGATGAAGCGGCCAGCCGAATCCGATTACAACTGGACAGCAGGCCTGCGGAAATTGATGATATCGCCCGACGTTTAACACACTTGGAGATAGAACAAGTCTCCTTGAGACAAGACGCAGATCCAGCAAGCAAACAGCAAATTGTAGATGTTGATAGGCAAATCGAGACTCTGAGAGTCGAGTTCGACAGACTCAACTCAGTTTGGCAGGGCGAGAAGAATGCGCAGTTTGCAGTGCGCCATTTGAGAAGCCAATTAGAAGAAGCGAAAAGTGAATCAGAGCGCGTTCAGCAAGTATTGCCCAAAGTTGTCGATTACCAGGCTCGGGAACGAATGTATCAGCAGGCCGGCGAATTGCGAGCCAAGGTTCAAGGTCTTGAGCAGGACTTGGCTGTGGCGACGAAAACCTTGGATTCACTACAGGCTGAAAGTCAATTTCTGACGGAAGAGGTCACTCGATCTGATGTGGCACAAATTCTCGAACGCTGGACTGGTATTCCCGTTGATAAATTACTGGGCAGTGAGGCCGAGAAATTGGTCCAAATGGAACACGTCTTAGGTAACCGTGTCATTGGCCAGGAACACGCAGTCGCTGCCGTTTCTGATGCTGTGCGCCGAGCCCGAGCGGGTCTCGGCGACCCTGACCGGCCTATCGGGAGCTTCCTCTTCCTCGGACCGACAGGTGTTGGCAAGACTGAGCTCGTTCGCGCACTGGCGGATTTTCTGTTCGACGATGAAAGAGCGATGGTTCGGATCGACATGTCCGAGTACATGGAACGCCATTCCGTATCGAGACTCATTGGAGCACCGCCTGGCTATGTTGGGCATGATGAGGGAGGTCAATTAACGGAAGCTGTGCGGCGACGTCCATACAGCGTGGTCTTGCTCGATGAAGTAGAAAAGGCGCATCCGGATGTCTTTAACACCTTATTACAACTCTTAGACGATGGCCGCTTGACAGATGGCCAGGGCCGGACAGTTGACTTTCGCAATACAGTGGTCGTTATGACCAGTAATTTGGGCGCAGAATTGATTGGCATCGACGACTCAAAAGAGACCATTGAAGCTGCTGTGCTCAATGCGGCCCGTGGACACTTTCGGCCCGAATTCATCAACCGTGTTGACGACATGCTGGTTTTTCACCGGCTTTCTCCTCGACACACCGGTCAAATCTTGGACCTCCAATTGGCCCGTTTTAGAACTCGACTTGAGAGCCGCCAACTCACTTTGGAGTTGACGGATTCGGCGGCCGAGTTCCTCGTCCGTCATGGACACGATCCTGTCTATGGTGCTCGACCGCTGAAACGTGTCATCCAGCGGTATTTGGAAAATCCAATCGCTAAAGGCATCATTGCAGGCGACTTTAACGACGGGCAAACGATTGAGGCGACCCTTGAGACTGGGGGCGACTACCTGTCGTTCCGTTCGAAGGAGACGGGCTGACTTGTCGCCAATCTTATGTTGGTTGGATGAGACGTAATCCAGCCCGAGAATTGAAGACGGCTCGTGTAGCTTAAGGGACTCGAGTAAGCTGCGGCGTAAAGAAACGGAACGGCCTTTTGGTGTTTGGAAAGTCTATTTACCGAAGTGCTTTTCAAATTCTCGGTCGACTAATCCAGGGTCGCCCAGGAATTCGAAGTGCATCGTGTCCTCAAGGCTGTCATGGCCAAGCCAATAGAAGCCGTACCTCTCAAATTGGACCACCCAGCAGACGGGCATGATCATCCGCTGCCAGGGTTCCTTTAAGTCTTTTCGCTTACAAAGCCGGTGGTTTCGCCATCTGGCCACGCACTTACAACATGTGTTTTCGGCTGGGTCGATGTCGATGGCAATGCCGTAGCAATGGTTTGAGACTTCCATGCCCCGAAAGCTGTTTCGAAAGCGGATGCCCGAAAGGCTACGCGGCTTGTAGGGAAACGAATTTTTCTTATGCTTGAGTTGGCACTCTCCAGGATACTTGTCCTTCGGTGTGCATTTACCATCTTCACAATGGTCCTTCAGGCGTTTCTCAACGCATTTAAGAGCGGGAATAATCCTCTTGTTAAGCTTCACATTAAGACCGAAGAACTTGGTTCTCCGTGCATTCTGCCTAGGGGTTGTCTTGTTCCATTTTCGTTTGCCATGGCCTTTGAAATAACCAAATTCGCGGGTCCTGTATTCAACAAACTTACTGTGCTTTTTGTAGTTGCCGCGATAGGCAGAGCGAATTTTTTCTTTATCGTAGGTCTGTAGGATAGCCTTGCAAAATTCCCAGGTGACCTCCAAATTCCGATAATCGATTTGGTCCGCTTTTTTGGCCGACTTAGCTTTTTTCGACTTTTTGGACTGGTCCTTTTGAGTCGCTTTCGACAAGGTCTTCTTTGTTTTTTTACTCTTCGTGCTGGAGATGGTCGACACACCCTGTGAATCGCGGGTTGTGACTAAATTGCCTGCACTCTCGGTCTTTTCATCGGACTCATTTTGTCCAACCGCCTGAGCGTCTTTTTCTTTTTTAGACGTCTTTTTTGTGAGCGCAGTGTCGACACCCTTGTCTCCATTCACCTGAAGGTTGAATCCTCCAGGAGGCTTTCCCCGTTTTTCCGTTTCCTCTGCGCGGGCCGATGGCAGCATTGAGACGAGGGCGACCAAGCCCACCAGTAGACCATGAGTTATCAGTCCGTTCATCGTTGCCATGAGTTTATCCTATTACTGTATATGAAGCCTATTGGGGTCTGCGATACGTCGCACCGTCGAGTGGCCGGACGTTCCCATAACGTACTGGGGTCGGTGTCTATTCGGATGCTCTACTTTTTTTCTGAGGGCATGGCGTCGATGACCCGCAGATCTTTATCGTCTAGGACGCGGCCCTTCTTCATCAATGTTCGCAATGACGAAACGCGCTTTGACTTCAGCCATGCCTGAAAGTTAGGACCGGTCTGGTAGATGTAGTGATAGTGCACGCCGCCGTAAGGGAACGTATGTAAAACCTTGGATGTTTCATCGAATGGCAGTCCATTGACATTGTCCCGGTAGCGTCCATGGCCAAACGAGAAATAATATTCTGCATTCGACAGGTAGAGTGTCCTTACCGGTAGGGAGATCTTCGTCGCAAACTCTCCGATGCCCTTCATTGTTTTCTTTGCAGTGAGGTCACCGCGAACAGAGCGCACCTGTCCGCTCGCCCATAAGTTGCGTAGATACGTATACTGCCCTTGATCGGTCAGAAAGATGGGGATTTTCATTTTACGGTACTGTTTTCTCAGTTTCTTGAGATGACGACCAACGCGCTCATGAGAATGTTTGAAGACCCTCGAGATTCGCTTGCCATCCCGCTCATTCTCAATTGCCTCACGAATCAGCTTTCGGCTGCTCTTCCGATTTTTCTTCTGCCAAAGTTCGATGAAAGCATCAGGGGTTTCAGCCTTTGCGAACATGACCGAATAGGCGCGATGCAAATCGACAATCCATTGGTCAAAATCCATGAGGATCATCACTTTAGGTTTCGACCAGCCTGCAAAAATGTAGTTTTGCTCAGCACCGACGCCAACGTGAATGCCACCGATGTCGTTGATAGGCGATTTAAACAGGTAATGGCGCGTTTCATTGGATATGGTGTAGTGCATATCACGTGTGATCGCTTTGGGTCGCGGATCCGCTGGTATCGCGGCAAGTGCCTCAGCCAACGCGGACGCAGCATCTTTCGCAGGTGCTTTTTCGCTTAACTGTGTGCCTGTTTTAGTTGTTTTACCTGTTGGCTGGGTCAAATCAACAGCGGGAGAGGCTAAAATGATCGCGGCGAGAAGAAATTGCATGATCACTGTCCGTCATAACAAAAAATATCGCCGCCATGGTGTTCATACAGACGGGCTGTGTCAAGAATTAGTGACACGAAGCCGTCTTCTCAAGGGGTAAACTAAGCCATTTTTGTGTCTATCATGGCTTCAGTAACGCCACTTTTAAAAGAACAGAGCGCGTTGCCGCCGATGTCGACGTGTCTTAGTGTTTCACCCAGTTGAAGAGACCGGTTTATTTGTCTTTGAAAGTGCCTGTGAGCGTAAAACCTCCGCCTTCGAATCGCATCGTTCGACGGGGAGCGAGCTCGATTTCCCATCCATCACCAGCCGCCGTCAGCGGGGTTGTCTCCAGGTCTGGTGCATCGATTTCAAAATCGTTATCTGGGGTGTCGCTGGAATCTAGGGGATCGGTTCCAGACTCAATCTCGAATAGGTTCGACGCGCCGTCACCATCACAATCCTGAGCAGCATCATCCGAACCGGCAACCGTTTGAGGTGTCGTCGGATCCAAATTTTGACCCGATTCAGCGAAGCGACATTCCAATTCGTAGAAACCGATCAGCCCATCGCCATCTTGATCGACCTGGTCGTGATTAAACTGCTGAATCGCTAAGTTTAGGTCGTAGAGGCCGAGCGCAGCACCAAAGGTCATAAACGCACCGTTCCGGTCGCGATCGAAGTCCGCAAATGTGCGTCCGGGGAATTCGCGTGCCAGGACAGTTGGGTCATCAATGTCCAACCTATTTACAACTGCGCTCAAAATATCGAATAGCAAATCGATGTCTGTAAACATTTCATTTTGCTGACGAACCTGAGCTTGGCTAGACGTAACAGCCCCTGTCGAAAGCAAGACAAATATCATGCACATGCGTACCAAGTTCATCTCCTTTGACGGCCGTGGGACCTCAAGAGCCCCAGGTGGGGCGTTCCGCACCTGCTAGCATATCGAGGAGTGGGTCGCATTGCCAGTGATCATTGGTCGGCACGCGGTCTCGCACGATAAGACGCACTTTGGAGATGTGCCGCACGATGGCCGGCCCCATTTGTTTTTCCGTCGATGGTTTTGGTTTCACGTAAATGGGCCAGAGATGGGGAGCCGATGCCGCTCGTTTTTCTTACTTGGGGAATCAAGTCACCACTTACTGTCACACCCCAGCTTTCGGTTTCAGCCTACAAAAGCAGCCTTTCAGCCTTGAAATTTCTTAAATCTACCGCTCGGTATAATTTGGCATGTACCTAGCTTCGTAGAGTCGCTGTACCGCCGAACAGGAGGGGAGTGATGGATCGTCGAAAGTTTCTAAAGATCGGAGCGGCGTCGAGCGTTGCTGCTGCTGCATATACACCAACAGCAGCGACGGCCAGACCAAAGCCACCGGAGGTAATTAGGCCTCTTAATCCGGGCGGTTCTGATGTCCTTCCGCCTGATGTGACCCGACATGTGCTTATCATTGGTGGTGGTTTGGCCGGTCTGTCGGCTGCATTGGAATTAGTCGAGCGTGGATACAAGGTTACCCTAAAGGAAGCGTCCGATGTTCTAGGCGGCCGACTCGCGACTCGTCGCTTGGAGACGGGGGCCGGTCCGTTCAATGTCGAGCATGGTCTTCACATGTGGTTCCACAATTACCATAACTTCAAAGATATCCGGCGACGGCTCCATCTAGATGAGAGCTTCGTACCCTACAACGAAGTACATTTCGTCTTCAGGGATTATGAGCCCGAGGTCATGAAGAGTGAGCCACCGGTGTACCCACTCAACCTCATTCAGTTACTGAGGCGGTCTCCGAACCTGAGTTTGTTTTCAGCCTTTCGACAGCTCGGCATGCTGAAAGATGTGGTTGGTTACAATCATGACGACATTTTTGAAAGACTGGATGGTGAGACCTTCGAATCATGGGCGAAAACGCGGGTGTCGAAGGCTTTCTATGAGTTGATCATGGAACCTGCCGCGTCCGTTACACTCAACAAGCCAGAATTGGTCAGTGCAGCCGAAATGCTGCAGATGATGCACCTTTATTTCATGAGCGATCCGCGAGCGATGAACCGGGAAGTGACGACCGTTGATCACGGCACTGCCGTCATTGACCCGTGGGTCCGATATCTCAGAGAAATGGGGGCAAGCATTGAAACGGAGACGCCTGTGAAAGGGCTGGTTTTCGAAAATGGTTGTCCTGTTGGCGAGGTCGATGATGACACAGTCTATGACTGGGTGGTTCTTGCAACGGCTGTACCTGGTGCCCGCAACATTTTGAATGAGTCCATTGCCACTGATTCCCACAGTGAGAACGTTCTCAATGGATTACGCGACCGGGTGGGGCAGTTGAAAGTCGCGCCACCCTACCGTGTTGTTCGATTTTGGTTGGATCGACAGCCGTCTGATGAGGTGCCAGATATCATTGAGTCGCCTCAGCATCCGCCGATTAATTTGGCTGTGCAATTTCACTTACTGGAGGAGGAATCAGCCCAATGGGCTGCGCGCACCAATGGCAGTGTTATCGAACTTCATTTATACGCGAACCCAGAGATCGCTCGTATTCCAGAGTCGGAGCTCTGGCGAGTGTTGTCACCGACGGTTGATGAACTCTTACCTGGCTTGGGTGATGCCCGCGTCATCGGCCAAACCGTCGGCACGTACGAAGACTTTACATCCTATGAAACCTATCAGGCGACCATCAGGCCTCGATCTAGTTTCATATTTGAAGTCGGAGGAGACTGCTTGTCCTTCGCTGGTGACTGGGTGAAGACAAATTATCCGTCTGCACTCATGGAGAAGGCCGTGTCGACGGGTAGAGAAGCGGCTAACCTCTGCCTATTTCGAGACGATGTCCGCGAAGTACCCTTGGTTGTTACGAGTTCCAATGGCCCCGGCTTAATTTAGCGAAGGAAGGATCCTACCATGAGATTAATTGTTGTTTTGAGCGCGTTTGCCGTCTTTGGATGTGCGGAAGTTCTAGATCACACGCAGTATCCCAATGGAGCGCAAGAACGGGCCCTTCCCAAATCGTATTCTGCGCCCACCAGTGAGACTCTTCTCGATGAGCATGCTTGGCGACATATTGGGCCATTGGCGGCCGGTGGACAGACGCAGATCGGTGTCGCGAGTGAATTGATTGGCTTCGACGCATCTATCAATGAGGGCGAAGATTTGGTTGTACGTAACTTCAGTGCTGGCTGGACATCCGTACACATCTTCGCTTGGAACCCGGCTACACAGGTTTGGGAGACCATTCGCACACAAGTCCAATCGGCTCCCATCGATGCTAATTTAGAAGGGGGCCAGGTTGCCTTTCGGGCACCTTTCACAGGGAACTACTTATTCCTTTTAGAACCCATTGGTGCACGTAACGTGGACTATTTGATCCGACTCGACTGTGATGGAAACTGCCTCTAAAGGAACCTCGGGGCGCGTTGGTTCGACGGGTCTCGTGACCCGACCAGATTAATGTGTCCTTCGCGCACTCCAGCCTAATCACCCATTTTTCAAATTTTCGGGTTGAGCCGGATTGGTCATTTGGCAGTATTGATAGGGCGTCTGTTGCCCCACGCTGGCTCACCTTCAGTCGACCAGTTAATGGTGTGCAAAAAACACGCTTGATGCCACCTAAGGTCAAGGTTGTACAGATGAGGAAAGTCGTCTTCACGTTCAGGCACCCACTCCCATTTGAGGTCTGACCCGAAAACCACAGCATCAAATTCGAGAACATGAAGCGCAGAGCCTGGGGCGAAATAGAGGCCAGCCGTATTCAACACCTGACCTTTCGGTGAAAGATGTACATATCCATCTTCTCGATCGACCGGAACAAGCGGGATACGGTCTGTTTTTTTCGCCTCCTCGCAGTCCATCTCTGTGATAAGTCGAAAGACCCGGTTCTGTTGTGTCATTTCACCCATCCTCCTCTAAAGCACGAGCTTAAGCCCTTTTTCAAACGTGCACAATAGGCTCACTTGCCTCGTGTCACACCTGAGCTCGACGCCAACTGTTGGCAAACAGCATCGACCGAGAAATGTGTCGCAATGGTTTCGCAAAATTGTCTTACATTTTTCTTTCTAAAACGACCTCCCGTAGTTATGCATTTGCCAGGGGAGTTATCTTGAATGGGTCAAGAATGACGATACGTTGGGGAAAAGCCACACCCTGCGGCTAAAAAACAGTAGTCAGATACGATGAAGACATTATTAACCGGCCTCGCGGCCTTCGGTATGATGATGGGTGTTGCCAATGCTGATGACCATCCGGGCCAAGAGGTCGGCCTTACTCTCGGGACGTCACTTTGCCAAGAGTCGGGTGAAGCAAAATGTGATGATATCAGTCCAAACATCGCTGTCACGGCCGGTTATGCATACAAATTTACGGGCATGATGGGAGCCGGATTGGACATTGATTACTCGAAGTTCGGTGGCGATTTAGGTGAGAATCTATCTCACCTAGGGGCCTATGGTATGTTCCACTACTACCAGGCTGCGGGACCCGTAAATCTCGACGTGGGCTTAGGTCTTGGGTACTCGAGCTACAGCAGTAAAGTACAAAGCGATGAGGCAACACATACATCACTGATGGGTGTCAAAGCAGGTCTTGCTGTCAACTACTCCCTTGATGACAAGATGTCTGTTGGCCTGGATATCAGCTATCTACTTCATGGCAAAGCAAAGCCAGAAGTCGATGGCACTGAAAGCCCAACAGAGGTCGATGCAATCAACCAATTGAAGGTCGGCCTTGGTTTCAACTATGCACTGTAAGTTTGTCAGACGGCGTTGAGCCGGCGATGGCGCCCAGCATGGGTCCCGTTTTTTGCCAAGTCATTGGTTTGGTCTGTGACTTAGTCCTTCGATTTTTTTGGGTACGGCAGGCTCACATCGCTTAGAATCCTGAGGATTGTTTGAATCATGACTGCTTCGGCCCAAGACAATCATTGAGCAATGATCTCGTGTGAACTTGTCCATCAAAATGACCTCTTTACCGCGAGCATAATCGTCGCCGCAGATAGTTTCCGTTCGGTATCGCTGCCTAGCTCTGTACGGCTAGGGGCTACACGGCCTGTCTTTCAGTGGACGTGAAATGTTCTTTTCGGCACAATGCTGTCGCGGGGAGCGTAAAAGGGGATCAATCTTTAAATCAGGGCGATACGCTCTTTACTCATGGGGATGGCTTTGTCTCGACATACGTGCATCACAATGTTGTGCATTGTCTCAATCGGACTTTGGAGCTGCGAGGAAGGGCCGCCTCGTGACGTTGCTGAACAAGTGGACCGGGTCGAACCTGCGGCGGTCGACATTGCCTTTGAGGAGATGGCCGACGAATCGGTGTATGTCAACGGCTCACGTGGTCAGGAGAGCATCAGGCGACTCACTCGGGCGCAATTTGAGCGCTCGGTGAAAACCTTATTAGGCGACGATATCGTCGTTCCCACGGTGGCCGAACCCGATGTGGCGCGCGGCGGACTTCGTGCTGTTGGTGCCTCGGCACTCACCTATACCGCACGAGGAGTCGAGTCTGTTGAGACGGTCGCCTACGCCGTGGCAGACCAAGCCCTCTCAAATGATTCAAAACGGCAGGTCGTGGTTGGGTGCGAATTGGGCGGCGATCAAGCGCCAAATTGCGCTGAGGATGCCATTGGGCGATGGGCGACACGGGCCTGGCGCCGGCCTGTGACGGCGCAAGAGCAGTCGGCTTTGATGAGTGTGTACACTGGCGCGCTTGAGACACTCGGAAATCCTGTCGAAGCCCTCAAGTTTCCAATGGCCGCCATCTTACAATCGCCTCACTTTCTGTTCCGGGTCGAGGTTGCTCACGGGGTCTCTGGCGATGAAGAAAAGAGCCTACCCGCACATGAGTTGGCGGCACGTCTCAGTTATTTTTTATGGAATACGCCGCCGGATGAACTGTTGTTAGCAGCGGTCTCCGATGGGCGCCTGGAGACCCGCCGGGGTTTATTCGACCAAGCGAAGAGGATGCTCGCGGACGCGCGAGCGCGCGATGGGATTCGGTCTCTTTTCGACGACCACCTTAAGTTGTACGAATTAGACCACATGAGCAAAGACCCAACTGTTTTTGAACATTTTAACGATAAACTGGGTGCCTATGCGAGGGAAGAGACTCTGAGACTCATCGACGATTTGGTGTTTGCGGAACCGCGGGATTTTCGGGAATTGATGACGTCGACGGTGACTTTTATCAATCCCATGCTCGCATCCATCTATGAAATGCCAGCCCCTAAACCCAATGCATTTGGGCGCGCGACGATTCCTGAGTCGAAAGGGCGAGTCGGGATTCTTGGACACGTATCCTTCTTGGCCACTCATGCCCATTCGAGAGCGTCATCAGCCACCCGTAGAGGATTGGCCGTTCGTACCATCTTACTGTGTCAAAACATCCCGCCGGCTCCGGTTGATGTGGATACCTCCATTCCAGAACCTAGTGCTGCTGACCGAACCCTGCGCGAGAGGGTAGCCAAGCATTTGGAATCTCCATCTTGTGCGGGTTGCCATCGCCTGACGGATCCCATCGGGCTTGGACTCGAGAATTTCGATGGGATCGGCCGGCATCGAACAACGGAGTACGACACCGTCATCGACCCGTCTGGCGAGTTGGATGGAACCTATTTTTCCGATGCTGTCGAATTAGGAACTGCGATCAAGGAACATCCCGCCTTTGTCCCTTGTGTTGTCAAAGTTGTGAGCCGTTATGCTGTCGGTCGTATGGAGGACGCCGTCGAACGCGAATGGATCGATACGCTGACGGATCGGTTTGCTTATCATAATTATCAGCTGAGGCCCCTTATGCTTGAATTGATCGTTAGCCCTCTGTTTCGGCGCGTGGGCTTGTTGAGGACTGCACGATGATGATTCGACGCAAACCCATCGACAGACGGACCTTGCTTAAAGGGATGCTTGGCGGTGCCGCAGTCACGATCGCGTTGCCGACCCTCGAAGCTTTTTTTGGCGGGACACAGCGTGCCTATGCGAGCAGCGGAAGCTATCCCACCCGGTTTGGTATCTTTTCCTGGGGCAATGGTGTTCATCCGCAGCATTGGATCCCCGATGAGGTTGGCGATGCTTGGGTAGCGAAAGACCAACTTAAGCCGTTTGAGGGCGTTCGGTCCAAGCTTGCTGTCATCACAGGGATGGAAGTCAAGGCACCCAATAACGATGCCCACAGCTCTGGACCCGGTGGCTTACTCTCTGGGGTGCCCTTGCTCGGAACGGATGGTTACACACGATTTGGCGGTCCCTCCATCGACCAGATGATCGCAGCAGAGAAGGGCGGAGAGACTCGTTTTCGGTCCATCGAGGTTGCCGTTCAGCCAAACGGACGTGGTTTGTCATTCAGTGATCGCGACACACGACTGCCACCCGAATCGGACCCCACAGCCGTTTTCAACCGTCTTTTTGGACCCCACTTCCGTGCGCCTGGCGATGCACCGATCATTGATCCCAAATTGGCTCTGAGACGGAGCGTCCTCGATGTGGTCATGGCCGATTCCAGAGCCTTGGCCAGCAAACTGGGAAGCGCGGACCGCCAGCGACTAGAGCAACATCTGAATTCGGTTCGAGATTTGGAGCTCAGAATTGCTCGAATGCAGGATGACCCGCCCAACCTGGCGGCCTGTAGTCGACCCGAAGAACCGCCGCCAATACCGGATGTGGACGGTCGCCCACAGATGACAGAGCGCGGCCGTGTGATGGCTGATTTATTGGTGATGGCTTACGCATGTGATCTGACGCGAGTCGCCAGCTGTTGGTATAGCGACCCGCTGAGCGATGTCCTGTACCCGGGTGCGTCAGCTGGTCATCATCAACTCACACACGATGAGCCAGGGGACATGCCAACCGTTAAGCGCATCACGGAGTCGACCATGATGGACGCAGCCTACCTTTTGGAACAAATGGATCGCATCCAAGAGGGGGAGGGCACGCTATTAGACCATTCGGCCATCTTAATGACCACCGACGTATCCTATGCCCGAACGCATCAAATCGATGAGTATCCCATTTTGGTTGCTGGCCGTGCAGGCGGGCGTTTGAAGACCGGCCATCATTACCGGTCGACCACGAAAGAAAATGCGTGCATGGTCTCGCTTTCCTTGGTCAGAGCCATGGGCTTGAATCGTGAAAAGTTTGGTGAAGGACCTGATGAGACCAGCCAAGGGCTGAGTGCTTTGGAGGTTTTATGAATCCAGTATTGCCCCTGCTCTTCGTCATCCTCTCGTGCATGGGTTGCGGTGAGTCATCGGGTACTGATAATCCAGCGACCGATTCCAAGGGTGAACAACCCTATGAATCCTATTTTGAGAATGATGGGTATCTCAAGCCCAACAGCCGCGGCTTAATCATTCGCAATGTTCAATTTTTTGGCGAAGATGAAGCCGGAACCATCGAGGGATTCGACCTCGATAATCGAGTCAGTTTAGATGATGACGAAATCAGTTGTGGTCATGCGGATTCTGTCGACTCGTCGGGAAACCAAGGGATCGACAATCAGTTGAGTGCGGTTTGGAACAACTTGATTGGCCCCTTAGTTGGCGAAGCGACTCATGCGTTGATTAAAGGTGCAATCAACGAAGGACGTTTGTTACTGGGTATCGAACTGACTGGCGTTGATGACCCGCTCAACGATGATGACATCGGTTTGATGTTATTTAAGGGAATCGCTGATCCAGATGTCGGCACCTTTGGGCTTTTGAGCCCAAACCAGACCTATTATGTGGACACTGCCGAACCAAAATCAGTGATCGAGAACATAGAGATCAAAGATGGTTTTGTTGAGGCTGGCCCAGTGGAATTCGATATCCCAATCGACATCCTGAACGAATATTTCATTGTTACAGTCGCTAACGGGCAGATTCGGTTTCAGATGAACGAGGACGGCTCCGCGGAAGGCTTCATCGGAGGTGTTCTCGACGTTGGTGCCGTCCTCGAAGAAGGGTATGAGACAAATGCATCGGCTGAGTTTCATTTGGTCACCCCATTGTTTTATGCAAACACAGATATGTGGCCAAATGCTGATGGCGAATGCAGGGGAATGTCTGTTGCAATTCGATTCGAGGCGACGCCAGGTTTCATCGTCCACTACCCACAGGCCGAGGTCGTTCCGGATGAAGGTTAGGCTCTTGCATGAGCCGCCTCGTGCGATTTGGTCCGGTGCCAGTGACTTACCGCTTTGTAAGGATGTGCATATCGGTCAAAATTGATTGGAGCTTGTCTCGGTTCGGGGTCACGAGCGCACACGTCCACAAAACTGCAGCGTTTGATGAGGGAGTCGTTGGGATCAGACCATTCTTTAAACGCCCGGATTTACCATGTTTTGTGTCGCCAATCCGAGTGGTCAGGACGTCTTGCAAATCACTGAACTGGTCAAGCTTTAAGCGCCGGAGATGACCCTTGTTAAAGATCATCCAGATCCCGGCTGCGCTCGGGTCAATCCGCCGCCCGATGCGCCGGGCGATGTGACCCATCGTTGGTCTTGGGTTCAGTTCCAATGGCGCGCGAACCTTAATCTCGTCGTCTACATCGCGAATCAAAATCAAATCGATACCGGCATAACCTGTAAATTGAGTTTGTCGAAAGTCTGGTCTGAGCCTGTCGACGATATTTTTGATGCTAGTCCAGAGCCAATTTGGATCCGCCTCTGCCTGAAAAATGAAGTGCCGCACGTTGGATGGACAGGTTCGGCCGACATCGTTCAGATAAGTTCCTAAATATTGACCCTGAGCATCGGTTTCGAAGTGGGTGAATTCCAATTCTCGAATGCAATAGTCCGAATCGACTCGAAACACACAAGAGATATCCATAAGCGTTTCATACCAAGGCTCAATGACCAGTTGTTTTTGTTTCCCAAGGGTCCGTTCAATCCACGTCTTAGCTTTTGGGTCGTTAAATAACTCCCCGGACACACGCAGTGCATTTCGGCCAGCGGCACCGAATGGGGCTTTGACGACGGTTCTTGAGTACCCAGCGTTCATGAAATTGCCATGAATTCGAGTGATCGCCGCAAAGCTCTCCGCAATTTTCGGGAGGTTGCGCCTGACAAAATGTTGTCGACTCGATTTGGGGATTGAGTCTAGAAGTCTTGGTGTCTGTCTTGCAATCCAGGCCTTCGAGGTAATCTCTTGCTGACCCATCACTCGGCGATTGAAATCGATTCCCTGTCGTCTGATTTGGGTCCGTAAGGGCTCTAGTCGCTGCGCTAGACCCGGTGTCCATCCCCACGGTATTACGGCCTCGAATTGACGCTCTCGAAGCGGATTTTTCGAATCGTTGAAAGGCCCACAGTGTGTAACCAGCTCAGGGATGGGGAAACCATAGGTTTGAAGGCACTTCAAATAGGGGATCGGGACATCATGAGAAAGCAGAACTAGATCATCCTGCTTGGCCAGGAATATCGGCAGCACTCGGAGGTCGAGATTGACTCGCTCGAGAGTCCGGCTCAACTTTGTCGCACCCGGGTTTATAAGTTCGTCCTCAAAATTTGAATTGAAAATAAAAACATTGGGAGACCGACCACGGCTGTGATTAAAGACGGACAATCGGTCAATAAAATCTCGGTCTAGGCCAGCCCTCTCCCGGTAATGTTCATTGAAAATTGGGCCTTTTGCCCGTGCGGGTGTCATCGGGTAGGTCAGGTGCGCACAGTAATGTTGCCAAAGGCTTTTTGGCTCGATGAGTTTGCTTTTTAGGAATTGAACGCCGTGGCGAACATGGGCCACCTCGTCGCGTAAAACCTCTTCCATAATGGTCGCGCTTTTTGTGTCACCCATGTTGACGAATGCGTCTCTGTAGTAAATTGAGAAATCGATGTTCGCCTGTTCTAGGGTCAGGCTCATCCCTGCAGAGAAATGCTCGGGCGATTCGGCTTGGCTCAGTAAATCCCAGAAGAACCCATTAAGGGCGGTTTCACCAAACTCTGTGCCGAGTTCTCGCATTCGATCGAGATAGAGCCGCATATGCTTTTGCTCGTCACGCATGGTTGCCACCAATTTTCGCCTGAATAGAGCTGGCGCATCTGGAAATCTGAGCAGTGTGAGTGCCATCAACTCCAGTGCCAGTAATTCGTGATTGGCAAAGAAATGAAGAGCCTTGCCTCGCTCGCTGTCCTTTTCTAGTTGTGCAATGGACGGAAAATGGGTTCGAGGTCGTTGCCCAACGTTGAGCCTCAGGCCAGCAGGCCGACCTGGCGTCACCTTTGTCCTCAGCGGTTGGCCACGTGCGGTGTCCGTCAGCCGTGGTGGTGCATAGAGTTTTTGCCCCATGGACTCACCGAACAAGATTTGCTCCGCAAATGCACGTGTCTCCATAATGTCCGGCTCAGACTGATTCATGATTGGCCACGGTATCGACTGTATTTGCGGCGGTGGTCCGCTTTTGTGGGGCCGCTGATTTACAAAGAGAGCCCCATGAACCCGTTGGGCGTCACGGGGCAAAGATTTATGGGCCGAATCGTCCATTGAGTGAACGGACGATTCGGCTTGGTTCTATTGTCGCTCAACCGGTGGTCGGCCACCACCACATTGCCATCCGCACTGACCACCCCCGATGTCCTGACTACATGTTGGGTTGCCAATACAAGCTGGTCGTTCGTACTCATTGCCAGCGAGCTCACAGTCCGCGACCTCCAAACATGTTCCATCGTCGCGGCAGACGCCGTCGCCGGCACAATACTCACCACCCGCGCAATCTCGATTGTTTTGGCACGGTTCGGCACAAAAACCAGGAAGGTCTGGGATAATTTGGTTGCGACTGGCGCACTGCAAGCTTGGGTCACATCGGTTTTGAGCGAATGGGGGTACAAAACCGCCGCAAGACTCCCCGGCTAGGCGATAGGGGACGCATGCGCTGATATCGAGGTTCTCTGTGGGGCGGCACCAGTCGGTTGCCGCACACTCCTCATCAGCTTGGCAGCCATTTTCTTGGCCGCAACCTCCGGGTGGACATGGCTCGCAGAGGCGTGCTTCGAGCACGCAGTCCCGGAGGCAAAAGCCCTGTCCGCCAGTGGCTGGATCGCACTGGCAGGAGGACGATGTACATCCAGGTTGTACGGCACCACATTGATAATTTTGGGGGCATGGATTGTCATCATCGCACAGTTGGTAGAGCCAGTCAGCGCACAAGTCTGGGCCGATGTTAACGCATTGACCATCGACACATTCTTGACCGGGATTGCACCGAACATTGTCACACGCATCGCCACCGCAGAGTCGTACTGACGTCGGATGCTCTGGCAAAAAACAAACGGGTCCATCGCCTGCCCAGCAATCTTCTCGGTCGCCCGGTTCACACCACGACCCGTTGACACACTCGCCCGCCTCATCGCACGGGACGTCGTCTACGCAGCCACCGGGTGGGCATGGCTCGCATAGGCCAACATTGACCAAGCAGTCCTGTGTACAAATGCCAGCGAGGCCTGTCGCCTCATCGCACGCGCATGACCCTGAAACGCACCCGTCTTGAATCGGGCCACATTGGTAACCCGCTCGACAATCACCATCGTCACTACAGGGTTGATAGTACCAATCCGCGCATAAGTCTTCGACGGGTGGTGGATTGCATTGACAGATGACACAGCCGTTGTCGTCTTGTGCAAACCCATGCTCGCAAAATAAGGCGCACACAGGGCCGTCTGCACACTCCGGGTCATCCTGACACGTACCCGGGCAGTCAGCACCCCCTCGGTCCGGATCGCAATTGTCACCTGGATTGTCCACACAGCTCTGACCATCGGGACAAATAGCCCCAAGGATGCCACCGCAGGGCTGACCTGGTTCCTCGCACGGCCCATCAGCGGCAACGCCAACACGCGCACACGCTGCTTCGCAATCGTTGTTATAGGTAATCCCATCGACGCCACAAACAGGGTCTAAAACTTCAGGGCACATACACGGTCCACACTGACCATTGTCGCAACTTAGTCCGACGGGGCACTCGGCATCGTCTCGACATTCAGCATTTGGGTTACACTCCGCCCAAGAGACACAGTCTCCGTAACAGCCGTTGATGAGCTCCGGGACTTGTCCGCGGGGACAGTTGGGCGCGAGACGTCTGCAATTTAATTGAACATCGTCCAGATTGCATAGGGGGTCGGCCACATTGCAGATTCCGTCGCCATCGGCATCTGCACATGCAGCGCAGCGTTCCTGAGAAATTGGGTGGTCGACGGCAAAACAAACAGGCATAGGGCCTTCCCAACACTCCGGACTGTCCTGGGCTTCACACCATGCGCCATCGACACATTCACCGGCATCGTCGCAGTTTGGTGGGGGGCACGGCCCTTCGCCAACGATGGCAACTCGGGCACAGTTCGCTTCGCAGTCATTTCCGTAGGTATTGCCATCAGCACCACAAACGGGTTGAAAAACCTGTGGGCAGATACAGGGTCCGCAAATCCCGGCAATACAGCTTTCTCCTGCTGGACAATCTGCATTGACTCGACACTGATCGTCATCCTGACCGCATTCAGCCCAAGACACGCATTGACCATAACAACCGTCGACCAATTCCGGGACTTGTCCGCGTGGACAATTGGGTGCGAGACGTCTGCAATTTAATTGAACATCGTCCAGATTGCAGAGGGGGTCGGCCACATTGCAGATACCGTCGCCATCGGCATCCGCACATGCAGCGCAGCGTTCCTGCGAAATTGGGTGGTCGACTGCAAAACAAACAGGCATAGGACCCTCCCAACACTCCGGACTATCCTGTGCTTCACACCACGCGCCATTGACGCATTCGCCCGCATCATCACAGTTGTCAATCCGATCGCAGACCCATCCGCATGAACCGCCGACGACTTCGAATTCGCAAACACCAGAGCCGATGCAATCCGGGTGGTCGTAATCATTACCCACGGTATTGCAATCGGCATTGGATAGGCAGGTTGAATCGTCTCTGCAGACCCCATCCTCTGCACAGTATTGGCCCATGACGCATGCTGCGTTGTCCATGCATGGTTGGCTACAGATTCCCTGCAAATCTGGGATCTGTGGGTTTCGTTGAGCGCAGATTAAGCTTGGATCACAGCGTTCCCGTGTCCAGGGTAGAACAAAACCACCACATAGGCTGCCCTCTTCAACGAATGGGACACATTCCTGGATATTTTGATCGGCTTCCGTTGGGCGGCACCACGTGCCAGCACCGCAATCTGCATCGTTGGCACATTCGGCACCGTCAGCCCCACCAGCACCGCCAACACCACCAGCACCGCCTTCAGCTCCGGCCCCACCGGCTCCGCCAGCTCCGCCTTCAGCTCCGGCCCCACCGGCTCCGCCAGCTCCGCCTGCACCTCCAGCGCCACCCGCTCCGCCAGCAGCTCCCCCTCCCGCCGCGCCGGCTCCGCCTGCGGCTCCAGCGGCGCCGCGAGCGCCGGCAGCGG
>JAYZEG010000030.1:0-102423 GCA_036337435.1 Myxococcota bacterium
AGCGTCCGTCTTGGCATACTTGGTCATCACCGCAGACCACGCCCTCACACGGGTCGCCGCCCATATTCACGCAGCGTCCGTCTTGGCATACTTGGTCATCACCGCAGACCACGCCCTCACACGGGTCGCCGCCCATATTCACGCAGCGTCCGTCTACGCAAACCAATCCGCCCTCGCAGAAAACGCCTTCACATGGGTCACCGCCCATATCAACACAGCGGTCATTTTCGCAAACTTGATCCGGCCCGCACTGGACGCCGCCGCAAAGCGCAGCGCAATCACAAGCCGGTGCCGCACATCCGTCGGGTGCGTTTAGAGCACCGCGACAGAAAAGCTCACAGACACCTGGCGCGTCGGCCGACGGACATTGATTCTGAACACAAATACCGGGACATGGGTCAGCCTCAATTGGATTGCCCTCATCATCGAGCGCAGGGGGTGCATCCGGGTCACAGTCATCTGCAGGATCGTCGATACAATTTTGGTCAGCTGGGCACGCGATTCGGTCCGGACCACCACACGTTGTCTGGACACATCGGTTGGCCCGACATGTACTGTCGTCTGCGCAGTCATCTGAGTCACGACAAATGCCTTCACATTGACACGGAACGGCCGGACATGTGTCTGGCACGACCACATCACCCAAGCAAATCGCTACACATTGATCCGCTTGTGGACAGAGCTCTGCACAGTCCGCTTCATCGGCACGGTTCTCACAGTCCTCGATTCCATCGCAAAGGCTTAAAGGATCGACACATTGGCCGTCACCGCACGCAAAATCCGGTGCGCAATCGATTGGAGCGCAATCTGTTTCATCGCTGCCATCTAAACAATCCGCTCTCTGGTTACAGGCGAATTGGACGTCGATGCATTGACCATCGGCACAGGTAAACTGGTCATCGTCGCATGGTGGCAACCCACAGGTTTCATCGGATTCGTCAGTGCCGTCGCCACAATCTTGAAAACCGTCGCAACGACCGATGAGCGGAATGCACTGGCCATCAGAGCAGGTAAACTGCGCGTCATTACAAACGACCGGACCACACCGGTCCTCGTCGCGACCATTGGCACAATCACGGGACCCGTCGCAGCTTGGTACACAGCGACCATCTTCTGCACAGGGTGTTGTCCCCTCAGGGCATGGGCAACCCGGGTCGCAATGATCTGGTCGCTGACAGCCGTCAACATTGAGCTCTACTCCATCACATTCACTCAGAGCGCAGAAGGCGACATTGAAGGCGCCTTGGTCCGGACACACGACCTCAGGTTCGCAGGCCCCTTGCTCGGCAACACCCACCCGTGCACAGCGAGCCAAACACTCGCTATTGTAGGTGTTTCCATCAACGCCACAAACGGGCTCAAAAACAGCCGGGCAACTACAAACTGCACATCGGTTATTGTCGCAAATTTGACCCGGCTGACAATCTTCATCTGCCTGGCAATCAGGCTCTGGGCAATCTCGTTCATCTGATCCATCGGCGCAGTTTCTCTCGCCATCACAGACATCATCAACGGCAATACAGGCGTCATCATCGCAGGCAAACTGACCATCCTCACATCCGGCTCCTGGACAGCCTTGTTCGTCGCTCCGGTCTGCACAATCCGCGAATCCATCGCAGCGGGCGACAGCAGGAACACAACTTTCGTCAGCGCAGGTGAACTGATTGTCTCGACAACCAGGTTCACATTCGACTTCATCTTCACCGCCGACACAATCTGCCTGCCCATTGCAAGCTTGTGCGCATTGGCCATTATCCACGCAGGGGACTTGGCCCTCACCACATGGACAAGCACCATGACAGGCGGGTGCGGGGCAGCCACGAGGCAGGTCAAGTTCAATCCCGTTGCACAGGAGTTGGTTACACCATGCTAACGCCGATGGACAATCTTCAGGTGGTGGACATTCGCCAACCTGTGCGACCTCGACTCGCGCACATCGAGCAGTACATGCACTTCCGTACGTATTGCCGTCAACACCGCAGACAGGCTCGAAGACCGCCTCGCATTCACAGACCTCGCACTGATCATTCTCACAGCGTTGGCCTGCATCACAATCTACGTCTTGTTGGCAGGCTTCACCGGGGCAATCCCGCTCATCTTGGCCATCTTGGCAATCCCTTTGACCATCACAAACCCGATTTTGCTCAATACACTCGCCATCAGCACAACGGAATCGGCCATCGTCACACTCCGGTTGAGGGCAATCCATTTCGTCGCTTCGATCAGCACAATCCGCAATGCCATCGCAGCGACCAAGCAAGGGAATACAGGCACCATCCGTGCAAGTAAATTGCTCATCGGTGCATTCGACCGGACCGCAATTGGCTTCATCACGACCATCGGCACATTGAGCGACGTCGTCACACGCAGGCACACATCGACCAGCGTCTGCACAGGGTGTCGTCCCTTCCCCGCAAGGACAACCATGACAAGTCGGCTGAGCACACCCATCAGGCAGTGGCGGCATAACACGCTCGCATTCGAGCAAGGCACACCAGACGTCTGGACTTGGACATTCTACGTCGACAACACACTCTCCTTCGGCGGCGATTTCGACGTGTTGGCATGCGGCCTGGCATTCATTCCCGTACGTGTTGCCATCGACACCACAAACCGGCTCGCGAACCGCTGGACATTCACACGGAATACACTCGCCTTGTGTACAACGCTGACCGCGCTCACAGTCAACATCTTCAACACAGCGATTGCAGTCGACTTCGTCAGCACCGTCGTCACAATCTCGTGCACCGTCACATTGTTGAATGGGGTCTAAGCACGGCCCATTATCCGGGCAGGCGAACTCACCATCAGCACAGACAACCGGACAAGGGTCGCACGCGGGGTCCGCACATCCAGCCGGCAATTGGATGGGGTCTGGGGTACATCGGGACTGGCATACCGCGTCTGGGTCAGGGCAATTTCTGGGCACACAGACACCAGTACAGTTTGGATCGTCGCCCCCAATTCGACAGTCGCCATCCGGATTATCGACGCATTCTTGATCGTCTGGGCAGTCAACACCCATGGCACCACCACAGAATCGATCGATACAACGCCCGTCCATACACATTTCACCGTCATCGCAATCACCATCTAGGTCGCAGACGTTGCAAACGCAGTCTGGTTGTGGGCATCCAGCTGGGATGGGCGGCGCCGGTTGATTCGTACAGACAGCATCACAGATAACCTCCGCTGCAGGACATGCAACACAGGCGTCATCAATACAGACACTGCCGTCCGCACACGGACGCTCAGCATGGCACTCACGGCAATCACAATTTGGTTCTGGACACCCGTCCGGATTATCAACATTCTCACCAGCGCACTGCTGCACACAAAGGGCGTCTTCGTCAGGGCATTGGAGCTCAATGCAGTATCCGGAACAGTCGGCATCATCGGCGTTTGGATCGCAGTCATCGGGTACATCGAGGCAAGTTTCTCCATCGGGACAGGCCAAATCGGCCAAACCGCCACACTGCTGTCGGCAAACATCGCCAATGAGTATCTCACCAGCGGGACAGGGTGGGCATTCACCTTGCTGGTCAACCTCGACGTGGGCGCATCGCGCTCGACACGCATTGTCATAGGTCACACCGTCGACACCGCACACCGGTTCGAAATTTCGGTCGCAATTACAAGGCAGACAAAAACCACGTTCACACACGCGATTGACAGGACAGTCTTGGTCAGCGGCGCATTGTGGTTCGCCGCATTGGTCCCATGAAACGCAACGGTCTGTGTAACAGCCGGCGAGAACTTCCGGAACCGTACCTGCCTCACAATCAGGCCGAGCCTGGCCGCAGACCAATGGTTGGCCATCGGCATTGCACAAAGGATCGACGTCATCGCAACGTCCATCGTTATCTGCATCGGGACATTCACACCCCTCATCGATCAATTGGTCACAATCATCGTCTTGACGGTTTCCACAGACTTCTTCGACAGCATCGCATGCAGCCTCGCAAGGGCCTGCGTAATCAACGGCCACGCCCGCTCGATTAGCTTGGCATGCATTCTGATAGTCTTGTCCATCGCAGCCACAAACCGGTGCTCTTAATCGGGGGCAGTCGGCCGGGCGCTCTAAGCATCGGCCAATCTGGTCTAAACGGCCACATTCTGCACCTTCGCCGTAATCACAAAATTGTCCATCGCCACACTCAAGCCCTTGCAAGCCGCCGCAAGCGTTATCCTCAACCCGGCCGCAAGCTTCAGCAAGAATACAGTTCCCGGTGTAACAGCCGTCTCGCGCTTCGGCCATAAAGCCCATGATGCACTCCGGCGGAGCCAAATCACATGCGACCTGGACACCATCGGTGTTACAAGTCATGTCCTCGTCATCGCAGATGTCATCCATGTCCCGGTCAATGCAGGGACATTCAGCGATTTGCCAAGTGCATTCTCGATTATCGGCAGGAGCACACTCAACTTGGGGAATCGAACCATCGGGACATGCTGCAATTGCGGGAGGGGGACCACAATCATCAGGTCGACAAACCAAGGGCTCGACACCCATGTCCGCAGGGATGGCTGCATCGGCTGGACCGGCCATATCGTCAGGTACACCCGCATCCTCAGGGACAGCCATATCGACTGAAGCATCTGCTCCACCGGCACCACCTTCGGCTCCAGCACCACCAGCACCACCGATTCCAGCTTCGCCGCCAGTGCCACCTGCACCGGCTACGCCACCCGTTCCCGCTGTACCTCCAGTGCCAGCCTCGCCACCAGCACCACCAGTTCCAGCCTCACCGCCAGCTCCGGCCTCACCACCAGCACCAGCAGCACCACCGATTCCAGCCTCGCCGCCAGTACCACCGACCCCGGCGGTCCCACCAGCACCACCGGCACCAGCTGTCCCGCCAGCACCACCTTCAGCACCAGCACCGGCCTCACCGCCTGATCCGGCTTCGCCTCCAGCACCGCCAATGGCACCTTGACCGCCGCCACCCCCGGCTCCGGATGTGGTCATATCGATCTGTGGACCCGCATCTGCTGTTGGTCCTGGTGTCTCAGTATCACAGCCAAGAAAAACCAACGCAGCAATGGTAACAAGCTTCAAATAGACGTCACACTTCATGTGTTGCCCCCAATAAAAACCCCAGCCGTTCGAGCACAGCCCGCTTCATTGTATCTTTGTACCCGATTCGAATCTAGTAGAGCTGAATATTTACAGCAAAATTGTTTAATTTTTCTGTAGTCAACCCATCTGCCCAACTCAGAAGAACATCTATTTACAAATAGTACAAATTGTAACTGCGGCGCTTGCACTTGTCTGCACATCGTATGATGATCCCACAGCGAATCATCAAGATACCCAGACGTATTTTAGGGATATATGACCGACGTACAGCTCGAACCAGAATCGGTTATCAGCCAGGTAATACCGGAACGGCCAGGGCACCGGATGACGGTTTGGGTATTTTTGAGACTGCTCGGAGTCACCTTCTTCGTTGCGTTCACCTCGCTTTGGAGCCAGAGCATGGGCCTCATCGGATCCGAGGGGATTATGCCGGCCACAGACTTTGTCTCCGAGATGGCAAGGTCGGGAACAGGCGTACGCTGGTGGCAAAACCCAACTCTTTTCTGGTTTATTGAACCCAGTGATTTAACGATTCATGCGCTCTTTCTCTGCGCAACCATTTTATCTATCGCTCTCGTGTTGGGCTTTCTACCCAGATTGGTCCTGGTGGGTCTGTGGACGCTCTATTTGTCATTTTTTAGCGTGGGACAGCCTTTCTTGGGCTACCAGTGGGACATACTCTTGCTGGAGATCGGGTTTTTAGCGATTTTTCTCGCGCCAGGACGCGTTACACCAAACCTAAAGTTGGAACGTGAGCCTAGTCCCTACGTCGTGTGGCTGTTCAGATTGGTCTTATTTAAGCTGATCATCTCGTCCGGGTTGGTCAAACTCAACAGTGGAGATCCAACTTGGCAAGATTTGACAGCCCTGGACTTCCACTTTTGGACCCAACCGATTCCCCATCAGCTCGCGTGGTATGCCCATCAGATGGGGCCCGAGTTTCGACAAGTTGGCGTGATCTTTAATCACTACGTCGAACTCTGCATACCCTGGCTGATTATCTTCCCCATAAGCCGATTCACGCTGCTGCCCTGGCTCGGGGTGACCGCCAGTCTTCTTTGGCTCTCCTTGGGCAGCATTACTGTATCCCTGGTGGTTTGGATTGGTGTCGGCACCGCGGCTCTCTACGGGCTTGAACATTGGCTCTGCAAGCGAAATACCTGGGTGCCCGACAGTGGTCGGAGTGCTCGAACGACTGCCTTAATTATGATTACAGCCCTCATGGCATCAGTGGGATTATCGGGCAACTATGGTTTTTTCAATCTCCTGACCATCGCCATCGCCATCTTGTGTCTAGATGACCGTCTACTATTCAGGCTGGTGCCTGATCACAAACTGCAGCTGATTCCCCATGAGGTAGGTCAACGGCCGACGGTCATATGGACGGTCATGGCGATCGCCCTGCTGTGCATCATGGTGCCCCTGAATAGTTTACGTCTCGTTCGAGCGTTTGCGCCCAGCTTGTCAACCCAGCACGCAGCGAATGCGGAGGTAAAACGGTCAAAAGGCACCCTCGCCGTAGCCAAGGCGGTAGAAAGTCTGGAGAAAACAGCCAGCCATTACTTTGGCCCGTTTGTCCTATCCAACGGATACGGATTGTTCGCCCGTATGACAACGGAGCGTTACGAATTGAAAGTTGAGGCTAGCCAAGATAGGCAAGAATGGAAAGCGTACACCTTCGAGTACAAACCCAACCACCGTAAAGACTTGAATTTTGCGTGGCTACACATGCCCAGATTAGACTGGCAAATGTGGTTTGCAGCGTTGTACCCGCAATGCAATCAACGCTGGTTCTTCAGTTTTTTAGACCAGCTTTTACGGGGCTCGAAGCCTGTTCTTGGCCTTCTTGACGACTCGCCGTTCGGAACGGAGCCACCTGCTTATATTCGTGTCTCACGGGACAAGTATGAATTTGCATTGAACCAGCCGAAGGGACAGAACGACGACTATTGGACGGCTGAACCGGTGAGTCCCTATTGCCCGGTCCTTACGGGGTCTCAGCTGAAGAGGGTGCTGCAACGCCGTAGATGATAACACCGTCACTCTGCAATTGCTCAAGGTTGCTTGCCCTGAGTGCCCTGCGCTTGTCGTTGAGACCATCTTCAAGGCAAAAACAGTCACCGGTGCCAACACCACCGCAAGACCCTTTGAGTGGTGGCCGTTTAAAGATCACACCGACGGCCATGACCAACATGACTGTTGCCATCAACCCAACTGTAACAAGAACCATCTCCATTTTATGCACTCCAGCGACCTGTTGTCGGTACTATAACAAAAATCGTCTACTCTGGCTGTTTTAAGATCGAGCGTAGGGCCGTAAATCCCTCAGTTGCCCGTTCTTGGTACCCATCTTTACCTCGAATGAGCATGAATATTTTAAGCCCGTTTTTCTCTGCCAGAGCCATGGCCTCATCAGGCCCAAGAACATTCAGTGCTGTAGCCCAGCCATCGGCCTCCATACACGTCTCGGCAACAACCGTGACGCTACTCAAGGAGTGGGTAATCGGTCGGCCTGTTCGCGGATCGATGGTATGAGACACTCGCTTACCATCGACTTCATAAAAATTGCGGTAGTCACCCGACGTCGCCATCGCACCAGTCCCAAGGTCAATGATGGCATTTTTATGAACTTCTCCCATGCCAGCGCCTGGGCGTTCCACAGCCAAACGCCAGGGCTTCCGACGGTGGTTCAATCCGCTTGTTCGGAGTTCTCCACCAATTTCAACTAGGAAGTCACGCTGGCCTGCCTCCGAGAGTGTCTTCGCAACCTGGTCAACGGCATATCCTTTGGCGATGGCCGAAAGGTCCACATAAACATCGGCTTGGCTTTTGGTGATTCGGCCGGTCGTCTCATCGATCCGAATTTTTTTGTAACCCACGCGCGCTCGAGCGGCATTCAAAGCCCCCTCAGAGGGTGGCTCACTCGCCTTGTCCGGCCCGAAACCCCATGCATTGACAACCGGGCCGATGGTTGGGTCAAAAGCACCACGGGTCTCTTCACTGATGGCCAGTGCTTTTGCCAATACAGCTCGTAAGTCACTGGATGCATCAAAAGGCGAGTTGGCACCGTGACCATTTAATTGCGAGATTTCTGAATCGGCAAGATAGGTCGACATGGACCGGTTCACTTGGCCAATGGCCGCCTGCACACCATCTGAAAGTGCCTGATATGAGGCCGGCGTTTCGGCCGGCGAGACAACCTTGATCAGATAAGATGTGCCCATGGCTTGGCCGCGGATTTCCGTTGTCAGAAAATCGGGTTCGACCCGACGCATATACAGCGTCACGAACAAGGCTGTGACAAACAGAAAGGGAATGATGAGTCGGCGCAGCGGAGGGGGCGTACCCCGCGGCGCTGTAAGTAAGAGCATGGGGCGCGCTGCCTCCTGGAAACGAACTGTGTTAAGGCACCTGCGACGCGCCCGCGTTAGCCACCAAAATCGTCTAGTGCGATATTTTCATCTTCAACGCCGAGGTCGATGAGCATGTTAATGACCGACTGGTTCATCATAGGTGGACCACACATGTAGTATTCGACGTCCTCAGGCGACGGATGGTCTTTGAGGTAATTGTCGTACAGTACGTTATGAATGAATCCCGAATACCCGTGTTTTGCACCTTCGGCCTGGCGACACGGCGAATCCGGATTGTCCCAATCGTCCTCAGGCACAGCGTCCGATAACGCCAGATGCCATTGGAAGTTGTCATTCTCACGATTGATCTCTTCAAAGTCTTCGATGTAGAAGGCCTCGCGATAGCTCCGAGCCCCGTACCAAAAGCTCACCTTCCGGTCGGTCTTAATCCGTCTGAATTGGTCGAAGATGTGCGACCGCATCGGAGCCATACCAGCACCACCACCGACAAAGACCATCTCGTTGTCGGTCTCCTTTGCGAAGAACTCGCCGAAGGGTCCAGAAATCGTGACGTCGTCGCCGGGCTTGAGACCGAAGATATACGAGGACATAATGCCCGGAGGCACATCCATCCATGCATTTGCCTTGCGGTCCCATGGTGGACTCGCAATCCGAACGTTGAGCATGATGATGTCTTGCTCTTCGGGGTAGTTCGCCATCGAGTACGCTCTGGTCACCGCTTCCGGCACCTCGGAGACAAAGCCCCACATACCAAATTTGTCCCAGTCGCCTCGATAATCGTCTTCGATAATGAAGTCTTCGTACTTCACAACGTGTGGCGGACATTCAATCTGGATGTAGCCGCCTGCTCTAAAAGGCACCACCTCACCTGCCGGAATTTCCAGAACAAGTTCCTTGATGAAGGTCGCGACGTTTTCGTTAGAGCGCACTTTACAGACCCATTTACGAACACCAAACACCTCGGGTTCAATATGGATCTTCATGTCTTGTTTGACCTTAACTTGGCAAGACAGTCGGCATCCCTGCCGCTCCTCACCACGGCTGACGTGGGTTTTTTCAGTGGGGAGAATAGAACCTCCGCCATCATGGACATCAACTTTACAGACGCCGCACGTTCCACCCCCACCACACGCTGAAGGGATGAAAATTTTCTGGGCTGCGAGCGTGTTGAGAAGCGTGCCGCCCGCGGCGACCTCAATAATCTTCTCTCCCTCGTTGATATTAATTTTTACCGCACCCGAATTAACGAGTTTGGCGCGTGCAGCCATGAGACCCACGGTCAATGCGACAACAATGACCAGAAAAGCCCCCGTGCTGAACAGAATAACGAATGTAGGATCCATTTTGGTATTCTCCTGCTACAGCGAAATGCCCGCAAAGGCCATGAAACCGATGGCCATCAAGCCGGTTACGATGAAGGTGATCCCGAGGCCGCGAAGGGGTCCGGGAACATTACTGTACCGCATCTTCTCACGGATGGCGGCGAGCGCAATGACAGCCAACGCCCAACCGACACCACTTCCCAGACCAAAGACGGCACTTTCACTAAAACTATAGTCACGCTCAACCATGAAGAGCGACGCGCCCAGAATCGCGCAATTTACTGCGATCAAGGGAAGGAAAATGCCGAGGGCCGAATAGAGAGCTGGCGCGTATTTATCTAACGTCATTTCAACGATTTGCACACTCGCCGCAATGGTCCCAATGAGAGCCAAAAAGTTTAGGAATGACAAATCCATGGCAGCCAACGAGTCAACACCCGTCCAGGAGAGCGCGCCCTCTCTGAGTAGGTAATTGTACATTAGATTATTAAGTGGGCACGTCACCCCGAGGACGAAAATGACGGCAGCACCAAGACCAATGGCCGTGTCGACTTTCTTTGATACAGCCAAAAACGAGCACATGCCGAGAAAGTACGCGAGTGCCATGTTCTCAACAAACATTGCCTTTACGGCTAGGCTTAATGTCTCTTGCATGATCTACTCCGCCTCGATCTGGTCTGGCTTCCAGACTCGGTTCATCCAAATAAAGATTCCGATTAAGAAGAAAGCCCCAGGTGCCAGAACCATCAACCCGTTTGGTTGATACCAGTCGCCGAGGACAGTTACTCCGTAAATCTTCCCACTGCCAAAGAGTTCTCGGAAAAAGCCGACGAAAATAAGCACAATGCTGTACCCGAGGCCGTTACCTAGACCGTCGATGATGCTCATGCCCGGTCCGTTCTGCATCGCATAGGCTTCGGCGCGACCCATAATGATGCAATTGGTGATGATCAGACCGACAAAGACCGACAGTTGCTTGCTGATCTCGTACATGAAGGCCTTCAAGACTTGGTCGGTGATGATCACCAGCGACGCGATCACAGTCAATTGGACGATGATGCGAATGCTGGCTGGAATCAGATTACGCATCAGGCTGATGGCCAAATTACTGAGCGTCAGCACCGCGATAACGGCCGCTGACATAACCACCGAGGTCTCGAGCTTCGTTGTGACCGCCAAGGCGGAGCAAATCCCCAGGACCTGAAGTGAAATGGGATTGTCATTAAAAAGCGGGTCAATGAGCGCTTCTTTTTGCTTAGACGCCATTACTGTCCCTTTCTGACTTGAGCCAAATATGGTCCAAATCCATTGTCACCGAGCCAAAACTGAAGCATGCCCGTCACACCTCGGCTTGTAATTGTCGCGCCCGAGAGGCCATCGATACCATATTGATCGCCATCTTTAGCTGGACCCTTGTTGACCTCGATCTTTGGTTTCCCAAGAGCCCCATTGGCAGCCATTTCAAAGGCCTTCTTTCCTGGCCAGAGACTCATCCAATTTGGATTTTCAATCTCCCCACCCAGACCGGGTGTTTCTTGATGCTTGTAAAAGATGATTCCCTTGATGGTATTGGTGTCAGATGCAAGGGCGAAGTATCCGTACAATGGACCCCAAAGGCCTTTGCCATTCACCGGCAAAATCAGACGATCGAGTTTCCCATTTTTTTGACGCTCGTAAATCAGGGCATGCTTGGGAAGTCGTTTCGCACCCGCGGCATTCCGTGCTGGTGCCTCGATGCTCGTCGCTGGGTCCTTCGTGTATTTTTCCTGCTCGAAACCATCAGCCGAAATCTTGTCGTAAATTTGGCCCGTTTTAAGATCGATGATCTTGGCAGTAATATTATTTTTGAAGAGCCGCTCGATTTCTTCGGGCGAGGTCTCTGAATTGGGATCGATCAAACCGCCGACAATAAGCACTTTCTTCTGCCTGTCGAGGACGGCGTTTTGGTCTTGCCGGTCTTTAAGCGAGACAGCGGCACCCGATACAAAGACGCCGCAAACCAAGCACACGACGGCTGCAAAGGTAATGATATAGCCTGAACTACGCTCCATGACGTGCCAACCTCCGCTTTATGTTCGACTGGATGTAGAAGTGGTCGATGAATGGCGCGAACATATTCATGAACAAAATGGCGAGCATAACGCCTTCAGGATACGCCGGGTTCACGACGCGAACCAGCACGATCATGATGCCGATAAAGAGCCCGTAGACCAGCTTGCCTTTTTCGGTAAACGCTGAGGTCACCGGGTCGGTTGCCATAAATACCGTGCCAAACGCAAAGCTCCCGACGACAAAATGCCAGTAATAAGGCATGTTGAACATGCCGTTGGTCTCAGACCCAATCCCATTGAGGATCAGGGACATGATGGTTGTCCCAACCACAACGCCAAACATCGTCCGCCAAGAGCCGATCTGAGTTGCGATGAGAACCGCAGCACCAAACAAACACGCAAGGGCCGAGGTTTCACCCATCGATCCCGGAATAAAGCCAAGGAAAGATTGCATCCACTGCTCTCCTCCCATGCCATGACTTGCAAACACATCGCTGCCTGCCTGTCCAACCGATGCAGCTTGGGCGAGCCAAGTGGCACCTGAAGCACCGTCGGCTGCGGTGCTTAAATCCGCGGCAATCCAGGGCGCGTCGCCCGAGATATCAGCCGGGTAGGCAAAGAACAAAAAGGCTCGAGCCGTCAGCGCCACGTTCAGCACATTCATACCCGTGCCGCCAAAAACCTCTTTAGCAATGATGACGCCGAAGGTAATGCCCATTGCCACTTGCCACAGCGGAATCGTCGGTGGCAGCGTGAGTGGGAACAGAAATCCTGTGACCAAAAAGCCCTCGTTAATCTCATGCTTCCGGGCGATCGCGAAGGCAACTTCGACATGTCCACCGATCAAGAACGTCATTAAAAAGACCGGAAAGAAGTACAAGAAGCCGTGGAAAATGTTGGCACCTATACTGGTCGGGTCGTAGGCAAATAGCGAGGCATAGATGGCTTCTTGCCAGTTATGCAGCGGGGTAGCGCCCTGAGATATCCAATAGTTAGCTTGGTATCCCGTGTTGTAGACCGCCATACAAACGCAGGGCAGCAATGCGATCACAACGGTGATCATCATGCGCTTCAGGTCAAGGGCATCGCGGACATGAACGTCCCCCTTCGTGACCTCACCTGGGGTAAATAGCAGAGTATCATTGGCCTCGTAGAACGGGTAAAACGTCTCGAGGGGACCCCCTTTTTCAAAGAGTGGAGCCTGCTTGTCGAGGACCTTTCGTAGAAATTTCATCAGCCTTCTTTCCACATTTCGTCAAGATTCCGTCTCAGGGCATGACCAAAGTCTTCCTTGCCCGGAGACACAAAAGTACAGAGTGCCAAGTCTTCTTCAGTCAGCTCAAGACAGCCGAGCGCTTCAGCGCGTTCAACGTCGTCTGCGCACAGAGCTCTCAGCAAGAAGGTTGGTAAGATATCGAGGGGCATGACGCGCTCGAACATGCCGATGGGCACCATCGCGCGGTGCGACCCATTTGTGTTGGTCGTCAGGGCGCGCGGTTTCTTGCTTTTGCCGAGTAAGCCAGATGCGAATGCGCGTACTGTCGAATACTTGTTGAATCCGGGTGCCAACCAACCGAAAAACACACGTTCCCTGTCTTCGGCCAGACACGAGATTTGGTTGTGGTAGCGGCCCAGAAAACCAAATGTATCGCCTTGGGCACTGCGGCCGCCCAAAATTGAGCCGCTGATTTGTCTAATCTCGCGGTCCGCAACCAACTCATTTTCTGTGAGTTCATCGGTGCTGGCACCCATGAGGGTGCGGAGCATGCGTGGCGATTTGACAACCGGACCGCCGAGGGCAATCACCCGCGAGTTGTCCAGTTTGCCGGTTTCAAAGAGCGTCCCGATGGCAATGATGTCTTGCCACCCAAGATGCCAGACCGCCTTGGAACGGCTTACGGGGTCGAGAGTGTGTATGTGCGTCCCGGGCAAACCCGCAGGATGCTTGCCACCGAACTGAGCGACTTCGACTGACTCGGTGCTGGGCACTTTGCTGCCTGGGGCAACGCATAAATACGTCTTGCCGTCTGTGAGTTTGGCAACCGCGTCAAGACCCGCCTTGAAAGCACCTTCGTTCCCGCTTAAAGCAGCATCGATGGAGCCGGCCAGTGGGTGAGTGTCGATGGCGGTTACGAAGATGGCTGCCGCTTTGTCGTTCACTGAGGGGACGCGTCCGTATGGACGCGACCGCAGCGCTGTCCACAGACCGGACTCAGCCATTAAGTCAACGACATTTTCGTTGGTCAACGACTCTATAGCGGCTCCCGTATAAGACTCAAAGTCGACTTGCTCACCAATTTCGCCGGCAGTGGCGAGTTCGATGACGATGGTTTGGAGAACGCGCCGTTCACCACGGTTAATGGCGGCGATGGTGCCTTCGACGGGTGCCGTGAAGCGCACTCCGTCTGATTTCCGATCCTCAAAGAGCAATTGCCCACATTTGACCGTATCGCCTTCGCTGACGGCCATTCTGGGTTTCATCGTCGGGTAATCAGCTGCCACGATTGCAACTCGTCTAATGGCCGGACCGTCGTCGATCCGGTCCGTTGGCTTACCTGTTATGGGCAGATCAAGACCACGCTTGATCATGTGGACGGCCATTGTGTCCCCTTTCGCAGTTGCTCGCGCGTGGTGCGCGCGAGGTCTCGCTTCTCTTTCTTTGTTTTTCGGTCGTTGGAGCCGATATCAGTCACTTTCAAAAATCCCCGGTACGGCACTCTCTGATCGCGATTGTCGTCCTTATAGCGGACTTTTATCAATTAGTCATTCCCCGGCAGTATGATCATCCGATCCAAATGCTCACGCGCGGGCCATGTGCCTCGATTAAACAGTTTACAAAGCTGCTTAATGCTTAGCGTTTTCCTTCATACCATCAGACACAAAAAGAAGAAAATTCCGTGTATTTTTTTGTTAAATATGGCGCATTTTGTCGATTTAGGCCTCGCTAGCGGAGTACCGCGCTGACGTCTGACCGACGGACGACCCGTCGACGATGGGTCCATTTGGCTGTTGTTCATTGAGACATGGAGGCCCGGAGGCCGGTGCCCATATTGACCCCAGCGGATTGGGACTTGATCGGGCGCATCGCATCAATCAAGCTATGATCAGCGAGACAGACTTCATATGAACGATTAAGACAACGCCCGGGGCAAGAATGAAAGTCGAAATAAAGCAAATTGAGGGGGTTACTTGGATGGTTTCAGGTCCGAGCGGCCATGGCTACGTGATCGACGGATCACCCGATATTGGTGGCCAAAATCTTGGTCCACGACCGATGGAGCTGGTCCTTGGCGGCTTGGGCGGATGTACAGCCATGGATATCATCTCGACTCTGAAGAAGCAGCGTCAAGACGTCAACGATTGCCGGATTGTTCTCGATGCAACACGTGCTGAAACCATACCCAAAGTCTTTACTCACATACACCTACACTACCATGTTTACGGTCGGCAGTTAAAAGAGAGTGCAGTCAAACGCGCTGTTGAACTGTCGATGGAAACCTATTGTTCGGTGTCGAAAATGCTGCGAGCCACTGCTGAGCTTACATACGAATACTCCTGCCATGACGCATAAACTGCCGACAGCACACCCGAGACGAATATGCAAAAATACCGTTTGGAGGCTAGATGATCATGGATGACTTTAGTCAAAATCTAGCCGGTGACCGGATGCTGGAGGTTCAGATATTCCAACGTTTAGAGCAACAGGCGCACATTCGGCTTTGCGAATTGGTTAGACTCAGAAGGTTGAGCCGAAATCAACATATTCTGCTGCTCGATGCAGCCTACCTGGAAGGTCGATTAAATCGAGAATTGGCTATTGAAATCGCCCGGGATCTTGCACTGGAATGGATTCCACCGGGGCCTCTCACCAGTACATTGGGTGCTGAATACGATCAAAGTGCCTCCATGCTCGATGAAAGCGATTCCATGTTAGATGGAGTTCCTGACCTGATCGCGGCACCGCCAGCACTTCAACTCCCACCAAAAATTACATCGCAGCCTCAGCCAATTTCCGCTGACTCGATTCCGGTCGCATCGGAAACACAGCCCGGATATGGTTCGATTCTCGCCGATGCGGCCCCCGTAGACTCGTTGGCCAGCGGGGATTCTCCCATCGACCAACTGAGAGCAAAAGCCGTGGCCAATGCCAACGCGATGTTCGAGATGTATGCCACAGCAAAACCAGTGGTAGACAGCCCTGCCTTTGGCCGAACTCTTGGGTCGGCGATGCACGCTTTTGCTGTTCTTTCGGCGTCTTGTAAACTGAGTCGTGAAGACAGGCGTGTCATGCGCAAGCTTCTGGAAATTGGTCGCGAGCAGGCGCATCGTCTTAATCAGGACATCTGGGTCCATTTCTTTGGTACTTTTCTCGGTGAGGACGAGACATGGCAGGCAAGCGACACCGTGAAAGCTGTAGCCAAACTGCGGATTCGGATACAGCAGACGACAGGCCCTGTAGACCTCAACTTGTTGGACGTTAAGAAAGGGCTGGTGAACTCGACTCCGTTTCGGTCGTTTGACCACTCTGCTGGATTTGAACTCCCGCTTAGGCCGGGACAATACCAACTGAAACTGTCCGTCGATGCAGGTGTCTACTCCGTGCCCATCGCATTCGACGGCACCAAAGACAAAACCATCCATATCCGGCGGCCAAAATCCTCTGTTGACCTGGTCGGCTACGCATTGATCTACGAGGGCAATAGCACCTTTGGCGGCGATCCGCTCGCCTGGCAGAGTCGCCCCGCAGAAGACCACTACCTCTCGTCGTTTTTAATTGGTCGAAGTCCAATAAGCTGCGCCGAATATCAGGTCTTTCTAAACCAGTTGGCGCAGTCTCACGGCATTGATCATGCCGCTCTTTCGGTGCCGCGTTCAGAGGCAGACCAGCCCTATTGGCCATGTATAAACGGTGGTTTTCAAATCCCGGAAAACGATACTGAGGGAATCAGATGGGCCCCATCGCTCCCGGTCGTCGGGATCACACAAGCTGATGCCGAAACCTACTGCAGGTGGCTTGATGCGCGTTTCAATGAACGGCACCGTCTTCCAACAGAATTGGAATGGGAGAAGGCAGCTCGTGGTCCCAACGGATATGCATTCCCATGGGGCGATCGCTGGGACTCAAAATTTTGTCATTCGCGTAAGGCGACCATCGCGGCGGCAACCAGAAATCCGGGCATTGATTTCATCTACGACCAAAGCGTATACGGTGTTGCAGAAATGGCTGGACGCGTCAGCGAATGGACGTCAACAACCGATGGGGACTCAGCCATCATCAAAGGTGGACACTGGTTGAGTGGCGCAATTGAATGTCGTGCTGCAAGTCGATTTACAGCCCAAAGTGCGATCCCAACACCTCACATCGGTTTTCGGGTTGTTCGCGAAATCAGCGAAAATGACTTTGAGGACATGGACACGCAACCGTAAGCACGTGCGGCAGTCCGCCATTTTAACGCATCGACACGCCCGTATTCAGACAGCAGAATCAAACATGTTTGAGCGTTTGCGCCGGCAAACGAATAGTACGATTGTTTCATTGTTCTGATTACAGGTATGCTGCATCGGCAGCAGGCGAAAAGGGTGAGCATGCACAATCTCGGACTCAAGAGACGACTCAATGAAATCGAGACTCGTCGCACGACTGAAAATCGTGGTCTTACATTGGTCGAAGTGCTGGTCGTGGTAGCCATCGTTGGCCTGCTGATGGCCGTTCTCCTATTCTATATGTTTCCGTCTGACGACGGACGTTGCCGAAGCGAAGCCAACCGACTCTCTGCATACATGACCGCGGCATGGGCAGAAGCTGTTATGCGAGATGGGCCCGCCCGAGTCGTCTTCGATCTATCAGCTCACTCGGCTGTCCGCGAAGTCACTCGGGTCGGCGCAGACATCACGCGGTCTCTTTGGGAAAAGGACAAAAAAGTCGGACTTCATCAGGTCGAGCGTCCGGTCGTTATCGATTCAGTGAACACGACCTCCGTTCCGAACCTTCAAGTCGGGCTCGGGTATATGACGTTCAATGGCCAACAAAGCGAAGGTGGCGTGATCGTGTTGCGTTTAAACGAGGCCATCTATTCCGTGGTGGTTCCAGCCCGAGGTAAAATCAAGGTTGAGCGAGGGCGGTCCACAATTCCTAATTCGACAAACCTACAACGCCAAAAACTACCGGATTTAATGGGTTACAAATCAACACCGGGAAAATCAAAACCAGGCATGATTTCGGGGGGATTACCGCCGTCACAACCCATCACTCGCAGACCCGCAACGACCAGGAAGTCAACGGCTCGGCCTGCGACCAGCGCAAAAGATGTCAAAAAGATAGAACCAACACCCAATAGTGGTCCACAACCGGACGACTATCTACCTGGCTCTCCAGATTATCCATCATCTCCCGACCTGAGCAGTCTTCAACCACCGGTCGCGACTGACAAGACCGACCCCATCACAGAACCTGACGAGCCGGATGACAAACAAGAGCCAAATGAAAACGAAAACGGCCCGTGCCAAAGCTATACAGATTGCTTAGATGATGGACCGTGGCGTCAATGCATTGCCGGTTCATGCAGAGTCAATCCGTATGGCCGAACATTAATGCTGTCCAATGTACAAACCCAAGAACCATCTCAACTAGGTCAGGTTCTTGATGCGCTCATGAGTGACCTGATTGCGGAGGGTGAGATTAATTTAATGCTCAACTTATCTCAACCCAATCTGTGGTTGGTACAGGGTCGACGAAGTGGCAGTTTCGCAGGGTTACCTAAGTATGGACAGAGCGAAGATTTTCCGACCTACCGCAGCGAAGCAACGCTGATCTCCGGCTGCGATGCGGGCATATGCACGGCTACATTTCGGCCTGATACAGACGACCAATCCATGACTCTCTATGTGAGAGACAGATCGGTAGACGATGACGCCCAGGCCTGCAAATACCAGCCCTTGACGCTCATTGATGTCTCAATTTTAGCCGCCATCAACGTTCAGAAACAGCCGGGCATTGTGGGCGAGCAGCTGCCCGGGGCGACAATGACTATTCGGGGCACCTTACGCGAATCTGCAGCAAGACAATTTGATGTCACGTCGAGCGAAAATCTCTTAGAGACATTGGAACGGTTTAGCGTAACAGCCAATGCAGATACCGTTGGCGACGGAGTGAATGACGGGTGGGAGTTTATATTCCAGGGGGCCGCTCAGACGGTTTACTTCGAAGATGACCCCACGGCGAGCGCAGAAACCGTGCCGGAGTATTGCGACCAGAGTGATGAATAAGCGCATGGCCAAAAATGTCACACCGCTCGATTTAAGCGACTAAAAGGTTAAATGAAGGTGAAATGCACTGACGCTTTACAGTAAGATACCCTGTCTACTTGTCTACGCTAAACTCTAGAACTGAGGAAAACCAAGATGAACATCCAATCTCAAATCATCATCGCATGCGTGATCGCCGGCGTTGCCCTGGGCTGCGGCGACGATTCGTCAG
The DNA here is from genome assembly GCA_036337435.1 of Myxococcota bacterium. GTDB lineage: Bacteria > Myxococcota_A > Bradymonadia > UBA7976 > UBA1532 > UBA1532. Next base: position 19,305 of record JAYZEG010000030.1, read on the forward strand.
GTGCGAGCAACAATAACGTCCAAGATGCGGAAATCAACGCAGATGGGTCTATTGCAGATGGATCTATCGCAGATGGACAGACAAACCAGGATGCCGCTGGCGACGCAAGCGTCGTTGAAGCCGATGCCGACAGCACCGATGTGGGTGTGATTGCCGACATGAATATTGCCGACGCTGCTGTAGACATGGCACCCCCCGATATGGGGCCAGACCCAGTTGTCGTACCTGACGTCGATTGCATGGAAGATGATGCATGTGCAGCTTTCGAGCGCTGCATCAGCAATGTCTGCCAGCTGGATCCTCGCCCAGATGTTTTCGTGGTCAACACAGTCCGTGTCACGGAGCCCGAAAACTCCGCTGGCCTTCTTCAGGGCGCTCTACAAGGGATTATTCAGGCAAACCAACTCAACCTCATGATCGAACCGGGCGGCTATCAAGCGGACGGCAACTACCGCTGGTACGTAGGGAATGGCGGCTTGCGCGACGGCGCATATGATTACTTAGGGCGCTACCCAATTCAAAACTTTGATGGTTTTTGGCGTCAGCCGGTCGAAGGGGTTCGATATTGGACCATGGAAAATGATACGCCATTTGTTCTCAACGTTCCGGCCGGTCAAGTTCAAACCGCTGAGGGTGTGGTATCCTGCATGACCGCATTTAATGTCACCGTCGAGATTTCCATTACACCGAGTACCGATGAAATGGGTAATCCACGACTTGAAATGACCTTGTCAGGTTATCTACTGGAAAGTGATGCACGAACAGTCAACTTCCTATTTAACGGCGTAGAAGTCTCTCTAACGAGCCTCCTCGAAATGACCGATCTAAATCTCGATACGGATGGCGATGGCATTCCCGATGCATATCCCTTCGATTTCTCTGGAACGGCAGCGGCCGTTACTTTTGTCGGCGACCCACCCGCTATGGATGGCAGTAACCGTGACCCTCGACCAAATGTACAAAACCCGCCTGAATGCGATGAACGCTAACAGAAGCAGTCTGTTGTCTGACCAGCAACCAGACGGGCCTGTCGAGGCTGAGTTGCCGGCTTGACCGAGCACACGGGTTGGCGAGGGTTAAGAACACTCAACCCTAGACCAGGCATCGACCTATCACTCAGGAGAGTAAATGCTGATGGGGTCTTCATCCTCGACTTGAGGCCGGAGTCCATTTAGGGTTCGACTGTTTTGCCCTTGGTTTCCAACATCAATGAACGTCATTTTGAGACGAAGCCCCGCCCGATCGCCGAAGGTGACCAAGGTCTTAGACGCCGGTTCCAAAACGACTGTTCGCTGAGGTACAAGGGGTCGGGCTGCGATCTCTTGATTATCAATTTCGTCTTCATCTAGGTATTGAACGAAGAGTCTAGTACCCAACGCATCCCCATGGTTCTCAAAAGGAAGCGGGGGATCTAAACCGGCTGGATTTCGTTTTCGATACCCTTGGATATGGGTGAATTGATGCGCTGGATTCAATTGGCTTAAGTTCGAACGAATGATGCGAAGACCAGCACTGGTACCCACGATTAAATCGAAATCGCCATCACTATCTACGTCATGTGCAGCCAAGGCCTTTACCGCGCCAAATTGGGGGAGGACAGTATTTGATATGTTGAAGCCTGCAGGCCCATTCTCATACAGCTGAGACCCATTTACATCCCCAACGACAAGGTCGTCTCGCCCGTCACCGTTCATATCGGCTACAACGACGGATGGCTGACCGATACTGGCAATCTGGCCGATATTGACATCGACAAACTGAGCCTGGCCATTGTTTAAGAAAAATCGATTTTGAGCACCGCCGAATGCGAAGATGTCGAGAGCCCCATCACGATTCGCATCGATCCAGACAAAGTCGGTATGGCCTACTGCATTCACCCACTCACCGGCATCTGACCGAGTAAACGTATTGTCTCGCTGACCAAACCAGATCTGGCCGCCGAGCTCGCTATCGAGAGCGACAAAGTCTAAGACGCCATCCGCGTCCACATCCTGCATGTCGATCTTGGCATAATCTGCGAGAGACCCCATACCGAGGCCGTCCGGATCCTCAGCCAGGCTGAACGTCGTATCTCCATCGCCGAAATAATATCGAATGGTCTCCCCTGAGTAGATAAGCAAGTCTAATCGACTGTCACGGGTTCCATCACCCAAAATACCCCGGGTTCCATCACCCAGACTAGCCAGCGGAAATGGTGATGGAACAAATTGACCAAATCCGTTGCCCAGCAGGAGTTGAGAGCCGCGACTGTCGGTCACGACCAAATCGAATTGCCCATCTGAATCGACATCGCCCACAGCAGCACCGCCGCTCGACGCTGCCGGCAGCGATGCTTGTTCATGGGTGTAGCCCGAAAACCCACCATTGACACCTTGAATGAATGTTCCACTCTGGCCATCCTCTGATGCCGTCAGGGATACGAGATCAGGGCGACCGTCGTTATTTAGGTCAGCAACGAGAATGTGCGCCGTGTCTCCAGCCAGGTCGATACCGTCAACAACCGGATCTTGAAATCCATAATCGCGAACTTGGACAGCGCGCTCGATAGGCGTGATTTCATTCCCCAAAACATCTCGTGCAGAGACACGCACAATCGGATTTTGAGAATCCACTGTGACACCGTACGCAACCCACTGCCCTGACTCCGAATCAAAATTTGCAACAACGCCGTTCACTGTGATTTCGTCAATGCCTGATCCGGCGATCAACTCACCAGCCTGACTAATTTGAGCATCCGAGGCCGTGCCTGTTACGGTCAAAGGCAATGGGACAGCAACGCCGATGTTCGGCTCGGAGAGTTCAACCGCTGGTGCTGATGTGTCCCGATGAACCGTGAAACTGTGTGAGACTTGATTACCCACTTGGTCACGGATGTCGACAATGAGTGTATTTGGCCCCTCCGCCAGCTCATCGCTGAACGTCTCGAAGTTAACTCCGTCGAGACCATTCACGAAGTTGATGAGACGCCCGTTGACCGAAACTTGTTCGACACCAGAACCGGTCTCCGTAATGGTCCCTGCAATCCGAACACGCTCTTCAGTCTGAAAAGAGCCGTCCGTCGGGCTGGTGAACTCAACCATGGGGGCGATTGAGTCGACCCTGAATCCGTAATTTCCCTCTCGAACATTGCCAACGATATCCCGCACACTCCAAACAAGATTGTGCTGACCGTCTTCAAAAAATCCTCGCAGTTCAAAGCCACCGTTGTTGTCCAAATTGGGCACGAGCCCTTCGACTTGGAATCCGCCTTGAGCAATGCCGCATTGGCCTACGTCCAAACTTCCGGTCAAGCTCACACGACCAGTCCCATCGGGCTTCAGCCAAGGATTGATCCGAAAATCTACATTAAGGATATCGAAGCTGATTAAGGGTGCGACCGTATCAACCTGTACGAAGGTCGACACTTCTGAGCTTAAGCCCGCACGATTCGTGGCCACAACCGTAATTTGGTCCCGCTGACGCTCGCCGCCGTCGATGGTGACAACCTGTCTGAATTCACCGCCAATGCCATCAATGCCAAATGCATCTATCCCTTGGCCGTTAACTGAGACCGTTGCGAGACCACTCTCCATATCGACGGCTGTTCCCACAACGGTGACCTCTGCGCCAACACAGTCGTTGGCTTCAGGCGATCGAAAAGACACCGTTGGTGCGCTCGAATCAACATTAACGGTCACAGCATCTTGAGCGGAATCGCCATCGACATTACTCGCGGTGACAACGATGTTCTGCTCACCATCCGCAACCTGGTTCAGTTCCACTCGAAAACGCAGCCCATTGAGCAAAGACCCTTCTGTTGGAACCCGATCACCGACGACCGCGTTCAGACTGGACACACCCTCACAAACGCTTCCTTCAACGGTGATTCGTTCAGCCCCTACGTAGGCTCCTTCCGCTGGTGAATCAATGGTCACGCAGGGCTCATTTTTGACAATTTCTGCATCCACACAACTTTCGTTTCCAGCGTCATCAAAACCACAAACCGTGAGTAGATTCGACCCATTGAAGAGTTCAACAAATTGACTAAATTCCCCGGATATATTCCCGCGAATATCGGGATACTCCCTCATCTCAGCACCCGCCGAGATACGCATATTGAGCATCGGATTCCGGACCGAATTTCCTTGGTCACGAAGGACCCCTCTCACTTGAAACCTCCGCTGGGTCACCGTTGTGATGGCCGCGACCTGAGGACTCGTCAACTCAATGGTGGGGGGCTGGTCATCCACCTCCACCTCAATTTCGACCAAATCTGACCGATTGCCGACGGCATCGACGCCTGAAATGGAGACGATTTGAAATCCAGATTGTAGTGCAATGCTAAGCTCAAAATCTTGCCCATCCCAGATGATGGGCATCATCAAATCGACCGGGATCTCATCGACCTCCACATCGAGTTGATCAACAAAGTTGTCGTCCGTCAAAGATCCTTGAATCCTCAGAACCGATACATTGGTCAAAAGGTCATTTAAGACCGGTGGATCAGTAATACTCAGAACAGGTGGCGTACTATCTCGGTATACGGTCGCCGATGCGTCCCATGCGATACCAGACGTGTCTACTGCACGCAGTGTAATTTCATTGGCCCCCTCATCGAGCGGGAATCGCCCTAGGTACGTCCCCATCCGGTTAATATTCAGGTTCGATCCGTTCAGAGTAACGTCGAGTTCAGTGCTGTCGTCCTCGCCATCAGACACAATGATGGAAATTTCAACGGTGGGCTCCGAAGTCAAATCTGTCCCAACCATTAAACTGCACTCTGGCGGCGTGTTCACACGCATATCCGGTTCGACTCTCATATCTGGGGCCATGTCCGGAATGGGTCTCATCGAGTCTGCAACCATCGCGTCACTTGCAGACGTGGCATCCGGTTCAACCACCTCAACATCAGGGTCCAACATTTGGTCCGGCTCTTGCTCGTCACCGACACAAATCCCATCGACACACACGCCCCCGTTACAATCGGAATTACTCTCACAATTGTATGGATCAAGCAGGGCACTACACCCCATCGAAAGCAGTACACAGAGAGTGAGAATAGATAAGCAGAAGCTGCTGCTCACACGCATTTTTCCATTCCTTTTTGGTCTAGAACCTTAGAAGCCCTGTTGCTGTGACACCCCGTTCAGAAGGCACCAACATAAACGCTGAATGAGTCGGTGCATCACCGGACATAAAATACAATGTAAGACCCACACCCGCAGCGATTATGCCACTTGTGACGAGGATATCCGCCGCCATGGCCTGGGCGGCCACATCACCGGCAATCGCAACTTCGCGATCGGTCCGAACGCATGCTGGATTGTCACGACAGGTATCCAAGTCAGCACTTGTGCCCATGGCGATTGCGCCCGCAGCCAATCCACCGACCAGCAAAGCACCGCCAGTCCCCATTCCAATCCAGCTCCAAGTGCGTCGACTCCATCCTCTATCCGGTCCGTCGACTCGTTGAGTCACGCCACTTTGTGTGGCCGCGGGACTGGGCGAATCTGGTTTTGCGCTTGGAGGGACGGTCGGATTCTTGACAACCTTCGGTTGCTCAACTGGCACCTTCGGGGTGACGACGACTCTCGGAGACACCACAACCTTCGGACGTGGTTTCGGACGAGCAACAGGCACCCTGGCGACAGGCGGTTGAGTCACCACTGGCACGGCAACCTGACCTGGAATTGGACTCAAGGTGACCGTTAAATTTCGAGTGCCTTTTCCTTCGAATAAAATTGACCTTTTGATGGTGTTGTATCCGTCTTTCGTAAAATAGAATTCGTGTGGTCCTGCAGGCAATCGAACAGTAAATGGTGTTGTTCCCAATACAGGCGAACCGGACTCTCTCACTCGCACGGCAGCCCCTTGGGGATTTGTCTTCAATTTCAGTGCTGGCCAATTGGAACGCTCAGCTTGTAGTTCGGCCACCAAGACTCGGATTTGCGATGCATCTTTTGGACCTTGGCTGATATAGCGTCGATAATATGCGATCGCTTGACCATAATCGTACATCTCTTTGTACACATTGCCGATATACTTGAGCATGACCGGATGTGGAGACTCTGCGTTCGCTTTCTTGAAGGCGTCCAACGCAGTAGCATACCGTTTTGCCTTGAATTCCAAGTTGCCCTGTTTGAACAGTGCTTTCGCCTTTTCCTTGCTACCCTGCGCCGAAACCACCGTTGGGATAGACGAAAACATCACCAACAAACCAAGAAACAGCATTCGCATAGGTTTAAGCCCTCACTTTCACCGCTGATGACCTTAAGGCTGCCAAGAAGTGGCACACTGCTGCAAGCCTAACTTTAAATCGATTCCTTGGCCACAAATCCAACGATTTTAGGGGGTAAAATCTTATGGGGCGAAAATAGGCGAAAACAAGGCCAATAACAGGACTGACCACAAGGACATTTAAGCGGACAGTTCTTGGAGTCATGGCAGGCTGGGCATTCGGGGTTCTTTGGCGGCTCAACCCAGCCCTTCGGTGGGCTAACGGATCGACTCATCCCCGGCCGTATCCCGCCTTTTTCCCGTCATCAATCGTAGGGATTATCCATGGTGTTTTTTGGCTTTTTGGCACGTCTTTTCTTGACCGCTTTTTTCACTTGTGTGCGATTCGGCCTCGGGTTGACCTGTGACGGTTTCGGCGGGGTCGCTGGCTTGGGTGCAATCGTTTTGGCCGGTGCCACTGTCGGCGCCGCCTTTGAATTTTTGACCGCATTCGATTGACGCGGCGTCGTTCGCGGTGCGCGCACCTTTCTCAGACCCGACTTGGCCTCTCTGACCACTGCGGGGACAAATTGCCCGTCCTTTTCCGGTAGAAGGGCCGCATCGGGTTCCACGGTGACCTTCTTTTGCGCGGCCTTGACGAGAACGAGACGAATTTCAATTGGTTGTCCATTGGCAGGAATGGTTTTCGGATCGATCGAGTAATTCGTACTTTGGAAGCCCGCTTTTGTAAGGACGATTTTAATGGCCTTGTCGCCTTTAACAATTTGGTTGTAAGGCGTCACTCCCTGAGCAACACCGCCGACAGCACCTGTTGCTCCCGGAGGATCGGTCACGACTTTCAGAACTTTATTGATGATGCGTGCACGCTTGTCACGATCAGCTTTTTGCGAACGCTGCTTCGCGATTCGCAGCTTTTCTTCCTCCTGTGCATGTTCCTGCATGACGACCTTCGCAGCGAGGGCCGTGATGACCAAGAGTAGAAAGAGAAAAGCGACCACCCAAGGCCGGCTCAACCCGCCTAGTTTAGGGAGGGCAGCAGTCTTGCGAGCAAGCCGTTTTTTCTTGTCTTTCTCGGACAAGACCTCGACTTCATCAAAATCGGAAAGAGAGGCCACTGGCGCTTCTGCCCGGCCAGCCATTGTAAGCGGCTGATCTCCTATCCCGTCACTGAGTTCGTCGTCGAGCCCAACCAACAGATCATCGGGTAAGAGCGATCCTTTCGATTCGGATTTTAGAACGCCGTCTCCTGGCTTATCGCCAAACAGGGGCTGACTGCCAACGTCATCGAACGGTGTCGAATCTCCGTCATCTTCACCATCGCCAAGCACGTCGATCACGGCTGCCATCGCTGCCGTCAAATCTGCTTCATCGGGATCAGATTGATTCGGCTCGGCTTCTTCAGGCTCCGGTTGTCTTGGCGAATCTCGTCGCTCTGCAATGGCCTTTTGGAGCTCATCTTTGGAGGTCTCAGCTGTGAAGGCGAGAGGTTCTGGAATGGCACCGACACTGACATCCAGGTCAACCGGCTCTTCATCTTGGCTCACCGGATTTGGGGCTGAATTCTCGGAGTCACTATCTGATTTTTCAGTCGAACTTACAGCTTCGTCGAATAAGGCAATTAACTCATCATCACCGGCGAGGGCAACAGTTCGTTCAGCTCGCTCATCATCCAACTGATCGAGTTTGAGCTTGCTTACATCAACAGCCTGAGTTGCATCTGGATCACCCTCGTTAGTCGTATCGGCCGAACCTGTTTCATTTGACACGGCCATGGACACGCTGGGCGACGATCTAAGAGCCTTGATGGCTGACGCGAGATCAGTGGCTAGGCCTCTCAGCCCACCATAGCGTTCGCTCGGCTTCTTTTTGAGACACTGTTCAATGATTTCGCACAATTCTGTGGGGACTGTGGGCACTCGATCTTGGATGGGTTTGGCATCGGATTCAACGATCGCTTTCAGCAGTTGGTCAGGTGTTGCGCCGAAAAAGGGTAGTGCGCCTGTCAGCAGCAAATACCCAATCACACCCAGTGTGAATTGATCAGACGCGAGGTGAACGGCTTCGCCGGCTGCTTGCTCGGGACTGAAATATTTGGGTGATCCGACGACTTGACGTTCACCGGAAAGGTGGTGCGCACCGAAGATGACGGGTGAACCGACATCAACAATGCGGACGACCCGCTTACCGTCCACTTCATGGACGAACACGTTCTCCGGTTTGAGGTTGGCATGGGGCCGACCTGCCCGGTGAATGGGCGCAAGTGCGCTGCAGAGCTGGAAAAGGATGTCTGCAGTCTTAGTGGGACTGAGTCGACCCGATTGCTTGAGGACATCCCGTAAAGTCTGCCCTTCGACAAATTCTGTAATAATAAACGTGGTTCCGTCCGGGAGTCGATTGGCACCTAAGATGGTCGCAACTTTTGCATGCCTCACCTTCGATGCTTCTTTGGCCCATCTCAGCAAGTCCGGTCCAAAGGTCGCCGCGACATCAGCGTGCAGGACTTTAACGGCAACACGTCGATTAGAGGCATCATCGACCGCCTCATAAACGACGCCAATCTCGCCGGACCCTAAGTTCCGTCTCAGAACGAAGTTTTTACCGAGACGCCGCCCTAACAGCGGATCGGTCTCGCCGGCGGATTGTCCTGGGAGCTCAACTCCGCATGATTCACAGACCGTTGCCGCGACTGGATTCTCGTGACCACATTTAGAACACGCCAACATCGACATGAACCTCTCAAATATCATTTAGCCCAGTGTCCTTTATAGCATCGGACAGTGAGGTGGAAAAGAACACTTCAATCTGTCGAGCCGCGATGGACGGAGAAAGCGCGTCTTATCGGGATGCCCCAAATGTCGAAAAGTTCCGAAAAACGAAAAGAAAGCAGTGTCGAGTTGACCGTTGGATCAGGTCCGAGAACAAAAAAAACCACCGTCGAAACGGTGGTTATAGTGCGAAGAGGGGGAGTCGAACCCCCACGGCCTTATCGGCCACTAGGCCCTCAACCTAGCGTGTCTACCAGTTTCACCACCTTCGCAGAGTCAGGCGGGTTTTGTCTCACGAAGTGAGTCTCGGGTCAAGTCTCCGCTCTACACAAAACAAGCGATGATTGACGCTGTCAAAAAAACACGGGCTGTTCAGTCATCTCAGCATGTACTGGGTCAGAGTACCCGCTTCGTGGCTTACTGCGGTGCCGGCGTACCCTCTGGTTTGGATGGCGTGGGTGCGGTGTCGGACGCAGCAGGTGCATTCCCCGCCGGCGCGCTCGCACCCTCGGGCTGAGGAGACGCGGCGCCTTGCTCTGACTCACCTGCCTTCTGGGCGTCTTCTGCTTTCTTGGCTTCTTCCGCCTTCTTAGCCTCTTCCGCCTTCTTAGCCTCTTCTGCGTCCAGTCGTGCATTTTCAGCGGCAGCGGCTTTTTCTTCTGCCGTTGCTGTGGGCGAGGAGAAGATGGCTAAAGCCATACTTGTGACCATAAACGTCGCCGCGGTGAAGGCTGTGAATTTTGTGAGTGCGGTCGCGGCACTTCGCGTTCCCAGAGCAGCACCAGCACCACCACCAAATGCCGCGCTCACTCCGCCGCCTTTGCCTGCTTGAAGCAGAATAACAAGGATCAGGGCTAGACAAGCCAAAACATGAATAACGATTACGATGTTCTCAAGCATTAGTCGATGTCCTCTCGGTGCGCGACAATTTGCACAAAGCTGTCAGCGGTTAAACTCGCTCCGCCGACAAGGGCGCCGTCTATATCATGCTCTGCCATCAGATCGCGAACATTATTTGGCTTAACGCTACCGCCATACTGAATGCGGACACGCTGGGCAACGGATTCACCGTGATGCCTCGAAATAATTTCTCTAATATTTCTGTGCACTTCCTGGGCCTGAGCCGGCGTTGCAGTACGACCAGTACCAATGGCCCAAACCGGCTCATATGCGATTACCGAGGCGGCAACTTCATCGTCATTTAGGTCAGAAATTGCCGTTAAAAGCTGCTGGGACACAACATTTATGGTTTGTTCAGACTCTCGTTGGTCCAAAGTCTCGCCGATACAAATGATGGGGATTACGCCGTGATCGTGAAGGCTACGGGCCTTCTGACCAACGGCTTCATCGGTTTCACCAAAAAGTTGCCTTCGTTCGCTGTGACCTACGATCGTGTAAGCACAACCCGCTTCTTTAATCTGGGCTGGTGCCAATTCTCCTGTGAAGGCTCCTTTGTCTGCCCAGTGGCAATTTTGTGCGGCAACCTGTACAGACGACCCTTCCAGCCTCTTCACAATGGGCCAAATCATCATCGCCTGCGGCGCGAGCACGACATCGATATCTCGATAACGACCACAACGATCTCGAATTGTACTCGCCAATGCGACCCCATCAGCGATGGAGAGGTTCATTTTCCAATTTCCGGCCATAATTGGTCGACGATTCATTCTTCCCTCCGAATACCCAATGCTCGCAGGCCAGGTAACTCACGGCCTTCCATAAATTCAAGACTCGCGCCACCGCCAGTCGAAATATGGTCTATTTCATCAGAAAAACCACCTTCCACGACAGCACGAACAGAGTCGCCCCCTCCGACAACCGTCCAACCCGGACACTCAGCAACGGCGTCAGCAACAACTTGAGTTCCACGGGCAAACGGCGCAAATTCAAAAACACCCATTGGGCCATTCCAAAAGACGGTACGAGCAGACTGAAGCACAGATGCATACGCCGCCGCTGTTTTTGGTCCAATGTCCAAGCCCATGAGTTCAGGCGAAATGTCCGGTGTATCGACGACTTTTCGACTGGCATTCGGGCTGAATTCAGTGGCAGCGATATGGTCGACGGGTAGTCCAATATGAACCCCACGCTGTGCGGCCAGTTCCATGATTCGCTTCGCCGTCGGCAGATGCTCTTCTTCAATGCGACTTGCACCGATTTTATGGCCCTGAGCAGCCAGAAAGGTATAGGCCATAGCACCGCCGATCAAAATCCGTTCGACGCGTGCCAATAAGTTTTCGATGACAGCAATTTTGTCACTGACTTTCGCGCCACCAAGAACGGCGACGAATCCTAGACGGTTAGCATCAAGGACACGTTCGAGCGCCTTGACCTCTTTGGCGATTAAGAATCCTGCAGCCTTGTCTCGCATGTGCTGGGCAACACCTGCCGTGCTAGAATGAGCTCGATGTGCCGTCCCAAATGCGTCATTAACGTAGCAATCGGCTAGAGCAGCAAGATGCCTTGAAAGATGCTCATCATTTTTGGTCTCACCTGGATGAAACCTGATGTTTTCGAGGAGAACAACTTGGCCATCCCGGATTTCTTTTGAAAGCCGTGTGGCCGTCTCGCCGATGGGCTGGTCCGTGAGCAAAACCTCCTTATCGAGAAGTTCTGCGAGACGCTCACCAACGGGTGCCAAGGAGAGGGCTTCGTTATGCTGACCCTTTGGACGGCCCAAGTGGCTTACGAGAATCAGTGCCGCATCTCGGTCAAGGGCATGCTGAATAGTCGGTATCGCCGCGCGAATGCGGCTGTCATCGGCAACGCGGCCATCTTTTAGTGGGCAATTAAAATCGACCCGCATGAGAGTTTTCCGACCCTCGATTGGTAATTCATCGATCAATGTCATCTGATGGCCGGACCGATTGTTCATAGACTAAATACCTTGCAACATGAGCCTGGCTAGGTCGACCATACGACAGCTAAAGCCCCATTCGTTGTCATACCAACTCAAAATCTTAACAGTGCGTCCACCGATCACCATGACGTTTTCCGCATCGACGATGGAGCTGTTCGGATTGCCGATGTAGTCGGTGCTTACCAGTGGTTTGTCTTCGATAGCAAGTACCCCGTTCAAACTGCCATCAACAGCTGATCGAAGTGCACCGAGAACAGCGTCTGCCGTGACATCGGTATTCACATCGGCAACCAGGTCAACCAAAGACACGTTTGGTGTCGGAACACGCACTGCGATGCCGTCTAATTTTCCTGCCAAATGCGGCATGACGAGACCGATGGCCTTCGCGGCACCCGTACTGGTTGGTACCATCGAAACGGCTGCTGCTCGACCGCGACGGAGATCCGAATGAGGTAAATCCAGAAGTCGCTGATCATTGGTGTAACTGTGAATGGTTGTGACAAGACCATGATTGAGGCCGAACGCTTCGTCCAATACCTTCACGACGGGTGCCAGACAATTTGTCGTACAACTCCCATTGGAGACGACTCGATGCGTGCTCATGTCTAATGTGTCATCATTGACACCCATAACGATAGTCGCATCGACCGGCCCCTTCGCAGGCGCACTCAAGATCACCGCTTTAGCGCCGGCACTCAGATGGCCTCCAGCGCTGTCTTTATTGCGAAACACACCTGTGCACTCAAGAACGAGCTCGACGCCCAGTTCACCCCATGGGATATCGGCTGGGTTGCGCTCCGCAAAAGTGGGTACGCGTCGGTCATTTACAATGATCGCCTTGTCCTCAACGCGGACAGACTTAGAGAACCGTCCATGAACCGAGTCGAACTCGAGGAGATGGGCGAGAGTTGCTGGGTCCGTGAGGTCATTTATGCCGACAACCTCGATGTCAGCTACATCCTCGAGAATTCGGAAGACCATTCGGCCGATTCGGCCGAATCCGTTAATGGCTATACGTCGTGTCATTATCATTGCCTTGTCTAGATTTAGCGATGGTCACTCAGTTTTGAGTGACGCCCCTTGGTTTAGATCGGGGGCGAACCTATCGATCTTTATTGGAACAGTCAACATATACCCCTGAACTTTCGCTCATTCCATGGTAGGGAGCTTTTTTAGGAGTAACACGATGCCTAACGATCAATCACACGATGAGCGTGTCATTCAATTCCGAAAGTCGTTTAGACGGAAGCGACTTGAATTTGTCCGAGAACACGGGATCTGTTCTTATGATCAGGCAGAAACGCTCTATATCTGTCGCAATACGGGTCGTGAGATCGTCATTACCGATGCTTTCTTCAGCGGCGAGCAGTCAGAGTCTGTAGAGATCTTACTCAATTCATTGAAAACCATATGGTGGCCTGGTCGACTTGGATTTAAAAGCGACGAGGACGGACTCGATTTGGCGCCGATTGCCGGCGTTTATGCGCGGTTTTTGCCGGAAGTTGGCTTTGATTACACCATCGAGTTTTCAGCAATTGAAGACACGGAACAACCGGTTCGTTGCTGGCGAGTCGACGGTCGGGGCAAAGCAGCGAAACTCAAGGCACCACTCAATGAAGGCATGTTTCATGGACAAACGGGTACGTTCTACCAATTGCGATCTGGCTGGCGTTGGCTCTGCTCAGAACTGACTAAGGATGGGCACCTGCGGGTCGAAGAAGTTGAGAGCGGATACTACATTGGCGTCAGACGTGGCGTCCCTGGCGATCCGGATCCGGCTGCTCGCATCGATGAACAGCTAGAGGCCGCCTTTAGCCAAACCCACGACTATGGGTTTGACCTCCTCGAGTTTATTGGGTCTCAGCAAGCAGCACTGTATCCGTTTCAATCAGAGCGATATCACACTTGGCTCAATGAATTCACCGAGCCTGTTCGCTCTGGAGAAATCGATTTGTTCGCGCTCGTGCGCTCCGCATCTTTCGAGGCCACGGTACTCGAACTCTGCGACATTAAAGGCTGTGAGGTGGACCTTCAATCCAACGACGACCAATTTATTGGGCTGATTCGTCAAGGACCTGTATCCATTGAACTCGATCTTGGCCGGCTTTTGATTCGTGGCATTCACACGGGTCGGACCCTCAGCCGAACAGCCAATGACTTTGTTGGACCTCATATTGACGACCTCGTGGATGCCAACAGTCTCTTTGAGGCACTCCGTCAACGCCTGAGCCAATACAGACTCGAAATCGAGGGGAAAACGACCTTGGTTATCAACGATGGTGAACAAACCTTGGGCACCTGGAATCTATTGGGTTTCGTTGGTCAACAAACTGGAGTTGGACACGATTATGTCGATGGAATTTTGAGATTGATGGGATTCGACCCAGACACGGGCAGTCGTCTCCAGCGACAACATTCCCTTGACTCGTGTCCGGTCTGTGGGCGAGAGGCTCAAATTAGCAAGCTGATCAGACCGGCACGGCGTTTGGGTCGTATAGACGAATCGATCGCATCGATAAAACTCGGAGAGCACTTGGTTTATTATACGACCGCATGTCAATTTCATTCGACACCGGTCGACGGGACACATTTAAACGATCTCGATGCCCTAGAAGCAGCCTATAAAGCGAGTCAAGAAAACGCAGTGACAACTGTCATTCATCAAGAAAGCATCGATAATGGGTCAGCCGAAATGGTCATCGGGTTTGATGCAGGATCCCTGCTGCTTGAACCTGGCCGGATACACGCGCTCCGCTCTTTTCTTAATCTCCCCGAAGCAGAATCATGCCACGCGTACGGTTTATATCCGGATGCGCTTCTGCTTGCGCCCAAGTCGCTGACCATTGACGAGCGCAGGCGCGCCACCAGCCTCGCGCAAGAATACTTAGAAAAACTCTATCCTGAACGGGTTGTGCCTTTGGACGTAGGCCGTGAAATCAGTCTCAACATACCTCCGCTGGGTACGGTCGAGTGGCAGCAATGACAGGTCTCGCAATCGTCCTGTCGATGGTGCTAGCAACACCGATAGGCCCTCAATTAATTCAGCAGAACGACGTTGCAGAGGTGAGTGTACAGCCGACCTTCGACCGACGCTTTTCCCCACCGTCGTCGAAAGCGAAGACGGGTGCGAAACTCTTGTTGGCACTCGGCTTGGGTATCATGGCGGCAGGGTTGGTGGGATTGATGAGCGCATCGGGTTGCCGAACTCGTGATGAAACCCGGCGATGCATCGATCCTGGTCAAAGCAATGATGCATACCCAGCACTCCTGGTTATCGGCTTTGGAATGTCCATTAGCGCTGGTGCATGGCATCGGCAATATTGAAGTCGTAGAGCCATTTTAGAAAAAAAAAGCCCCGCCGAAGCGAGGCTTTTCTTCAAAGGGCATCTCGCCCTTCTTTCAGATACTACCAGTCGTACGTGGCAGAAATCTTCGATGCCCACTGAGCTGTTGGCGTTCCCGTCAACAGGTGAGGACCATTTGTCAGGAAGTCTCGCTCGACTGCAGCATCGATACGGAAGTTACCCCAGACGCCTGACAGGCCCATAGCTCCGGTTGGTGCTGGTGCCCAGACACCTGCAAGCGCTTGTGCAACATCTGCATCAGCGTGGTTGATCTTGATCTCAGCACCACCGTCTGGCTTGAATGTTGTCATGACGAACTTGTACCCCGCACCAGCGCGGAACTCGACCCAATCGTTGAGCGGAGTCTCGAAGGCTAGGTTCATGCCGGGGATAGTGATGAGAGATGCTTCATCTTCACCATTCTTGATCTGAGTTAAACCAACAGTGCCGTGCAGCGCAACAATCCCTTTGCCAACCTTGTAGACAGGCCCTGCACCCAGCTCAACATTCATGAGTGTGTTTTCAACTTCATCACCAGCGTTTGGCTCGGTCTTGTCGCTTTGGTATTGGATAGCGGCCGTGTAACCCAAGTCAACCTTGGGTTGGAGGGCTTTGTAGCCGCGAAAGTTTACGCCCACGTTTAGAGTTGTAAAAGCGTCTTCTGCGCCATTCTCCGCTTTCGCTATGCCAAGACCAAACGCCATCTCGCCCACGTTCTTGAGCGTGTAGCCAGCAATGATACCGAAGTTCATTGCGGTGTTTCCGTCCCCATCAACGGTGAATTCACCTTTACCGAGGGATAGACCAATACCCCAAACACCACCACTGTAAGCTGCTTCAAGCATGGTTGCTGTTGCGCGTTCCTGTGTCGGATCTTGCGGTTGGCTCAATGCGTTGATACCGATAGCCCAGCCGCCATCGCCGTTCTTGACACCGATGGTTGCCGATGATCGGTCATTTCCCTCATGGTTGAAACGAACCCGGTTGATATTGAGCGAATGACCGGCGCGTTGTGGAAAAGTGAATGCGTCATTGTAGTCTTCGATCAAGATGTTGCCGTTAAGACCGTCTCGTCGAGCAGACTGAGCAGGAACGGTAAAAACCATGACTGCGAATGCTGCGAACAGCGATAATTTGAATGACTTAGACATTTAAGAACCCCCTTAGGCTAAATGCTCCCCATGGAGCTGTAATTAAACAACCCGCACAGACCGGCCAATGGCCGTCTGGTTACAGGTCGGAGTCCACGCCCTCACCAATGAAGCCTGCGAACTCGTATTAACCACTGGCATACATGTAGTTAATGAACGCCAATGTATTGTAATGTAGGACATAGACCCGAAAGCGACGAAGAAAAAAAAACCATTTTTATTAATCAAGTATTTTCAACAGCTTACGATTTAAAAAAATCGTCAAAGGCTTGTCTTTTAAAAAAATGGTGGTGGGTGCGAAATGGCTTTCGCACTGATAGGAAGCCCATTTCGCAACCACAAAAAAACCAGTGACAAGCTGACTTAGGTGCTCATTTTATCCATGGTTCGGTTCACTCAGAGCTGTTTCTAGTAGACAGGAATTTGGATGACTCTAAGGGCCGTTGCTATGGACGGCTGTGGCAGGTAACGTAAAGGATGCCAATGGAGGTAAACGCTGGGTATTTTCGACAATTCATCGAAAAACCAAATCGAGACGGGTGGAGACAAAAATGACACGATGCGTCATCTGGGGCGCTGGTGAATTAGGCGGGCGTGTTGGTCAATTGGCCGCAAGTCAGGGCTACGAAGTGCATGGGTATACGGCGACCAAAAAACGACATTCGGACCTAGAATCAAAAGGGATTAAAGCATCGCTCGGTGACCCGCAGAGTTTTGAGCCAACGGACCTGGTTTTACTGAGTATTTCGGGCACGGATGCGCTGCGAGACGCCATCAAAAGAGTCAATACCGATACACGGCCAAAACGCATCATACTGACATCGTCGACGGGGTACTATCATGGTTGTACTGGCCTCATTGATTTCGAGTCAGCGGCAGGTGATTCTCCGAGAGCCCAAAACATAGCAACCATGGAAACAGACTTTAGACGCTGGGCAAGAGGCGCAGGTGTGATTTTACGTTTGGGTGGTTTGTATCGAACGGGACGAGGTCCTTTGAGTGCCTATCAGCGTAAAAAAACAATCCCACCAGGTCCGCCGAACAAAATCTTGGCACTCATCCATTATGATGATGCCGCCAGTGCTGCGTTCGCAGCCATGACGATAGCGGCACCAAAACCGCACTATATCGTGACCAGCCGGACTTGCCCGACTCGGCAGGAGTTCTATTTGGCCGCGTCAGTGTTACTTGGCTTACCTATTCCAACGTTTGGAAAACCGATGCTTGGACCACCGATGGACTATGATACAAGCCATATGGAACAGGACTTGGTACGGACGCCAAGTCATCCCAAATGGCAAGCCGCACTGGTCCCCGAGTGACCGAATCTGTTCGTGATTAGGTGGAGGTATTGAATGCAACATGAAGTAAGTGCTCTCACGCACGTTGGACGCAAGCGAACGGAGAACCAAGACGCCTTCCACACGGACCAAAAGCTTGGATTGTATGTTGTCGCCGATGGTATGGGCGGTCACGCCGCAGGCTCCATCGCCAGTGAGAAAGCCATTGCGGTGTTCGCACAAGAAATTGAACGACGGCAACAGGACATTGCTCGATTTATCGACGGGGCGACGGGTCGCGAAACCGTGAGTCGCTTGTTGGAAGATGCCGTTCGTAAAGCGGGCGAACACGTTTTTCAGATGGCCCAGAAAAATAAAGAAATGAGGGGTATGGGAACAACCCTGTCAGCCCTACTTCTCACACCGGGTCGGGGCTTCATCGCCCACGTAGGTGATAGCCGAATTTATCTTGTTAGAGAAAAAGAAGTCGTTCAGATCACCGAAGATCATTCACTGGTCAATGAACTCATCAGACAGGGCCGCCTCCGTCCAAACGATCGCCAACGAGACCGATATAGCAACGCAATTACGCGAGCTGTCGGTGTCTATTCTGACGTCAAAGTTGATACATTTGATTTTGAACTGATGACGGGTGACACCTTCCTCCTCTGCTCCGATGGCCTGTCTCAGTACTTGAGGTCAGCCGATGAACTCAGCAATTTACTCACAAGTTTTCAATTCAGTGAATTAGCCAAAGTCGCGATTAAAATGGCAAACCGGAGGGGGGGCTCAGACAATTCGACAGCCATCTTTGTCCGTTTGAACGATGAAACCAATCAAGCCATAAACCCGACTTTGCCCCACCGGGTGAAGGTTCTTAGCAAGATGCCAATGTTTCAGCACCTCACCTATAAAGAACTGGTCGAGGTTCTCAATATCTCTGAAGTCAGAACATTCGAATCCGGGCACTATATTTTTCGTGAGAACGACCTCGGTGAGGAGATGTACGTCATTTTGTCGGGTCGGATATCAGTGGAGAGCGATGACATTCGTCTGGCCACCCTTGGAATGGGCGGTCATTTCGGCGAAATGGCGATTTTGGACAAAGGCCAGCGCTCGGCCAATGCGAAGGCAGATAAGGCGACAGAAGCACTGGTTATCGAAAGGAAATCATTATTTCGTCTCCTCCAAAAAGACGCGAGCATCGCTGTGAAAATTTTATGGTGCCTAACACAAATTCTGAATCGCAGACTTCGGTCAACAAATTCAGCATTACTCAAGGCAAGTATCAGTGAGGAAGCAGATGATTTATCTAACTGGGCCCATCTGACGACACGCGACGATTAGGTGCATTACCATCGAGTAGAGCAATTAAGATATCAGCCTGGAATTGAGCGTCTGCGAGCGCATTATGAACACGGTCTGGAGCGGGCGGCCTGAGCTCTGGATACACCTCAGTTAATGTCTCTTTATTGCACTGTCGCCATGGCAACCGCTGCGTACCCATCATCAGTGCTTTTGTATCGAGCGCGTTATAGCCAAACGGGTTGTCTAGACCTGCCCAAGCAAAATACCAAGCCGTGAACATCCAGTCGAATGGCGCATTATGTCCAACGAAGAGGGGCCGATAGCCATCAGGTGTATTTGTTTTGACCCAATCTGTAATCTTCTCCATCACCAGTCGGGCGGGGAGCCCATGGGTTCGAAGATGGTCTTCCGTCAGACCATGAATTGACATTGCATGGGGGTCAAACCCATCGCAAATGGGCTGAAGCTCGAAGTAGAATTCACCACCCCGTCGATGGACACCATGATCGTACTGAACCGCGACACCCCCAATAGACACCATATTGAACAGGCCTGGAACCCGACCACTGGCTTCGAGATCGACGCAGAAGTAGACGGTTTTTGGGTCGATTATGGCACGCTGTTGATTCTTCATTTTTGACTCAGTGCTTTCTGTAAACTTGTGCGAAAGGCCGACACGGAATTGGGCGTATAGAAATACGGGTACCGGTCGATTGGACTCGTTATGTCGCTGAGCAATACACCGGCCGACGAGAAGAAAAAGATTCGAGGAACATATCGACCGTACTGGACGTATTCGTTCAACCAATCAGGACGCTCATCCTGGTCTTGGCGTACCATCACGACGTCGTTGGCTAGACGTTCGACAACTTTGTCCTGAAAAAGTGGACCCAATTTACGACATTTTGGACACCAATCAGTGAAGACGACTAGGCACAACGGCTTTCCTGTTTTGGCGGATTCCTTGCGACCGTCCGCCCATGAGTGCCATTTAAGATTACTCTTCCATTTGGCATCTTTAACCGATGTTGCAGTGCCAGTAAATGCCGGTCGATTTGTGTTTTTCGCCGAACTCAGTTTTGCGGATGCCTGCTCTTGGAGCTGCTTGGACCGAGTCGCCTGTTTTGCCTGGTTGTTATCCGATTGGTTTGGCTGTACCTGACATCCAAAGGCGAGGAGTAAAATCAGCAAAGCCGCTGAGACACCCGTGACTGACACGTCTTGTTCATTTGGTATTCTTGTCATCTTCACCGTCCGTCATAAAGTCAGCTATGGCCGATAGGCCGTCGAGGGTCGACGCATCGGGACCCAAGTGCGGCAATGTATAAACCCAGCCGTGGCCAGAAAGAGCAGCCAAGTCAGCCTTCAATTTCACGTGGCCCTCCATCAGATGGCGTTCGCGCAACGAGAACTGCCGCAATTTTGAAATCGCAACCGAGAGAACAGGATCAGGACGTTCAATCCGATCGGTGTCAGGCATTTTCCAGTTCCGACAATGGGTGAGACTCCGATTCAAAATAACACCAGCAACATGGAGCTGTAACTCTTCTGTCGCACGTCTTGAAAAGAACTGGGTTTCCTCAAGGGCTGCACTTGTGGGGGCTGTGACCAATAAAAACGACACATCCTGGCCACCGAAGAAACGACGCATCTCGGATTGGTTATGATTGAGCTGCGAAAGCAGGCCGCCGAAGAGCTGAAAAAACTGCTGTAACTCTCGACGGGTCTCAGGCCCAAAGCTTACATCCATGACCTTTTCGAGTAATTTCGTCGTCATCCGACGAATGGCACTGCCTTCACCCGGTACGAAGAGATTAAAAATACGTCTGTCGAGAAAAGCACTCGCCCGCTCGGGCGCATCGAGGAAACGCAATGCATCTCGTGACGGAGGTGTATCGAGGATGATGAGGTCATAGCGCTCGTCATGAATGAATTCATATAACGCCTGAACGGCTGTGTATTCTTGCATGCCAGCGACCATAGCTGTCACGTTTTGGTAAATCGGATTGTTCATGAGAGTGCTGGCATCGCGATTCGATCCGGAGAATCGCTCAACAACTCGGTCGGCAATGAGCTGTGGGTCAAGCATCCACGCTGCTAGGCTACCAGTCGAACTTTGATCGATGAGCCCAGTGGTATCGACCGGGATGGGTCGCTCTGGGTTTCTATCGACACCGAGTGCTTCAGCGAGTCTTTTGCTTGGATCGATAGTCACAACCAAAACATTTTTAACTTGTCTGGCTGCGGCCAAACCAAGGGCAGCCGAGGTTGTGGTTTTTCCCACACCGCCAGCCCCGCAGCAGACGATTACCTTGCGTGTCAGAATCAGGTCTTGAATCGGGTTCATGACTCAGTGCCCATCAGCTCGCCAATATAAGCCGTTAAGGGATTGGTAACGAGATCGGTATCAACGACTTCAGGCAGGTCTAAAACGGGCGAATCAAATCGATTTTTGAGCTCACTCAGCGCGACTTTCGCAGCTCTGATTCGAGCCAGGGTCAGTTGACCGAAAAAATGCTCCGCGTCGCAGTATGCATCCAAGGCAGCTCGCTCATCATCGGTGAACGGATCAGGCGGCATTCGATTGAGGATCATCCCCCCCACAGTCACATCGGTTTCAGTTAATCCATCAACTAATTCGAGGGCCTCAGTGACGGGTAGTTTTTCCGGCAAGGTGACAATCCAGGCCTCGCATAGCTCTGGATTATTGAGAATACTTTGACCTTCTTTTAAAGCTCGAGCGATGGGTCCTGCCGGAATCAATCGAAGAAGAATTGCAGGCAACCCTGTGAGTGCCAATGTGTGGCCTGTGGCTGGCATGTCGATGATGATCAACTCATACTGTCGAGTTCCGTCCGAACGGGTCTTTTGAAGCAGGGTCAACAAATGATAGAAGATGCCCATTTCATGGAGTGAGGGTGCCGCTGTCAAAAATTTGTGGACAGCTTTTGAGCGCAGAGCGGCTGCGATCAACGTCTTGCTCGGCAGAATCGTCCTCAAGAACAAAGAGTGGCCGGCCTTCGCGTTGAGACGGCCGATCGCGAGGAAGTCGTTTATGGGACAGGCTTCTTCGTTTAAATCCGGTCGACCGAACCGCGCACCTAATGCTGATTGAGACCCTTCCTCATAAGCGATTTCTAACACCAAAGTTCTCTTTTTCGCCTTGGACGATGCAAGCCCTATGGCGGCCGAGACAGCGGTCCGACCAACGCCCCCTTTGCCGCTGATGAGCAATGTATGCCTGTTTAAAAAATACACGAACCATCCTCACGAGTACGGGATTTACTATAGCTGGCAGCTGACCCACAAGCCAGTGTAGGACGAGACTAAAAACAACCGATTTGTAGATTATTTTCGAAAATTAGTCAGTCTGACGCGACTTTTTACCGTAAATCTGGTTACCATTACCAGTAGACCGGACCGGGTCTAAGATTCATCTGAGTCCGTTAAAACAGTCGAGAGGAGACCTTATGCAGCTGCCTAGATTCCTTGAGAGTAATCCCCTGGTGGAGCGGCTACCAACCGAGGTGAAGACCAGAGTCGAAGCTTGGATGGATAATGTAAATACGCTGCTGACCATCGAGAATGTGGGCGTTTTAAAGAGCATGGGGCCATCCGCAATGCGGGGTCTCTTTTTGCAGAGGGGTCGGCAACAAACGGCTGAGATGCGGTCTAATCATTCGGCCCATTTCAATTTTTCCTATCCCTCCGACAACGGAGCGATGAAGGCGCTTTACGAGAAGGCCAAGCGTCTCCAATGGAACGGCAGCGTGGACCTGGACTGGTCAACACCTGTCGATCCTTTCAATCCGAATGTGCCGCTGATCGGAGAGGGGTTTGTAGACTGGAACATGCTCGCCGGATTCGGTATCCGCTTTAACGAACGGGAGCAGCTCGATTTCATGTGGCGGGTTACGTCCTGGATGTTGAGCCAGTTTTTGCATGGCGAACAGGGGGCATTAATGGCCTCTGCCCAAGTTACAGAGGCGACGCCCATTTTTGACGGAAAGTACTACGGAGCCACCCAGGTCATGGATGAGGCTCGGCACGTTGAGGTCTTTAGTCGCTACCTCGACTCTAAATTGGAACATCGATACGACATCAACGACAACCTATTCACGATCATCGATGGACTGATGACCGATAGCCGCTGGGATATGAAATTTCTAGGAATGCAGATCCTCGTCGAAGGCCTCGCTCTCGGTGCCTTTGGAACCATGTATAAAATGACATCCGAGCCATTGCTCAAAGAATTGCTACGGTTAGTCATTCAAGATGAGGCACGTCATGTGCACTTCGGGTTGTTGGCATTGAAGCCACTCTACAACGGTGGACTGAGTGAGAAAGAGCGCATCGAAAGGGAAGACTGGGCATTCGAGATCGTTCTTCTCATGCGAAATCGCTTCCTCGCGCATGAGTTATACGAAGAAGGCTTTGCCCACAGAATGAGCAGAAAAGAATGGAACTTCTTCATGGATGAAATGCCAGGAATGTCGATGTTTCGACGTGTGATGTTCAAGCGGCTCGTGCCCAATCTGCGCGCGATCGGACTGTTGACCCCGCGGATTTTGCATCGCTATGAGAAAGTCGGCCTAGGTGATTTCATCCACCTACCGGCGTCGAGTGAAATCAGCGACCACGATCTCAGCGCAGCCTAAGGCGAAGTCTGGTCACCGTCTTGGGCCGATTTCTTCTGAACCACAATGACATCATCGTCGGGAGTATGCTGTTGGTACCCTGTGGATGGCTCATTTGAATTTTGGTCGAAGCCATCGAAGGGATACACGCCCGACTGACCAAAGAGGTCGTTGGTCGGTCCATATTGAACCCGCTTCTGGACTTTGCGATAGACAAAATAAGCGATCAATGTCCGTGTGGGGGGAAATAGGCATAAGATGCCGATCCCGTCGGTGATAAAACCTGGAATCAGCAATGCAAAGGCACCGAAGGACAAAAGGGCCGCTTCGAGGGCCGCCTGAGTGATACCAACTTTCTGTTTTTGTAGCCGCATCGGCAGCGAGGCTGTCTCAAATCGAGCATATCGTAAGCCGACGGCGGCCGTGAGAATGATTAAGCAAAAGGTTTCTAGGCCACCGATTGCTTCAGCGGTACGCAACATGAGGACCAGCTCACCTGCTGCCAATCCCAATCCCACGAGCAACACAAACCGGCACATGGCCAACCTATGGGAAAATGGCTGTGGCAGATAAACCGAGGGCTTCATCGTACCCGGCCATCAGGTTAAAACACTGGAGGGCTTGGCCCGATGACCCTTTGCACAGGTTATCTATGGCGGATTGAACCACCAATAAATCATCGGACTGAAAAAGACCTATATGACAACGATTCGTACCTCGGACATGTCTTGGGTCCGGATGCTGTCCGTCTTGTAGCACCGAAATAAAGGTTTCAGCTGCATAAGCTGACTCATAGACATGCCTTACATCGGCCAGAGCGATATCTGGTTTCAGGCGCAAATACAAAGTAGAGAGTATGCCACGGATTGTCGGAACTAGATGAGGGATGAAGCGAACTGTCGGTCCTCCCAGATAGTGGCTCATTTCCGGCGCATGGCGATGCGTTAGGGTTTTGTACGCATGGAGGCCATCGGCGGTTTCCGGAAAGTGAGTTACAGCCGATGGCGTTCGACCCGCACCACTGACACCCGATTTACAATCCGCAATCAGCTCGGAATCGCGAACGAGCCCCATGTTAAAGGCTGGAAATGCCCCCAGAATCACACTGGTTGGATAACAGCCAGGACAGCCGATGAGCTGCGCTTGAGGAATCAGGTCGCGGTTGAGTTCTGGTAACCCATACACGGTTTTTCTCAGTGAGTCTGGGTGACTATGCGGAGTGTAAATCTCGGCGTAGAGCTCTGGGTCACTGAATCGATGGTCTGCACTGAGATCGATGACGCGCACCCCCCGTTCCAACAATTGGGCTGTGGCATCTTGGGCCATACCGTGCGGCAAGCCGAGAAACGCAAACTCACATTCGGCCGCGATTAAATCCGCGTCGAACTTGACCATTTGGGGGAGGTCTAAGCCCGAGAATGCCGGCGTAATATCTGAGACATCGCGGCCGGCCTGACGGCCGGCGCAGAGGATTCGTAGGTCGACATGAGGATGTCCGAGAAGCAGGCGAAGTGCTTCGGTGCCAGTGTATCCACTGGCACCGACCAATGCCACAGTGCGTTTCGGCGCGTCCAAACCAGTTTAACGTTTCGAGAACTGGAATCGCTTACGGGCACCCGGCTGACCGTATTTCTTACGCTCAACTTCACGAGCATCACGGGTCACGTAGCCGGCTCTCTTGAGCGCGCCCCTGAACTCGGCGTTGTACTCCATTAGCGCGCGAGTGATTCCATGTCGCATAGCACCAGCTTGGCCTGTGAGTCCGCCGCCCTTCACATTGACGAGGATGTCAAAACTGTCCATCGTTTCCGTCAATTCTAATGGCTGTGTGACATGCTGACGACGACTACCGCCTGGAAGGTACTCTTCAAATGCTCGTCCGTTCACGGTAATGGTGCCGGTTCCCGGTCGAAGGTAAACGCGTGCGACGGCTGATTTACGACGCCCAACGGCGTGCCATTGTTGCTGATCTTGACTCATGTCCGTTCTCCAACGGATGGTATGCGCCCAGCCTTTTGGCTGTTTTGAATCTGCCGAAGCAAACGGTTGTTCAAATAGCGCCTACACAGTGTGTTGCGAATTGAGGTCCCAAAAGCATCGAGACCAACCAAAATTAATTAACTGATGACCGTGCCGAGATCGAGGATCTCAGCCTGCTGCGCAGTATGCGGATGCTCAGAGCCAACGTAGACTTTCAACTTCTTGAGTTGGGCTCGGCCGAGAGGCCCTCGCGCAAGCATCCCCTTGACGGCCTTGCGGATGATCTCTTCAGGATTTCGCTCCAGCATTTCCTTAGCGGTCGTCGACTTTAACCCTCCGACGAAACCGGTGTGGCGATAATATTTTTTATCAGCCCATTTTTGACCGGTGAATACGACCTGTTCCGCGTTGATCGCGATGATGAAATCACCGTCATCGATATGGGGCGTATAGGTTGCTTTATGCTTGCCTCGCAGAACGTGGGCAATGCGCGTTGCAGCACGGCCGACAGTTTGTCCAGCCAAGTCAACGACATACCACTTTCGGTCCGCTACGGCTTCAGCCGTGGTTGTGGATCGCGTATACATCTTCGTACCTCTTGAAAATCGGTCTAGACCACCTAGACTCGATAAAGTGAGCGCCGCTAATTACCTGACTGAGGGCCGCGGGTCAAGCAAAGCCGCCAGATCTGGACAAAAAAGTTCTTCATTTTCTAAAAAATACACTGAAAAGGGGCAAAGTTCTGCGGATCCAATGCGACGCTCTGTTGTCGAAAGCGCCTGGCGCTGGTATGGTCCGTCGCCAAACAACCCAAAAGATTGGAAAAGCCCGATTATGGCTGCATTAGATCATTTAAAAAAGTGCATTGGACAGAGGATTGTCGTTGGCTTTGAAGGAACCAAGGTGCCCAGTGAACTTCTTCGCCTAGACGAAGAATGGGGTATTGGTGGCTATTTGCTGCGCAAGGAAAACTACAGCGACTTCGAGCAGTTGATGAACCTCAATGAAGACCTATGGACCCGCGGTCAGGGTACGCCACCATTCATTGGAATCAGTCAAGAAGGTGGCCTTGTGCACGAAGTGCCGGAGCCATTTACAGTATTCCCAGAGATGGCCCATATGGGTCAGGTAAGCTCCGTATCGGTCGCGTACGAGGTGGGTGCCGTTATCGGTCGTGAGTTAACAGCGACGGGATTTAATCTCAATTTTGCCCCTATGCTGGACCTGAATGTAAACACAGACAATCCCACCATCGGTCGGCGCGCGATCTCACCGGATCCCAACAAGGTATCGAACTTGGCACGGGCCGTGATCCGAGGGCTGCATGACAACTCGATTATCGCCTGCGGCAAATACTTTCCTGGTTTTGGGGACACCTATTACGCGTCCGACAATACCCTGCCGGAATGTGATTCATCATTAGAGCAACTCAAAGAGCTAGACGTCATGCCGTATCGAGCTCTGATCCAAAATCCACCGCATCTCGATATGGTCATGTCTGGTCATGTCATGTATCCAAAAGTGGATCCTGAAAACCCTGCGACCTACAGCAGAACCATCCTTCACGATCTGCTGAGATTAGAAATCGGATTTAAAGGGCTAGTCGTAACAGACGATCTCAGTGACCCACTGCTCAGGAAAACCATCGGACTGGAAACCGCGGTTGATCGATGCTTTGAATCGGGTGTTGACCTGATGATGGTCAGTGGAACATTGGACGACCAGGTTCAAGTGTTGGAACAAATTCTGCGCATCGTGGAAAAAGAAAACTACCCCCATCACATGCTCGAAAGAAGCTTTCGTCGAGTTCGCGATATCAAGGCACGGCACTTTAGAGTACTCAGAACCATCGACCGTCAGCACGCCCGGGAACTGGTCGGCAATCGAGAACATTTTCGAATCGCCCGCCGGTTGCGAGATGGCAAATAGGTCACGTTTTAAACCGCTTAATCAAGGTGCCGACATGGCCAAGCCACTGGGTCATGCGATCGGCGGTCGCTGCTGTAGGATAACCGATGAGCAAGCGAAGAATACTTTGGGCTGTTTCCGTCATTTTGATCAGGCTGCGAGCGCGACGTAAATTGTAGGTTTGCCCGACCGACTCACCGCCGAGTCGTTCTGCATCGACGACAAAACCTTCGAGAGCCTGACGAACGGTCTCCAGAAGCATCCACTCTCGACTCCGCAGAACGGAGGCAACCGTCGGCCAGAAATCCGTGAGGGCGACATACGGAGAATTGCGGCTGGAATCAATCGAACGCACCAAACCTCGTTCAACAAGTTCAGCGATGACACCACTGACCAAGGATCGACTGACGCCCAAATATTGAGCGATTTGGACCTGAGCTAATGGATCCGTACTGAGAGCCAAAAGAGCCCAGACCCGGCCATGGATTCCCTTAAAGCCCCAGTATTCGATGAAGTCGCCGATACTGTCACAGACTTCCAAGACGCGCCGGTTGATGATGACGGCAGCCCCGTCTGGCGTCTGATCTGACCCTTGCTTTGTCACTGTTGCCTTCGCTTGTTCGAGGATCACGTCGCGTGACCAAAAAACGCCAAATGTCACCCGTATTGATGTTTTTGACAATTCCGGGTAGTGTGAAGCATATATTGTTCACAATATTGTGAACAAGTAAAATTGTGTAGCCCTTTTACCTGATAATCGCGCTCCAGCATCAGAGTGAGTCTATGAGCAGCCAGACATCAGCTTATTCCGGTAACGGACGGCAAGCTTTTGATGAGAGCATCTGGGCGGACGTGCGCGTGACCGCTTCGAAGACCGCTAAAAAAGTCCAATTCATCGGGGGTTTTAAGCACTCCGACGCCATCTTCAGGTGGTGCGATCAAGAGGCTGGACTCAAGGTCTTGGGCTTTGGATGTTTCGCGATTTCAACATCGGCAGATGCGTTCCAGCAGCCCTTGGAGTTTGTCATCGGTGGCGTGCATGTAGATGCCGACGATTTGTTTACATACATCAAAACAAAACTAGACGAGTCTCTATGGGCGATGCCCATCGGGTTCTTTGCACTGCGTTTTGATTCAGAGCGAGACAGTCAATCGAGCCTGTGGTGTGAGTGGCCGGCTGCAATCGTTCAAATTCCCGAACAGATCATTGTCGAAAAAGAGGGCCGAGAGACAGTCGATATCAGATTTGAATTAGTCAGCCAGTCACATCCACTTGCCAATGGAAACAACAAATCCGTGACAACACGCAGCGAGCGACAGTTCGAATGCACTCGCTGGAGTTCGAACCAAAAGTGGGACGAAGCCGAGGACAGCACTCATTTTCAGGACAGGGTGTTCGCCGTTGAGGCGGCCTGTCGCAATGAACTCGTTGATAAAATTGTTTTGGCTCGTAGTGCCAGTGTGCGCTGCGAACCACAGCAGAGCTTTTGTCCTCAGAAAACGTACGACGCCCTCGTTGATAAACATCCGAAAACGACCGTCTTTTCCATCCGACGAGGCAGTCAGCATTTCATGGGAGCAACGCCCGAGACGCTCGTGAGGGTCACGGGGTATGAAGTTACGACCCATGCGTTGGCTGGCACCGCGACCCATGATCCAGAGGCCATGCTGGTCGATGACAAAATACGAAGAGAACACGCCTACGTTGTCGGCGAGATTCAGTCGGGGCTCGAACCCCTGTGTGATGCATTGCAGATCGAACCGGCACCGAGCATTCGACCGGCCAATCATTTGTTTCATCTTCAAACCAAGTTGGTCGGCGTCCCCAAGGCTGGGTATTCGATTTTCGACTTTGTTCGCGCGCTCCATCCGACGCCCGCGCTCTGCGGGTTGCCGAGACAAGATTCAATGTCGTGGTTACGGAAAACCGAACCTCTGGACCGTGGTTTTTTTGGCGGGCCCGTGGGTCTTTTCGATGCATCGGGCCAAAATGGGACCTGCGCTGTTGCAATTCGCTCGGGGTTGCTCGGCCTAAACCAAGCCGTTGGGTTCGCAGGCGCAGGCATCGTGAGCGGCTCGAATCCAGTGGAAGAGTGGACAGAAACGGAAGCGAAATTAGACGCGTTCAGGTCGGCTCTTCGCACGATGAAGCGGCCGGATTCAGAGGACGCGGTGCGACAATGAATACGGCAGCCCTGCGTCCGATGAACCAAGCCTGGGCCAACGCATGGATCAGTGCAGCAATCATCGCTGAAATCGTCGAACAAGGCGTTAAACTCGCCGTTTTATCGCCAGGGTCACGCAACACACCCTTGGCCCTGGCACTGGCTGATTGCCCACAGGTTGAAGTTAAAGTGGTTCTCGATGAGAGGAGTGCCGGATTTTTTGCGCTGGGCGTCGCAAGAGCCAGCCAGCGACCCGTTGTCCTCGCCTGTACGTCGGGGAGCGCATTAGCCAATTATTATCCAGCGGTTGTCGAGGCTTTTCACAGTGAAATACCGCTTGTCTTGCTGACGGCCGATCGACCGAGTGAATTACAAGGTCGCGGTGCGCCGCAGACGATGAAACAGCCTGGTTTTTTTGGTTCATTCGCCAAAGTTTGTATGGCGATTGATGCGCCCGAGCCAGAGGCTCCGGTCAACCTGGATAGGTTAAGTGATCTTGGGTTTGCGATTCGCACGGCCAGAACAGCGCCGCAAGGACCCGTCCATGTGAATTGTGGTTTCCGGAAGCCATTGTGGGATCCGCAGACCGAACGGCAGGTCATCAAGGTTCCAAAAAGGGACTATGAGCAAATCATTCGGGATACGACCGAGCAGATGACGGATGCTTTTGTTGACCTCGTGGCGCGTTCAACCAAGGGCGTATTTGTTTGCGGTCCAGACGCTTTTAAGTCGTCGGGTGACGCGTCCAAATTATACGAGTTGGCGGACGGATTAGGGTGGCCGGTTCTTGCTGAAGCGTCGTCCGGAGCACGATATGGCCACTCACATTCGTCATTGTTCACACACTATGACGCGGCATTCAGAACGCCTCATGCGATACCCGAACCCGACTGCATTGTCAGATTTGGTCGGGCTTGTACATCGCAGTGGCTCGCCAATTGGATCAGGGACTGTGAACATGCGGCTTGGATTGTCATTCATGATGGGCAAACATGCGTTGATCCAGAGCGACACCACGACCATTACTTCGAGGTGTCGCCGGCCATATTGGTGGACAAAGTTGTGGCGAGACGTTTTCGTACGGCAGCAGACCCCGATTGGTTAAGCCAATGGACCCAACTTGAGACAACGTGTCAATCGGCTTTGGACCGAGACGATTTAGACTTATTCTGGGAAGGCTCTGTCGCCTCGATCTGCGTAGAACACCAACCAAATGGGTCTGCGATTCATGTTGCCAATAGTATGCCGATTCGTGACCTGGACGCCTTTGGCGGTCGCACTGAGTCTGAGCTGACAATATTTGTGAATCGAGGCCTGAACGGAATCGATGGCACCATTGCCACCGCAGTGGGTGAACAAGTTGGGCTGGCTGATGCGCGCCTGCTTCTACTCGTCGGAGATTTAGCGTTCCGACACGATGCCAATAGTCTTGCCTTGTGCCGTGATACCAAGCTCACGATCGTGGTCAATGATAATGGCGGCGGCCAAATTTTTCGATTTCTTCCAATCAGCGAACATAAACGGGTGTTCGAAGAGCTTTTCCTGACCCCGTCGAAAATCGAAGTGGAGGCTCTTTGTCGCGGCTACGGTCTGCGCTGCACGATCGTCGAGACAAACGATGAACTCAAAACTGCATTGGCGAACGAACAAGATAAAAGCGACTCGGGCGTCATCATCGCGCGCATTGACCCCGAATTAAATTACAAGCAGCACCACGCGATGTGGCAGCGCGTCCGAGACCAATTGGCCGAGTCAAGCCCATGACTGCAAATCAAGGACATACCCTGACCAAGGCCCAGATCTGGGTGTCAGCGATTAGACCCGCAACATTATGGGCCGGTGCCGTGCCTGTTTTCGTTGGGGCAGCCTTAGCCGCGGCGGCTGGATACGGGCCTGGTACGAGTTCGATTTTGGCATTGGTCGGTGCGCTCTTAATCCAGGTCGGCACAAACCTGGTCAACGACTATGCGGATTTTAAAACCGGTGCAGATGGTCCAGACCGACTCGGTCCCAAGAGGGCAACCTCTGAAGGTTGGCTCAAACCAAGACAGGTTCTCGCTGCCGCACTCATCACACTGCTATGCGCTGGGGCCGTTGGTGTCTATCTCAGTACAATCGGCGGGGCTCCAATCCTTGTTCTTGGGATCGTCAGCATCGTCTGTGCTGTCGCGTATACGGCAGGCCCTGTGCCACTGGCGTATGTGGGTTTGGGCGATGTCTTCGTGCTCGCTTTCTTTGGAGTCGCTGCCGTCGCGGGAACGTTTTACTTGGAGACAGGCTTTCTGGATGTTGGGTCGGTCATCGCAGGTCTCATCATCGGGGCTTTAGCCACGATGATTCTCGTCGTCAACAACCTTCGAGATCGTGTTGGCGACAAACGGGTCGGAAAGCGAACTCTGGCGGTCCGGTTTGGCCCTCGGTTTACTCGGATTCAGTATCTGGCTCTTTGTATCGCCGCGTACGCGCTGACCGTATATGGCGTTTATACAGAGCTGTTCAGCCAATGGACGTATTTGGTCGGTATGACCATCCCATTGGCTGTCTCAGAGTGCCGTGCTGTGTTGAAAAAAGATGGGCAGGACTTGAACCCCCATCTGGGTGGTGCTGCCAAATTAGAATTGGCGTTCGGTTTGTTGTTCTGCGTTGGAGTCGTCATATGACGTTATCTGTCGACAGCATTCGCTTCAAACCATACGACGTCGACTTGGACCGGGCAGTTCGGAAGACTGTTTTTGGCGATAAGCCTCGCCGGTGTTGGCACGTTTGCACTCGGACCATCGAAGGACAGACCGGTTGGGGTGATATTGCTCCTTGGCCTGGATTTAGCGAGTCTGCAACCGAAATAGACCGTCGCATCCATCAACTTGAAACGTCTATCTCTCCGGTTCAATTCGAACAGATTGCGGACATGGAAATCTGGCTGGACGGGCTGGACTTGGAGCCTGTCATTCGCTTCGGACTCGAACTGTCATTTTTGGATCTGTTTGCTCAACAACGAGGCGTTCCGATTGCAGCACTTCTCGATCCAAACTATGCCACCGAACTGTCGATTCATGCGTTGGTGGACAGTGCTGAGACAGCCGTCAGCTCTGTTGAAGCGGGAGCGGACGCCATTAAAGTTAAACTCAGTGACACTTGGCGCAAAGACGTCGAACGCATTCGAGACATCCGACAGGCGGTTCCGCTGGCGAAAATTCGGATCGATGCCAACGGGGCGTGGCCGGAGCGGCTCGCGAAAAAACGAGTCAGAGAGCTCAGCGAACTGGGTGTAGACATCATCGAACAACCTGTGTCAGGAGAAGATATTGACGGTTTAAAAGCGGTTGCATCAACCTGCGAGATGACCCTCTCGGCTGATGAATCGGTTTGCGTCGATGCTGAGGCTGTCCTTGCCATTGACGCGCTCAATGAAATCGTTTTGAAACCCATGTATTTGGGTGGACTCGTGCCCTCGTACGAACTGGCCCAGAAAGCCTATCGGCGTGGGTTGAAGGTCTGCGTCACTCACGCTCTGGAATCCAAAATCGGTCGAACTGGCGCAGCTCACCTAGCCGCCGCATCCGACGCGCTCAAGCCGGCAACCCATGGCATCTCCGGAGCCTGGAATCGGTCAGCAATGGAGATCATGGTGCCAAGAACCCCAGGCCTTGGAGTCTCCGTCCAATGACCACTTGGCTACCACACCCCCTCTACCAAGCCGCCCAAGCGCATCCAAATCGCATTGCGATTCGCGAAGGGATAGCCGCACTCACATATGGACAACTCCTGTCCCGAGTGGCCGCGCGCGGCGATGTCCTGCGAGCGAGTGGTGTTGACGGCGGGGCCGTGGTTGGTTTGAGAGGCCAACAAAACCTGGATTGGTTGATTAACTTTCACGCCATAGGATGGTGCAATGCCGCGGTTTTTCCGATAGGCGAGGACCTGCATTTGACCGATGGGGAGTTACGCGAACTCAATGTCACTCAGGTGATCGAGAGTCGGAAACAGGCAACAACCGACAATGTTGAGGGGACATCTGAGCCAGTCTTCGCGCCGCGGTGGCATCTAGATGAACTCAGGCTGCTGATCGCAACGACTGGAAGCACAGGGCGTCCAAAAGTTATACCGCTCACGACTGGACAGCTCTTTTTCAGTGCGATGGGATCAGCCATTCGCCTTGGGCATCAACTCGACGATAACTGGCTGATGTGTCTACCGGCCCACCATATCGGTGGAGCGTCGATTCTGCTGAGAGCAGCCTGGTACGGGATCAGCGCGGAGATTTGTCTCCCATTCGAAGTACACCGGGTCGCCGAGCGTCTCCGCTCGGGCGAGGTAACAATGGTGTCATTGGTGCCCACCATGCTGAGTCGCTTGGTACGACTTCATGACGGGACAAGCCTCCCGTCCAGACTTCGTTGCGTGCTCGTCGGCGGGGCCCATTGTTCGACCTCATTGCAGGACGCAGCGCTCAAAGCCGGTCTCCCTGTGCTTTTGACTTGGGGTATGACTGAATGCGCCTCGCAGGCAGCAACACAGTCACCCGGCCAAAATCCAGTCACTCACGATTGTGGGTCTCCGATGCCATTCACAGTTGTCTCGACCGAAGATAAGCGACTTAGGATTGACGGACCGACCTGTCCCGGCGGCCTACTAACCCGCGACCTTGGAGACATCGAGAACGGCCGAGTTCGTGTGGATGGCAGATGCGATACAGTTTTGATTAGTGGAGGAAAAAAAATCCAACCACAATCAGTTGAGTGCATCTTCCAACAGCACGAAAGCATCAATTCCTGTGTGATTATCGGACTGAACGATGAGCAGTGGGGCCAAACCGTCTGCCTGTGCGTAGAACTCAACGCAGACTACGATTTCTCGACCGAGCTGGAACACCTGGTGCGACTGGGACGCTCGAAACTGAAAAAGCATGAGATTCCGAAAGTGTGGGTTCAGGTACCCAAAATGCCGACCAATTCGGTTGGCAAAGTGGATCGAACTCAGCTTCGAGCCAACTTAGGGCTTGACCATGCCGATCCCGACGAGCTGGTCGATGAACTGAGGTGGACATTCAGTCGGCTTGAAAGCTGGGAAGGCAACGAAAGCGTGTTTCTGGCGGACGACACAACGCACTTTTCCGTCAAGAAGTCCGGAAATGGAACACTTGAATGTAATGGATCTTTGAGTCAGGCGCTCAATCTCCATGGTGGCAACCAAACGCTCGCCTCTGCGCATGGGTTGGTTAAACGCCGAATCGGCAAAGACGAGGGGCAAACCAACTCCAGCGGAGTCGAAAACATGGTCGAAGTCGCCAAAGGCAGCAGTGAGCATTTCTTCGAAACACACGTGGGCATACTCGAAGGCGCGACCATAGAAAACGATCCCGGCGCGGTCGACCTCGTGGAATCGGGGCGTGAATTCGTGTTTGAAGGACATAAGCAAATACCCAACGGTCATGAGGCTGATCAGAATGACTAAGCAAAGTACATTTCGGGTGAAGTTGGCTGAACAACCAGCCAAAACAGATCCGGTGCTTACGACACTGGCATCAACAACACAACGAAATCAAGCCGATGAGGTGTCCAAGCGACTCATCGAACTGAGGGATTGGCTGGCCGATGACCTCTACGAACTTGAGAAAGATATGGGGACCGTGGTGGCAGACCCCGGCAAAGATCTTGCTTGGAAGGCGGTGCAGTATCTACTGCACAAGGCAGGAAAGCGAGTTCGCCCTATCTGCACCCTGTTGGCAGCACGGATGGGTGATAGACCGTTCGATGAGGATGTCAAACAGGTGGCCATCGCCGCCGAGTTAGTACACTCTGCAACGCTCCTGCATGACGATGTTATTGACCAAGGCGAAGAGCGTCGCGGCCATCCGACGGCCCGGATGGTTTATGGCAATTCAGCGAGCGTCTTGGGTGGTGACCATTTACTGGTAGACGCATTGAGACGTGTAAATACAGCCGACTCAAGGTTGGTCTCGTCGCTGCTCGATGTGATCTCGCAGATGGTCCATGCAGAAGCACTTCAATTGGATATGAGAAACTGTTTCAAGCCGGATCGGGAGTTGTATCAAGAAGTCGTTCATGGCAAGACTGCGGCTCTGTTCCAATGGGCTTTGGAAGCCGGTGCTCTTTTGGGTCATTTAAACGAGCAACAAATCAGCTTGTTGAGCGACGTTGGAGTCAATCTTGGGATGACATTTCAGTTGGTAGACGACAAGCTCGACTTGTGCGGAGATCCAACAGAGACCGGCAAAGATACCTGTCTCGATTTGAGAGAAGGAAAGTTGACCTGGCCAATGATTCTCGCAGCGGAACGATCGCCACAATTACTGCTTCAATTGAGGCAATATGCCAGCGCGACGACAGACCCTTCGCGAGCGGATGCAAAACGTCTCGTGGAGGCGATTGCCGCGACCGGTGCCATCGAGGCGACCCATGCGCGTGCCGCAGCCTTTGCCGACAAAGCACTAGACTCACTGAGGAAACTGCCTGACGGTCCATCTCGCTCTGCGCTAAAGGCTGTGATTCATACAGCCCTTGAACGGTCGAGGTAAAGCCCATGCTGATCAACTTAAAACCGACAGCCGATACGAATTCGGTAAAGCAAACGCTGACGGGCTTTGGTCTTTGGCTCGAGACACTTCTCGACCAAGACGGTGCCGCCACTGGCTTCATCGTGAAGGGCTATTCAACCCCTGTCGACCCACAAAAAATCGCATCTTTGGATGGGGTCAGCGGGGTCTTCAAAACCGAAAGTAGTCACCCAAAGGTCGATGCGAGGTGCCACCAGGTGATCGACTTGGGTGAGCTTCAATTTAGAACGACGACACCGACACTGATCGCAGGGCCATGCAGCGTAGACTCAGAAGAACGAATTGAAAGCATCGCAAGCCAGGTTGCACAAGCAGGCGGAAAAGTGTTGAGGGGTGGGGCTTACAAACCACGAACATCTCCTTATTCCTTTGCTGGATTTGGCAAACCCGCGTTGCAATGGATGAGGCGCGCCGCCGATCGACACGGACTGCGTATCGTGACCGAAGTCATGTCGGAACACGATGTGAATACCGTTGCCGACATGACTGATATTGTTCAGGTTGGATCGCGCAACATGCAAAACTTTGCGCTGTTGAGACAGGTAGGCGAAGCGAGAAAATGCGTCCTCTTGAAACGGGGTCGTTCGGCAACGGTCTCAGAATGGTTGATGGCTGCCGAGTACCTGTATGCCAGTGGTGCCGACAGTGTCCTTTTTTGTGAACGGGGCATTCGTGGATTCGATGGCGAAACGAGAAACCTCATCGACTTAGGTGCTGTCGCTCTCCTGAGCCATCACTATGGGCTTCCAGTTATCGTCGATCCATCTCATGCGGCAGGGCGACGGGATCTGATTGTTCCATTGTCGAAGGCGTCGATCGCGGCTGGTGCTGTTGGCGTCATGGTCGAGGTTCATCCAGCACCCAGCACCGCCCTATCCGATGGGCCTCAAGCGTTGAGCTACGAAACCTTGAGACAACTCTCAAAATCTCTGGAACTGGAGTGCATTCAATGACAACACAAATGGCGCGAGCTGATGGAAGCGGAGCGATGTTTGATCAGATCGCGAAGCGGTATGACTTGCTCAATCGGCTGATGAGTTTCGGGATGGACCGTGGCTGGAGAAAGCAGCTGATTGAATCGATGCCAAACGATGGCGAGTTGCTCGATGTCGCCACAGGAACCGCCGATGTTGGCCTCGCGCTGGCGAGGGTGCATCCACAAACTCAGGTGATCGGACTCGACCCAAGCCAAGGTATGCTCGACGTCGGGCATTCCAAGATCAAAGCACGTAAGTTGGATGATAGAGTGACATTGGTGCTCGGCGATGCCCAAAGTATGGACTTTGAGTCGAATCGATTCAACGGGTGCACCATCGCCTTTGGAATTCGCAACGTACCCGACCGTTTAAAGGGGCTACAGGAGATGGCTCGGGTCGTCAAACCCGGTGGCGTCGTCTCCATCCTTGAGCTCTCTGAGCCGAAAGGTGGCCTAATGGCGTTCTTAGCGCGCCTTCATGTACATCATATCGTTCCGATAATGGGCTGGATTCTGTCGGGCAAGAAAGAATACCGCTACTTACAAAAATCGATTGCGGCGTTTCCGCCTGCAGATGAGTTTGCGAAGATGATGACCGCGTCAGGCCTGACCGATGTAAAAGTGATTCGGCTGACCTTTGGGGTGGCACATTTATACATCGGTCGAGTGGCGGGCTGACCCCACACTGCACCCAATGCGTGCGCTTTAATCGGACCAGCACAGTGACGCTACATCGAAACTATACGATTGCGGCTTTTGTCGTTGGCCTCGGTTCACTTCTTTCATGGTCTATACAGCCCCTGGCGGCCAGAGCTCTCCTTCCAATTTTTGGCGGTTCAAATGCGGTTTGGACCAGCAGCCTTATCTTTTTTCAATTGGCCTTACTCATAGGGTATCTCTTGAGCCACTGGGTTGCGAGCCGTTCAAAATCAGCCTTCATCTGTTATCTGGTGCTTATGGCAACAGCCACTGTGCAGCTGCCTGTTGATTTTTTTGACGTATCAGTCGGCAACCACCCTGTTGGAGATGTGTGGCTTTCCCTCTGTGTCTGCATCGGTCTGCCAAGCTTAATTCTTTACGCGTGCTCACCCTTGGTTCAATGGGTTCTCGGCGACTCAAAGGGTCAGACAACATTTACTCTATTTGCTTGGTCAAACGGTGGGTCACTTCTTGGTCTGCTGAGCTACCCATTTTTGATAGAACCGAATCTGACCGTTTCGACTCAGTTCGTCTTGTGGAGCGTCCTTTTCGGGATATTCTGTCTCGCATTGGCAACGATTGTCATTTCACATCGTCTCTCGGGTAATGAATCAAAAACTGAACGGCATCAACTCAAAATTCGCTGGCTGTGGTTCTGTCCGTCCGCGCTGGGAGTCGCACTTTTAGTCAGTATCAGTGAAGCCATCAGCGTTGATCTTACGGTCACACCAATCCTCTGGATCCTACCCCTGGCTGTGTATTTGGTAACCTTTATAGTCACCTTCGGCTTTCCTCGCTTGTGGATGGGTCAGAGAGTCTGGTTTCTCGGCGTATTGGTCCTTACCCTATTTATTTATCTCCGACTTGAATCCTGGTCTGTGCACTGGTCGATGCAACTGGCAGGTTGGTGCACTATATTGGGCGTGGGTTGTTTGTGCTTACACGCGGAACTGGTGAAACGCCAGCCTGCAACCCAGCAACTGACCAATTACTATGTATCCATTGCAGCGGGGGGGGTCATCGGCGGCCTCATAGTCGGCTCTATCTTACCGGCGTTCATCAATCTCCGTCTTGAAGTCGACTTCACGATTATGGCAACGGTGGGCTATCTTTGGCATGCGTCCAGAAAACGATCAGAAGGCCAAATGTCTTTCGCCAGCCTATATCCAAGCACGGTCATCGGGCTGACGTCGCTGGTCTGTTTGGGGTCAGTTCTCACCTATCGAGTCTTAAAAGAACTCAGTGGAGAGACACACGTCTATAGAAACGCGTATGGCACGCTCAAAATAAAAAGGTATCCAGTGCCCCGCAAGAAGGGTGGATTGATTCATCTTCTCGATGGAAGAATCAGTCATGGCTTTCAATATTTAGGGGATACACATCGTCGAGAACCGACAGCTTACTTTACCGAGGAGTCAGGGATCGGTCGAATCCTTAATCAGCGGACAAAAGCTCGAAAAGTTGGGGTTTTAGGCCTGGGTGTTGGCACCTTATCAGCCTATTCTCGTCCTGGCGACAGCTATACTTTCTTTGAACTCAATCCGCTCGTTGTCGACATTGCGAAAACCCATTTCAGCTATTTGAAGGAGGCGAGGGGTATCGTGAAAATCGTCGTCGGCGACGGACGAAAAAGTCTCGAAAGAATGTCCAAAGGGGCGTTTGATCTCCTGATTATTGATGCGTTTACCGGCGATGCAATTCCCGCTCATCTGCTGACCGAGGAAGCATTTTCAATTTATGCGCACCGACTGCGTAGCGACGGCCTGCTTGCCATCAACGTGTCAAACCGTCATGCAAACTTGAGACGAGTTGTAGAAAGCCACTGCCATAAGCACAACTTGCCCTTCTCTTGGATTCGACATCGAGCACGTTCACCCTTAGGGGTTTATGTCAGCGAATGGGCTTTTGTGGCCAAAGACCTCAATGGCCTCCAACAACACAAATTGCCCGCTCTCGAAACGACTGAATCGAACGTGACCTGGCGAGATGATTTCGCCCCCGTACTTCCAATTTTGAAGTGAGACTTGAAGGATGGAGCCCACAAAAAAGTAAACCGCCAAGGTGGACCGGCCACCTTGGCGGTTTGTAAGGGCTGACACCGATTTCTTTGGCCTTTGAAATCGATGTCAAATTTGGCAACACTGACGACCCAAGGGCCGGATTTCAGATCATCATGCTGCCTTTTAAGGAAGCTGTTTAACCTCCGATAAGTGACAGTGCAATGTTCGGTTGCTGGTTGGCCTGCGACAAGACGGAAACGCCTGCCTGCTGGACAATCTTCAACTTCGAGAACTCTGCTGACTCTTTAGCAAAATCCGCATCTTGGATTCTGCTTCGAGATGCCGTCAGGTTCTCCGTGCTCACCTCAAGGTTACGCACAGTCGAAGCCAACCTATTTTGTACCGCACCCAATGAAGCGCGACTTGCAGAGACTTGACCAATTGCTTTGTCAAGAATGGAGAGGGCCCGGTTGGCACCTTCTCTATCCGTGACATCCAGCGTCTGCACCGTATTGGCATCGTTCACACCGAAGAGAGTCGCTCCTGCACCACCGACGTCACCAAGCTTTGTTATAGCGGCG
This sequence comes from Myxococcota bacterium, assembly GCA_036337435.1. Taxonomy (GTDB): domain Bacteria; phylum Myxococcota_A; class Bradymonadia; order UBA7976; family UBA1532; genus UBA1532. Next base: position 59,752 of record JAYZEG010000030.1, read on the forward strand.
CCGCCGAGGTCGAATTGTTGCTCAGACTCCAATGTGAGCCGACCACCAGTCACTGTGGTTCCAGCCCCAGCAGTAATGCCCAATCGAGTGGCATTACCCAAGACCGTGATTTCGACATTTCTGCCGTCATCAGCAGTCAGGACAAGACGGTGATTGTCATCCAGAGACGCAACAACGCCCGTTTCGTCAGTGATCGAGTTAATCTGGTTGACCAGTTTGTCATTGGCATCATTGTCTTCAACCCGAAACCCGGTGAGCGTTACACCGTTAATGGTCACGTTATTGGTCGAATCCAAGGTTACCGCCTGGATATCACCAGTTGACTCAACAATCGTCGAATCGACCAAGGCTGTAACACCGGTAAATTCGCTAGAATCATTGATTGCTGCTGCTTTAGCAATCGCCGACGAGTCGTTCAATGTTGTCGAAAGCGAATCATCTGCGGCAACAGTAGACCGGATCGTGACACCACGAATGGTGACGTCTCCATCACTGAGATTCTGTCCAGCAGCCACCGCAATGTCAGCCGAACTAGAATATCGAGCCTGTCGCCCAAGACTATTTGCTCTCGCATCCTTTACACTGATGGTTAGATTTTCATGGGCGTTCGCTCCGATGTGGAACTTCGCACCCGTGAATGAACCATCAAGGATGTTCTGGTTGTTAAATGTCGTCCTCTCTGCGATTCGGTTCAGTTCGGAGATCAACGCATCAACCTCTTCCTGAATCGAACCTCTGTCAGCTTCTGTATTTGTATCATTCGCCGATTGAACGGACAGCTCTCTCATCCGCTGCAAGATCGAAGTTGTCTCTTGCAAAGCCCCTTCAGCGGTCTGAGCCAACGACATACCGTCATTGGTATTGCGAATCGCTTGAGTAAGACCACGTACTTGCGTAGTCATTCTCTCACTAATCGCCAGACCAGCTGCATCGTCCTTGGCACTGTTAATACGCATGCCGCTAGACAGGCGTTGAAACGATGTACCAAGAGACCGAGTGGACCGGTTTAAGTTACGCATAGCGTTCTGTGACGAAGAATTCGAATTAACGAAAAGACCCATAATATTCGCTCCATGAATCTAAAGGCGAGTTAGCGACCTTGCCGACTCCAAACAGGGACCCTCTTCCCTGCTCAATCTCTGTGCGCAGACCCATCTGTGCGCTCATTTAGAGATGCCATGTTGTTTGGGTTGTGAAGGATGGCCAAACCGTCCTCCACGAGTTTTAAATTTCGTTTGTTTTTTTGAGCAGCGCAGACGGATCTCAAAAGACCAGTACCCCTACCGTCTAATGAATGTCTGCTAGGCAACCTCCTTTCATTTGGCGAGAACGTGCCCCTGCTCGCGTGTCCGTCGATAAAACCCAGTCAACAACCCACGATTGCGGGCTCCGGCCCGAATTGTGGCGCATGGTCGTGGAGTTAGGCTTGTCTAATAGTTTCATCGAGCCACGTTCGTTATTAAGTTTATCCACTTACGACATCGTAATTTTCCATAAAACCTTAAGATATTTATTTTGATACAAGCATCACGATTAACAAAAATAACCCATTAAAATCATATATTTACAGTATTCGTAAACGGATTATCATTGCGTATTTTTCAAAAATTAGCCGGATATCATGTTCCATAAGGTCGAATGAGAAGCAGGTCTCATGGAGTTATTTTTCCAAAGACCTCAGCAGAATTTTTTGGAGGGTTGCCATAGGCCTACTCAACAGACAACGGGGGTCGGATCGGCTCAAGCCTGCTCACTGCTGTCGCCCCTTGAGCATCTCATCGAGCAATTGGCTCAAATTAGACTGATTCAAAGTCTTCAGTCTATCGGACCACAACCTGAGGGTTTCAGGTGTCACGCCCGGTTCGAGGACAGACGTGCGAAAAGCACGACCCAGGTCCCCAGGTAAGCTCTGAGATTCGATGCGGACCAAATTCCGAAACAAAATCTGGCCCCCGGGTTTCAGCTTCCAAGCGAGTCGATAGGCTTTATGGGCATCACCTATCCTTTGTTTATCTGCCAAAGCTGTACCCAACTCCACAAGGGCATGAGCTTGAATGGGCGGCATGTCAACCTCCGCTGACCAGAGCGTAATCTCATCTTGCCACTCTTGACTCCGCACCTTCGATAGGGCTCCAAGAGCCAATAGGACAAGGAAGACCGCGACGACAACCCATGACGTATATGGACTGTCTGCCCGATAGAGCGCGTCAACGACGGCGGCGATCGAAGCCGCAATTCCGAGTATGGGCAAGTACAGATATCTGTCTGCCGCCAAAGTGCCAAAGGGAATAAAATGCAACACGGGCCCGATGAAGACGAAAAACCACAGAAAACCAATCACCACAATAGAACGAGGCCTTCGTAGACAAGTCCAAAAGCCGAGTGCAACGACCAAGCTGCAAGTGACCCATGTCTCCAAACCCCAGGTGTGCACGTCCAAATACGTGTAAAGGCACCGAGGCCCCTCGACCAAAAACAGCTGCTTCACATAAAAGGCAATCAAGTTAAATGCCAGTGCGAGATTGAGCGGCGTTCCCGATTCAGGACCGCCCTGAATCGGGCTCCAACTAAATCTAAACACGAGCAAAACGACGGTCAATGCGGTCAAAAACCAGAGGATTGTTTTTGAACGGCCGGTTCCCATCAGCCATAGAAACGGCAGGACGACCACAGCTGTTTCTTTCGAGAAGAAACCGAAGGTGAGGCTCAGGCCAGCGTATAAACACCAGCTTATCGACGGGTCCGAGCGACATTTTTGGACGCACAAACATGTGGACAGCACAAAAATTGACGCCAATAGTTCGGGACGACAGGATACGAAAGACAATGCCTCCACCTGCATTGGATGGCAGGTATAAATAGCCAGGGCGATGAAAATCGATAGGTTCGACAAGTTCCACTGTCGGAGAAGCATGGCCGCGAGGGCCAAAACCAAGAGATGTAAACCCAATTGGATGGCGTGAAAGGCTGCGGGGGCATAACCAAAAGCTGCGACTGTAAGGTAATTGAGCAGCGTAGGGACAGGTCGGAGGTACCCGCTCTGAGTGGAATGACCTTGTCCAAAGAAGTCGCCCCAAGCGAGCGTCCAAGCACGAGAAAAGTTCGATAGATTCTGGTTTCGCTCGATTAGGAAGACATCATCCCAAACGAATTGAGCCTGAATTGTATGGCCATAAATGACAGCGACAATGACGGCTAACATCGCGATGATGTATCCCGTCTTGAGTTTTTCCATCGCTCTCAATTAAGTCTCCCTCAGTATGGCATCCGACCAAGAGTCAAAGAATTCAGTCAACACGAGGCAGGTCCATCAAAATCAGGTCATTCTGGCCATCAATGGATCATGTCGAATCAGTGATTCACTTAATTGCCAGAGCTGCTCGGCCTGTTTCGAGTCCAGAGCTTTGCCTGATGGTTTGACGACTTTTCGGTTCCGAAAGTACTGACCAGAAATCTGAGCTACATCGGGATTTGTTGCAAGATGTATCGACGTGCGGGCACCTCGTTGTGGTGAAACAAGGAACGCCCCAGCCATTCGTGTCAGAAGGGCAAAAGCATCTTTTTGACTGACAGCAAACCCAGACCGAACCATACCGGGATGCAAACAATTGACAGTCACTTGATCGTCAACCAGCCGACTGGCTAGGTGGCGCGTGAATTGAATATTCATGAGTTTGCTCGCGCAATATGCCCCCATAGGAGAATAACGCCGACGCTCGTAGTTAACATCGTCTAAATCAATGGAACCAAGTCTGTGGCCAAACGAGGATACGTTCACAATTCGACCACTGCGAGCCGCTTTTAAGCAGCTCAACAACCCCCGACACATGAGAAAATAAGCCATATGATTGACGGCGAAGGTCTGCTCAAGACCGTCTCTCGTTTCGCGTTTTTCGGCCAGGTACACACCGGCGTTATTGACCAAGACGTCGATCTGTTCATAGGCATTTCGCAATTGCCCGCACAGAGTCTGAATCTCTTCTTGGCTACTGAGATCGCAGCGGAAAAGCGAAATCGCGGCGTCTGGCTTGACGGTCTTGATTCGGTCGATCGCCTCGAGCCCTTTCGGTTTGCTCCTGCAAACTAAGACCAATTCAGCACCCATTTCCGCCAGAGCGCATGCCGTGGACCAACCAATGCCCGAATTGGCACCGGTAACCACCACTCTTTTTCCGGACATCGACCCGCTCACGCCTGCCTTTCCCCCTGACTCATATTCAGCCCATACAATTTAACAGACCAGCACGACCATGTGCAGGCGATTACCGCCTATGTGCTTCCGTTGAGTTTACGACAAAGAGTTAATCTCGAGCCGATGCAACCGCCGAAAGGCCGTCCGAGCTGCATAAAAGCCACACATACCGTGAACTCCCCCGCCTGGCGGTGTCGACGACGAACAAATAAAGATTCGTGGGTTCGGGGTCGTATACGGATTAAGTCTCAAAACCGGTCTCGAGAAGAGTTGACGCCAATCGGCAATGCCGCCCGCAATCGCACCACCGATATAATTTGGGTTGTGACGTGTCAGGGCTTGAGTGTTCATCACGTGGCGTTCAATGATGATGTCACGAAAACCTGGCGCGAAACGTTCTACTTGAGACTCGATGGCCTGCGTTTGGTCTTGAATAGATCCAGCTGGAACATGGCAATAGGCATATCCCGTGTGATGACCAGACGGCGCGCGGGTGTCATCGAATAGGCTCTGCTGACATAGAAGGACGAACGGCTTTTCAGGATGTTGTCCGAGCCACATCGCCTTCTCCGCAGCCGCAATGTCATGCATGCTGCCCCCAATATGAACCGTTGCAGCCTGCGCTGTCATTGGATCCCGCCAAGGAATGGGCTCTCGCAGTGCCCAGTCGATTTTAAATACACCAGGCCCGTATCGATACCGACTGAGACGTCTACAGTATCTTTCGGGGAGATGCGGTCGGTTTATATCCACCAATTGCTGCGGTGACGTATCAAATAGATAAACTCGGGAGCGGGGCAAATCACTGGGATTTTGGACGTGATGATTGGTTATAATTTGCCCACCAAGGGACTCGAAGTATCGGCTGAGGGCAACGGTTAGACCCTCGGTTCCACCGCGAACGATGGGCCAGTTCGTCAAATGACCTGAAATAGAAAAAATAAGACCAAGAGCCGCCGTCAGTGGTCGATCAAGGTCCATTATGGAATGCGCTGCACACCCTGCGAACAAAGCCTTCGCCTGAGGTCCTTTAAACCTGCTATTGGCAAACCCCGTCGCCGAGCGAATTGCAGACAGGCCAAAGCGCAGCATTTGCAGGGGCGCCTTCGGCCATTTCAAAGGGGCTAAGAGGTCTTCAAAGAGGACATCAGGATTCTTGAGGAACGGTTCGACGAGCCTTCGATAAGCATGGCTGTCAGCCCCCATTTGTCCAGCAGTCCGTTGTAGGTCTGACCACATAATGACGGACTTTTCATCATCGAGTGGATGAGAAAAAGCGGCAGGTGGCTCAATCCATTCAAGCCCAAAGTCAGCCAATGGTAATCTTTTCATGAAGGGAGACAGAATGGCCATCGGATGGGCAGCTGAGCAAATGTCATGACGAAAGCCAGGGCGTGTTAACTCACGCGTTCGCATGCCGCCACCGACACTGGGTTTACCTTCGATGAGGCACACGCGACACCCTTGCTGAGCTAAGTAGATGGCCGCAGAAAACCCGTTCGGTCCTGAGCCAACGACGACGGCGTCGTATTCGCCTTTTTCATCAAGCATTTCCCCGGATCCTCATCTTTACATGCCGTGGGTGTGTCAGAATCCAATGACCTGGACTAAGGGTGTCTAAATTTTCAACCGAGTCAATGATTCATATTTAAAATCGGTCATGTTAGAGACAGGCTTGATGAGGCGGCGGATCGGCCGCTGTAACTGGACAGGTCAACTATGACAGACATCCTTACCTTGAGCGCGGCCTTGTTCGGACTGATGCTGGGTCCCGTGATTGGAAACATCGGTCGAGAAAAAAAGGGGTGGATCCTCGCGCTCGACGGCTACATGCTCGTTTCACTCGGCGGCTTAGGCCTGGTTTTTCTCTTGCCGTCAACCGTTCAAAGGGCTGGTTTCTGGGCCATCGTATTGGCACTTCTCGGGTTACTTTTGCCGAGTATACTTGAACGTCGAATGAAAGGAACACAAGGGGCAACCTTCTGGATTGTGTTCACGGGTCTCTTGCTTCATAACGCGCTCGATGGGGCGGCCTTAAGTGCGCCTGTGCCTGGCCATATCCACGGACTGGATTTTGCCATCGTACTGCATCGGTTGCCCGTTGGATTGCTGGTCTACGTCAGTCTTCGCAACCGACTTGGCAATGGATATGCACTTGCCATGGTCGGCTTACTTGCCATTGCAACCATACTCGGATTCACGCTGGGAGAATCCATGAGTTCTCAGGCACCGCCCCTGGAACTGGCACTCTTTGAAGCATTTGTTGTGGGGGCATTGATGCATGTAGTCACCCACAGAGAGGAACTGGCCGGCTGTTCCCACGACCACCATCATGAACACGACCACCATCATGACCACGATCACCATCATGCTCACGACCATCACCATGGGCATGACCACCATGACGATCACGACCATCACCATGGGCATGATCACCATCACGATCACGACCATCACGGACACGTCCATGCTCAAGGCCACGCCACCGATGGTAATCTGATAGAGCCTCATAGTCATCTTGACGACAAGGCTGTTTGGGGGGTTCTCGGCGCCGTGTTGGGTTTGCTCACGCTGACTTTAATCGAGGAAGTGCCAGCGGTGTCGAAGGCGGCAGGCTACGTCTTCATCAATCTCACCCTCGAAGCGGCACCCGCCCTTGTGCTGGCCTATTGTTTTGCCGGCTTATTGAATGCACTCATCGTTCAGAAAGCACTCGTCTGGCTCAAGCGAGGTGGAGCACCAAAACAGGCTGTGAAAGGACTCGCATTCGGCTTGCCCCTGCCCATATGCTCATGTGGTGTACTGCCGCTTTATGAAACACTGGTGTCTAGAGGTGTGCCTGCGACAGCTGCCATCGCATTCTTGGTCGCCACACCGGAACTTGGCATCGACGCTATGCTCATCTCGCTGCCACTCTTGGGCGTCAAATTGTCCGTGGCGAGATTGCTCGCTGCAGTCTGCGTTGCTCTTCTGATCGCGCTTGTCTTGGGCCAAAAGGTGCCTAACCTTCGCAACGATGTTGAACACCAAACAACAGAGCGTATTCCCTTGGCTAAGCGATTGCACGATGGGTTGAAATATGGGTTTGGTCCGCTCGTCGACCACACCATTCCGTGGATGATTGTCGGAATTGCTATCGCAGCCTACGCCGAGCCGCTCATGGACCCGAAGGCGATCTCAGGCCTATCCCCATTTTGGCAAGTGCCTCTCTTCGCGCTCATGGGCATACCCATGTACGTTTGTGCCTCTGCAGCTACGCCACTCGCGGCCATTGCAATTATGAATCAAGTATCCCCCGGTGCCGCTCTGGCTTTTCTACTTACTGGCCCTGCGACCAACGCAACAACATTTGGCGTGCTGGCATCTCTACACGGCCGGATGATCGCGTTTTGGTTTGGCATTGGTGTCGCCGCCAGTTCGATTTGCTTGGGCTGGTTGACCAATGCTGCCCTCGGTCAGACAATGGCGACATACAACCCCGATCATGCGCATACCATGGTTGAATGGTTGAGTTTGAGCATCTTAATTCTCTTGGTTGGCAAGTCGTTATTTCGACAAGGTCCGCGCGGCATGGTCAATCATGTGGCACATCCGATTGATATGCACTAAACCTTAACAAGCGGGTCTGCCCGCAAAATACCGGAGGTTCAATTGCAATGCTGTTAATCTGCACAGCCAGTCACGGAAAAAACAAAGACCTTGCAGACACAATACGTTCACATGCAAGTGCAGCAGGGGTTGACTGTGCCCTGTGTGATCTCACAGAGTATTCAATTCCACTGTACACATCTCGATCGGATGATACCGATGCAGACGTCGACGCATTAGAGGCTCTATTTAAAAGCGCAAAAGCATTCTTTGTCCTCGCTCCCGAATACAATGGATCAATTCCACCGAGCCTAACAAACGCAATTGCCTGGCTATCGACACGCAGCAGCGACTTTCGAGCTCTCTTCAATGGAAAACCATTGGCCATTGGCACCCACAGTGGAGGACAAGGTCAAAAGGTCCTGATCGCCATGCGAATTCAATTTGCTCATCTCGGCTGCCACGTCATGGGCCGAGAATTGCTCACGAGCAGTAGCCGGCCCGTCAACCCTGCGTCCATCGACGCTATTTTGTCTGAAATCAGGACGCTTGGACGCCTTGAGTGAGTCTGGATTGAGGCCGCTCGCCGCAGCGGTTGCATTCCGGAACTGACCCGTAGGCCTCAATACAGTTGTCACAGTGTAACAGTGTAACAGTTTGTTACATTTTTTGTGTAACAACACGGTTCTCAGATCATCTAACCCACCGAAATTACACGTCTCCATAGTTGGCACAGACATTGCTGAGTAGATGAGTATCGCTTACGCGCGAGTCAAACGCCATCGGGGGAAATGATGAGCAACGGTCAGAAAGAACAAACAAAACGCCGCCAACTCCACTGGGTTTTATGCCTTGCCATCCTGGCGGGTTGTGGAGAGATGGAGGCGCAAGAGGTCATCACTGAGACGGAGCCGATGACAGGTGTGCTGACTCAGCCTGTTCGTTACGGAAACTTGGACGGTGACGGACACCCCGGCGTGCTACGACTGTACATTCGAGTGGGCAACAGTGGTTTCTTGTGCTCAGGCACCGTGATTGAGCAACGGACGATCTTGACCGCAGCACACTGCATCGAGAATGCGGCCAGCGCAGCTGATGTCTACGTTGTCGTCGACGGAGTGTACCGCGCCGCGAGTGCGATGCACATCCACGAAGACTACTCCGCAAACGCCGCTCACATCCGACGCCTCGGCAATAATTTCTATCGCTACAGCGGACCAGACATCGCCATTTTAACATTCGCAGACGCCTTAAACGCGCCAGTCGTATCCATCGAAATGGGTGAACCAACCCAAGGCGACTTGCTGACCATCGTCGGTTTTGGCGCAAATGAGAACGAAGAGACGGGCGTACGACGTGTTGGTCAAGTCGAGTATCAGGCAACAACAGAGACGTATTTGGAAAACCAGCAAACCGTTGACAGCGCGGCTGGCTCTTTGGTCGTTAACCCAGGGCCTAACAACGAGCTGGTTTGCGGTGGTGATAGTGGTGGCGCACTGTTGATGGGCGAGACGCTTATCGGGGTGACATCGGGCGGTGTTGTGGCCGTTGGAGACGACAATCCGTGTGTGCGTTCCCGCAGCGCCAATTTTATCTCTCCCGCGGCCTATATCGACTGGATTCGAGCCATCGTGGACCTTCCCGAAGCCGCCCAACCAGAAATCGCCCCAGAGTTACTGTGCAGTGCCTACTTGCTCGACACCGACCGACGTTTCGGCAATCGCAGCAGCTACACGACCAACTGGGGTGGCTTGAACGAGAAATGGTTCCGCAGTGGCGACTCCGTATGGCATTACATCCTCCCACAGGGTGCGGTCTACGAATGGAACGTTGGCACCAATCCTCCGACCGGCACCCTGGTCGGCACCTTCTCCCCCGACTTTCATGCAAACCCAGACCTCTTGACCGCCGCTGTTGACCCAGGTGCCGATTGCCAGGCACCGACCGTGGACAGCGATACATTGGTTCAAACGGCGTATAACCTTGACCAACAGTACGGATTCACCTTCGCTGGAACATATGCAACCAACTGGGCGGGCATGGGTGAGAAATGGTTTCAAAATAACAGTCGTCGTTGGTTTTACATCACACCTGTTGGCGAAGTTTTCCGCTGGGAAAACAACACACGTCCAGTCGTGGGGACATTGCTTGGTACGCTTTCTGCTGACTACCACGCCAATCCTGCGCTCGTACACGATGCCATCAACCCAGACGCCGACGAAGCAGACAATGACAACTGTGTTGATACGTCTGTCGAGGCCAAGGCTTTCGATCTAGACCAAGAACAAGGCTTCGTCTTCACCGGCTCCTTTGCTGAGAACTGGGGTGGTCTGGGTGAGAAGTGGTTCCAAAACGCCAACGGGCGATGGCACTACATCACACCAACTGGTGGGGTATATAAGTGGACTCAGAATACACGCCCAGCACAGGGCACGCTCGTAGGGAGCCTTGATGAGACTTTTCACGCAGACCCAATGCTCTTAATTGATGCGGAAGCGCCTGCGAACACTCAATGTGGTGGTGAGGACGTAGACTTGGCGGCCCAAGCTGCACAACTGGACGCCACCTACGGATTCACCAGCAATGGCAACTACAATGAGAACTGGGGTGGCCAAAATGAAAAATGGATGAGCAACGTGAGCAACAACTGGTTCTACATCCTACCGAACGGGGACGTCTACCGATGGACGGTTGGTTCGCGCCCCATCGCAGGCACGCTCATCGGCCAATTAGACGCCTCTTTTTGGGCGAACCCCGCCTCGCTCCATGATGCGGCCGCTGAGTAGACGGAACCTGTTCCTTTCATCGAAGCGAAGCGGCCAGGTTACCGTTGATATTTCACAGAACAGCCCCACGCCTTGGTCGAGGGCACCGCAACGGGCTTTTTGTCAGCGACCGACTTGAGGGCATCTGAGAGGTAATCATCGAAGCGGTCGACCTTGTATCCTGCCCCGCGCGTGCTATCGAGAGCACCCGCATAAACAAGCACACCTTGGGCATCGATGACGAACATGTGAGGCGTTTTCTTCGCATCAAACAGTCGGCCAACATGACCGGATTCATCCATAAGAATCGGATACTTAATGGAGAACTCGGCGCGGGCTTTTTGATTTCTCTCTTGCCCATGTCCTTGACGACCGGGTGCCCCTGAATTGATGGCTAACCAAACCCCGCCAGACGCTGCATGAGCTTTGGCTTTTTGTGCAAGTTTCCCCTCGTTGTGAGCAACCTTTACAAATGGACAATCAGGATTAAACCACTCGAGTACAATTGTCTTTCCTCTATACTGGCTGAGTTTGTGTACCTGACCATCAACATCTTTCAACTCAAAATCTGGAACCGGCTTACCGAGCTCAGCGATAATGGCTGGACTCGTCGTTGGGGTCGATGTCTGGGCCGTGGCCAGCAGACCTCCGAGAGCCAATGAGAGTACACCAGACATGACAAAGACCCATTTAGCTTTGTTTTTTGTTGTTCGATTTACATTTGAATGAGTTCGAAAGCTGTCCATTTTAAAATCTCCGCATAAAAGCACAAAACTGCGGACGCATTGTTGGCCGAGAGGCCACGCTTTGTCTACCATGGAAATTGAGAAATCAGTTTGGCTAGGTGTTCACGGTCGCTGCTGCCGCGTAGAATTGACCTTGTCCTGTAATAGAGCGTAGGCATTTTTAGGTTCAGAGTTTGCCTGTGCAAAAATCGAGAGGCTTGAAAACTGACTGATTTGGCTTCTAGCCAACCCAAGGACATCGTTCGCAGCAGAAAAATCGACGATGGTATTTCTCGACAATTCAAGGGTTTGCCCAAACCTGGGTTTTGATTCGGCTGCCATCTGCAGCCGCTCTAAAACATCGCTCAATTGATCGCGATTAATGTCAATCTCTTCCAAAGCAAAATTGATACTATCCACAGCTTGCCTTGATGTGAATGACGATGACAGGTCCATTTGGCTCAAAGCTGTCTTGGGGTTGGATAACACGGACTCCGGTCCGATGACGGGCCCTAGGCCGACGGCGTCATCCATACCAACGTCTTTATATTCAAGCTCAAAAGATTGTCGGGCGAAAAGCTTGACGCGCCCGCCAAAAACTTGCTGGGCGGCCCGACCGGCATTCAGACCTGTTGCTTCTGCAGCTTTGATGGTCGCCGTTTCTACATAAATATTCCGGCCATCATCTGCAGTCAGTTGTAAACGTCCATCGATTAAGTCGGCTCGCACGCCGGTTCTCGATGTTGCTGAGTTGATCGTGCTTCGAAGGCGACCATCGTAATCGTCACGACGCACTTCAAATCCCTGGAAGGTCTCCCCGTTTATCCGAATGGGATTGAGTGCATCGAGTTGCCCACCACCGGGGCTGCCACCATCGACCCGAGTCGATTGAGCATAAGCGGTCACCCCCGTCTGATCAGATACTTCGTTGAAGACCCGTACTTTGGCTAATGCAGATGCACTGTTGTTTATGACCGACACCGTGTCATCTGCACTCGTCGTTGCCCGTAAGCCGACGTCATTGACCTCGATTGAGTCTGCCGTAATTGGCCGCGTTGCGTCGACGGAGTTTCCAATTTGGCTAATATGCAAACCCAAGCTATCGCGCCTTAACTTCAAAAAATTAACCGTCATGTCCTCAGCCCCATATTGCCGAGATCGTAAGCGCAGCGAAAGCAGTTGCCCATTGAGTGGAGCGAGAGAACCAAAACGTGTATTTCGTCCGATGGCATCGAATTCATCAAGCCGTTCTTGAGACTCAACGCCAAGGACCGTGCGGCGGTGTTGGGACAGATTAGACCGCATACCCTCTTGAGCTAAACGTCTGAGGTCGAGGAGAATTTGCGCTGCATCCATCAAACCCGAATCAGCCGTTTGAACGAGGGATATGCCATCGGTCAGGTCTCGAACGACTTGACCGACCACTTTTGAATCCGAGTTAAGCCCTATAGAGATGAAGTAATCATCGGAAATGTTTGTTGTCTGGTCGGTTTTTGAATCCATCGGCGCGAGATGCGCAGGTGATTGGACGTATGGCCGAATAGACAATCGGCGATTGCTCAAAAGCGAACGCGTCTGATGATTGACCCAGATACTCGACATCTAATCCTCAATCATTAAAGCCGCCAGTTGAAACAAAACAAGGGCCGTGGATGGATGGCCCAATCCAGGCCATCGTTTCACAATGCAGCCCACACGCTGACGTTTCAGATCCGCAGGATAACATATTCCATAAGACAGATCCCGCTGGCCGCCTGTATTTTTCTTATGATGCGAGTCCTCAACCGCTTGATTTTAATGAGTAAACTTTAATTTGGAAGCCGGGAAACAGCTTCAGAATAGATCTGGGTTCGATCGAACCCAGAGTTGGCCATCGCGAATCTGCGATTCAATCCCTTGTAGCTGAATACCCGGCTGACCGCTGTCCGTCCCATTGGGCAGATTAAAGATCCAATTGTGCCATGTGCAGACCAACTGATTATCATCATTGAGACAACCCCGTTCGGTTAAAGCGACGCCTTGATGTGGGCAACGGTCGACGATCACATCGCAACCGGCTTCGGTCCTCACCACGGCTACGTCAACGCGATTGCCATAATCTCCGTCCATTTTAGCGGCGGTTACGGAACCCATGCCAAAGTCATCTAACGGACCCAGGGATTGCCATTCGCTCTCGCCAAAGCTCATTGTCTGACTCCATAATCCAGCTTTGAGTTCGATGGAAAGTAGTGTACATCGCAGGTCTCTTAAAATCAGCATTCTGGAAAATTAAAGTCTGAATCAAGCAGAATTGGGAGCGATGTGAATGGTCAGCCACGCAAATCGGATTCGATATATCAATGGGTATGACGTACCTGGATTACACGTTATCGAACAGGAAATTGACGTCCCGTTAAACCATAGAGACCCCAGCCAAGGGACGATTTCAATCTTTGCCCGAACTCTTAAAGCGATTCGGGCAAAAGATGAACAAAGACCGTTTCTTTTGTATCTACAGGGTGGCCCAGGTTTTGAGTGCCAAAGGCCAACTCGACGAGGTGGTTGGATAGACCGAGCTCTCGATGAATTTCATGTAATCTTGGTCGACCAGCGCGGCACTGGACGAAGTTCTCCTATCTGCCATAGAACACTATTGGTCCAGGGTAACCCGGCCAAACAAGCGGACTACTTGGCGCACTTTAGAGCTGATTCCATCGTAGCCGATTGTGAAATTATCCGAAAAGCCATCGTCGGCGAGAATACCAAGTGGACGATTTTAGGACAGAGTTTCGGCGGTTTCTGTGCGTTGACCTATCTCTCTTACGCCCCAGAAGGACTCGAGAGTGCACTTTTTACAGGTGGTCTGCCTCCGCTTGATGGCAACCCAGATCGGGTCTACCAAGCGACTTATGAACGTCTTCTGGAACGGGACCGTCGCTATTTCGATCGTTATCCCGCTGATCGAAACGTCATCGAAAAAATCATCAAGATCGTTGAAACCAGCCCGATTTACCTGCCGAGCGGGACCAGGTTAAGCCGCCAGCTCTTGCAACATCTAGGCATAGGACTGGGCCGACATGATGGCTCAGAGACATTGCATTATCTTCTCAACCAAGCGTTGATAACAGGCCCAAATGGCCCCGAACTCTCCTATCGGTTCCTTTGGTCGGTCGATTCGCAGGTGTCATTCAATACAAACCCTATCTATGGGATTTTGCATGAAGCGATATACTGCCAAAGGGACGCATCGCGTTGGTCAGCTGAACGAATTAAATCAAAACTGCCTGCCTACCAAGGACGCGAATTCGTTTTCACCGGTGAGATGGTCTACCCGTGGATGTTCGAAGACATCAGCCATCTAAGACCCCTGGCCGAAGTGGCCCACAAACTCGCTGAAAAGAGCGATTGGCCCCCCCTATATGACCCCGTCGCGTTGGCAAATAATACAGTGCCTTGTGCAGCCCTTATCTATGATGAAGACATGTATGTTGAACGCGCGTTCTCAAGCCAAACAGCAAAAGCCGTGCGCGGCATGAGGGTCTGGGTCACCAACCAGTATGAGCATAATGGGCTCAGGCAAGCCGGCCCAGCCATCCTGGATCGTTTACTCGACCTGGCCCGCGGCGAGGAGTGATATGACGCTTCGTAAGCTGAACACGCTTTTCATTTTGATCACAGCTGGACTGGTCATCGCCTCACTCTGGATTCATGTTTCGAGCATGGGATTGAACTCTTTATCGCGGCAAACATTTGTCCTGGTGTTCCCGTTTTTCTTAAGCGTGATGACCAAGAGAACCCAGAGGTACCCAAAAGTAGGCCTCATCACCAGTTTTGTGGCTGTCCTGCTGGCACTCGCGGGTCTTCAGATGAGCCTGCAGAGCCAGCTCACGCCGGGTCAATAAACGCCGTCTCTTGCCATCAAGCCGAAGGAACTGCCAGAATGCTCTGAAGTGCTGACCGAACCATTGCGACACCGATCGCCATCAACATAAGGGACATGAGCTTACCGATGGCTTTGGTCCCTGCATCACCCAAGATCGGGAGGATGCGATGAGCAAAATACAAGACCAAATAGGCCAAAATTAGGTTCGGTAAAAACGCGGCGGCGACAGTCAGCTTGTCATGGGCTTCCGTCATGACAATCAAAGTGGTCATCGTCGCAGGACCAACCAAAAGTGGGACGCCGATGGGCACAGGCCCAACGTCTTCAGCCGCCTGTGCGATACGCTGCCCACGAGACAGAACCAAGTCATGAAAGCCAAGGCCTAACAAAACAAGACCGCCGGCGACCCGAAGGTCCGAAATGGTCACGCCCATCAAGCGAAGCAAATCGGTTCCAACCAAGGTCATCAAGCAAGCAACTGCGCCTGCAAGGACAACTGCAGACCGAACAAGTTTAGGCCGTTCTAAGTCCGATATCCCTTCGGTGAGCGACATGTAAATCGGTGCTGTTGTGACGATGTTCATCGAGACAAATATCGCCAAACCAGCAACCCACACATTTTCAAGAACAAACATTTTAAACCCCCTCTCACCCCCAAACCTGACCCGACTTAAAGCGAGTCTGGAGCGACGGGAATTTAGCGGTCGCTGACCCGTGCTGCGTGACAGCTGTGAAACAAAATACATCGGGGTTCTGGCCGGTCCGGCCTGGACGTCTTCATAGACCCCAGGAGGCTTTTTTTGCACAGCATTAGAATTATCAAAATGGCGCTGGCACATCGCGTCTGAGTGGGGTAGCGTCCGGCCAAACAAATCGAACCGATCCACTGTGAAATGATTGGCCAATCCATCGCAAAATTTATGCCCTTTGGTGGGGTGTCGGTCAGGCCGGTGCAGGGATTCATTGGGCACTCGATGACCGTGCTGCCGTATGGCTTGGCAACGGCAACAACAGCACCTAGGTTTAATAGCGAAATATTCGAAAGCAGCTGTTTCGACGAGCAGAGAGGCACAATCCCAATCTATGGTCGCCTCGATCGCGTTTCAGGAAAAACAGACAGCTTAGTGATCATCCTCCATGGAATTACATCAACGCCCAGTGATAGCTACGTGAGGCAATTGGCCAATCAAGTGAATCAGTCGGGTATGGATAGCCTGCGAATTGCTCTGAGGGGCGCGACTTGCAAGGGGCATGACCATTACCATGCAGGGCAAATTGACGACTTGGTCGCATTGACGACTGACCCACGACTCAGTGCCTATGAGAACCTGTTTGTCGTTGGCTATTCACTCGGTGGACAAATCGCCCTGAAATTTGGCATCGACGCAAATGAAACTCGTCTTCGTGGCATCGTTGCATTATGCGCGCCCATCTGTATGAGATCGGCGCAAGAGGCTTTAGATAAACCAGCGATGCTGGCCTATCGAGTCGCCATACTCAACGCGCTGAAATATAAATATCGTCGTTTGATGCGCAATGCTCTCCGGGTCGGTCAACCGATGGCCGCGACACGCGCCGAGCTAGAAAAAATCAAGACCTTCTATGACTGGGACCGGGCTGTTGTTTGTCCACGCTTTGGCTACTCGTCAGTACACGACTATTACGAAACTGTGTCCACGGGTCCCGAATTGAATCGACTTGAAATACCAAGTCTATTGGTTTTCGGAGCGCAAGACCCTGTCGTTCCCTTGGATGGCGTAGCCGATTACTTAAGGAAAGCCAACGCTCACAGCGAGGTCCATGTGCTCAGTCCAGGAGGACACCTGGGATTCTCACCGAGAGCCTCAATTGGACAGAGAACACGCCCTGGGCTTCACCATCAAATTACGAACTGGATTATCGAAAACCGATAGCGCACGCCATCATCAAATCGAGAAACTTCGGGTGACTTAAAACGCCTCTTTGAATTGGAAATAGAACTCAAATTGCGCTCCGTAGGCAATGTCCAGTCTCAAATTCGCACGCTGTGATTGGTCCAATGCATACCGGAATCCTGCTCCACCCGCCCCTCGATAGCCATCTAGGTGGAGCGTTGATAGCGAAGGGGCCACCCGGGCGAATTCAAAAAAGCCGACAGCCGCAAAGTGTTGAGTCAATTCGATACGATATTCAAGCTGGTTGCAATGCAACGCACGATCCCTCAATCGGCCAATGTACCAACCACGAAAAAGATCCGGGCCACCCAACGAAGGTAAGCGTTGGAATGGAACTTCACCGGTTGCCCGCTGAATCACGCTTCTCAATGCGACAGTGTGGCCTTTTAAAAAAGTGCGATAGAGGCGCGCATCGAATCGATGGACGCTAAATCGGTAGTCGCTGCCCAAGAGGTCTGAATACCGAAAAGTATCGTATCGAATAAAGTGTCCGCTCCGAGGCCACACAATCTGATCGCGATCGTCATACAGAAGAACCGGTGCTAAACCAGACCAAATGGACGTTCCCACGCCGCGCGTCGATAGAAACCCATAGTCCTCTGCAGCCGATTCAATACCAGGCGTTCGACTGAAGCGAAAATGGTGAGAAAGGCCAACGTATATTCGACCCAGCATTCGATATAAATAGTCGCTCTCAATCTGAAAATAGGCGTCTTTTAATTTGATATAGTCGCGGGTGCCTCCTGCATTGTCCTCGATGGAGATCCCTTTATTGTTGGCATTTCCGATGCCATAGAATTGGTCCGGCCAATCGACATACCTGAACACTTGCTGAATAATGTGAGTGTCTCTCTTACTCCGCAGTTCATAGGCCGCCAGCAGAACACTCTGATTTTCCAACGTGTAAATGCCAAATAAACTGAGACTGCTTGGACGCTCATCAGACCCTGCTTCGACGTCCGAAAGGGTCAGTGTACCAAGGCCAATCATCACAGATGTTTCCGGACTGTAGAGAACAAGTGGGACCATTTTTGTCCGTGCCCAAAAACGAGCCATAGCACTGTCTTCCCGTGGGATAGGCCGGATTGGTTCATCGGTCTTTGCTGTGCGAGCAGCATCAGCGTCCATTGGGGAGGCAGATGGAACCTGCGCATGAGCAGTGAGCACCCATAGGCCAGTCCATAGGAGGGCCATCATGGCCCTGGCCAAGACCCGAATGGTCAAAACAGACCTCAGATTCAATCGAGGTATCGACATGTTCATAGCTAAAACGCTACAGGGAAACGCTCTTCTGGTATACAAATACCATTTTGATTAGACACTTGGTCGACTTGAATTAGACCGGCGGTTTATGCCAAGTCTGTCACCGGACGAGCAATGATCCCCAAGGATCAGCTGGTGTCTTTAGACCGCTGTGAGATATTGCAGATATGGAACTCGACCCAAATAAACTGCACTTCATTCCACTCGGAGGCTGTGGCGAGATCGGAATGAACCTGAATGTTTACGTGTATCAGAAGTCGGCTGTCATCGTCGATTGTGGCGTCATGTTTGCTGCTGAACAAAACGCCGCTGTTTTTCCTGAAATCGACGCATTATGGAGGATCGCTGACCGAGTTTTGGCGATTCTGATTACCCACGCCCATCAGGACCACATCGGCGCCATCAAGGATTTGTGGCCAGAGTTAAAATGTCCCATTTACGGGAGCCGCTTTGCCATAGAGATGATCTATTCGAGTCTGTCGGAAACGACGTTTTCCAAGGATGTTCCCGTTCGAGTGCTCGATCACAGTGAGGCCTTTACACTTGGGCCGTTTAAAGTCGAACGAATCCCGCTGACTCATAGCACGGTGGAAATGGGCGCCTTCGTCATTCGGGCGGGTGAGTCTACCGTACTTCACACAGGTGACTGGACCTTTGATTCGGACCCAATTGTGGGCCATACCTCCGACCTTGAGGCCTTAGACATCCTGAGCAGCCAAAATGTAGATGCGGTGGTCGGCGACAGCACAAATGCCCTCGAGTCAGGTTGGACTGCAACGGAGGGGTCTTTGCGAGCGGAGTTACTCGAGCAAATTAAGGCCGCAACGGGCCGGGTTTTCGTGACCATTTTTTCCTCCAACGTCGCCCGAATCCAGCTTTTGGCAGATTTGGCAAAAGAGACCGGTCGCACCTTGGTCGTCCTGGGGCGTTCCCTTCAGACGGTCGTTCGTGCAGCCCAAGCAGCTGGCTATCTGGCGACATTGCCCGAGCGCGTTGGTCCAAAGGAATACGGGTATTTGCCGCCTTCACAGGTTCTCGTCGTGTGTACGGGGAGCCAAGGCAGTCCCAACTCGATGCTTGGGGTCATGGCCAAGGACAAACGGACCGACGTTTATATGGAGTCGGGCGATACCGTGTTGTTTAGTGCGAGACGGGTTCCGGGCTGTGAGGAGGACATCGACACCGTTCAAGCCCTGTTGAGATCCAGGGGCATTGAGGTGGTCGATGAGCAGACTGCGCCCATTCATGTCAGTGGACACCCCAAGCAAGATGAGCTGCGAACGATGTATGACCTCGTCAAGCCAAGATGCGTGATTCCAGTCCACGGCACCGCCAAACATTTGGACGCTCATATCGCGCTGGTGAGAAGCATGGGTCTGGCGGCAGAGCGCATCGAAAACGGCGATGTGGTCGAAATTGGTGAGACCTGCATTCGGATCGGTCAGGTGACCACTGGACAAAGACGCCGGCTTTTGGGCGGTTGAAAGTCCACCGCAGCGGGCAAAATAAAACCCTTTAATAGGTCTGAAAGGCCAATTTCAGCAGATGGCTAGACGCCAACAGCAGGTACGGATAGACCAGGGTCTACCGACACAGTTCCCGCGTTTGCATTGAACACCGGATAAATATCGGTAATCGTTGCCCTCACCCGGACTGTACAGTCCCGTTTTGGATACACCGCTGTCGTCTTCGGGATAACGTCCTACGGACGTTAAATTTGCGGTATCAAGGCAGTCGTGTCCGAAGCCGAGCTGGTCTCGCATCTCGTCGGTGACGCAAAGGCCGTTCCCGGAGCAGGCTGTCCAGGGGATGCAAACTGATGCAGACGGAAATGGGCGGCTTTGATCACCGACACCACCCCCTGTGAGGACACCACGACCGGTCCAGTTGGAGACGGATAACAGTTCATATGGTCGTCCATAGCCACCTCGGTCCAGTTTTGTCACTCTCTTAGTAACAGCGAGCCGACTGGAGAGTTCACATGGAATGCATTGACAACGATTTGGCCCAAGCGAAAATCTATAGCTCCGATGGGCAAGAGAAACGCTTCTCTGACCTCTACGACTCTGGCCGTGTCCTGATTGTTTTTGTGCGCCACTTTGGCTGTATCTTTTGTCGACAGCGATTGGGACATCTAAAAGCACTCCTTTCCCGATTCGCTGAGGTCAACACTCAGGTTGCCGTCATCGGGAATGGGACAGAGTTAATGGCCCAAGCCTTTGCCGATGACCTGAACCTGGATGTCCCACTGTACACAGATCCGAAGCGCGAGACCTATCGACTGGCCGGGATGAAACGAAACTTCGGTCTAGGCCCGCGATCGATTCTAAATGCAGCTCGGTCTTGGAAAGATGGCTACCGTCAGGGTGCCATCGCGGGCGATGTGTGGCAGCAGGGTGGTGCGATGGTGGTCCAAACTGACGCCCAGGTCGTCTGGCATCAACCGGACACTGAGGCTGGCGACGTCATCGACTTCGAAGCGATTGTGAATGCCATCAAGCTGGGGCAGAAATCATGAGTTTTTGGTCGAAGGCACTCGATCGATCAATCGTCTTTTCCTTCGATAAAACCGGCTATAAAAGACACGCGAAGGATTTTTTGGCGACGGAGACAGAGGGGTTACTCACCGACAAAACATTTTTGATCACAGGCTGCAATTCGGGCATCGGCTTTGCCTGCGCCAGGCAGCTTCTGCAACGAGACGCCCGTGTCATCATGGTCTGTCGTTCGGAGGAACGTGGTCGGTCTGCTCGAACTCAATTGATTGCAGAGACCCATAATTCAAAAGTCGAACTCCGACTGGCTGACATGGCTGACCTAGACCAGATCAATTCAATGGCCAACGGATTTTCGGAGCCCTTAGATGGCCTGATTCACAATGCAGGCAATCTGATCCATGAAAAAATAACGGCCTCCTGTGGTGTGGAATACATCACGGCCTTACACGTGGTGGGGCCTTACCTTCTGTCCATGCGGCTCAAGGCAAATCTCACCGAATCGGGCTCGCAAAACGCAGCCAGAGTCGTCTTCGTCTCGTCTGGTGGGATGTATACCCAACGGCTGAATTGTGACCAACTTTTTGACCCCAGCGGACCCTATGATGGGGTCAGGCATTACGCACACACGAAACGGGGTCAGGTTGTCCTGGCCAAAGCCTTACACCAGCGGTGGTCTGATGCTGGACTCAGCGTTCATGCGATGCACCCCGGATGGGTCGATACGCCTGCCGTCCGACGCGCCATACCCACCTTCGCAAAGCTCACAAGTCCCATTTTAAGGAATCCGGATCAGGGGGCAGATACGCTGTCGTGGCTTGCAGGCGGCCCAAGATTGAAGATTGACGAAGACTTTGGGTTTTGGTTCGACCGAATGCGAGCACCGCTCCACTTGAAAAAGAGCACTGCATCGCCCGAGGATGACGGCACTCTTTTACTGGACCGACTCAGCGACATGATCAACAGGGGGGCTGCTTGCTAATGGCGTAGCCTTTTGATGCCGTCGACGAGAATTTGCACTTCGTTGGAATAGAGCTCACCCCGAGGAGAGGCGCCCGGGTTGATTCTGACGGCACCAACGCCCAGGCTGAGTAACAAGGGAAAGAGCGACATCCCGTCAACGAGCGTCGCCGCATGGCCGGTGGGGCTAAAACGGTCCAAGTGCTCCAGAGTCGTGAAAAGTGCTGCCACTGGACGGTCACCAAGGGTGTCTATGGAGCTGATTGCAGGCGGCTCCTCGGTCGCCACGGTCGGCTCGTCAACAGCAACAAGAAAGGACCGTTTGACCAACATCATATACAGGCCTGTTCGTGCAGCCCATGACCGCTCCCGCGCCAAATTCTCCATCGCCTTGTGAATCTCAACAGCATCGAGTTCGGGGTGGTCCTCAAAACAGATTTTGGTCTCAAAACTCTCAGCATCAAAAAATGTCGATAGGGTGTCTATGGCCCATTGAACCCACGTGTCTAACTCGGCTGTATCGACCCCGATGTTACGGGAAAAATTATCCGATGCACGTGAGCGGCGAAATCCAATTTTTTCGCAATGTGCTGCAAATTCAACCGTCATCCGACTCCGATCAACCTGCCGTCCAGCGGACACCTCGACTCCGACTTCACCGAGGCCCGGCTGACCAAAAAAAACGGCGTAGCCGTCATTGCCAATGATGGCTACCCGTCGACGACGGGCATTCGATGCTACCAGCGCCTCGAGATGTTTCCGTACAGTCTCTTTGACCTCATTGTGCTTCTCCATGACGCGTGTCCTCCATCTGTGTTTAGTCAGCAGCTGCTGGCTCAGGCCCTGACAAACCCTCTGCATCGAGGTCTGCCCTTTCTACTCTGACAACGCCAAAGTCGGCCACTGGGTGCGCTCCATGTGACTGCTTGCAATACAGAGCATGCCGTAAGCAATTTGGTGGCAGTGCAACGCGAGAATTGAAAACCACACGGCCAGCGGTACCGCTGGTTCGACCGTCATCCTATTTCTGGCATCACATCAAGGCTCAGCAGAAAAATTGGACGATGCGATTCGCTGTTTTTGACGCATGTCTATCTGGTCCAAGTTGTCGCGGGGAATCGCTGCAATCAGACGCTCAGTATAGGGCTCTTTTGGATTTTGATAGATGGCTTCGCTGGGACCAAACTCAACAAATTTGCCTTGGTTCATGACAGCCATCATGTCGCTCATGAATTTGACGACACTCAAATCATGGCTGATGAAGATATAGGTGAGTCCAAATTCAGCCTGAAGATCCTTCAACAAGTTCAAGACCTGCGCCTGTACAGACACGTCGAGGGCAGAGACTGACTCATCACAAATGATCAGGTCTGGCTTGAGAGACAAAGACCGCGCGATACAGATCCGCTGCCGCTGCCCGCCTGAAAATTCATGCGGGTATCGATTGAGGTATTGGGCACCCGGCAGACCAACTTTATCGAGTAAATCGAGCACCATAGCTCGCCGTTGTTCGTAATCTTCACCAATGCCATGGACATCCATAGGCTCCATGATCGTCGTCTCGATGGTCTTCCTGGGATTGAGGGAGCCGTACGGGTCCTGGAAAATAATTTGGAATCGTTTTCTAAACTTTCTCAGCTCGGCTTGGGACATCGTCGTGATGTCCTGACCATCGAAGATGACCTGACCGGCTGTCGGGTCGATCAAACGCATCACGGCGCGACCCGTCGTGGTCTTTCCACAACCAGACTCGCCAACAAACCCAAGGGTCTGTCCGCGGTAGACATCAAAACTCACTCCATCCACAGCTTTGACGTGGTCGACAATTTTACTAAAAAACCCTTTCCTAACTGGGAAATGCATCTTTAGGTCGCGAACACTCAAGAGTGGCTTTTCATCGAGTCCTGCAAAGGTCGTGTCATCGGCATAGTCGCTTCGATCGGTGGAGTAGCCCAACTCGCCCAAACGCTCGATTGGATACAGATGGCGACCGCGCCCGTCCAATTCCATTCCCTCAAGCCAACCCGGTTCGAGCACGCGTTCCTCAATACTGTAGTTACCCTCATCGTCATAAACCGTGTCCATATAATCAGGTACGGTGGGCAGGCGTCTCAGCTTCGATTCTAACTTGGGCCGACATGCGAGAAGACCCTTCGTGTATGGATGCTCGGGCGACTCAAAGATTTGTTTGACACCGCCATACTCGACCAATTTACCGCGATACATCACGGCAACCTCATCAGCGATCTCGGCGATGACACCCAAATCATGCGTGATGAAGATCATCCCCATGCCCCGCTGGTCACGTAATCGTCTCAACAAATCAAGAATTTGAGCCTGAATCGTGACATCCAATGCGGTTGTTGGCTCATCGGCGATTAAGAGCTTTGGGTTACACGACAGAGCCATCGCGATCATTACGCGTTGTTTTTGACCCCCGGACATTTCATGTGGATACATGTCAACCCGTTGCTCTGGGTCTGGAATGCCCACTTCTCTAAACAGTTCAATGGTCCGCGCTCGAGCTGCTTTTTTGTCAACCTGCTGGTGAAGCATAATCGCTTCCATGACCTGGTTGCCCGTTGTGTAAACGGGGTTTAACGAGGTCATCGGTTCCTGGAAGATCATCGAGATCTCCGCCCCCCTGATGGAGCGAATTTTTGCCTCGCTCATGTCCCGTAAGTTTTCCCCGGCAAACAGGATCTTAGAGCCTTCTTCGAGGCGAGCTGTCTGCGGAGGTAATAGGCGCATGATAGACAGACTGGTCACGGATTTTCCACTACCCGACTCACCGACAATTCCCAATGTCTGCCCGGCTTTGACTTGGACATTGAGGCCGTCGACCGCTTTAACAACGCCGATATCCGTATGGAAGTAGGTTCGGAGGTTTTCTAGCTTTAAAATGGTGTCACTCATCGCTGTCTACCTCATTTCCGCATCTTGGGATCCAGGGCATCTCGTAACCCTTCCCCGACCAAATTAAGGAGCGTGACCGTAATGAAGATGGCGAGACCCGGAATCAAAATGAGATGCCATTCTTGAGTGAGGTAACCATCTCGTAGGGTCTGACCCCACGACGGTACATTGATGTCTCCGAGGCCTAGAAATGAGAGTGAACTCTCAATCAAGATGGCCGCCGCGACACCAAAGGTCGCTGCCACCAAAACAGGACCCAGGGCGTTGGGTAAAATATGCTGGAAAATGATCCGACGCGTCGAGAAACCCAGTGCGATTGCGCTTGTGACAAAGTCCAGGTTTCTCAACCGATAAAATTCACCACGCACCAATCGAGCAACACCCGTCCATCGCAATAACCCGATAACCAGCATGATGTGAAAAATAGACGGCTCTTCAATAAATGAAATCAGCACCAATAAAACAATTAACGTCGGCACAGCCATCACGATCTCGATGACACGCTGAATAATCAAGTCGATACGGCCGCGAAAATAACCCGCAAAGGCACCCAGAAAGATCCCGATGGTCACATAGATGCCAACGGCGATGACGCCCACCGACAAAGAGATCCGAATGCCGTACAGCATACGGACCATCACGTCACGGCCAACAGAATCGGTTCCCATGGTGTATGATCGACACTCACCCGCACTCTGATCTTGTTTTGAACAATCAGCTGTAAAGCCGGGCTTTTTGAGCTTGTCTTTCAAGATTTGCTTCGAATACCCGTATTCGATGGGCGGAAAAACAGCACTGATGGTGCGGGATTCCTTTGTCGTGGCCTCGACATAATCTTCGTAGCTGTGGATGTTTTTACGACCCTGTGGATTCAATAAAATGAAGATAAAACACAGGGTAAAAAAACCGGCCAAGAGCTGCCCGAACCGCTTCATTTTCTGCCGGCGTACACGCTTGCTTAAACCGAAAGATTGAATCCGCCGCACACCAACAATCCAGAGACAGAAAAGCGGAACACCCAAAACCAGCAAGAGATTAAAGAACTTGTCGACACCGTTCTCGAAATAATTGTCGTCAAATAGAGAGGTAAACCAAGGAAAATAGGTGGTCCCACCCTCCTGCCAATAAAACGCCCTTTCGGAGGCAATAATTGGTGCAAATATCGCGAGGATAAACATCCCGGCTAAAAGCCAGAGAGACAAATAAGCTGTCTTATTCTTCTTGAATTGACTCCAGACAATGTCACTAAAGGTCG
Source organism: Myxococcota bacterium (assembly GCA_036337435.1). Lineage (GTDB taxonomy): Bacteria > Myxococcota_A > Bradymonadia > UBA7976 > UBA1532 > UBA1532. The sequence goes on from JAYZEG010000030.1 coordinate 85,707, forward strand.
CATCTTCGTGTCCGGCTGACTGCTTTACAACATTCGACATCTCGACCTCCTAATCAAACGTGATTCGTGGGTCGACAAGCGCATAGGATAAGTCTGCCAAGAGCATGCCGATGAGTGTCAATAAACTGGAGATCAGCAACACGGCCATGACCACATTGTAATCGTACTGCGTGACGCTCGTGAAGATGTAGCTGCCCATGCCGGGTATCTGGAAGATGACTTCAATGATGACCGAGCCGCCGATCAGCGCTGGCAGCAATGTTGCCATCAGCGTCAAAATAGGAATCATCCCATTTCGAGCCGCATGCTTCACGATAACGATTCCCTCGGGCAGACCTTTTGCTCGAGCCGTTCGGATATAATCGGCCCGAATCACATCGAGTAAGCCCGTCCGCGCATATCGGGACAGCGCAGCCAAGCCCCCATAACTCATGCAAACGATCGGCAAGGTCACATGCCACAAAACATCCTTAATCACTTCTAATGCTGTCATTTCATGAGCATCACTGGATTGAAATCCCAGATTGGGAAAGATCGCCCAGTCGCCGACGGTGAGCGCATTGAGCAAAATCACAGCAACAAAGAAAGACGGCAGGCTGTAGAGCATGAACAGGATGAAGGTCACTAATTTGTCAGCGACCGTGTTCTGTCTGACAGCCGACCAGATGCCCAACGGCAATGAGATAAGATAGATAAGAAAAACCGAGCTGACGGCGAGTGTAATCGAATATTTAAGCTTGGAGAGAACCGTCTCCAACACGGGTTTTTTATCGATATGAGACTTACCAAAATCAAGCCTTAATAGGTTGCTCCAGTACTTCGCAAAACGGGTGTCCGTGAAAAATATTGAGACCTTATCTGGAAACGAATAGGACCAGACTTTGGAGTGAGTAGACCACCATTGTCGCCAAAATTCGACCACCTGAGCCTCGGTTTTTTCACCCGCCTTATCGACATAAAACCGCCAGGCTTTGATCTCTCGATTGCGCTTTGCAATGGCTTTATTTTCGAGCCTCTCAGCGTCGATATTATCGGTAAACTTGGTGATAATTCGCTCTTTTGCATTGACTGTGAGTCGCTGACTGGCCTTGGCCCTCATTTCCACGCGCTCATGATTAAGAAGACAATGGATCAGGCTCGGAACCGCATAACGTCCCCAATTCTCAATGCGGTCACGGGCCGCGATTTGATCTGCGAGACTCACGGATTTGTCCAGATTTAAAATCTGTTCCAGTGTGGCTTCGACATCGTCATTGGACAGAGCGTAACGGGTGTTGAACAAAATGGGTTTGTCGAGATTAAATTGCTCTTTGAAAATTCGATACGATTCCCGATTATCGCCCTTTTGGGCATCCTGGGAACCCTCGCCCGATAACTGATTTGCACCCGGATTACCGGCACCGAAGTTGAGGAGCACAAAGACCAACATACTGATGGCAAAGAAGGTCGGCACCATGAGCGCGATTCGCTTTAAAGTATAGGTTAACATGGCACTCTCCTACTCCCCATTAAGATACCAAGCACGGGGATTGAGATAGGGACGAACCTTGCCGACAGCCGTGGCGTTTTGTAGTTGGGGTGTCCAGAAATAAGGCACCTTGCTTTGGAACAAAAAGGTATAGGGTTGCTCTTCATAAATCAGCCGATGAAACGCTTTTGACAGGGCATATCGCTTATCCATGTCAAATTCGAATTCCATCGCCTCGATGATCTCATCGGCCTTCTTATTTCGAAATCCAACGTAATTACTGCTCTGAGGTTCATCAGCATGTCGAGAATGCCAAATCTGGTCGAAATCAACATTGGGGCTTGTGCCCCAGCCAAGCATAACCGCATCGAACTGCTTGGTTTGGAGTTCCTTTAAGAAATTCGCCCATTCCATGGCTTTCAGATTACATTTCACACCGATCTTTTTGAGAGACTCTTTTAAGATTTCCGCTGTCATTCGGTGCGTTGGCTTGGCGACAATGTTGAAGGTAAATTCGAAGGCCGTCTTGCGTCCATTGATGGTCTTATCGAGGATTCCATCATTGTCGGAGTCGGTCCAGCCTGCTTCATTGAGCAGTGCGGCCGCTTTCTTCAAATCGAATGGAATGGGTTTGAGGCTGTCATCGTAATGGGGTAGGCCTGGTGTAATTGGACCCGTTGTTCTCTTACCAAGATTGAAGCGAATTTCAGATAAGATCTCATCGGTCTTGAGGGCATAGCTCATCGCCCATCGAACTCGCTTATCGGAGAAAAACGCCTTATCGGCATTCCAGCCGATGTAACCATAGCCATAGGTCCAGAAGAAATCATGTTTGATGCTGCCGTCTTTAAAAGGGGACTTGGGATCTTCATCCCCCAACACTTGGCGGTACTGCTGTGAGCCAAGGGAGGTGACGTGGACGCCTTCATTCTTACTTTTTCCTACGGCAGACGCAGACTTGAGCAGCATCCGAGGATGCTGACTGTTGTCTTTTACGATCTTGATTTCGATGCGGTCGGCCGCATTGCCGCCGAGGGGATACCACGGGTCTCTCTCCAATTGGACGGCAACGCCCCGTTCAAATTTGACAAATCGATAAGGTCCATTGCCAACGCCGCGGGGATTATACCAATGTTCTTCGAATTTCGTGCCGATGACCTCATCGTCAAAGCGGGTGCCATCAGCATCATATGCATACAAAAACTCCGGTACGGTACTCAGCCATTTCGAAATCAGATCGTTTTTGTACTTCTTATTTTTAAATTTGATCTGAAGGCTGAAATCACCCGTGGCCATGACACCGGAGATATCGAGGTCTGAAAAATAGCTACGCGCTGACGCCGCTTTACCGACTTGTGGATTGAGCATCATCTTCATCCAGAAGATCACATCATGAGCTGTTACGCGACAACGCCCATTTACCCAGTGCCGATCAGCACTCAAGGCCACATTCTTGAGATGTGGCTGCGTCTTTTTCAACAGTGCAGCCGTTCTCGACCCAACGGCCTTACAGCTGGTCCCATCCACAAGCCATGGCCGTGTCTCATCCTCATCAAGTGCAGGCGTGTGCCAAAAAATATCGGGCCGGATTCGATAGCTATAGGTCAAATAGTCATCGCTGCGACCCAAATAGGTTGCCAAAGAGGGTGCATACTTGGTGACTTCTTCTTTGTGTCGAGTGACCAGCGGCGTCATATTCAATGCTTGTATATTACTGACGTCGACACTGTTTTCGATGAGATAATTAAACCCTTTCGGATCACTTCCAATGAGAAGTTTGAGGGTTCCACCCACTTCGGGTTGATTGGGATACCAAGGCGTGAAGTCTGGCTCAAGGAGTCCGGCGAATGCGCTCTGGCCCCACAGGCTTGGGTCAACTGGATTGCCGCTGGACTGAGTGCCGCGAACCTCTTCGACGCGTGATGCTTTCTGAGCCTTGAGTTGGTTGGCCTCGATTCGATTATTTTGCCAAACAAAGACAATCCCTATGACGACCAAAATAAGGAGGAGAACGGTCATGAAGAGACGTTGGTAAAATTCTTTGACCATGGAGCTTTTTCTCCTGGAGCTAAAAAGGGGTCACCCGGTTTAATGCGACGGGAGAATAGTGAGTTTCGGGGTCAATAGACAAGGGACTTACGGAGAAAGCTGGTCTATGGGGCTTGCAGGCGAGTGAATTGAACCGCAGACAGAGCCGATTAACGACCGCCCAAGAGCACCATTGCCGTCTCAGTTTTCTGAGCGATTTCAATACTGAGAGAGCCGATGGCTTTTCGATTCTGGGAGCCACGTTGCAAGCCGAGGATCAGCAAATCAACGGTGCCTGCCATGTCGATGATGGACTGCCGCGGGTCCGCACTGCGCTGAACGACTACAGAGTGATTGTCTCCGAGCTCACTTTTGGCTCGACGGCTGAGGTTCTGCTCAATGGACGTCTCGTCAGCCTCACTCAACTCCATTGGAATCACCCTCAATAAGGTGATTTGTACGCCGCGATTCCGTCGCAGCGATGCCAGTAGCCTGGCTCTTAACTCATCATGATTTCCTTGCCCACCGACGGGCACCAAGACCCGCTGGACCTGCTCTAGCTTCCAATCTGATGGTGCTCGCAAAATGGACAGATCACATTTCACTCGATTCACCAATGCCTCGAGGTGGTCAACGGTGCTTTGGCCCTGGAGTTCAGTGAGGCCGAGCAAAAGCCGTTCGCAGGATTGGTCCTCGGCCACGCGGGCAATTTCTTCCCATGGATCGTCGGCAAACGTTGTCATGGCTCTCGGGGCATGGCCCACATTTTGGGCGGTCTCGAGACCATGTTGTAAGGGCAGCAGGCTTTCTTTGATCTCATCCGCTGCATCGACTGCATTGTTTCTCACAACGCTCAGCAACATGACGCGTCCGACAGTCGGCGGCGTAAGGACGGCCGCCAGCTGCATCAGGGCTTTTGCATTCCGGGGATTTCTCACCGGTACGATCATGAGTGGTGACCGTCCACGCAAACGCAAGAGCTCGGTGTCACCTGCCTCGGCGGCCGCATCGAGGACTTGTGCGTGAAAAGCAAAGAGAGAACGGTACAAAACAAAGCCTAAACCGAGCCAAACCAACGTGATTGCACCGGCATTGGGTTCACGAATCGCTTGCCACACAGCCAACCCGAGGCAGGCAAGACCGCCGACCACTGGAATCACGGGAAAGAGGGGTGCGAGATAGACGTCAGCCGACAGCCGCCGACTCCGCTTCCGAGCCAAGTACGCTGTGTAATGAGTCATGGCAAAGGTGACCAGGAAGATGAGACTGGCCGCTGAGCCAGCCGCCGATAGGTCCGGCAACATAAATAGCAGCGCACCCATGGCCAATGCGCTGGAATAAACAGCCATGGACGGCGTGCCGTAACGTTCGTGCTTGACGCCCATGATCCAAGGCAGCGTGCGGTCCGTGGCCATTGTCTGGGCGACCCGAGAGGCCGCGAGTAAGTTGGCATGCAGAGCGGACAGAGTTGCAAGGACCGCTGCGATTAAAACCAACCAAACGCCTGCAGGGCCCATATAGTGTCCGACAGCCGTCGCCATCAATGTGTCAGCCCCATCGGCGGCCAATTGACTGACATGCCCATGTTCACCTGTCCCAACGGTCGCCACCACCAAGAGGAGGGGCAGGTAAATGACCAAGGCCGCGCCCAAGGAGTAGAACATGGCACGAGGTGCATTTCTGGCGGGCTCTTTAATCTCAGATGCAACGGTCGCCACCAAATCAAACCCCTGGAAAGCGATAAACGAGATCCCCATGGCCGAGAGGAGTCCGATGGTGCCATCTGAAAAGAAGGGTGAAAGCTTTTGAAAAGAGTCGAGAGGCTGGTTGGCCATCAAGACCCATAAACCCACCAGGGCAAGGAAACCAAGTACGACAACCTTGCCCCAAGCGGACCACTTCCCGCCGCCTGAACTATGGCGAATTAATGAGGCTGTGTAGACGATGAGGGCAACGACGGCGAGGCCGACGGCCCCCCCATGGGTCAGAAGCCATTGGGGCGTTGGGAAACCGATACTAGAAAAGGACATCTGGAGCAGACGCGCCCCATAAATCCCAAATCCCAAAGCGTAGAGAACGCCGGCGACGATATAGGCGAACCAGATAACCCAACCCAAACCGAAGGCCACTCGGACCGATAGAACCCGACGTCCAAAAGCATAGGCACCGCCAGAGCGGGGGTAAGCACTGACCATCTCAGCAAAACTCATGGCCGTCATAAAGGCCAAGAGGCCATTGAGTGCAAAAGCAAGAATGGCGCTGGGCCCAGTGGCTTGAAAGGTCGGACCAGCCAGGACGAGAATGCCACCACCGACGATCGCACCGATGCCAATTCGGGTCGCACCCATCAGCCCAATGGTCCGTTTGATTTGGTCGGTGGTCATAGCGGTATTCCTGCAATCGGACTCCCCCTTTTGTGTCAGTTAAATCAAATCACGCAAATCTTGGCGTAAATAGATTTGAACGGCCGTCGGTCAATGGGTTGCTCGAGGGCTCCGAAGTCCTTCGAATTAGGTGATTTTACGTTCAAATGAAGAGAACCCTGTCGGTGAAAGCGAGCGCGATAATCAAACTCGTTATCTCATGGCGTCATGGACGCATGTCAAAGCCATCGACATTCCAGCGGACACACGGTAAATCCAGTCGGTCGGTTGGCATGATTGATCCAAGATGATTGCCGATAGACGTCGTCATCGATGCGCTACTTTTGGACTGTAAACGGCCACTGAATATGAACCTTGGTCTATTGATATCTCCACTGATGCGTGGAGCCTATTTCGCCGACTATATTTCCGTCTGCCAGACGGAAGCCTCCTGTGTGCTAGGATGCCAGACGCAACATGTTTCGTGGGGTAACCTTGACCTACTTGAATGCGAGATCAGTGTCGAGGACCTGCCCGCAATCGCCAGGCTCTCTTTTGTCCAGGGGGCGTTTGAAATCAGTGATGGATTGCTTCGACCCATCGGACTCGACCCGCAATTTAATCTGCCCGATGACTTCGTTTATGGAAGTAAGTATCGTGGCAAAACCAACGAAGCTTTAACCCAATTACTGGTCAATCTTGGACTACGTTATGCCAAGACCAGACCCGGCAAGGCAATGACAGTGCTCGACCCCATGTGCGGCCGAGGCACAACGCTGATAACCGCCATGCGCTACGGCTTGAACTCAAAAGGAATCGAGCAGGACAAAAACGTACTTGCCGAAGTCACCCAAAGTCTCAAGAAATGGACCAAAATTCATCGGGTTAAGCACAATTTAAATCAAGGCTTCGTTGGGCGGGCCAATAAGCAAGGTCAGGGCCGATTCCTTCGCTTTAGCCACCAGCAGACCCATTTTCAAATCATTATCGGCGACTCACGGGAGACCCAAAGCCTTGTGGGACAGGAACGATTTGACCTGATTGCAACAGACATTCCCTACGGCGTGCAGCATCATACGACGGCGGGCACCCGTAATCCACTGGCGGTGATTCGGACCTGCGCACCCGAATGGGCCAACGTTCTCCGACCTGGGGGCGCAATGGTCATCGCATACAATCGATTACAACCAAAAACAGAGCAACTCGTCAGGGCTTTCGACGGGTGTGGACTCACCGAGTTGCCACTTCAATTCACCCACCGCATGAGCGAGGCCATCGTCCGCGATATTTTGGTGCTGACGAAGAACGAAGTGCCCTGAGCGTATGAACCACGGCCAGTCTGTTCATAGCATGATTGGCCCGGGTCGTCCCCGACGCCGAGACGAGCAGAATGAAATGGCCTCATGTGGTCGACTCGCCCCCCTTTTATCGGGTCAATCGGTTATCTTATTGCTTTGTTCAGGTCAGCAGACTAGGTATAACTACGGAGTGGCGTATCGTCGGCGTCCTTGGACCGACCGGCTGCTTGCTACGCTGCGATTTTGGGGGGAGAGAATTGATCATGAGTCGAATCGTCGGGGCGTCTAGGTGCGCTCAACACCTTGTGTTTGTTTTTATTCTGACCGTTGGAATGCCCAACGCCTTTGGACAGATCACGACCTTCAGTGAGGATGTTCATGAAGCCATTGATCGTGGACTTGACTACGCTGCAGCCCAGAACTGGTTTGTTAACGGCTGTCCAGCCCAAGGTCATGGCGACGCAACTGGATTGATTACATTGGCCCTTCTCGAAAAACGAGCCGATGCAAATCAAAACGCACTGAGCCAAGGCTATGCCAATGCAAATGCCATTGACCAACAGCGCGCCGACCTCGCCATCGCCTTCCTGATCAATCGAGTCAACGCGTCCGGTGCCAATGCATTTCAAGCCTATCAAGATGGGGCCGATCTCATGGCGCTATCTCTGTATTGGCGAACCGGTGGACCCGACCAAGTCGGGTCACTCACAGCCATAAACAAAATTTATGATCGAATCGCCGGCAATCAACTGCCGAGCGGCTATTGGTGTTATTCGCCTGGCAGCCTTTGCGATGATTCCTCGACAACCCAGCTGGTCATGGCCGGCTTGGCGGGGGCTCGCGGCGTCTTTCTCGCAAATGGCGATGCCGCACGAGCGGCGGGTCTCGACCAACTTACGCTGAACACTCGAAATGCGTATGCGGCCAACGGTGTGCCTGGAGGTGCTGGGCTCAATGATCCCGAAGAACGCGGTCATGGATATCGTGCTGGTATGGGCGCCAATGCAAACAGTCTTCAACAAACCGCGTCGGGCATATGGAGTCAATTGGCAGGCGGGGCCGACGTCAACGACCCAAGCGTGCAACAGTACATGCGCTGGATCTACAATCGATACCAGTATGGCGGATTTGCAAGCAATGGCGGGTGGTCCCGGTCCCATTACTACTTTCTCTGGGCATTTGAGAAGGCCATGAGCTACATCGAACTCTCTCAAGTGCCGATCGCACCCGGAAATCTGGGGCCGGCCGATATGGGTCTGCTTGATCCTGCAGCCGCACCCGCGTTCGGAAATCGTGAAATTCATACCGACCCAGCCTCGGTTCCACGGGCGCCGTCCTTCGGACCAGAAGGCGCGGGTTACTACGCCGATGCCAATGAACAACCGCGCTGGTACTTTGACTTGGCCCGAACGCTGCTTGAGCACCAGAGCGGTGCCGGCGATTTCACGCCACCAAATGGTGTCTGGAACACGTGTTCTGCACAAGCGTACGCAATCCTCGTGCTCGAAAGATCGACCGGTGGTGGTTGCATCGACACCGATGGCGATGGCATCTGCGATGCCGAAGATAACTGTGTTCTGAATGAAAATCCTGACCAACTCGACGCCGACGGCGATGGCATCGGTGACGTGTGTGACAACTGCCCCGACACCGCCAACCCAGACCAATTAGACGAAGACCAAAATGGCATCGGCGATGTCTGCGAGGCCTGCAATGATGCAGACAATGACGGTGTTTGCGATGAGGATGACAACTGCGTTTTTACCGCCAATGCCGACCAAGCTGACGCCGATGGCGATGGACTCGGTAATGCATGTGACAACTGTCCAGGTGTCGCCAACCCAGACCAGCTGGACAGCAACGGTGATGGCATTGGTGATGCCTGCGAGTTTGACCACGGTGACAGCGACAACATCTGCTGCCAAGTCTGCGAAGTGATGATTATGACATCGCCAGACCAATGCCAATTGGCGGGAGGCCTGGAGGTCGATGCCGATTACTGCTGCCCTCAAGTTTGCTGCGAACTTCGAAATGGGGGCGGCCGGCGCATCATTAAAGCGGAAGAGTGTTTGGTCGCCGGACTGATTATCGAAATGGACCAGTGCGGCGGTGCACCGGCCCCCGATGTCTGCTGCCAACAGCCAAACGGCAGCGTGGTGACAGTCCCAGCCAATGCCTGCCAGCAAGCGGGTGGTCAGCCTATTCAGACCGACCGGTGCGAGAGCGTCTGCTGTCATGACCAAGAGAATGGTCAATTTAACATTAGCTTAATCGACCAATGCGGGGGTGCCGCAGTCGACCCTGAACAATGTGAATCCATCTGCTGCTTAGGCGACAACGGCCAGCATTCGGTCACGTCAGCAGGCGCCTGTGGCGGCGTACAAGCACCGATGGATAAATGCGACCAAGTCTGTTGCGATATGGGTGGCGGCAACGCGATGCTGATGGACAGAGCAGCATGTGAAGAGCGTACAGGCGTTGCACTTGATCCGGCCAATGAAGCCTGTTTCGAACGGGAAGTCTGCTGCGTTAATGGCGATACACTCAGCCACACAACGGCCAATGAATGTGTCGCCACAGGCGGGCAGGCTGTCGACGCTGAGATGTGTCAGGACGTCTGTTGCGAGGTCAATGGCCAAGGCCAGACCCTGACCCGGTACACCTGTGAAAATGGAGTCGGCGTGGTCGCCGATGAGGCACTCTGCAACGAAATTTGCTGTCTTGCCGATGGCAATGCCCAAGCTGTTAACGAGGCCCAATGCCAAGAGTTGGGTGGCGACGCTGTTCCAGCCGAATGGTGCGAAGAGCCTGTATGCTGCCTCATGGCAAACGGCACTGCATCGAATATGGCACCTGCTCAATGCGAGTCCCAAGGTGGATTGGTCGGCGAACCTGACGCCTGTGATGTCATCTGTTGTGAACTCAGCCCTGATGATTTCGAGAACATCTCGGCCATCGAATGTGAGGCGCAGGGCGGTGCCGTCAGAGATGCAGCGATTTGTCTCCAAGTCTGCTGCGCACTGCCTAACGGCGACCGGCTCGAGATGAGCGGTGATATGTGTCGGGCAAACCGCGGTCAGGAGGCGCCGGGTGAGTGGTGTTCAAATGTTTGCTGTCTCACACCGAACGGCGACGCTCGTAACCTGTCGGAAGCACAGTGTACAGAACTTGGTGGTGAAGCAGCCGATGCACAAGCCTGTGAGAGCGTTTGCTGTGAGGTCGCTCCCGAGCGTTTTGATGAGGTCGCCCGCGCAACATGCCAAGGTGAAATCGCTGAACCAGACCTATGCGCCAATGAGGTGTGCTGCGCCATACCCGGTGCCGCACCCATTTTGACAACAGAAGCCACATGTACACGGCAAAACGGTGACCGGATTGGACGGGCTGCTTGCGAAGAGGTCATTCCAAAGAATGAAATGGACGCCGGGGTCATCCCGGGGAAGGCGAATGCCGACGGTGGCGTCGCCAATCAAGATGGCGGGTCATCGGCCGGCTGCTCACAGACCAACTCAACCGGCTCAGTGGGCTGGCTGATGTTGATTCTTGCCTGCTTCGGGCTTCGTCGGCGACGGCACTAAGCCCGGATAAAGGGAGGAGGGTCGCGTGAAAAGGCTTGCCTGTTTAGCAATTTTGTTGGCCGGTTTCGGCTGTGATGGTGGTGGAGATTCAGACGGGTCTAATCCGGATGGGACATCGTCGACTGACGCTGTCGTGTCAGACGGTGGCCAAGACGCAATGAATCCGGGCGAAGACACGGGGCCTGCCAATGACGGGGGGGCTCTCTCCGACCGCGGATTGGTGCCAACGGATTCGGGTATGAGTCCACCAGATCAGATGCTCGACCCGGATGCGAGTACCTTGGAGCAGTGCCGAGCCATTGGTCGATGTACGCCGGAGGGTGCCTGGTGTGAACCAGCGGGCTCACCGGAATGCTGGCGCGGCGAATCGCCTCAATGCTTTGAACCACTCCATCCACTGTCTCGGGCTAATTGCGACCAACCGGCTGAGCTCATGGCCGGCGCCTGCGTCTGTCCAGACGGGTTCGATGTGGCACCGGGGCAAGACTCATGTGCCTCTGTCAGTTCACAACGGGCTGTCCAACATGCCATCAGTCGTCCCGTCTGCTCTGGTGTGCAAACGTCTCGCTACGGCACCGATGGCGCCCACTATGAAGATACGGATGGAAACCCAGATAATGACCGTGTCATATCAGACCGATGGGGGCCTCAATCACCGGATGACCAAACCAGTGGACGCCTCAATCAAGCGGGTGTGTGGGCCTGCGATTGGCAAGTCCGAGACCAAGCTGGATTTGAACCCTTCAATGAATGGATTGGGTTTTCTCACTGCTTGAGTACCGATACGCCTGGCGACTACCTCGTTGGAATTTCCGGCGATGAGCAAGCTCGACTGATGGTCAACGGTCAGCTGGTATTCGAGACGCCACAAGGCATCGATGCGTCCCGCACGTGGTATATCCGGCGTCTCTCGCTGCCCAGTGGCATTAATACCATCGAGTTCCACGGCCTCAATACGGACAGCATCGGTGCCATTGGTGGAGAAATCATCGGTCCGTTCGAGCCGGGTTCAATGGCCACTGAGGCCGCACAAAAGGCGGCCGACTATGAGAACAATATCCTGTTTAGCACACGGTCGATGGTGGGTACTCAATTCAGCCTCGGTGACATGACCGGGTGGTATTGCCGAAACGAAGGCGAAGTGCTCAACACCTGTCATGCTGAGCCGCGCTGTTCGACCATCGAACGAACTGCCTGTGAGATGCCACCGCTGGTCTGCCCAATGGGCCAGCACGAAGTGGATGGAGCCTGCGTGGACAATGAATGTACGTGCGCATTTGGTGTGCCGCTTCTTGGAGCTGACTGCCCAGAAAACGGCGCGCCGGGGTGTCGGGCCTGCTTTGAGGGCTACGGACTAGAAGAGGGGGTGTGCGTTGAGAATGTCTGTACATGTGAAAACGGCGTTGCCGCAGTCAGTGCTGCCTGCGACCAGCATAATGCAGAGATTTGTCTGGTGTGCGATGACGGATATGAGATGCAGAACCGACGCTGTGAGCCTTGGCAATGTGTCTGCGCGAATGGAACGGCTGCCGAGGGGGCCGCTTGTCCAGCCGAAGGCGATGAATTTTGTCTCGAATGTGATGCGGGCTTTCATTTGGATGGGGCTGTTTGCCGAGAGAATGTCTGTCAATGTCGCAACGGGCAGGTCGATGCCGATGCATTCTGTGAATTTAATAATGGCGATGCATGTCAGGCCTGCGATGACGGATTCTATCTAGAGGAGGGCCGTTGTAGACCCAATCTATGCCAATGCGAAAACGGCAATGGTGCCATCGGTGCGGCCTGTCCCGCCAATGGTGACGCACTGTGCACCGAATGCATGAATGGGTTTCAATTGGTCGACGGAGCCTGCCAGCCAAATCAATGCGTGTGTATTAACGGCGTGGGCGCACAAGGTCTCGATTGCCCGAATCCAGGCCGACTGCAATGCGAATCATGCGATGAGGGCTATCGACTAGAAGGGCGTATCTGCGTCCAATCCGACTGCCGCTGTGCCAATGGACGCCCTGTGAGCCCGGACCTGTGCCCAGGCATCGGCGTCAACCTGTGCCGTGATTGTAATGATGGCTACACCTTAGTGGACGGGCAATGTCAGGCGAACACCTGCGAGTGTGTGAATGGCGAACCTGCGGTCGGTGAACTCTGCCTCGTCGAGGGGGAGCCGGTGTGTATTAACTGCGACCCAGGCTTTGTCCTCGAGGGCGATGACTGCGTGGCTCAGCAATGCGCCTGCGCCAACGGTGTTGCAAGCCAAGGCATTCAGTGTCCGCAGGCTGGCGCTGAGCATTGTCAGCGTTGTGACGAAGGCTACCGACTACGAGATAACCGATGCGAACTCATTCCAGTGCCTCGATGCGATGACGGCATCGTGAATGGCACCGAGACCGATGTGGACTGCGGTGGTGAGTGCGAGCCCTGCGGTGTGGGAGACGAATGTGATGGCCCAAACGATTGTGAAAGCGATCGATGTGACCATCAATGTGGTGACCCAGACCAATGCGAACTGACATGCCAGCCTGCCGCCGTCTGTGGGGACAGCGTCGTTGAAGATACGGAGACGTGCGATGACGGCAATGCCGTCACCGAAGACTGCGCATACGGTGAAATAAACTGTACGGTTTGCGCCGCCGATTGCACCGAACAGCCCGGCGCGATTCGGCTCTGTGGCGACGGTATCGTCGACCCTGAAGAACAATGTGACGACAACAACACCGTCACCGAAGACTGCGCATACGGCGAGGCAAACTGCACCGTCTGTGCCGCGGATTGCACCGAGCAACCCGGCGTCACCCATGTATGCGGCGAAGGAACAATCGACAGAGACAATGGCGAGACCTGTGATGACAACAACACCATTACCGAAGACTGCGCGTACGGTGAGGCAAACTGCACCGTCTGTGCCGCTGATTGCACCGAACAACCCGGCGTCACCCACGTCTGCGGCGATGGCGCAGTCGACAGAGGCGATGGCGAGACCTGTGATGACAACAACACCATCACCGAAGACTGCGCGTACGGGCAGGCAAACTGCACCGTCTGTGCTGCGGATTGCACCGAGCAACCCGGCGCAACTCGCCTATGCGGCGATGGCACAGTCGACAGGCAAGATGGAGAGACCTGTGATGACAACAACACCGTCACAGAAGAGTGCGATTATGGAGAGCTCAACTGCACCATTTGTGCCGCTGACTGCACCGAACAGGCAGGAACACCCCAGTTTTGCGGCGATGGACGGGTCAATGGACCTGAACAATGTGACGATAACAACACCGAAACCGAAGAGTGCGACTACGGCCAATTCGCCTGTACGGTCTGTGCGGCTGATTGCACAGAACAACCAGGCCGCACCCGGCGGTGTGGCGACGGGGTTGTCGATGCGCAAGATGGCGAGACCTGTGACGACCAAAACCAGAACAGTAACGATGACTGTACAAATGAGTGCCAACTGCCAGCCTGCGATGACCAGATTCGAAACGGCCAAGAGAGCGATGTCGATTGCGGCGGCGCGTGCGAACCATGCCGTGACGATTTCATCTGTAATCAGAATGACGACTGTCAATCAAACCGCTGTGGCCCGCCATGCGGCGACATCCGCCAGTGTCCGACTGTCTGCCTACCTGCGCCAGTCTGTGGCAATGGCATAATCGAAGACGGCGAAGACTGCGATGACGGCAATGCGTTCACGGAAGATTGCGCCTACGGCGACCAGAACTGCCAAGTATGCGATGCACGCTGCCAAACGGTCGATGGTCGAACCAGCTATTGCGGAGACGGTCGCGTGGATGACGCCAATGGCGAGTCCTGTGACGACAATAACCAGAACAATGGCGATGAGTGCACCAATGCATGTACGCTGCCCGCCTGCGATGACCAAATCAGAAACGGCCAAGAGAGCGATGTCGATTGCGGTGGCCCGTGCGAACCGTGCCGCGAAGGCGACCTGTGCAATGGACCCAATGACTGCGACACCAACCGTTGCGGCATCGATGACGTGCAGCCAGGCGAGGTCATCGGTCCAGCAGACGCCGAATGCGATGCAGGCCAAGTCCAAGGCGGTGTAAACCAAGATGCCCAAGCCGCCAATGGTGCTTTCGCCAATGATGAACGCCTTTTCGCAGTGGAATACAGGGTGCCTGATGGGGCCGACTTGGACATCGATGAAGTGGAATTCTACCTAGGACAGACCTTCGTTCAATCAGAAGTCTACCTGTTTACACACGATCCTAAGCTGGGCAGACCCGGTGAGCTAGTGGCGCGCGCGACATTTACGATACAACGCGAGGAAGACTGGCAGGGTGGCCGATTTGGCCGGGCAATTACACTGCAGGCGGGCTCCATTTACTGGCTTGGCCTTAAACTCATGGGGGGTCGTTCGTCCTTCGCTGTGGGCGGCGTCGGTGTCAACTACACGTCCAAGCTTGCGGATGGCGACCGATGGGACCGTGTATTTGAAGGCCCCATCATGGCCAGAGTTTCCCTCTGTGATGACGCGGTCGGTGCCGACTGCGATGCCGATGGCAACTGCCCTCAAGTCTGCCTGCCTCCGGCCGTTTGTGGAAACGGCATCATCGAGGGTGCTGAGACCTGCGACGACGGCAATCTGAGAATTGAAAACTGCGATTATGGACAAGAGAGCTGCACTGTCTGTGACGACCAATGCCAGCAAATCAATGGGGCGACCAGCTTTTGTGGCGACGGCATTTTGGATGTCGCAAATGGGGAAGCATGCGATGACGGCGATGATAATGACGCCAATGGCTGCAATAACTCATGTGAAGAGCAAGTCGCTTGCCAAGGCTGTGAATGCGATGTCGACCGCTGTGTTGCAGGCGACGCACCAGCCGTCATCGACACCCTGAATTTCAATGGCATGACGTTTAGGCCCTTGGACCTAGATGAGTGCGTTCCAGGAGAAGGCAATTGCTGTCCCGGCAGTACGACCCAATCAAGCCTCGATGCGTTCTGTCGCTTGGCGGGCCATTGTCGGGCCATCGATTGGAGTGTTGAGGTATTACAAAGGGACAATTGCTACGGCTGGGGTGGGTGTACCCGCTGCACATGGTTTTCAAACTTCTGCTTTGGTGGGGCAACCGACCGACGGTATATCACCTCTGTGACCTGCCTCTAATAAACGTTTTATCCGTACCTCGTCCGACCCTGAAGACTATGCTCACGTTCCAACTGATTGGTTAAAGGGACACGCTTTGTAGGCACCCGATGCTTGACCAGGGTGCAGCGATCATGTGTGATAGACGAGTTGAGTAGGTGCGCAACAGGCTCAGTCGTAAGAGAGTGCGCACTCAAACGCTTTGCCAAACCCATTGGACTCTGACTCCAGACAAGGAGACACGATCATGAAATCGACGCTGCTGATATTGGCTTTTGGCTTGAGCCTATTGTTCTGGGGCTGTGATGACAGCAGTCCCGGCCCGACAGACCGAGCCGATCTCGGTGGGGGCGGTGTCGGTGGCACCGCTGGAACGGGAGCAGACGATGTCGATGCAACAACTGGAACGGGCGCTGGCGGCATAGGCGGCAGTGCTGGGACAGGTGCTGGCGGTGTCGGTGGCACAGCTGGGACCGGTGCTGGCGGCATTGGTGGAACTGCTGGAATGGGCGCCGGTGGCGTTGGCGGAACCAGGCCTGAACCAGACGACGACCTCGACGGCGTGGCGAACCGAATCGACAATTGTCCCAATCTGGCAAACGCGGACCAAGCGGATGCAGACGGCGACAACGCAGGCGATGCCTGCGACGCCCAGCCCAATGTCTTCAATTACAGACTACAGGGCCAACTCTTGTTTTTGAGCGGCATGGGCGTAGACATGAATCACACCCTCAAAGGAGGAGCCAGCAGCGGCGCGCACCAGAGTACATCGGAGAACTATCAGCTCAAAGGGCAGCTCTCGCCCTAATTAATCTCAGCGCTCCCCATCGCCCGCTGGTTCTCCCATGGGGCGGTTGTCATCGTCATCGTCTCTG
>JAYZEG010000031.1:0-38660 GCA_036337435.1 Myxococcota bacterium
CGGTCTGTTGAACGGCCCTTGCATCTGCTGAGTTTAATTGATGACATCGACGCACCGGTGCCTGGGATCACGGTGTATGGACCCTGTGGATCCGATAGTTGTTTGGAGAATCAGGGTGTCATATCGGCCGTTCGCGAGGCGTTTATTCCTCAGATGGCCCAGTGGCCTATGGGCGAACGCTTTGCGGATGTCTCATTTGTACCGGTGCTGAACGAGTTTACCCTGCAAGAATCCATTGCACCCACGCTTTTCGCGTTTGGCTACTTAGCTGAATTGGACGGTGGCCAACGGGCTGGCGAACAGAGCGGTATGGGCGGTGATGGCGGGAGCGGTGCTGGCGGAGGCGGCGGCTCATCTGGAATGGGCGGTTCAGCCGGTGGCTCCGGCGGCACAGGGGGCACCATGGGTTCGGCAGGCGGAAGTAGTGGGGCTGGCGGAACGGCCGGCTCGCGACCGGTCGATACCGATGGCGGCGTCTTGAATGACGGCGATGTTGATAATTTGAATGATGGAGGCGTCGCATCTGGCACCTCATCAGGATCGAGTGGATGTGCGGTCGCATCCGATGAGCAAGGAGCCGTTATGGCTTTTATCTTTTTGCTCGCGATAGGTGCTTTGAGGAGGAAGCGGTGTCATACAGGCTATTAATCGCCTTTTTATCTCTGGTTTGGCTGGTCAATTGTGGTGGCGATGAGGCTGCACAACCGGTCTCGGATTTTGGCGTCGATATTGGATCTCGAGATAGTGATGCTGACGGGATTGCTGATAATGCTGATAACTGTCCGTACAGCCCAAACCCAGATCAGGCAGACCTGGATGAGGATGGCATCGGGGACGAATGTGATCCAGATGATGACGGTGATGGTGTTGCAGACGAAGCGGACGGATGCCCGGATCTAGCCGACCCCGAGCGGGGGGATTACGATGAAGATGGTCTCGGTGATGCATGTGATGATGATGATGATAATGACGGTGTCAGCGACGACGCGGACCTCTGTCCCTTCGATCCTTCGGATGGTGGCCAGGACCAGGACGGAGATGGCCTGGGTGATCCGTGTGACTTTGATATCGATGGGGACGAAATTCTTAATGACGACGACAACTGTCCGTACGTTGAGAATACAGCGCAGGAAGATATTGACGGAGACGGTCTAGGTGATGGTTGTGACGATGATACCGATGGCGACTCAATCGCCGATGATGTTGATAATTGCCGAGTTGTCCAGAATGTTGACCAGGCTGACCTAGACCTAGATGGCGTCGGTGATGCGTGTGACGACGAGCAAGATGGAGATGGTCTGATAGACAGCCAGGACAACTGTCCCCGCGTTTTGAATCCCGACCAAGCAGATGCCGACCTAGATGGGCTCGGTGATGAATGCGACATCTGCCCCAATGACCCTGAAAATGACACCGACTCGGACTCCGTATGTGGGGATGTTGATAATTGCCCGTCGGTTGAAAATGCTCAACAGGTCGATGACGATGTAGACGGTATTGGGACCGCATGCGATGTGTGTCCGTTGGATCCGCTGAACGATGATGACAGAGATGGGATTTGTGGCTCCGTCGACAACTGCGTGGATGCTGAGAATCGCGAACAGCTTGATGGAGACCGAGATGGCATTGGTGATGCGTGTGACATTTGCCCGAATGACGGGGATAATGATCGAGATCAAGATGGCGTCTGTGGCGATGTCGATATCTGCCCGCTTGCAGCTGACCCGGAACAACTTGACCAAGACGGCGACGGCTTAGGTGACGCATGTGATTTATGTCCAGGCGATGAGCTTAATGATGGTGATGCAGACAGTGTTTGCGGTGACAGAGACAATTGCCCGGACGTAACAAATCCCCTACAGGCTGACTTAGACGGGGATGGCATCGGTGACGCATGCGATGAATGCGTTGCCTCTGGTCCGACAGACCCAGACGGGGACGCGATTTGTGGCATTAACGACAACTGCCCCGATGTACCTAATGAGGCGCAGATTGACCGCGATGATGACGGCCTTGGTGATCTATGCGATGCCTGTGGTCTCGATCCGAACAACGACATTGACCAGGATGGGATTTGCGGAGACGTAGACACGTGTCCTGATGTCTACGACCCGACCCAGCCAAATGACGATGGCGACGGGTTCGGAAATGCCTGTGACCCAGATTCAGACAATGACGGTATTGACGATGTTGCAGACAATTGTCCACTGGCTGCCAATCCAGGTCAGGAAAATACCTTCGGCGACCAGCGTGGTGATGCCTGTGAAGACCTTTATTTCTACGATGATTTTGAGAATGGCTTGGACCAGTGGACCATTCACTCTGGCGGTTGGACCACGAGCGTAGAGGCCGCTGTGGACGGTGAGTTCGGTCTGGTAGACCAGGTCGGTCGGTCCAACACGGGGACCACGTACAGGATTGAGACGTCAACTCTGGACCTCACCAATGCATATCAGCCAAGGGTTTGGTTTCAGGGGCGATTTGACCTGGTTAGAGATTATTTTACCGTAGGGATTGTTGCGAATGGGTCCAGAATCGAGACAGTTAATTTAGTTGGCACCCGTAATTTGGGCCGTGATTTTAGAACGTACCAGGTCGACCTGACGGACTACGCTGGCCGTGACGACATTTCTATCGAGCTCAGGTTTGGCAACCGAAACAACGCTGGCCTTGGTGTCTGGATCGATAATTTTAAGGTCGATGAAAGGCCCATGCTCCCCTCTCATGTCCTTCCTTTTTTCGATTCATTCGACGATTTGACGCGTTGGAATCAGCTCGGAAACATCTGGCATGTAGGGCGGACAGCTTGGGACGGGGCAACCGCTGCCGAACACTCTTCCTTTGAAGCGTCTCGGAAAGGGGTTGGTATTTTAGAGCTCGCCCAGGGCTTAGATCTTCGTGGCAGTCAACGGCCTGTACTCAGTTTTTGGATGAAGCATGGGGCTTTCAGTGCTCAAAATCGGCTGAGTGTGCACCTGATGCCATCGGATCCAAATCGAGAGATTGTTGAGGTTATCCCAGTCGAATCGGGAAACAATGGATACTTCGAAAAATTCACTGTCGATCTCTCTAGTCTCATTGGTGATCCCGATGTTCGCCTGCAGTTTCGGTATCAGCACATGGGCAATAGTGCCCCCAACGTGATCTTGGATGATGTCGAAGTCGTCGATTTCCGCAGCATGATCACGCGCTCGCTTCCTTTTGACGCTTGGGTGCCGGATGAAACCATCGAACGCGAGACTGGCGGGTGGGGCGTTGTGGAGGAGCCCATCGGACAGCCTTCACTCAGGAGTTCCGCGATGGGTCAAGTGCTGAACAGTTCAGTTCGGTTGCGTCTCGGGCACTTTGACTTCAGTGACACTGAACAACCGGTTTTCTCGGTCTGGGCTCGTTACGCAATGCGTGCGGATCGGCAGCGTTTTATCATGAGAGCGAAGACAGAGGCTGAGGACATTGTGATCCCAATCATTGATCCCGTGGGACGTGACCTCCGCAATGGTCAGTTTGAGCGTATTGATATTCCATTAGACGGCCTTGGCGGTCTGGCGGCAGTGGAGCTGTTCCTTGAAGTCAGCACAACCAATGATGCCTACTTTGGAGTCGATATATCCAGAATGTTGATCGGGGCCAGTGAAACGACCGACGCTGTCGAAGCCCCTGTGGTCTGGGACTTTGACGAGGACGTGCCTAGCCTTCAAAAAATCGCTGGTCGTTGGACACTTGCGGAAAACGTTGGCCGAAATGTCGGGACTGCGCTGCGGCTCGTGAGTCGGCTTGGCTTACGAGGGCTCGCGTCAACGGACACTGTTCGCCTTTTGCCGCCCGTCGATCTGAGGCCATTAGACCGACCAGAAATGAGCTTTTGGGTAAAACATTTCAATGCGCCTCAAGAGCATAGCTTCAAAGTTCACATTAAAACCATCGATCGGGGAAGTTGGACCCATGTCATCAGCCAATCAGAGGGAAATACGCATATTCGCAGTGACGGCTACCAACGGTACGTAGTGCCTCTGGATGCTGTGGCTGGTGCTGGGTCGGCGACCGTTGAATTTACCGCGACCACGTGGAGCAATCTTCCACTCGATGTTGGTGTCGACGATATAAGAATTGAGAATCGAGCGTCTGTGCCCTTGGCCGAGTTAATTGTCGATGGCGATGACAGTTACACCGTCTACCTCAACGGTGACGAAGCCGGAACCGGGCAAGAATGGCTCGCAGGCGAACGGCATTATCTTCGTGTTCAGCCCGGTTCCAATGTCATTGCATTTGAAGTTGATGGGACCGGAGTTGGTCCGACCCTCGTAGCAGGACTTAAATTTGGGTCACTTCTTATTCGCACAGGCTCGTCTGGCTGGAAATCGAGCACGATCCAAATCGATGGCAGCATCGAAGAGGGCTGGATGACTTTGGGCTTTGATAGCGTACCTTGGGCGAATGTACCAACGGATGGCCCATCACCCAGTGAGATTGGCGGTGGATACTTGGGGTTCGATGTAGAGATGGGGGCGCGCTTCGTCAGTAATCCTGACGGGGGCACCCGCCAATACTTCAGAAAACTGTTCACGATTGAAGACCAAGACCAGGATGAGGTGCCCGATGTCGTGGACCTTTGTCCGCTCGATCCGACCGGCCCCGAGCGGGATTCCAATGGTAACGGCTTAGGGGACTCGTGTGACTTCTGCCCGAATTGTGCGAATCTAGCGTTCGGTAAACCGGTTACCGTGAGCGGAAATCCAGCTGAAGCTGCTCGGGTAAATGATGGGCAGGTAACCTTTGGAAGCTGGCAGTCCAACGCGAACACCGGATGGGCTCGGGTAGACCTTGGAGCGCGGTACAGCGTATGCTCCGCCCGTTGGTACAATTCGAACCGAGGTGGACTCACCAAAGGCGCACGGGTTTGGCGGATGACCGTAGCTGACGAGGAGGCTGAAGAGATTGAAGTTGGGTCGGGCGACGAAGGCCCCGCACCAGCCCATGGACAGCCAAACTTAGTTGATTTTGGCTTGTGTCAGCCCGCTCGATACGTGACGTTTTACATCGACCAAAGCGCAGGCGACCGGGCGACCTTAGGTGAACTGCAGGTCTATGGAGAGCCGCTCTAGGGTGCAAACAGATGTGCCAAAACCGAAGAGCAGTCAGTCCAGAGTCTGATAAATGTTGCGCATTTTGATCAATCTTGGCGGGTGCGGTGCGGGAACTTCAGTTGACTCGGGCCCGGCTAAGCCATCACCATTATGCTCATTCTAAAACGGCCGGGTCACATGGACGCTGCTCTGAAGGCGCCTGGTCGCTTGGATTATTGCCCGAATGGGGACGATTCGAAGACACGGTCTATTTCTAGAAATCGTTGTTCGTCGTCCGTCCAAACAATGCTGCCGACCTCCCAGAAGTCGTTCGTCTCACGAAGCTCTTTTTCGCCCTCATAGGCCAACTCTCCAGCGAGATAGATTCTGACGGTTGCAATACTCGTCCCGTAGTCACCGCCACCGAAGTTTGCCATTGACGCTCGGAAGTAGTGTGCCCCAACGTCGTAGGGACCTCCGAGTCGTTGAGTACTCTCTGGATTATCCAGATTGATATTTTCTGGGCCACCGCCCCCGATGTCGTCTATGTCAAGAGACGGGTCATCGGCGAATTGATTCGGGATGCCCCAATCCGGTCTTGGATTTACGTAGTAGCAGTCGTAGAGCGCGTCAAACCAGCCCATTCGTGCTGGATGTCCAAGGTGAAGATCAACATCTGCTCCCATATCATCATCGTCGCTGTCTCGAGGGGTCGTCCAGAGCAGTTGGACATGAATGTCAGCCAGCGGCTCTGCGACAATTCTAACTCTTGAGCCAGGTTGAGGGCAGGGGTCACTGGGTGCCATCGCACCCAGCCGGTCGGTCACAGTTAATTCGATTAAGTATTCGCCTGCAATGTCGACGAAAAATTCCGCCGTTGGCGTTGCGCTGTCGTCTGAAGGGCCTCCTTCTTGAGGCCTTACAGGGTCAGTGAAGGACTCAACGGGTGCAGCCGTTGAACCGGTTGGTCTTTGAATCACGGTCCATTCATAGCGGATTGGCCGCCCGTCTGGCGCATCTGCGTCAGTTGATGCTGATCCATCTAGCGTAATGACATCTAGCGGCGCGACCAAGTATTCCTCCTGTGTCACTCGGGCCTCCGGACATTCATTTTGGCTTCCTCTTCCGTTAAGCGGCACCTCGATGACCGGAGTGTAGGGGTCGTTACTTTCTATAAAGAGTGACCCGCCGTAAGCGATCTCTTCATCGGGCGTGAACTGAACCACAAGGTTGTGCCCGGGATTTTCTTGTTGTTCTTCGCTGAGTGTTGCGGCAGGGAGACGAAGCGGTAAAGCGGGGACAGTGTCATCGGCAATGGAAAACGCCTCGTGACCCGCCTCGAGTCTGAGTGCGTCAATTCGTAGGGGTTCTAGCCCACAGCTCTCGATTGTTAGTGGCCGTGGATTTAACCCGCCGAGGAGACCTGCACCGAAATCAATTCGGTCCGGCACCACTTGAATGCAGGGAGATGATCCATTGGCGGTCAAGGGAATATTGGTAATGGGTACGATTGAATTACTGGTGATGCTCAACTCCCCATCGTCCGGCCCTGAGACCGGCGGGGCATAGCGTATGGTGATCTCTATTGTGCGATTTGGAGACAAGCCGGGTTGACCGTCTTGGTCGGGGTCTTGGAGAATGATGGGATTCTCCGCGGGGTTGACGCCTCCAATGGAAAGTTTGAAATCTTGAGAGCCGTTGATGGTCATGTCGTCGATGATGAGTGTGGTTTGACCGAAATTGGTGGCGACCAGAACTTCCTCTGCCTCGTCGCCAGCTCGAACTCGACCAAAATCAATGGCCGTCGGCATAACGCTCAACTCGGCACCTGATTCGGCACCTTCGATTGGAATCGCCAGATTTCGATTGGACCTGTCATTGGTTTCAACGGTGATGCGACCTCGTGGAACGATGGGCTGGCGTGCCAAATAGGTGAGATGAAGTCGCATGGTCTCTTCTGGTGCCAAGTCGATGGCGTCAGGGAAGTAATTGCGGCCATCCTCAATCCCTCGCCGCTGCTGCGCTTCGTCACCACGGGACCAGTAGAGGTCGAACTCCGACCCAAATTGGCCTGTGAAATTGATGAGACGTAAAACGCCTGAGCCAACGTTGCGAACCGTTATGGATTGCTCCGCCATTTCGCCCGGGACTTTTTTAGGGATGACAAATGATGGGGCTGATAGTTGTATCGTACCGGTTTGTTCGGCTCTTAAGCCCTCATCGCAGCCCGTAAGGCTGAGTAAAAAACATGCAGGCAGCAATCCGGCAGCAAGTTTGATTAGTCGTGGCAAAACAGATGCTCCGAGGTCGATAGGTTTCCATCCTGGTAAGGTCTAGGTTACATTGTTATTGCGTTGACCGCAAAGGTTGTGGCTATTACCCAATACAAACTTTTTGCGTCGCCGTGGCGACACAAGCGTGGGTATCCGTTTCCTTCATGGTGGTGATAGATTCAGGAGGGTTGGTGGTCTCTTTAAGTGCCCAAAGTATGCGAGTTTTGCGTGAGCGTGTTCCGCTTTTCGCCGATTTTGATGATAGCGAACTGACAACACTCATGCATCGGTCTCGGCGCCGCGAATTATCTGGCGGTGATGTCCTGATCGCCGAAGGTACTCTTGCCACTAAATTATTCATCGTGGTGAGCGGACAGGCTGGTGTGTACCGCTCTTTAGCTGGCCGCAGTGAACTCATCGCGACCCTGAAGCCCGGTGCGACCGTTGGCGAGGTTGGCATTGTCGATCGGGCTCCGAGGTCTGCAAAGGTCGTCGCTGAGGGGAATACGGTCATTCTTGAGATCGAATTGTCTGTCCTTGAGGAATCCGAATTCGGTATGCGACTGAAACTGTATCACAATCTGGCTTCGATTCTGGCAGGTCGGGTGCGCGCAACAAACGAGATGCTCGATATGGTTGCCCAGCGAAGCGATAGCATTTTGACCGATGATGGTGTTCTGGTTCCGTCGCTCAACGATGTATCGATGGCGGGCGTTCACGCGGAAGGGGCCGATTTCTCATCTGGTGTGTTTACCGGTGCCAATTTCGAGAATGCCAGCTTTGAAGGGGCCGTTTTTGCAAACGCGTCTTTTAAGGGGGCCGATTTGGCGGGGGCCACATTTGATGAGGACTATCTGATTGGAGCACGGACGGGCGATGACGACCCCGATGTTGCGGATACGGATGACGAGGAGCCCTCCGATGTCATCCCGCAGCCGCTAGACGCGGCAGAAACCGATGACTGACTGCACAATCCGTTGAACTGCCCCTTCGTTCGAAGCCGACTCGTCAGTCGGCTGTTTTTTCGATGATGAAGCGTACCCGTCGATTGCTCGCACGACCCTTTTTGTTCTTATTGGTTGATTTCGGGCTCGTTTTACCGACGCCCTCAGCCGACAATCGCGCGTTTATTTGGCTTGATTTCTTTGATTTTCGAACTAAGTAATCTCGAATTGCTTGAGCTCTTGCCTGGGACAGATAGCGGTTAAAGTCTTCTCCGCCGAGATTATCGGTGTGCCCTTCAATTCGTACGTAAAGACCAGGATTCCTCTCGATAATTCGAAGCACCGCACGCAATACTTTTCGGCTTTTGCGTGTCGGGATGACTTGCCCGTGATCGAAATGGATTTCCTCTGTGATGCGGATCTCTCCTTTGGATTTAATGGCCAGAACTTTATCTGGACACCCGTCCTCGTCCTTCACGTTGTTATAGTTCTCCGGCTGGTCGGGACAGATGTCATCTACATCCAGGATTTTGTCCTGGTCATTGTCTGGATCCGGGCAGCCATCCTCATCTTCAAAGTCGTCTCTATCCTCGGGCTCAGTCGGGCATTTGTCTTTATCATCTAACACCCCATCATTATCCTGGTCAGGCTCAGGACAGCCATCGCCGTCATCGAGTTGGTTTATGTTTTCGGCCTCATCTGGGCACTTATCATCGGCGTCACCGATGCCATCCTGGTCGTTGTCTAAATCAGGGCAGCCGTCCTCGTCTTCAAAGCCGTCTTTGTCTTCAGCGTCGATGGGGCATTTATCATCAACGTCGAGAATTTCATCGTTATCATTGTCAGGGTCCGGGCAGCCATCATCGTCCTTGTAGCCGTCCTGATCTTCGGGCTCGGACGGGCAGGTATCCGCCGGATCCTTGATGCCGTCTCTGTCGGTGTCTGGAGCCTCACAGCGAGGGTCGTGTAAATACGAATTCGGGCGACTGCAATCCGGGGGGTGATTGCCAAACGGGTGGAGGTACTTAATCTCAAAAATCCCTTGGAAAGCTGGTAAAGACGCACTCTCGGTTAGCCCCGCCGTGGTTGCCAATCCCAACCTAAGTGAGCGGGTTACGTCATAGTAGAACCCACCCACCCACTCTGAGGACACGGCACTTGATGTTCCGAAGGATGGATATTGGAGATAATTTGATAGGCCTGTCGCCAAAGTCAGGCCATGAACTACGGCTGGTGAGTATTCGGCAACAAACCCCGCAAGGAGTCTATCGGCTTGCTCGATTCCAAGGATATCTATGTCCTTACGGAACTCGTAGCCCAGGCGAAAGGTGACCTTACTGGGCCCTGTTGAACGGGTAATGAGTAGACTTGGGCTGAATACTGCACCGGCTTCACGAAGCCAAGCGTCGTCGGTTGCTGTTGGCAAGATAACCGGCAGTTCGATAGCAACGTCCATGTTTTGTGCCGACCAAACTCTCGTTTTAGTCGTGACACGCAGGTCGCCCAGCCCAGAGGTCTGGAGTCCATCGAGGCCTCGGCCAGGCAGATTGCCTGACTGATGCAAGAGGGCCACCGTTTGAAGGCTCAGTTGCGTACGCCCAAATAGGCCAACAGCGGTCCCTACGAGAAGCATCTGCTGGTGCTCGACCAGGCTCCGCATCCAGCGCCCATCGTTATCGATAACACCCAGTGGTCGATAGGCACTTTGCAGCTGCGATTCTAGATGTAAGTCCAGATGTCGCAGGAGGCTTGCACGACCGATATTGAGTGCGCTGGTTCCCGGATCCGGGTAGTAAATTCGTGTACTGATAGGTGTGTTACGCGCATCTGGATGTTCTGCGCTGTGGCACAAGCCCCCATAGAGTAGGCTGCTGCGTAAGAGAACAAAGAGTGAGGCGGCTCGGTTCATCATCGCTGACGAATCCAGACTGCCAGTCGTTGCGGCCGTATACAGACAATCAGCATGAAGACCCATAAACCGAGGGGAGACGACGTTTCGATTGAGGTGCAGCCAGCCGTCCCCCCGCCGAGGCGACCGTTTTCCTCGAACCAGCCATAGCCGTCATCACTTGGATCAAGCCTGTCGGTTTCGTGTAGATTGGTTTCTGTTTCGTCGCTCACTCCGCCGTTGTCCGAATCGAGGTCCCGAAAATCGGCAATGCCGTCAGAATCACTGTCGATGGGGGGCGTGGTCAGGTCATCGTCACCGGCTTCGAAGCGGTCGGGGATCGAGTCATTGTCGGAATCCAGGTCCAAAGCATCAATGAGTCCATCTTGGTCAGAATCTAGGGGGTCATCAGGGTTGCTGCCAAACTCATCCCCATCGGAAATTGTGTCGCCATCGGAGTCCGCAAGGCTTGGGTCTGTCCCGTTGTCAGCTTCGTCCTCATCGCTCACTCCATCTCCATCGGAATCGCCACTAAAATCGTCTGAGGGGTCAAGCGGGTCGGTGTTGTTGATAAGAACCTCGGTGCCGTCGTCGATCCCACCCCTGTCTGTATCCGCCTGACTTGGGTCAGTCTCACCGCGATCTGGCTCAAAGCGTCCATTGAAATTGCGATCCTCCTCCCCATCGTTCAGGAGGTCACCATCGGTGTCCGCTACGAGCGGATCTGACTCGGTCAGATCAACACGACCGTTACGATTGCGGTCTTCGGCGCCGTCTGGAATGCCGTCGTTGTCGGTATCTGCTTTTCTCGGGTCTGTGATGCTATTCGGGTCTAAGTCACGGACCGAACCGAGCTCAAGTCCATCGGATAGGCCGTCGGAGTCGGTATCATCGTTAAGAGGATTGGTGCCGGCTACATTGAGTTCGGCGCCATCACTCAGTCCGTCTCCATCGGTGTCGGCATCGAGAACATCGGTTTCACCCGTGTCGGTGAGCCCATTGCCGTTGCGGTCTTCCTCACCATCGAGAAGCCCATCGGCATCGGTGTCTCTGGACAGTGGGTTTGCCTCACGGTCGGGATCCCATTCGCCGTCAGCATCAACATCTTCTTGACCATCCAGAAGGCCATCACCGTCGGTGTCTGGATTTGTCGGGGACGTTGACCCGGCTCCATAAGCACCTCGAACCTCCGTGCCGTCAGTTAATCCGTCTTCATCTGTATCGGGATCACACGGATTGGTCGCTTCCGCTACGACTCGATCTCCGTCGACCTCAAAGAGTTGATACTCAAAGAGACTGGATAATCCATCACCATCTGGGTCTGCGCCTCCGTCAGATGCGTCAAGTGGGTCGAGGCGCCCATCAATGCCCGCTGCACAATTTTCATCGAGCGAATAGCGGACTTCCCAGCCATCATCCATTCCATCGTTATCGGTGTCGTAAATATTGGGGTCCGTCTCGGAGTTTTGCCGCAGGCCATCGCCATTACCGTCTTCCTGTCCATCTCTCAGTCCATCGCCATCCGAGTCCTGAAGCAGGGGGTCTGTTTGGGTCGTCGGGTCTGCGTCTGCGACAAATACCCCGGGCCGTGTGTTGGATTGACCTGCCTGATTGAGTTGCGGTTCGGTGAGGCCCAGTTCGAGACCATCGCTTAAGCCGTCGGTGTCTGTATCCCGATCGGCAGGATTTGTGCCACCAATGGATTGATCTCGGCGGCGGACCCCACGCTCATTACCATCGAGCAGCCCATCGTCATCGGTGTCAGCGTCGTTGGGATCGGTCAAATATCGGTTGTTTAGAGCAAAGAACTCCTCGGCATCCGATAGTCCATCGGAATCGGTGTCGGGACGGTCCGGATCCGTTTGTGTCACCTCTCGCTCAAATCGGTCGCTGAGCTGGTCGCCATCGGTGTCTTGACTGGCCTCATTCGCTTCGCTGGGATTGGTTCCGTCAGCAAGTTCAACGAAATCGAGTATGCCGTCCAGGTCGGTGTCGGCAGAGCAGGGGTTGAGTAAAGGATCGTCCAACTCCTGTCCGTCCGGTAACCCGTCAAAATCAGAATCGGGTTCGAACGGATCAAGACAGTTGACGAGCAGGTCGTCCGAACGCCGACTGGCGTGCTCTAACCCATCTGGTACGCCATCTCCATCCGTGTCGTCATTGAACGGATCTGTGCCGTAGAACTGTTCCCATCCGTCATGAAGCCCATCGTTGTCTGCGTCCGCAACACGGGGGTCTGTCTCTTCACCCTCTGATGGCTCAAAACGAGAATCATCGTCTATGTCGCCTGCGGATACTCCATCGCCGTTTGAATCCTCAACACTGTCGTCCAGCCAATCATCGTCGGAGTCCCGTTTATAGGGGTTGGTTCCGAGTAGCCGTTCTTGTCCATCCAGCAGTCCGTCGCCGTCCGAATCAATTTGATCATCGACGCGATTGCGAGGATTAGTCCGATCGACCAAGACTTCTCGACCATCAAGAACTCCACCGCCATCTGAATCGCTGACCAAAGGAAAAGTGCTGTGGATCCGGATTTCTGCGAAGTCTGATAGGCCGTCGGAGTCGGTGTCGGGGTTTGTCGGGTCCGTATCGTACTCAAATTCTTGTCGGTCCGTCAGAAAGTCGCCGTCCGTGTCGACTTTGAGAGGGTTAGAGCCGAATTCAAGTTCCTGGGCATCGGTCAGGCCGTCCTGATCGGAATCTTGGGCGTGCGCAATGCTGCCAGGAAGAAACCAGAGAAAAGCAAGGATGAACGGAAGCCACGCAGGATTTGACCGTGGGCGTAAATATGGACTGGGCTTAAATCTCAAGACCGTTTCCTCTGGGCGTACACAGAAATAATGACGCGATCGCGTGATTATTCAAACCGCCTTACCAGGAACAGGCAAGAAATCCAATGGCCCTTGTGTGTTAAGGTGATGTCAGTTCATCCAAGTCGTATGTGCCGACCTCGATTAGACCATCTTCGGCGATGCCTCGGCTGTAGAGCCGAATGTCCGCGAAAGCGGGCTCTTCAAAGTCAAGGGACATAAGCCATTCTCTGTGCTCGGGTTCGATGAGGGACACGAGAGTATAGGTAATGAGGTGATGGCTCTCGAAACTGCGAGGGTTAGCGAGGCCGAGGGTCACCAAACGGATGAGAGCCTGCACCAGGTTCAGCTGTCGGCCGCGATCCACCAACTTCTCGACCATATTCGCACTCAGAATTGCTTTTTGCTCCGCGATGCTGAGCAAGGTTGGGTCGGCACCATCTTCCTCGGAGCCTGCTCCTTGGGTGATGACAAAGGCGCCGTCGCCAATACTGCGTCCGGCCACATTGATCCGACTTGAATCGTCAAGGTCGATGTACCGTTTGCGGGCATCGATGTAGATGTTTACCATGTCATTGATGAGTTCCCGTTTTCCGTCCAGCCAGCCGAGGGCACGCTCGAATTTTGTGTCATATTCTCGAGACCGTTTAGACACGATCATCGTGAGCATTTCCTCCAAGCGTTGGCGGAATGCATCGGGCGATGTATTTCGAAACAATTGATTCAGGCCCTGCTGGGACACCCGATAGTCAGAGAGGATTGACGTTCGGCCGGTCACGTCAGCCAAGGCAACGGGGAGTTCCTTAACTGATGATAAGTGAAGTTTGAGTTCGAGCAGTTGCCGGGCCATCGCTTGTCGATCATCGTACAGCGAGCTGTATCCTTGATTGTCTAGCTGCCCGATAGCATTGTTCGTCATGGACTGGAGACGGCCGCGCCATTCGGTTACTTCAGCATCAGAAATGAGCTCGTCAATGCAGCGCTCGTAGCGTCTTTTGCAGGCAAAGTCTCCTCGGTCGTCACATCTAGCGCAATGTTCATCAACCTCGTGTTGCAGTTCCTCGAAGGCGCGCGTGAGTTCAGTGTAGGCAGACTCGAAATCAATGACGGACAGCAGTGCTGTATCCACATGGTCGAGCACTTGGTCTCGATCCGTAAACGAATCACTCTCGCTCACGGCGAGCCTGACGTTGGATGTCGCCCCTTCGTAGACACCATCGCGCCACGTTTGATTGGTCAAGATCATTCGCTTGAAGCCCCAATCCGTAAAAAAGCGGCCCGAGCGTGTTTCTAATTCACTAAACAAGAGTTCATCCACGGTGCCATTTTGGTGTACCACCACCTTGCCGTCTCGTTGATTGGAGTTAGAGAAAAAACGCATGCTGGATAAATGGGCACCGAGATGCTTAAACTTCTCGGTGATTTGTCTTTCAAAGCTGACCATTTCCTTAACACCTGAGTTGCGGCGGTCGGCGAGCGATTGAATCAAGCGGAGGTCCCCACCGGCGACCTGTTTGATGGCTTGGTCAAGCTCACGGGAGCTCTGATTGAGGTCAATGCTAAATCGTTGAATGCTTTGGCGTTGTTGCGAATTGCGAGTGACGCTTGAAATGCCGTAGCTCAGGAGGCCTGAGCGCGAGAGTCGTCGTTCGACGAGCTGCTCGGCGATCTGTCCGAGTGAGTATGTGCGACTGCCGACAGACACCTCGAGAAGGGGAGGGATGCCTTCTAGCCCATAGCCGCTTTCAAAAGACACTTTGTGTTGGCGGTCGTAGGCATTGGTCAGACCAACGTCGATGATCAGATTCGAACCGTCGCCTCGAATGTACTGAATGTCGATCAGCCCTGACGTCCGTACTCTACCACCGAGATCAAAGCGCGCCGTCAGCACCATATAATCGACTGGGTTGAAGGAGAAGATCGGAAGGTTTGCTCCGATGTTGAAGCCCAAGACCCCGGTGCCCGTTAAATTGACACTTTCTCCAGGCAACAGATTACGCAGGTCATCGATGTCTCGGGGCAAGACAAACCCGCGCAATTCCCGTGCAGCTTGAAGTGGGTTTGTTAAAACGGCCTGATAGTTGGAGTCGTGTGCAAAGACCGTCTTGGCGACCAAGTCGATGGACGGGTCGAAACCCAATTGAACATCGAAATCGTCTGCGGCGGTCTTGAACGCTCCGGAGGCGTCTGCACGTACGCTGAACTCGCTCTCGGCGTACAGTGAATGATTCGAACTGGTAAGAAATCGTCGCCTCGTCTCGTTTAATTGGGCGACCAGACTTTGGTCGCCGTATTGCGCTGTGAGTCCATCGGCGATGTCATCGATGCTGCCGATGGTCGACCCGTCAGCCAGCCCGGCATTCAACCCGAACAGTGCGGTCTCCGAGACACGAATGTCGGCGAAAGGAACACGGCTTAGGAGACTGTTCACTTCGTCCGTTGCCATCACCGCGACCCGGTCCGTGAGGTCTGCCAAGTTCATCTTGATGGTGTTTTTGAAATAATCTGCGACTTGGAATTGGAGGCCGTCCGCTTTCCCTGTATCGCCTGGGAGTGAAGCTCCGGCATTCGGCTGGTTTGTCTGCGGTGCCTGAATTTGCTCATCGGAGCACGCTGGCAATAGAGCGAGTGATAGTACCAAATAGCCTAAAATGCGCTTTCTCTGGATCGTCATCCTGGAATCCCCCATTTACATCCTACTTTGAGGCAGCCTCGCGTCAAAGCATTGAGTCTATCGTATTGCGAAGACTGGTTTCGCTTGTGCGTACGTCCGTCCAAACCGCACACACCCTACTCGATACTCATACATTATGCAATGTTCATACCCGATCAGTGGTACCTTTGCTTACGCTCAATTTCTTTTGTGCCTGTGCCATTCGTGATGGGCTGTAGACCCCAGTACATCCAACAGCTGGGGCGTTCCGTCCTCGGTGATTTTTGTGAGCATCTGTTCTATCGTCCGTGTTTCCCTTTACGAGGCTGCCTGCTCAGGTCGTTCATCTGTGTCATTTTGATCGAGCTTTGCCAGCAGCCGTTCCCCCGTCGTCGTTATGACGTCATGGAGAAACCTGCATCTGGGTTCGGCGCGTTCCAAGTAAGCCTGTAATAAGGGTAGCCTTTCGGGATGGCTCTGGGCTTGTCTGTGCAACAATTCGCAGATGGCTTCATCCGTGAGAATTTGAATTAATCTTTCAGCATGGAGCATCGCGTACGAGAAGTCTTTTTTGGGATCCCAATTTTTTAGGAATTGCGCTGGCCAATCGGCGAGTGGTTGGTCTTTGATGGACGCAAACTTACCTTTCGCAATTTTAGTGACCAGAAACTGCTGTGTCGCCAACGATAAACTTTGGAGCTTAGCAACGCGTCGGCCAAGCGGATCTGTACTCGAGACGGCCCGCCACTGTAACTGTGCCCGTCTTTTGATGAAGCGTTGCGGATTCTTGATGATGCCGCCGAGGGTGTCCTTCATCGCCATTAGAGCTTGGATTTGACTGGTCCCTTCGTAGATGGGCATGACCACGGCGTCTCTCAGCAATTGTTCGGCTGGATACTCTTTCGTATAGCCGACTCCACCGAGTATCTGGACTGCAATCCGAGCATGTTTGACGGCGTTCTCCGCTGCGATGTACTTGAGGAGTGGTGTGTAGCGCCGACCTAAATACTTGCGCCGGCTGAGAGCTTTAACGTGCTTTTGTGCATCCGGGTGATCGGCATACAAACTCGCCATGAGGCCCGAATCCACAAGTTGTTCGGTCCGTGCGGCTAATTCCTCTTGAACCGCGGCTTCCATGGCCAGTGCCCGTACCCCTCTGATCTCGACATCCATTTCCTCGAGATAGTCTGCGATCATTTCATGTCGATCGATGGTTTTACCCATTGAGGGCCGCTCAGCCGCGTAGTCTTTAGCGACCCTGTAAGCCGCTTCTGAAAGGCCGATGCATTCAAAGCCAACGCCTACTCGCGCATTGTTCATGAGGGTCAACATGTATTTAAAGCCCTCACCACGATGGCCGATGAGAAATGCGGGAGAACGATCAAAGGTCACGGCACATGTTGGCGAGCCATGGTGCCCCATTTTCTCTTCGATGCGGTCTACTTTGACATGTCGTGTGCGAACGCCATCGGCGTCTTCAGTATAGCCCGGTACGAGGAAAAAGGAGAGACCCTTTAAACCTGCCATCGGGTCGTCTGGGTTCGAGGTAGCTTCTGTGCGGGCGATGACGAAGTGGTATTTCCCATGGCCTGATGTGATGAAAATCTTTTGGCCTGTGACAAACCAGTTGCCGGCAGGGTCTTGTTCGCCGAAGCAACGGAGTTTCGCCATGTCGCTGCCTGCATCCGGCTCTGTAATGTCCATTGAGCCCCACTCTTGACCGAGTCGGATCTCTTCGATGGCCTCTGCGAAGCGCGTGTCAACAATGTCGCCACTACTCTGGTTGAAGGTGGTGGTGCCCTCGCGGATAGAAAATAGCAAAAGGGCCATGGCGATGCCGCCGTGAAAACTGAAGTGGGTTGTCACCGAGGTGTCGGCCCTGGTGAAAAGTTCGGTCTGAATCATATAAAGCATCATCGGGCAATTCTGCCCTTTTAACTCACGGGGTAAGTTCATCCCATAGAGTTCGAGTTGCTTCAGTTGGTCAAATATGGACTCCAAACGGGATGGGAAACTGGGTTCGCCATCGTTAAAATGGACGCCGTTGCGGTCGATCTCACTCGAATATGGCGCGATTTCATCGGCCACAAATTCACCAACGAGATCGAGGATGTCCGTATAGAACTGGACCGCATCCGTTTCGGTCTTGAGTGCATCTCGTGCGTCACCAAAGCGTTCTGTGACCTCGAACAGCGAGGACCAATCGATCCACTTGTCGACATAGAAGCGAAGGTCTGTGTTGTCTCGATAGAAATTAGCCACGGGCCCCCTCCTTTAGGGTTGATTACAATCTGTTTTCATTGGGTGCGAGAAGAGGCCGGCTCGGGCCATTCTAATGAGTTCTGCACCAAGACGGTTCTGGTGATTCTTTTTTTCACTCGGGGAGGCGTCTCGGGTGAAGCTCTCGACCAGTGCGACATTGGCGACCACTGCATTGACAAGACTCCAAACAAAAGCGCGTGGTTCGACGTCTTGTCCGACCTCACCAGCGTCGATACCAACCCTAATTTGTTGGGAAACCACGCTAATCCATGGGCTGATGTGAGAGTCGATGAGCGTTCGCATCTGCTGTGGTCGGTCGAGCATTTCCCGGAGCAGGAAGCGTGCCCGATTGGGATCGGCAGCGAAAAAATCCAGTAACTCTCTGGTTAGTGCTTCAAACTTTTCAAGACCCGTCAACGCAGATGCCTCGAGAAGCCTAGGAATGGTTTTGTCCCAATGAAGTAGCACGTCCACCAACACCGCTTCGCGAAGAGACGCTTTACTCTCGAAATGATACATGATGGAGGGCTTGCGGATCCCCACCTCAGACGCAATTTCCCTCAACGACGTTCCGTCGGCACCTTTGAGCGCCATCTGCTTCAACGCGACATTGATAATTTGGGATCGGCTGTTCATGAATACCTACCGCTTGTTATGCTATTGTCTAACGCGCGTTAGGTATTCGTGTCAAGGGCCAGAGGGCGGTAACCATCGAACGTCCGCGGACGTCAGAAAGAGACATTTGGTGGAATTATTGCTAGGGTCCCTCTGTTGGACAACCGGGGCGAGAATCAACGAAAGATGCGGGCGCGAATGAGGGCCATTAAATTTCAATTCCACGACGCCATTGCGCAGCTCGTCATGTACGGTTGTATCCTGCTACTGATGGGTTTTGGCCAGGCTTTTGCGAAGGGGCCGGCGGTCGAGGGATTGGGGTGTGGCAATTGTCATCTTGGCGGGGTTAAAGAAAATCCGTTCGCGGGCCAAATCCCCAATCTCAGGGATGCCGGCGTCCGCTATACAGACGCCTTCCTCCATACTGTTTTGCAGAATGGCCAAAATCGGCGTAAGCGAGGGGCGGTCGGGCGGATGCCTGTCTTCCCGATGTCACCGGATGAACGCTCCGCCCTCGTGGGCTTTTTAAACGGCCGCAGTGTCAGTCTGCCAGAGGACATAAAGGCCATGGTCAAAGGGCCAAGTGGTCGAGATGACGTTGCGAGTAAACGGGGTCGCCAAGTCTTCGATGCCTACGGCTGTATTGGCTGCCATGCGGCCGATGGGGCGGGTGGCGGCGTTGGGCCCAGTTTAGATGCGGTGTCGAAGAAATTGAAGCCAGCCTGGGTGGAGAGCTATCTCATCGACCCGAAACGGATAGACCCGACCACCAGTATGGTCAACTTATTCTATCAGCGGCGAGCTGACGGTTATGAACCCGTGCGGCGTGACCGAGATGTCAGGCAAGATTTAACCGATTTGATGAGTTATCTGTATCGAGATGGCGTGCCTGTGGATAGCGCGGTGCGTCCACCGAAAGATGGCAGTGGCAAGCGGATTTACAAGGCACTTAGATGCGCCAATTGCCACGAACTGAGTAAGCCAAAACAATTTGCTCCAGATTTGTCGAAAGTGGCGAATCATTTCAAGTCTGACTATCTCTCGGCCTACCTCACGAGGCCGGTTCCGAGGCGCCCGTTTGGTGCACAAGCGGGCGACGGGTCACGCATGCCAAATTTCAACCTGAGTACGACCGAGGTCAGCGAAATAACGACATGGATGAAGGCAAAGGCCGGGCGCACCAAGACTAGATCGCCGCTGAAAACTTTGTCCGCCTACGCAACCAAAAAGGCTGGTCGTTTGTTGGCCGAAAAAATGTCGTGCTTGGGTTGCCATCAATGGGGTGGAGAGGGAGGCCGAATCGGGCCGCAGCTCATGGGTGCCGGCGGACGGTTGACGCGCCAACACATTCATAATGTGTTGTTCAACACCAGGGCAACCCTGGGTCATTCGGTAATGCCTCAAGTGCGCGGGCGGCCGACCGTTAAAACGATGACATTAATCCAAGCCCTTCTCGAGCAGAGTCAGACGGGGGCTCCTGAAACGGAGTACCTCTCGTTGATCGAACATGAAACGTTGGACCGGCAAGCGTCTGGTAGGGGGCAACGGAATTATGAGACCTACTGCGCGACGTGTCATGGCATTGCGGGCGAACAGAATGGTTTTAATGCCGGTTATTTGCCCGTGAAGCCAGCCCGGCTAGCATCGGCCGATGTCTTGTCGCGGCGGCCCGATGATACGCTCTACGATGTGCTGGCTGTTGGGGGTTTTGTGCTCGGAAAATCGCACCGGATGCCGCCCTGGGGCGACACGCTGACGCGTGAGGAAATATGGGAGGTCGTCCAGTACCTCCGCAAACTCTGCAATTGTAGCCAGCCAACGTGGGCGGAGGGTGCACCTTGAGGTGGATGCTTCACTTGATGGGCGCCGTCTGTCTATTTGGATGCTCGGGCGAGATTCAGCCCGCGGAAAGGCTTGAGCCTGATTCATCTGCGACCGACGTAGGAGTGGCAACAGGTGCCACCCAAGCCGATATGAAGGTCAGGACTAAAACAAGTGTGGCGCGCCCTGCTGTGCCCGTGACAAAAGATGTCACCATCGCTGATTTGCCTCCCATGGACACACCAGCGATGGTGAAACGGAGTGATTTTGTCGGCTCTAAAGCGTGTCGTTCATGTCATGAGGATCAATTTAGGCCTTGGGCAAAGTCGACACACGGGAATGCGGGAGGGCCGCCGAGTGAGAAGACGGTTATTCCGGCTTTTGATGGACGGGTTCTTCGGTTTAAAGACGCACAGGTGACCCTCAAGAAAGATGGGCGGCGCTACTCCTTTCTGGTTGAAGAGAACGGGCGCAAGCCTGTGCGCATCGTGGTCACATCGGTGATTGGGAGCGGTCGCATTTTTGGTGGGGCGACGCAGACGTATTTCACAGAGCTGCCCGATGGCCGCACTGTCATGCTGCCTTTTGACTACAGCATTACAAACAAGACTTGGTTTTGTCAGGCTGAGTCGAAGTGGCGGGTCATCGACAAGCATTTGTCTTTGAGAGAATGTCAGTATCCGGCGCAAACATCCCTCGGTCATGGGGCCGGCACCAATTGCCAAGACTGCCACGGGAGCCAGATTTCACTCAGCTACAACAATCAGAATAAGAAATTTGAGACTGAGTTTACGGAGCTTGCCGTCAACTGTGAGAGCTGTCATGGCCCAGGTGCCCGGCATGTCAAGTTGATGAAGGAGGGGAGTCGGTCTGAAGACATTGGCCTCGAGCCTTTAGACCTATTGTCGGCTGAGGAGTCCGTGGGTGTGTGCGGTCGTTGCCATATGGACAAATCCATGCTCGCGGGTGGCTATCTGATGGGCGCACCGCATGAGGATTATTTCAGTTCAGTCTTCATACGAGACCCGAGAGACATCCCTCTCGATATTGATGGGGCCGTGCTCCGCTTTAGCTACCAAGAATCACATCTGTATAGTTCGTGTTTCCGAGAAGGCTCGATGACGTGTGTTGACTGTCATGACCCTCATTCGGGACAATACAGAGACATCTGGGGTACGCCTATCAATGACCGCTTTGGCGACGCTCAGTGTACGGATTGCCACCCGTCGAAGCTTGGTTCGAACCATACGGCCCATCCAAACACAAAAATTAAATGCGTCGAATGCCACATGCCCATGCGGCAGCACCCTTCGGTGGGGGATATGATCCAGTACAGGCGTTCTGACCACGCGATTTCTATCCCGAGATTGCGGGGCCTTGGCGCAGACCTGAGCTCTCACGGCTGTGGCCACTGTCACAGCGATAAGAGTAAAAGCTGGCTTGTTGCTCAACAGAAAGCACTTTATGGAGACGGCAAGCCTGAGCCAAAAGGGGCGACGGAGTTAAATGCCTCCGAGGTTAAGTCAGCTGCGCAAAATGAGTTGCTGGGGATTCGCCAAAGTGGGGCTTTGAAATATGCGATCCAGGCCTTAGGGAAGGTTGAGTCAAATCATCCACCCCTGGTTGTTCGGGCATTGGCGTCTTACATCGTCGCGTCATTGAGTTCAGATACGGCCGCGTTGTCCAATGAATTGAGGTTGAAGTTAACGGCCTGGCTATATCACGAGAATCTTGATGTGAAAGGCGCGGCGATCGCGACAGCACTGTATCTCTCTGCTTATGACAGGGGGCTTTCGTCTGCTGGTCTGGCTGCTCTTAAGGCGGTCCAAGCTGACAAACAACGGGCGGTGCGGCGACGTGTGGTGTTTAATCTGTTGGCGATTATGTACATGGTTGTGCCAAGGCAGTCAGGTGCAGGGCAATTAGCGAGGAGAGCTGTCGAAGATTTTGCCGTTCCGCTCTCGGATTCGGTCAATCCGGTCGCGGCATTGTTGGGGTCCGGTCATCGGACGGCTAATCAACCTGACCAGGCGGTAGACTGGTATCGTAAGGCACTCGCAGACCCCTCATTCAAAGCGGACAGATATGTCCTGAATCAGGCTGGCCCAAAGGCAAAGATCTTGTTGAGTCTCGGCCAGGTGTTTAATGACGAAGGCTATGGAGAGCTTGCTCGTCGTGCTTTTCAGGATGGTGTCGATGATTCACCCAGGGATCGGCCCTTGCGAGAAGCGCTTTGTCTACACTTCTTGAAAGGCGGTGCTCGAACTGAGGCATTGTCCTGTATTACCGAGTTAATCAAAATTGCGCCTGATTTTGTCCAGGGCTATTTTATTAAGGCTCGTTTGTATGAACAGATGGGGCAGTTAGACGCCGCGCTGGAGATTGCCCGCCGTGGTCTAGAACACGATTCAGGCAATGTTGTCGCGAGGCGAAATGTTGAGCGACTGGAGCGGATGGTTTCAGGGGGGCGGTGAGGGCAAGTCCCATTGAAGTCCTGTCTCAACAGTGGTTTCTGTCTGGTGCCTTGAGACCGATGGAGGCGTGCGTAACCAGGTTATTAAATAAGCGCCTAAGCCGATTGATCTTTTTTCCGTTTTTTTTCGCAACACGATGAGTCCCTGTGACGAGACGTCTTTTGTGATGTTTCTTATAGGACTTAAACATGAACAAACTCACTCCCATTCAAGTCGGTAGGGCGCCAGTCGCCATCACTGTATACATTTCCAAATGGAGCATTGCGAATTGGTCGCTTTTAATGGCAGCCGTTTTTGCTGCGATCGCGTCCCCGGCGCAGGCTTGCCGAAATGCACCAAAGGTCCTCATTGTCTTAGATCGTTCAACGTCTATGCTCTACGGAATCGACTCCGATGGCTCGGGGTTACCAAACCTGCGGGACCGCGAAGGCAGACGCTCGACAGTGGCGGGAGAGGCCGTCTATGACATTGTTTCACGATACGACGATCGGGTTAAATTTGGGCTCGCTATGTT
This sequence comes from Myxococcota bacterium, assembly GCA_036337435.1. Taxonomy (GTDB): domain Bacteria; phylum Myxococcota_A; class Bradymonadia; order UBA7976; family UBA1532; genus UBA1532. The sequence continues at coordinate 23,318 of JAYZEG010000031.1, forward strand.
CCCGAGCAGCAGGGCGGCCTGTGGGCCGATTCGGGAGCCCCTGGTTGGTGCGCTGGTAGACGGGCAGTTGTCGGTTGAGCTTGGGGCCGGGCCGGATTTTAGAAGGCAGCTAGACAGGCATAATCATCCAACTGGTGATTCGCCCCTTGGGTCTTCTCTCGCCCTTTACTCGTCGTGGCTAAATCGCCCTGGTGATGTCAGGCGGATGATCTTTGTCACCGATGGAAACGACAGTTGTGGTGGGCAGGCTGATTTGTTGGAACAGGCAAGAGTGGCCAGCGCGCAAGGTATTCTTATCTATGTGATCGGCTTGGCGGCCGACCGCGCGTCTCAAGCCAGATTAGACCAGTTGGCAGAGGCTGGCGGCACCGGTAGGGCCTTTTCGGCACAGAGTTCCGACAACCTGATGAATGCTTTAGAAGGTGCTCTGGAGCCACTGTTTCTTGAAACGTGCGATGGGGTTGATAACGATTGTGACGGCACGATTGACGAAGGGTATGACATTGACGGGCAGTGTCACACCGGCCGGTTAGGTCTCTGCAGCGAGGGAGTTTGGTCCTGCGATGAGAGCGAGGGCCGTTCTTGCGTGTCTGGCGTGAATCCAGAACCCGAGGTTTGTGATGGTTTCGATAATGATTGTGATGGTTCCGTGGACGAGGATGTCCGAGCAAATAATCCAGGCTGTCGAACTGGCCGTTATGGCCAATGTGACGCTGGGGACCGCCTTTGTTTGAATGGGCGCTGGGCATGCCTGCCAAATCGCTCACCCGACATTGAGCTGTGCGATGGCTTGGATAACGACTGTGATGGAACGATTGACGAGGGGTCTCAAGGTTCAGGTGAATCTTGTGTAAGTGAGTCTAACTGCACCGGTGAGATGGCATGCACGGGGGGGCGGCTAATTTGCTTGGCAAGAGCATCAGTACCAGAACAGTGCGATGGGGCCGACAACGATTGTGACGGTCGAATTGACGAAGGTTTCCGAGTGCATGATGGCACCTGTGTTGGGTCGCCTGAAGATGATTGTACGGAATTTGACGAGCACTGTGATGGGCATGGGGCTGATGGTGACATTGAAGAAAGTCGAGAGCCAACGGCCAGTAGCTGCGACATTCCGTGTCATCAAAATGAATGTCCAGTGGGTCTGGTCTGCATCAAACAGAGCTGCGTTCCCGCTTGTCTAATCGAAGGCTGCAGTGAAGGCACCGTATGCACATCTTCAGGATGCCAGATAGCGTGTCGTCAAGAGTCATGCCGCTCCGGTATGCATTGTGAGTCCGACGGTTGTGTCATCAGCAGCTGTGGCGGCAGTGCATGTGGTCACGGAGAGGCATGTGTTGCTAACCAATGTGTTCCAGACTCGTGCCTAGGGGTTGACTGCGAATCAAACCAGTTCTGTCGGTCCGGTGTGTGCATTAATAGCTGCGCAGGCGTGGTTTGCGGAGGTGATTCAATCTGCATCGATGGCACTTGCGTAGCTCGATCCAGTGTGAATGCGGAGTGCGATGGCTCGGATGGTTGTGAGAATCGACCGTGTGATCTGGCTTCAGATTGTCAGGCTTGTGGAGAGGGCGAGGTTTGGGTGGCGACGCGCTGCATATCTGATCCTTGTTTGTCGGTTGCCTGCCCGATGGGACAAAGCTGTTATTTGTCCGATGGTTTGGCTCAATGCGGCTGTCGTACTCAGGCTTTGGGCCAAGGCGGTGCGTCTTCAATTGAGTCGCTCCCTTGGGCTTCGCAAGGGTCGACCCGGCCCATTGTGTCCGAGCACACGGTTGGCCGTGATGCTATGGTTGAAGCCAAACAACCAAGGCACCTGGCTCCGGCAGCTGGCTGCAGCTCAAACGGTTCGGAACGTCGACTCGATTTGGTCGGGCTGGTTCAATTAGTCGCTTTTTTGTTGCTGTGGCGACTCCGCAAGCGCTGTTTATGACCTCCCCCTTCCATAAGTGTTTAAAGAACCGCTTCGGGTCGAGTTCTATAACGCTACGGGCTGTTGGGGGACTTTAAACGCTTTGGCCTTTGCCCAAATAAGGATAGATGCGTCGGTTTGCGCCTTGAGCGCAAAATCCATTAATGAAGAGTCGGCGGGGCTGACATGTTCGGTTTGGGCTGCTTCCGTGTATTGTGAAAGGCCCGATAAAGAGTGCATCACCCGGATTCATTGTCAGCACTCTGGCACGTTTAGTGTCCACAAGCGTCGGATTCAAGCGACGTTCAGCGTCGACCGCTAAGTGGCCCGACCTATGGCTTCCCGGTATGACCTTAATCGGGCCATTGGTCTCCGTCATTTTGTCGATCGCAACCAAGGTTTGTACAAAGCTTCCATTTCCCAGTACATCGCGCCATACGGGCGTGCCATATCGGCGATGCAGGCTGTCCTGATGCCAATCAAAAGCAACCTCGTCTCCTGGAAGTTTCAGGTGAACCTGGTTGATGATCTGCTCCAGCTCTAAAGCATCGAGTAGCAACCGAACAGTGTCTGTCAGACGTTTGTCTTTGCCAAGAAAACCCAGGACGGGCGCGCAACCGCCAGCGCCGACAATTCGATCGATTCGAAGTGGTTCACATGAACGTCCGCCAAGGACGAAGTCTGTCCCAGATATGGATGTGGATTCCTCCAAAGTCGCTGCAATGTCGATAAGTTGGTCGATTTGTGCTGACACGGCGTTGACAAAATCCGAATCAAACAGTGCCGGGATGAGCAGATAGCCATCTTCGTCAAACCGGCGCACCTGCCGAACGGTGATGGGCAAGTGAGGCGGGTTTGGCCTGGTCTTAAATTTTCGAGCAACGGACATAGAGTGCCCGGTTTCGTTTGTTTATTTGCAACTGTAGCAGAATGTGAGAGTGCTCGCCTCTTTTGAACGGGAATGCGTTCAACGGCGGATGCCGACGTGGTCACATCCATCGATGGATTCCAGGTTGTCCAGAAGCGCGCAGTCTTCACTTCCGATGCATTCGGTGGGTCCATCCAAAATGATTCGGCCACCACAAGCGTGATAGATGGCGATTTGGTTTTGCGAGTACCGCCCGAACTCAAAATCATCTTTTTGATAGCCCGCAATCCACTCATGTTTTCCATTTACGTCTGCAAGTCGAATTGAAGAGACCCCGGTGGCTGTAGCGATCGGTGTAAACAGGCCGTAGGGAGGCTGTTCATCGGGATTGTTTCCAAGGATATCGTGCACGTCATAAAGTTCGTTTAACAGCACGCCCTTCTCGATTAACCATCGGGTGACTGGACCCCAAGTATCCTCGTTTGAGCCAAACACTCCGGCCGCGATTGCCAATGTGATGGAGCTTGCGACTGGGACCGTGTCGTCCCCGATTGCGTTCATGAACAACACATTGGTGGGGTCGTGGCTTGGAAGTGGGTCTTTAAAAAGGTGGGGGGCAAAATTGGACGGATCACACAGATCAAACGCGTGTTGTTGAATGGTTATCGCCCGCCTAAATTCCGCCGTATTACGCGTGTAGCCTGACCCATCGTAATGAGCGGGAAAGCTCGTTTTTAGAAGTGGTGCGGCCTCAGGGCCAATCATGATTTCGAGTTCGTCGCCTCGATCTGAATCGATGGTCAATGCGAAGCCACCATCTTCATTCACTTCAGACCGGTTCGTCATACCATTGACCTTGTTGGTCAATAATACAGGCGTCCCCACCGCGGGTGCAGTAACGTCGGCCATTGCGCTTGCCTTTGGCCGTCGGCATCGATTCGCCTCGTTGCCTTGGGTAATGTACAGCCTACCGTCTCGTTCGCAGCCCACCACTAAGTTGCCAAGCACTTCCTCAAAAATAGGCTCGAGGATGAAATCAAGGCCAGACCGAGTCATGATGTCCGCGAGGCCGGCCCCTGCAACAATTGGGGTCACCGTGCGAATCTCGGGTTCCATGGCCGCGCCAAGAACCGAATGAATGCCGCCAAGGGATGTGCCTGCGAGCGACAGCGCAACGTTGGGCCCACCAACATCCAGGATGCCGTCTGCATTGAAGTCGCCGGAAAATAGATAGGGTTTAAGCTCTTCGAAACTCGCATCCTTAGGGTTGGCTAACGGCTCAGATGGGACCTTATCTTGGCTTAAGCCTCTGATAACTTTCACCATTTGCATCATGTCTAAAATGTCTTGGGTGAACGATGCGCACAGGCGAAACGGGTCGCCATGAAAGAAGGCCTCTGCGATGTCCAATTGACCGTCTTGATTGTAGTCTTCTGCGCGCCCGTGTACCGCAAGTTCGGCAAAGAGACAGACTTCGTTCAGTTTCTCCAGTGCCTCGAGTACATCGAGGTCATAAAATTCATCAACTTGGTCTGGTACAAGTAAAGCTGCAATCACTGGGATTAAAGTCGGGAGCAGGTCGGCTGTGTCGGGGTTTTCTGCCAAAAGACGTGGAATGTCTTGTATTAACGGGCCATGACCAACCTGATCGAATGCAAGCACGGCGATTCCTTGTCTCGCCATCGCATCGGCTATGGCGATGGGCTCAAATCGACTCGTGCCCGTCCCATGAAAATAGAGCATCACGGGGAACGGAGGCCGAAAACGGTCCGTGGTTTTCGGAACAGCAAGCATGAAGGGTACATCTTCAATGCCGATGTCACCTTGACCAGTCGCCAGATTGAGACTGAGTTCACGTCGTTCATTCATTCGAATGTTCGGTGTCTTCCAGCTGCCGAAGACCAAATAGTCGACGTACTTAAAGTCCATCATAAAATTATCGTCATCTTGAATGTTTCCCAAGATGGCAAGAATTTGACTGAGGAATTCAGCTTGAAGAATGTAGCGATGGTCACGGGGGTCCACTGGGAACTCTACTCCGTCGGCATCATGGGTAATCGAAGTGTCTCGGATCTCAGTAATCTCGGAAGAAACCGCATCATTGAGCTTGGCGAGGGCACCTCGACCATAAAGTCCATCTCGTAGTCGTTGGAAGGGGCCGACGATATTGGCGGTCTTGTAGGTCCAGCCAAAGGCGAGCGCCTCCGGAGCCAAGCCTGTCAAAGCGAGAGCCTTTTCAATGAAAGGCATTTGGGCGTAATGGCTTTTATAGTCAAAGGGAGAACGGATTTGGCCAACCGTCCCCTCTGAACTCTGGCCAAAGAGCTCCGTCGTCAAAAGCACAGCATGACGCGCGTTCTGGGCGAGTGGTACGATGGGCCTTATAATGAGAGTGTGTGAAGCAACTTCGTAATGTCCAACGAGCTCAGCCTCTCCATCTCCATCTATATCTACACGATTGGTATCAGGGAAAATCAGGCTGTCGACCTCAGCATAGGGGTCATGGCCATGATAGGGATGCCTCTGCCCAGCTCTCGGAAAATAACCCATGCCGAGGTCGAGCGGCGCAATCTCTCCCTCCCTAGGGTGCCCAGGTTCGATGTTTACAACGACGATGCTCGACCGATTAACGGTATTTAAATCAATCGGGCCATCGAACGATACCGTGATGGGGGCGTATGGGCCAAAGCCATCTACTCCATTTAACAAGCCCCTGAGATGAGACTCATGCTGGGTTTCCTTCCGGGTGGATACGTTCCAAGATGCGCCCGATGCGGTCTCACTGTTGGACGTGAGAATGAGGTCATTTGGGAAGGGGAGCTCGGGTGTTGGTTTAGCCAGTGGGTCAAAGATGATGGTGGGACCATAGACGGCGGCCCTGTCGACCGGTAGAGATGGGTCGTCCCCTGATGGCATACAGCCGAACAGGGTCATGAAGCAGAGGCCCGATATGAGGCGACTAAGCGTTACCATAAGAGCTCCAGAATGCTGCCAAAACCGTTCGCCTGAGGTCGGCTTTGGCCGGCTGCCGAGTCGAAGACGTTCCCAGGATGCAGCTGTGCATACCATAATTGTGCTGAACCGGTGAATCCAGGTAACTCGAAGGAATAACTCATGCCGGCGGTATACTCGTGTCCCAAAATACTTGCCGTCTTTGACCCAGACGGCCCTGTTGGCACGCCTCCGTTAAGCCCCGATTGATATGGGTCAACCCAAGGCGCGGCTGCGCGCGCATACAAGTAGCTGAAATTGATCGATAGATTATCCATGAGCTTGCCTTGAAGACGAGGATTCAAATAAAGGCTATTTTCGATAGCGCCCCCGGTTGGTATTTTTTCGAACCCGCGGGGAGGCGAGGCCCGATAATTCTCATCTGCGACATTAGATGCGCTGACGGCCGTCGCCGCTCTGATGAACGATGAGAATAAGAACGAGCCAGCGCGAAACCCTGAGTCAAACCTAAAATTATGCGACCGCCGGTCGAAAGCATTGTCATCGCCGCTCGCATAACCCGTTTCAAAGAGCGCATCGAAGTGACTGGATAGCATGCCAACCCGGACAACGCCTCCCGTTGAAAGCACATCGACAGCGTCAGGTTGTAGCACTGACTGGCTGAGCGTTGATGTCCCATCCAATATTGCTCCCTCCGCGTCGATGAAAAAGGTCGGCTGGGCTTCAATTGCCCAATCGTAACTAAACGTCCCGATATAGGCCATAGCACTGGTCTCTCCACCTTCCTGGTGCACCTGCTGTCGATGAAGCACAACGGCCCCGAACTGGCCGCCTTCAAACGTGCCGAACAGGCCGCCTCCGTACTGGGTGGTCTCATCACCCTTTTCCCAATCTGTCGAATCGTCTTTATAAACCCTGTCACCAAGCAGGGTGAGAGCCAGTGGTGCGCTGACCCCTGTCTTTTGCTGCCGGCTGCCAAAGGGTAGGTAGGCAACCTGAACTCTCATATTTCGGTCACCCCGAGCACGCCCGCCATATGGATTGGTTCGGATTGAGTGGACAGGCCCGTCGATGCCACCGTTGGCAAGCAGCCCCAGCCCAAACTCCGACCGAGTTAAACCTGCCATGGCAACAAAATATTCGTGAGCGATCAGGGAATATGCCTGATTGAGCGCGAACAGAGCATCGCTGGTACTCGCGTAACTCGAATCCGCTTCGGCAAGTAGGTTCGGCGTCGCGATAGCACGCCAATTAAACTCGAGTTCGGCGCTTAACTTGACGAGCCGAATCCCTCGTGACGGCATGAGATAATAGGTCGGCTGCAGACGTAAACGTGTTTCACCGTGCTTGAGAGTGTCCGCCGTCGGTCCTTGGCTCTGGCTGCTGTCGAACCCCGAGTTGTCGAGCGTTTGGTACAAAAAGCGCGTGGCCCCAGACAGGGTGAGCAAACTTTTTTCTCCAAGGGGTACGAGTAATCGATTGGGATTTGGTGCAAGTGGGTCAGAACCCATCTGAGCATACACGCGAGTGGATATCCAAAAAACCACGATGAGCAACAGTGTAACATAACGACCCCACGTATGACCCATTGCAGTAATTTTCCCCTAAATTGATTTTGCCCTCGAAACACTAAAGAGGCAATTGCCGTTGCGGTCAAGCGGAAGATCATGAGAATTGCGAGACAAGGGGGCTGAATCACTCGGCCACGAGTTGCCCCGTGACTTCGAGCCGACCTCCGAAAACAAAACGGCCGCTATCATATCTCACTTGGTCGTCCAAAACCGGGCCGAAACGGAGCTGATTGATGGACGAGGTGATCGGGGAAAGTTCTTCTATGCCGACGATGACATTATCGATGCCGTAGCGTAGACCGGAGTTAAGAGCCGACTCAATTTCCGGCCAGACGGTTGTCGTAATCATCGTTCGCAAGAAATCAGGCTCCAATGGCTGGCCAGACAGTGCGCTCAGCAGCTCGATTTGGATCACAGGGGCTCCATTGGTCTGCATGGAGATCGTAGCACCCGCCGTCGTATTCTGCATACCGACGTCGAAAGCAACCGTATAGGTATCGACCCCTTCACCACCGAGAGGGCTAATCTTGAGTTCAAAGGCACCGAGGCTGACCCGAAACGTGTCCTCGGAACCGGCATTCGGTGGGCCAATGATCGGCGGAATAAGTGCATTGAATTCAACCTCCCCAACAAGCGATGAAACTGACTCGGGTAGCTGAGGGGTCGCCCGAAAGACGCCTGCTCTCCAAATCTCATGGCAGATGGCATTGAAAAGGCCTAGATCGATGACAACACCGATCCCATTTCCGAAGGCAGGCTGATAGGCTGGTGCATCGATCGCGGCCACGCCCGGGTCATCAGGCCGTGGCTCGAGTTCTTGCCCGTGACGAAAAATAGCATCGAATTTGAGAATGCTTCCTCGTCTTGGGCTGTGGTCTATGACCGTCGCGTCTAAACTGATTTCGATTTCAGAAACTGGGATCCCTGGGACTTGGGCATCGATGGTCAGGGGTAGGCTTGAGATTTCGGTTTCAAGAAGTGAAAAACCAAGTTCGAAAAGGTCGGGAACCGTTCGTGTGATGACATCCGATGCAAGATCTCGAACAAGACCCCGGGCGATGACTCCGATCTGGGTGTCTAAACCACTGATGAGGGTGTTGATGGTGGGCTCCAAATAGTCACCTTGTAGTGCCGTGATCGAAATATCATACTCGGGGATTTCAACATCGATAATGTTGGGATACGAGACGTCGAAGAGGGAGAAGAACGCGATGGATGCGATAACAGAGCCATCTAAGGACGCTCGGCGCCCATCAATGTCAAGATATCCGTTGGTGATGAGCCTAACATTGGCCATTTGCCCAAAGAGTTCGGCACCGCTTGAGACGATTTCCAATTCGACGTCAGGTCGAGTGAACTGAATATCTTCAACGGCTAGACGCAGACCCACTGCTTCGACAGGCGGTGTCGTCGCCAGAATGCCTCTTAAGTCCGCATACTCAAAAATAAGCTCCATCAGGCCCGCTAATGTCGTTGTCCGAAATTCATTTCCCGACACCTCGAAAGAGCGTCCCGGCGTATCGAGTGCGGCTTGATCGAGACGTGCCGTGATGGCATCGGGTATGGTTGCGACACCTGCATTTGCTGGATGGTACGTTGGTGCCCAGATAAAATATTTGTTGGTCTGCGACGGAACGACGTTGATATCATCGGCAATCGTGACCTGCAGCCGGTTAAGCCCAAATCGGGGGGCCAGCGCGTGGCTGAATCGGCCATCTGAGTCCACGTCAACTGGTGTTTCGTTGATAACCAGCCGGGGATCGCCCTGGGTATTGCTCACGCTGCCCGTTAACGTGAGTGGGATTGTACCTCGACCGCCTTGGCGGGTGCCATGAATCGGCGGTTCAAATCGAACCAGCGGTGTCGATTGGATGCGCACCGGTCTCTCTGTACAGACCCCATTGGAGGCGCAGGCTTGGATTTTTGCCTGCCCATCCGCAATGCATTCAAAGCTTGACGCCGCCAGTGGCCTCAATACCGTTGACGGTCGGGCAGAATAGGTCACCCCGTTCAATTCGACTGGCCGCTCCGGGGTGTCGGTGTTGAATGTTTTTAATCGGATGATGTCGCCGGTTTTGTAAACGGGCTTGTTGGGGGTGAACTGTATGCGAAGTGACAAATTTGAACCGGGCGATGCATCGTTGGCGGGTAGCGAACGCCCTGCATCAAAACGCTGAGACCGGCTGGCATCTTGTTGTTCTGCTGGGACAGTGAGGTCGTTCTGGCAACCCGTCCAAAGAAGAAAAAGCGAAGCGACAAATGCCAGAGAATGTCTACCAAACGTCATGAGTCATTGTTTCAGCCCAGCGGGCACAGAGCGGAGCCTGAAGCGGCCCGCCAACTGGTTCATTGTGTCACCGTTTGTTATGCTGAGTCTAGTCATGAGCAAACAAACCCACAAACATCAAATGCCGCCTGTTCTTCATTCGGGCGGGCGACTAGACTTTCAGGGTGCAGCGCATCTAAATGCCGTCTGGGAACGGGAGCTGTCTCGGGGGCGCCTCACGGCCATCAATGCTGGCTCTTGGTCTGTATTTGATCGCTTGGAGCTGGCACTCAACCTCAATGGCGTTACTTTGGAGATTAGTTTGCCTGCTGAGATCGTTTTTGCTCAAGGCGATGTGCTTGGTCTCGAATGCCGTCTAAGTGAAGAACTTGGTGCTCAAATCGCCTCTCATTTCTCTGCAACGACGAGCTCGCAAGCTGAATCTGGCGCAGGGCTTACGGTGTCTGAAGCCACGCCCGCTGCGGCACCAGAAGGAGGCCAATCTGCAGAAAACCAACATGTCGCCAGCCGGGAGGTCGCGGCTGGTCAAACTAGAGAGTTCGAGCAGGGGTCCATTCGAGACTTGCAGAGCATTCAGGATGCTCTTCTCGTAAGGCAAGAGAAATCGTTTTTCAGTTTGCTGCGTTCGCTGCAGACCACAGGGCGATACGGCCGTTTGACACTGCTGTCCGGTGGTGAGCCATGGACGTTTGTTCTAAATCCATCAGGGGGGCTGACCAGCTTTCGGGGACGTTTCCGAAAGCACCTCGGTGAAACAGGGGGTGTTTCGACCGGTCAGCTCTCGCAAGTCCCCGAGCTTGTGGAACTCGAACAGCTCATGGCCGGCTTACAGGTAAACCCTGGCCGTTTGCAGATTCCCGAGCGGCGCGCGTTCAATCGGGGCGTGCTTCAATGTCTTGTGGACACGCTGTTAGAGGTATGCTCGGTCAAAGGGGCTCAATACATATTTGAACCTGGGCGAGGGACGGCCGTACCGGGTTGGGGCGGGGTTCCGTTTTCCGTTTATGGGCGGCGTTTTCTCGAGGCATTATCGAAGAACAGCCCTCGGGGTGACCTGGATGCAATGTATGAGTTTCGAAAAGAGGCCTATCCCAATTTAGTTCTCAGTGACTCGTGGTACCCCGACCTACTGCGGCTCAATGAAGCTGAACGGCGCTTTGTGGACTCAAGTTTGAACAAAGGTCGAAATTTAAGGCAGCTGTTGACGTTGAGTCCGCTCAATCGTCGAGGCACTCTTGAATTCGTTGCGATTCTGGCCGCAATGGGACTGCTCGAGTTCTCTCGGGAGAAGGTCGAAATCGATCAGACTAAGACGATTATCTCCAATCTCAACAAGCGGGTCGAGCGAGCAAGCCAAGGGTATTTCGAAGCGTTAGATGTCCACGCCAGCGCTCATTGGTCCGAATATGAATCTGCCCGTGAACGCATGAATGCCCGCTATGGTGATGGGGCTCCCATTCGGGGCCTCGGTCATGACGTGGTTGGTCTGTGTAACGAAATTATGGACCGGGTCAATGAGGCATTCGCTGCCCTCGATACGAAGGAGGGGCGTGTTGCCTACAGGCGTCAACGTTACAGCCAAACTGAACTGAGAGGCTTCGCGCAGTTGCTGTTGGATAAGTTGAAACTGGCCATCTTACGAGAAGACAATCAACAGGCGGTCAGATTAAAGGCGATGGCCCTTGAGTTGGCACCGCGAATGGCGATGACGGAGTTGAGGAAACTCCTCGAAACGCCCGAGGATGAACTGACTCTCTGAGTTTATTCAAGATCGACGAGATTCTTGACGGCATTTGCGTCCTCCGGTGCGAGAAACGTGCCCTCAAAATCGAATGTGATGGTCTTGGGACCCTCATTTAGGTCCAAGTGCAACGTGGCGAGCTGGCCTGTTGGCATCGCGAAGCCTTGAAGGCTAAAGAAGAAAACCACAGCCCCCTGATTATCTGCATCGTATTGAACGCTCGGCGGATGGTTGGCGGCCGACGGCCCGGGAACAAACGCATCGTTGGCGAGACTGAAACCAGCGCCAAGGTCAAATTCGATTGCAGCCTGGGTTGGAAGGAGACCTGCTCTAGCGGCTTCGAGGCCACGCTGTGTGAAGGTGAGGTGAACTGTCTGTCGGCCGTCGGTTATCTCACCCAGGACAAAACTCAAAATATTTCTGACCTCGGGGCAATCCTCATCGATGTCACCATCGCAATCATCATCGACGCCATCGCACGTGATGTCAGTTAACGCCAGGGGGGCAGCTGGGATGCATTGGGTTGCGAGTCCGTCGACGCAGTCCGACTGGGCGACGCATGCGCCGACACCGCACGATTCTGGCGTGAAGGCCTCATCGGTTCGACCATCGCAATCACTGTCCAGACCATCGCAAAGCGAGTCATCTGGTTCTGCAGGCCCTGGCTCGCATGCGTCTTCGGAGCCATCATTGCAAGAACTGGTCGAGGCGCATTGGCCAATTCCACATGAGGTTTCAGCATAGTCTTCGTCAACAAGCCCGTCGCAATCTGAATCGAGGCCGTCACATCGGGCATCGGCGTCGGCACCCACCCCGGGTTGACACGGTTGAATTTGTCCTTCAATGCATGAACTGGTTGACGCACACGCGCCAAGACCACAATTTTCCGGACGGTAATCTTCGTCGACTCTGCCGTCGCAATCATCGTCTATGTTGTCGCAGGTTTCGTCTAACTGGGCCGGTGGTGCGTCTTCCGCGCAGCGGGTCTCGCCACCCTCGCATCGTGTGCGGCCGCTACAGTTATTCTGGCCGCACGCCTCCGATTGATAGTCCTCATCCACGGCACCATCACAGTCCTCGTCAATTCCGTTGCAGGTTTCATCGAGTTGAGTCGAAGGGGCGACAGCTGGACATTCTGCCAGTGCACCGTTGATGCATGCCTGCGGTCGTGCGCATGCACCCATGCCGCAGTCGATCGCAATGTAGTCCTCGTCTGCCTGTCCGCTGCAATCGTCATCGACTCCATCGCAGTTGGCATCTGTGTCCGAACCGGGCGGGAGAGGGGTACAGGCTTCGACTCCAGCTATGCAGGTGCTGTCTGACCGACACGGGCCGATACCGCATTGTCCGCTTTGATAACCTTCATCGGCTGTCCCGTCGCAGTCATTATCAATTCCGTCACAACTGCTGTCATCACCGGCAGGTTGAATATCTGGACAATCGATTTCATTGCCATCCAGGCACAGGCTTTGTGCTTCGCAGCCGCCCACTCCGCATATGGTGGCGACGTAATCTTCATCAATCTGGCCATTGCAGTCGTTGTCAATGCCGTCGCACACCGTATCATCAAATTCCGCTAAATCTACGTTGGGCGTGCAGGTCTCGACACCCTCATTGCAGCGGCTTTGTTCTGCGCACGGCCCAAAACCACATACGCTGGGTGTGAAGGCTTCATCGATTTGATCATCACAATCATTGTCGAGACCATCACATTGGTTGTCATCGCCGTTCGGGGCACCAGGATTGCACGCCTGCTCTCGGCCCTCGATGCATCGGCTTGTTGCGCGGCAGGTGCCGACCCCGCATTCGGTCTGCTGATAATTCTCATCGACCCGTTGGTCGCAATCATCGTCAAGGCCATCGCACGTGGTGTCTGAGTCGGCGGTTGCAACACATGCGGCAATGCGCGTTGTCGCATTTCGCAGCCGGAGGATTCCATCGCTCGAAGCCGGTGCCATCCTGGTTCTAGGCTCAGAAAACTCGAAGAGGTATTCACCGGCCGTCGCGCCGGCGAATGTCAGTTGCACAACTTGTCCAGGGGGCAGGGGACGGTCGTCGATTCCATCCACCAAGATACGCAGATGATCGTTTCCCACATCGCGGGTCGTAATGGTTTTACCAAAGTCTTGTAATCGGGGGGAAGCGGTGGCGACCGCGTCTGTAGCAACCACGTTGGTGTTGGAAGTCAGCTGGATTTCCATGTCGATGACCTGTGGCATTTGATTGGGCAAGGGCTCTGCAACGGATTGTGTGTAGATGATATCAACGACTAGGCGGTTTCGGTCGGAGGAGACGACCTCATAGGCCAGGAGATTGACTTGTGCCTGACACCCTTCATCGACAGCACCATCGCAATCTTCATCGATGGCATCGCAGAGGATGTCGTCGTCCGAAGTTGGCAAGGACGGGGTGCACGCGACTTCTTGACCATTTACACACGAACTTGTCGATGCACACGCACCAACACCACACTGGGCTGGCTGGTAGTTTTCATCTGGCCGTCCATCGCAATCGTTATCTCTGCCATCGCAAACATCGTCCAGCGCACCATCAGGTTGCAAGGGCACGCATTCAGTAGTGATCCCGTTTTCGCAACGAGATGTGTTTTGGCAAAGACCTGTTCCACATTGCTCGGCTTGGAAATCTTCGTCGACCAGACCGTCGCAATCGCTATCTAAGCCGTCACAGGCCCTGTCGTCTGCGTCTGCAATGCCAGGCTGGCATGGTGCCTCGTTGCCGTCGACACATTCGGATGTGGCACTGCATGTGCCGATGCCACAGCTTTCGGCTAAATACCCTTCATCTATGAGTCCATCGCAATCGCTATCTAGACCGTCGCATACGCTGTCCACTCCGTCGGGAAGGCCAGGTGTGCATGCCTCTTCTACGCCATTCAGACAGCTGGATCGTGCACGACAGCGTCCCTGGCCGCACTCGACAGGTTGATAACCTTCATCGACTTGACCGTCGCAGTCACCATCAAGCCCGTCACAATCGTCATCTTGGTTCTGAGGTTGTCCGGGTACGCATGCGATCTGCTCACCATTTTGACACACACTTTGCCGAGCACAGATACCAATGCCGCACGTATCGGCAATGAACCCTTCATCGCTTTGTCCATCGCAATCGTCATCTTCGTTATCGCAGGTGACGTCCAGAGCAGCGGGTGAGCCCTCGACGCATGCGGTCTCGACACCTTGTTCGCAGGTTGATAGCCGAGCACAAGCCCCGATGCCGCATGGAGTTGGAGTATAGGCTTCGTCGGTCGAATTGTCGCAATCCTGGTCAATTCCGTCGCAGGTGTCATCGAGCGCAGCGGGTTGACCTGCCTCGCAGGGCACTTCCCGTCCATCTAGGCAATCTGAGCTCGATTGACAGGCACCTATACCACAAACAATGGGTTCATAGTTTTCGTCCACGAGACCATCGCAGTCGTTGTCAACGCCGTTGCAGGAACGGTCATCTGCGGCTGGCTCCGAGGGAATACAGTCACTGATCGCGCCCTCGATGCAACGAGTCTCAGCGGCACACGCGCCTTGTCCGCATCCAACCGGTCTAAAATTCTCGTCTTCAGCTCCATCGCAATCGTTGTCGATTCCGTCGCAGGGGTCGTTTGCGCCGGCGTTTACTTGCGGGTCAGCTTCGTTACAGTCTGCTCCTCGACATCCGTCACCTAAACCATAGCCGTCTCCATCTGGGTCGTCACACGCAACACATGCACTCGAGACCGGGATGCAACGTGCCAAGTCTCCGACTTGATCACAGCGATACCCTTCGTCACATTGACCATCATTGCACGGCAGTACGCAATAGTTGCCAGACCCGACGGGTGTACATAAATACGGGTCGGGGCAGACTTGTTCATCAAAGCAGGGTTGACACCGCATGTCTTCTTGGCCACCGCCAGCACCCCCTTCGCCACCGGCGCCCGCTTGACCACCGATGCCCGCTTCGCCACCGGCACCTGCTTGACCACCGATGCCCGCTTCGCCACCGGCACCTGCTTGACCAC
>JAYZEG010000032.1:0-58052 GCA_036337435.1 Myxococcota bacterium
ACTCTATTTTTCTGACAGGCCAGACGCTCTTTTGTTCGATGTTATCGAAATTTAGGAGTCTCGATCCAATCTAATGAAATACATTTTTGAATCTTTTGTTCGGTTAACACGGGGCGTTGAGTGCTGGATGGGGCATCGGACGACTTGACTGAAATCATAACACGAGCCAACCTGGGACGTGTGAAATACCTAACAGCGATCATCATCATGTTCTCGTGCGGCTGTATTCTTGAGTCGGAGGAGTGCGGAAAGACCTTTGTCCTGCGCGACCAACGTTGCGTTCCAGCGGAAAACCCAGGTGAGTTTGGCCTTGGCGCAGGAAGTGCACCTTCGGACGCGGGCATAAATGATTCGACCCGCTTCGACGACGTGATAGATTTGAGCGTGGATTTGGGCGGAATTGATGCGCAGGTGGATAACCCTTGGGCGGATTTTGTGCACATTCTTATCGTCGACCGTACGGCTGATGGTGATGCTCAGCAGACGCCGGCGGTGCCTGGAGCTGATATTGACGGGGTGACAGTTGCCGACCCACTCGGCATGCGTGTCGGGACGGGTGAAGTCATTATCAATGAACGTATCAATGACCCCTATATGGCGAGTATACAGCGCAGCAGTCGAGCAGGCTTGGGTTTGCCCGATGGGCGTGCTGTCTCTTTGGGGACTCAGGGTGGCTTTATTCGTGTTGGACTCGGTCTTGAGCGACCGCTCCGAGGAGGCGACATCATTTCCATTGTCGAAATCGATGAAGTCATGGGTAACCAAGACCGATATGAAGCGTTTATTTGTCGAACTGATGCCGAGGCCTTACGAGGGTGTCGAGTCCTTGGTGTAGCTTCATCGGGCGCGACGGAGTTCAGTCTCGATGTAATTGATTCTCCCTAATCGCCAAAGGCTTCGAAAGCATCGACCACCGCGCGGAATTCATCGGGGACACGAACAGGATTAAAGGGGTCATCGAGCCAGACCATCGTCATCGTCCCGGTCGCGACCAAACGACGGTCGCGCTTGTTATTGACCAAGAACTGAAACGTGTAACTGGTCTCGCCTATGTTTGAAATGCGAACATGCATTACGAGAATGTCGTTATAATGTGATGGTGCCCTGAATCGGACCTGTTGATGAACCACGGCACCGGGAATTAAATCTCTGACCTGACCGTCAAATCTGTCTAAATTCAAATGGGCGAGATAATCCATTCGGCCCACATCAAAATAGCTGGCGAAGCTCCCGAAGAAGACGATCCCCACCGCGTCAGTTTCACTGAGCCGCACGCGGATTTCCGTTGAAAAACCATAGTCATTTAAATCCGTTGATACATCCGGTTCTGTCATGTCTAAACCACACGATTGTCGATTCTCCGACAATCCTCACATTGTGACGTTTTTTTTTCGACCTGTTTTTCCCGAGAAAACTGCAAGCATCAAGAGGACGGAAAAGACCAGATCCGATGGCGTCGTTCGCCTAGGCACAGTCACACACCCGCTCGAACCGGCGTTTTCGCTCTTGGATAATGGCTCTTGACCCATATCGACATCTGATTCATCTGTGCTCGAACCCATTTGGTTCTCTAGACCCGCGTCGGGGTCACCACCCCCAACCGTAGCGTCGAATGCGTCAAGCTCTGAGATCGAAGCGTCCGACTCGTCCTCTGTGCAAAAGGCACCGCCACGATCTCGTCTGCAGACCAGGTCACGTTCCGTACAGTCATCGATGAGAATGTCTCCGAATCGACAGCGGATCACTTTGTTGTCCTCACAAACGCCGATGCTGCCCACATTGGCGCAAACATCGATTTCAAAGCAGCCCACCCGGTTTGAGCCGTCCGCAGCTCGACATTCGAGTCCCTGCGCGTCGCAATCGATTTCGATATAGCGGCCGGAGTCACATCTTTGTAGGCGTTCACCGTCACAGACCCCGTGTTCGGGCAGGTCGATGCACTGAGAGTCCGGCGGCCGCATCGCATCTTCGGACACAGAGTCAATCCAATCGGCGATGGTATCCAGTCTGATTAAATGGTCAACGCCGAGACAACTTGGGTCACCCCATGATTCAACACCTAAAACCGACGGGCCTGACTCACCAATGTTGGCGATGATGGGTCCACCTGAGTCACCGAAACAAATCCCTTGTTCGCCGCGACCGTCTACAATGATCTCGGTGCGGTTGAGTCCGCTCACGTAAACCGTAGCGAAGTAACGGCCGAATCTGGAACGGTCGTAGGTCTCGCCGTAGCCACCTGCTTGGACCGGCGTCCCGACTAAATCTCGTGAAAGTTCAATTCGATTGAATGGTATGGGCTCTACTTCCGGCAGGCGCAGCGTTGCATCCTCGGACAAAATCAAAATGGCTGCATCGAGTTGGGGGTGACTGTAGATGAGCTCAGCTCGAACGCTGGCTCGAGGATTGGTGGGTTGTAAGCCCATCCCAAACCCGATCTCAGACAGCTCTCGATCATCCACGCAATGCTTCGCTGTGGCAACAATTCGAGGGCTGACCAAAGTCGCCGTGCAGAAGTTCCTTGACGCTGAACCTGCAGGATGTAGCCAGCCAAGAGCAAGTATTTGTCCGTCGGTCAACTCCACCGCCTCGGGGGCTCTGGTGCCGTTTCTAATGGATTGCTCGACCAGACTTATGCTGGTGCCGGTCTTCATGTCGGTGCAGGCGAGCATCCATAAAGTGAACAAGATGACGATTTGTTTAATCATATCTTCCCAGTCCGTAAGTTCGCTAACGATCGGCGGTTAATCTGCTCAAAAAAGCAAGTTATGTGCCGTCTGGCGTGTCACTGGATTTGGTCAACTGGATAAATTTGCACCCTGAATATGAAATCCTGCATCCACATGAATGATTTCACCTGTGATTCCACTACTCATGTCCGAGACAAGGAATGCGATGCTTTGAGCGACTTCATCAGTGGTAATGTTTCGTTTCAGCGGTGTGACTTCTGCCGTCTTGGCCAGCATTGTCCGGAAACCGGGAATCCCTGCGGCCGCCAGGGTGCGGACGGGTCCGGCACTGACCCCATTCACGCGAATATTTGCAGCACCTAATTCATCTGCCAGGTACCGAATGTTAGCTTCCAATGCCGCTTTAGCTGGTCCCATCACGTTGTAATTAGGAATGACCCGCTCGGCACCAATATAGCTTAGTGCGACGATTGCACCACCGGAACTCATCAGGGGAGCACCGCGTTGAGCAATCCTCACGAGGCTATAGGCACTGACATCCATTGTCTCTTGGAATTGGCTGCGGCTCGTTTCCGAGAATCGGCCCATGAGAGCATCGCGAGGCGCAAACGCCAGGCTATGTACGATGAAGTCGATGCGTCCGAAACGTGCTTTGACTGCTTCAATAACGCCATCGATGTCTTCATCACGAGTGACATCACACGGCAAAGACAAGGGTAGATTGGCGTTTTTAACCAGTGCTTCGACGGTTCGGGCTAAGCGCTCTCCTTGGTAGGTGACCGCGACCGATGCCCCTAATTTTGTTGTTTGTTCAGCAACAGACCAGGCGATTGAACGCTGGTTTGCGACACCGAAAATTAATCCAACCCGACCTGATAACGATAGCACTGTTTGATCTCCCCAATGACACCGCTAGCTTCTAACGTGTTCGCGGGATTATCAAGGGGCCTGCACAGGAATGAAGTATGAGATTCCGGTTTCGCCGGCCTCGATGGTCCAGCCGTTATCCGTTCGTTGCGCTTGGCTATCTCCCACGATGGAGATCAGGTCGATTGCGTCAGCAACCCAGTTCGGTCGAGCGATTTCGATGGTGGAGCCGACTTCTTTTTGTGCGACCACCAGGCTCCAACTCTCACCATTTCGGCGAATGAAAGCGAGATCATTATGACCGACAAAAACCGGCAGTCGTTCAACGCCATGGAATGCGCTAGTGTCCAATCTCGCGCGGCCAAGGCGCCTCATAAAGTCATAGTGATTGACTTGCTGCGCGGTCAGGGACATATCGAATGCCGCACTGTTCAAATCCTGCCAGGGTAGGGACCGACGATTGTCTGGATCATTGCCGCCAGGCATCGCGATTTCATCGCCATAATACAACATGGGCAACCCAGGTGCGCCGTAGAGTAGACCCCAGATAATTCGCAAGCGTCGGTAATGTGCGGCGTCATCGGTTACGCTTGGTAAGTCGGTGTTGCATGCGTCTGTGTAACGGCAGTATACGCCGGGATCACCCGCCACTCGCGAGACGATTCGCCCACTGTCATGGCTGCCCAAGAATTGGACATTCAACTGGTTACCGACGTACGATTGTTCGGCCGCTTGCATAGCGGCTTCAATATCTCGCAACGAACCATTTCCATCGATTAAAGATGCCCACCGATGATGTGATGGGAAGTCAAACTGGCCATCTAGCGCATTGGCTCCCGTGTACGCGTCTATCCACTCGTACCCGTTATTGAATCGAACACCACACAGCCCGTTATATTGATCTCCAGACGACACGGCTGTCTCACCCAACATGACGATCCGATGGCCGCCTTTCTCGAAGCGCTGTGTCAGAGCACTCCGGAGATTGTAGACCGCCATCGTCTCCACATGTTTGACGGCGTCAACTCGGAATCCATCTACGTTAAACTCTTCGACCCAGAAGAGTGCATCATCGATAAATTGTTCGCGCGCTTGTTGATTCCGCCAATTGATGTCGGGGAGGTAAGGGGCAAAAAGACAGTCGAGCGGCCGCTCACTCCAACCGCAGCCGGGATCGATGCCACAGACACAGCTGGTTCGGAACCAGTCTGGGTTGCTTTGCATGTAAACGTGGTCTTCGTGGATTTGGTTATTAATCAGGTCTACCAAGACCCGGATTCCTCGACTATGGGCCGCGGCGACGAAATCGCGCAGCGCGTCGTTTCCACCAAAACGCGGCTCGACAAGCCGTGCTTCGACCGGCCAGTAGCCATGATAGGGTGCGATTAATCTGGGGGACTCTCGGCCAGGCATGGCCTCGTTGACTTGTTGGTTGACCGGGCTTAGCCAAATCACCTTGACACCGAGTGCGTCAAAATAACCGGCATCCAATGCAGCACGCGCACCTTGCAAGTCACCCCCTTGAAAATTTACGCTGTAGCCAACGTCGCCCATTCCGATCGGGGCGTCATTTTCCAGGTTGCCATTGGCGAATCGGTCGACCAGTAACATGTAGACAGGGCTGGATAGCCAGCTGAACGGTTGCGCTTCGATCCAGAAGGGCAAATGGACAACATTTGAAATCCGATTACTCTCATCCTCGATGGTTATGCTTAGCCGATGTTTGCCGTTTGGCAGATCCTCAAATTGGACTGACAGCTGGCCGGATTCATTAAACTCAGCGCCGCCGACGGGCTCGCCATTGAGTGTGAGGTTGACTGTCGAGACAGGGACTCTGTCGCTGGCTGTAAACCCTTGTAGAGTGACGTTCAAGCTACGGGCTTGGGCATCGACCTCGAAAAGGTCTACATCCACTGATGGTCTGGCATCGCATGGAGGCATGAGGAAGGCTGAATTCAAGCAATCTTCATCGAAAGCATGACGGCTGGCAGCTGGGTCAATAAACCAGTTCCCGGTCTGTGGAGATTGGCCCTCGATGAGTTTATACGAATAGCTCTCACCCGGGGTCAGACCATCTGCTGGTGACAACTCAAGCCGATGAAGACACGGACCACCCAGTCCGCAGGGCGCCTGCCCTGGTTTGGCTGTCTCCGGGAAAGCGTCCAAACGTCGCGCGCCGTCTGCCCAGCAGCCACCGTTTTGATCACATGTAAACGTGCCTGCGATCCAGATTGTTTGATTGGCCTCGGGACTCCAATACTCAATGGCCTGTGTACAAGAACGTGCCGGCCAACCCTCGTCCACCGGTTCCGCATCAACATCTACAACGCTCGAATCTGGGTCGATGGTTTGTCCGTCCAAAGGCATGCCCATATCCGACTCAGCGGCATCGCCGAGGTTTGCATCGAGGCTGATTCCAAAGTCGGCGGCCATGTTTGAGTCGGCCGGTTGGCCCGAGGCGTCGGGCGGTGATTGATCGGTCGCTAAGTAGGCGTCCCGAACTTGGTTTGGAGGTTCAGTCTCACTACAGGCGAGGGCACTCAGTGTGCAAATGATAAAAAGACTCTTCATGTTGGGAGTTTTCATGGCAGCACCCTATCTCTGGTCTATCGAAGTAATTACCGATCCGCCGCTCTATACGTGAGAGCCTGATTGGACTCAAGAAATAAGTTATCCAAGAGCTTCTTCGCTCTTTGCTTGGCATTCATCCAACAGAGTGGTAACCCCAGACTGGGTACAGGAATGGACCGGTCCGGTCAAACGAAGGGGAATGTTATGTCTAGACGTCGAGATGCCTTGGATTACCATGCGAGTGGCCGGGCTGGAAAGATAGCGATCCGTCCAACGAAACCGCTACAAACGCAGCGAGATCTTTCTTTGGCCTACACGCCGGGTGTTGCAGAACCCTGTCTAGAAATTGCCAAGGATGAACAGCGAGTCTTCGATTATACGGCCCGCGGTAATCTGGTCGCCGTCGTGTCCAACGGTACGGCGGTACTCGGGCTGGGGAACATCGGGCCGGAGGCCTCGAAACCCGTCATGGAGGGCAAAGGCGTCTTATTCAAACGCTTTGCTGATATCGACGTTTTCGATATCGAAATTGCTGAGACTGAACCCGACAAGTTCATCGACATCGTTGCGGCTCTTGAACCGACATTCGGTGGGGTTAATTTGGAGGATATCAAAGCACCGGAATGCTTCTACATCGAAGAAGCTCTTCGGGAGAGAATGAAGATACCCGTGTTCCATGATGACCAACACGGCACAGCGATCATCGCCACCGCGGCTTTTGTCAATGCTCTCGAATTAACAGGCCGCTCAGTTGCTGATGTTAAATGCGTATTCAGTGGCGCAGGGGCTGCGGCCATGGCTTGCGCCAACCTATTCATCTCCCTTGGGGTCAAAGCTGAAAACCTCATTCTTTGTGACAGTCGGGGCCCCATCTATGTCGGCAGAACGGAGGGCATGAACGCCTACAAAGAAAGACTCGCCGTCGATACGCCTCATCGCTCTCTGAAAGAGGCTATGGTCGGTGCGGATGTCTTTGTTGGTGTGAGTGTAAAAGGGGTTGTGACGACCGACATGCTCAAGAGCATGGCAGACAAGCCCATCGTGATGGCGATGGCCAATCCTGATCCCGAAATCGATTATCCGGATGCCATCGCCGCGCGGGATGACTTGATTATGGCAACGGGGCGCAGTGATTATCCAAACCAGGTCAATAATGTTCTCGGCTTCCCATTTATCTTTCGGGGTGCTCTGGATGTACGGGCGACGAGTATCAATGAGGAGATGAAGCTGGCGGCGGTCAATGCGTTGGCGGCCTTGGCGAAGGAAGATGTGCCGGATGATGTGAAATCGGCTTATGGCAATCAAACACTCAAGTACGGACCCAAATACATCATACCGAAGCCTTTTGATCATCGAGCACTTTTGCGGGTTGCACCGGCGGTGGCACGTGCGGCGATGGAGTCAGGCGTTGCGCGTCGCCCCATTGAGAACTTCGACGACTACTACAATCAGCTTGAACGATTGTTGGGCCGAGATCGCGAGGTAATGCGTCAGGTTATCCGTAAGGCCAGCCAGACACCCAAACGGCTGGTCTTCCCAGAGGGAACACATCCAAAAATCATTCGGGCCGCGCAGATCTGTCGAGAGGAAGGCATCGCTCATCCGATTCTTTTGGGGTCTCCGGAGGTCATTCAAGAGATTGCGGACAAGAGCGAAATCTCCTTGGACGGAATCGAGTTGGTCGACCATGAGAATCATCCATCATTCGATGCCTATGTCGAAGATTATTGGGCCTTACGCAATCGTCGTGGCGTGACACGTGGGGAAGCAGCTCGTGTACTGAAACAGGGGAATTACTTCGCCTCGATGATGGTGCACAAGGGGGATGCCGACGGCTTTGTGAGCGGGATTTCAAGCAGTTATCCCGATACCATTCGTCCAGCTCTGGAAGTCATTGGCACAAGACCAGACGTCAAACGGGTCGCGGGTGCATACCTCGTCATACTCGAAGACGGTGTTAAAGTCTTCGCGGATACGACGGTGAACATTAATCCGTCAGCAGAAGACCTCGCTGAAATTGCTCAGTCGACAGCGGCGATGGCACGCAAGCTCGATATTGAGCCCCATATCGCCATGTTGAGTTTCAGTAACTTTGGCAGTAACCGGTCTCCGCAAGCCAGTAAGGTTGCCCGTGCCGTCGAGTTGATTCGCCAAGCCTCTCCGGAGCTTGATGTGGACGGTGAAATGCAGGTTGGTGCTGCACTCGATGTCGAACAACGACAGCGTCTGTTTGATTTTTGCACAATGAAATCAGAGGCAAATATTTTGATATTTCCTGAACTCAATAGTGCCAATATCGGGTATAAGCTCATGCGACATCTTGGCGGTGCTGATTTGGTGGGTCCCATCCTCTTAGGTATGGGCCGCCCAGTGAACGTGCTGGAGCGAGATTGTTCTGTTAGAACGGTGGTCAACATGGCTGCAATCACCGTGGTCCAATCATTGGATATGCTGCATTAGAGACGGAGATTTGATCGAATGAGCCTTGAGCCATTGCCCGCAGATTGGACGAGCTGGGACGTCGCTCAACTAGAGCAGTCTGTGCGGTATCATAATCAACGGTATTGGGATGCCAATGACCCGGTCATCAGTGATTACGACTACGACCGAATTGTCCAGCAGCTCAAGCGATTAAAGCCCGATTCTGATGTCCTCGTTGAGATGGGACCCTCGGGGGCCGCAGCCGGTGAACCGGTTGACCACAAACAGGCGATGTTAAGTCTCGACAAAGCCTACGATGAAAAGACACTTTTGCATTGGGCGACAAAGTTCAACGGCGATTTGGTTATGACGCCAAAGGTAGATGGAGTTGCCTGCAGTATTCGTTACGATGCGAAAGGTCGTCTTGTCGTGGCGGCGACTCGGGGCAGTGGCTCAGTTGGCGAAAATATTACGGCCAATGTGTCTAGGATCGTTGATGTGCCAACACGAATCGCCACGGATGTCGAAGTAGAGGTTCGAGGTGAAGTGTACCTCCCGCTGTCCACATTTGAGTCGATGAAGGGAGATTTTGCAAATCCTAGAAATACGGCGGCAGGTGCCCTGAAGCAGAAAGACCCAGACAAGTCTGCGCGGGTTGGTTTACGTTTCTTCCTGTACGACGTCATCGGCAATGTTGTCGCCACAGAAATCGATAAATTCAGCCTGGGAGCCCGCTGGGGCTTTAATCCTGTTGAGCATCGTCTGGTGTCCCGTGACCAGGTTCAATCTGGCTATGATGACTATGTCAAGCGCAGGGGGGACTTGGATTTTGAGATCGATGGTGTTGTGTTCAAGGCCAACCGTCTTGACGAACAGAAACGCTTGGGGGCGACAGCACATCACCCCCGCTATGCCATCGCTTACAAATTGCAGGGTGAAAGTGCCCAGACTGTTCTTCGAGATATCGAATGGAGCGTGAGCAGAACTGGTGCGCTGACACCGGTTGGTCTTGTTGACCCTGTGTCACTAAGTGGTGCGACAGTCACCCGCATTAGTCTGCACAACTGGGGTTTGGTACAAAGCAAGAACCTCAGTTTGAACGCCACGGTTATCGCAATGCGACGGGGTGGAGTTATCCCACATCTTGAACATGTGGTTGAACCTGGCGACCAAATGATTTTTCCGCCAGCGACTTGCCCCTCCTGTGGTTCAATTCCGGTTGTGGATGGTGAGTTTGTTGAATGTCAAAATCGCGCTGCGTGTCCGGCTCAGGTTGTTGGTGTTTTGTCTCACTTCGCCAAGGTGGCTGGCATTGAGGGGTTTGGGCAAGTCTGGCTAGAGACTTTTGTGGCTTCGGGTATTCTGATGAGTCCGAGCGATTTTTACCGAATTGGTCGTGATGATCTCATCCAGTTCGATCGAATGGGTGAGACACTGGCTGACAAGCTAATCGCTCAAATCGAGGCGTCGAAATCAATATCATTGTCGGTCTTTCTGCACGCACTTGGTATTCCTGACCTCGGTAAGACGGCGTCTGAGACATTGGCAGATCAGTTTAAAAATCTAGATAAGATTCGCACTGCATCGCCTCAAGATTTGGAAACCATCCCCGGTTTTGGGCAACTGCTTGCTGAGCGGATCCCAAACGGTCTTATCGAGCACGGTCCGCTCATTGATGAATTGGTCACGTTCATTGATATTCAGACGGTCGAGACTGCTGAGCAGACGGAGGGACCCTTGACCGGGCAATCATTCTTATTCACTGGCACGTTGACCAAAATGACACGTTCAGAGGCTCAATCTCGGGTGTCTGAATTAGGTGGAAAAGCGGCGAGCGGTGTCAGCAAGGCTTTGACGTACTTGGTGATTGGAGATGCGGGCCGGGCCGGCGGTAAGTTGGCTAAAGCCGAGAAACTCGGCGTCCGCATTTTGACCGAGTCAGAATTCATGGACTTAATCGACTGACTCGTCCTGTTCGTCTTCAGCTTCGCCTTCGGCAAGGGTCGAGAACAACGTCATCGGGACACCAAGAAAATCGCGCATATGCTCATCGTAAATCCTCTGCGCGTCTCTATCGCCTAAATCCAAACGCAGCTCATTGATCAGCTTAATCGACATCTCCATCCAGTCATCCCAACTCTCTGCTGAAATGTTTTCGAGAATCCATTGCCCAACGTCGTCGGCAAACGGCGCGTCGACCATGCTCTTGCCGATTTTCTTCGTTCGAGCGCAGCGTACTTCTCCCGGTCCAGGCTCGCGCGCATCGTCAGCATCGACCTCGACAACAGCCGCTTGGAGGATGGCATCAGCGGAGACTGTTTCGCCCAAGTCTGCGAGCTTTTGTTTCATTTCCAGTCCGGGCATTAAGTCGCCGCGACTCATTGCAGCGGCATAGCCAGCTTGAAAGGTTTCGATAGCACCGTCGACGTCTTCGGTGACCAACTGGGAATCTCCCAGAACAACATAGGCTCGAGAGTACCCCGGATTGATTTTTAACACGTGCCGAAGAACGTTTACTGCTTCAGCCGGTCTCCCGGCATCGGACAACGCTTGGCCCAAAGCGAAGTGGGCTAAGTCATCGTCGGGATTGGCCTGAGCCATCTTTCGAAATTGTTCAATGCGTTCATCCTGATTCATTAAGCTATCCATTTGCCGGTAGTTGGTACGAAAATTGCTGTGACCGGGACAAGGCCTGCTGCCCCAAAGTCGCCTCGTTGATTGACCGAAGCAATAAACGTGGACAGGAGGGTAACGGCCAATGATCGAAATGAAAAGAGCCATTGGTGGCCACAACAGTTTCGGTTTGTAGACATTTAGTGTATGACTTGCCGCGCTCGGCATCTGAGAGTGAGAAAACAATGGGTAAGACAGGCCTGAGGGTCGCTAAAAAATTAAACGCGGATGTGGTTGATGGAATTTCTGTCGCACGCCACGTACGGGCAATAAAGCCGTATCAAGCCGTCTCGTCTTTGGACGCGATGCGCAGTGAGCCTGAACGGGAATCTTTCAAAATCGATTGGAATGAAGCAACGGTGCCACCGTCGCCCGCGGTGACCAAGGCGGTCACCGATTTTCTGAGTAGTTCTCAGCATTTGAATCTATATCCGGTTTTGAATAGCACGAATTTGATAGCTCGTTTGGCCACCCATCACGGTCTGCCAGAGAGCCAATTCTTGGTCACCAACGGCAGCGATGACGCACTCAATACCATTTGCGGGACCTACCTGGACGAAGGGGACCAAGTCCTCATGGTCTCTCCGACCTACCAGCATTTCCTGGTATTCGTTCAGTCGAGGGGAGCGAGCGTTGAACATTTTTACGGACGCGACCCATTCCAACCGGACATAGATGGGCTCTTGCAGACGGCCGCACGGATGCGTCCGAGGATCATTTACTTGGCGAATCCAAACAATCCGACAGGCGTGCTCTATTCGGTTGACTCTCTTCGCCGCTTGCTGGATGCGAATCCAACGTCGCTGGTCATTGTGGATGAAGCATACTCCGAATTTGCTGGTCAATCAGCCCGTCAATTGCTGTACACGTACTCCAACTTGATCATTACCCGTACTTTTTCGAAGGCGTACGGCATGGCCGGCTTGCGAATTGGATATGCGATGGCAGATGCGCGACTCATCACCAATCTGCGTCGCCTGTTTAACCCGAAGAACGTCAATGCGCTGGCTCAGGTTGCGGCCATCGCAGCACTCGATGACGCCAAGTGGCTGAGTTGGTATCTCTCCGAGGTGGAGAAGAGCAAAGCCTTGATTACGCGCTGGTTTACGGAGCATGACATCGAGTGCCGAATGACACCCGCCAACTTCTTCATGGTTCGATTTGAACGGGCACCATGGGTGGTGCGGTGCCTCAGGGAAGAAGGCGTCTATGTCCGAGACCGGTCAACCATGCCCTGTTTGAACGGGTTCGTTAGATTCTCGATCGGCACCGTTGAGCAAACCAAGAAGATTCTCGACCGAACAGGTGCAGTCCTCGAGCGACTCAATCGCTAAGACGGAGCCAACCCGTCACATAACGCGGCCGTACAATCGCGGCCCATGGACCATTCGAGGCAGTCCCTCCTTGAGTTGAATCGCCATTGCAGGGTAGAGTCTCCACATTGTTTTTTGACTCGGTGAAGGCGATCGTACACACTGTGGCGGTCCCAATTTGACTTCGGAGTGTAGCTTTATGAAGGCTGGTTTTAAGGCACTGTTCTTGCTGTTTGTGGGAACCTTCTTTGCATGTACAGATTCCGCACCAACGGTTGTGAATGGACCGGGTGGTTCCGGTTTTGATGCTGGGTTCAGACAAGATGCTGCTGGCAATGGCAACCGCTTTGACCGAGGCATCAATCAAGGGCCGCGACGTCTGGTTGTAATCGGACAGCCTGATGTCTTTGTGCTGACTGGTGGGACCGTTAATTTGCAGGTCTCCTATGAGGAAAATCGAGCACCCCTCGTCGACCAGCGCGTCAGCTTCCGAATGCTGGACGAGAGCGGTACCCCAGCAGGCTCTGCAGGGATTCAGGGCAGTGCTCTCAACAGCGGGAGCGCCTTGACGAACCGGGACGGTGTCGCCTCGATTCGGCTCCGAATCGGCCCCACCGAAACATCCTTTATCGTTGAGGCGACAGCACAAGGCGCGATGCCGGTTCGCTGGCGTGTCACCGTCGGCAATGCGGGTATCGGTGCCTTCTCAATCCGCTTAATTTACTCCCAGATGACGGGGCGTTATACCTACCGAGACTTCGAAAATGCGGAAGTGTTTCTGTTCAATCGGCAGTCGAATCCGCAGAACTGCGCATCCTTGGGGGTTGCGCCCGGTCAGATTTTTGGAGCGGATTTGGTGGTCGAACGGACCCCTTTCAACGAGGTCGACAATCGTGTTGTCGTGAACAACTTGGGTGCAGACGCCCAATACACGATCGCGGCCGTTGCCTACAGTGACACTGGGGCTCCATTGGCTTTTGGGTGTCTCGATGGACAGCGGGTTGCTGGTGGAATGTCGACCAGTATGGACTTGAGCGTTATCGACCTAGACCTCCAATACAAGGGGCGCTTTGAGGTTATTCACCGATTCAATCTGCGCAATGCGCTTCAAACGAGCAATGACCAATCGCTCCAAACCCTCAACCAGCTCTTTGATATCTTGCAGATCATCGGTGGTCAGGGGGCTGACCGAGGAGATGCGGTCGAACGCCTCATGTGTGACCTCATTAATCTCGACGGGGGCTACTGCCGAGCCATCAGTATTTTCGTCACCAATGGTGCGATTCAAAATCTACTCGATGGCATTATTGCCAATGAGGCTCCACAGCTCTTTACGGTTTTTCGGGCACTGGCCGATGTCGTTAAAATCATCGAAGAAATGACGATTGTTGGCGAAATCGAGTTCGTCGAGAATACACCCGATGCCGATGGTTTCTTGCGCAATAACGAGGACCGCTGGCGGAAGTTTCGATTTAGCTGGCGCCAGGGGTGTCCAGCTGGCCAAAACTGTGAGGATGAGGAATTTACAATCGGTGACATTCACAGCGAGAACGGTCGCGAAACGGCCATCTTTGCCCCCTTTGACGCTGTCGTCAGTGGCTCAACTATGGAGATCAAAGAGCACACACTGACTGTCAAGTACGGCTTACTCTTGCTCGGCATAGCGGAGTATTGGGTCGTCCCCGCGGTTCTCAATGTCAATGGGCCAGTGACCATTCAATCGATGTTGGTCAATGTCCTTCCGTGCCAGAGCATCGACAATTTCCTCGACGACCAGAGCTTTTGCGAGGACGTCCTTGCGGCCGGTCTTGGCGAAGTTCTCAGAGAGGTCATTAGTGGTTTGAGTTTCTCAAATGATGCCTTCACTCTCCAGGGAACAGTGCGGCCAGTGGATGATGACGGTGACCTCGTCATCGATCGGCTTCAGGGCGGAATCTGGCGAGGGCGCATCGGTGCCAATTCCGAGTTCAATGGGTGCTTTAATGGGTGCCGGGGACTCGATTGCGAACCCGATCTCTGCCTTCCTCCACAATAAAACCTATCGTGCGAATTCCCGCTGGTGTTGACAGGCTTTCGAAGCCGACCGACAATCTGGTTGAGGACAATCTATTCGCGTTCGATTAAGGGCATCCTGTTGGCACATAAAACTAAAGCGGCTTTATGCTTTATCCTGGGGTTGGGTCAGTGTGCTTGCGTGAGCAGCCAATCGACCGATCGAAAGCTGACTGCCATTCAGATGGAAATGCAAGACCTCATGGACAGCCACAAGGCGATGATCCAGCGCTTCGAATCCTTGCGCGACCGGATCGAACTCGTTGAAGATCGTCTTGCTGGTGTGGTTTTGAATCGCCGTGATAGCCTCGCGGACCGGACGAAGCGAAATCGGCCAGCACCAGTGATTCGGCCCGTTCCTCATCAGGTCGAATTACCACCCGGTACCATTACTCAACGTGATTTGCGACGCTTAGACCAGGATGGTGCGGGCACAATGGATTTAGGTGCGGTCGACAGCACATCGAAGAGCCGGCAACTGAGAAAGCGAAAGAAGCCGACACAGAGGCCGCTGGCCAAAGGTGGCCCTCGCTCCACACTCGATGACCCAATTGCTGCCTTTAAGAATGCAGAACGTCTGTTTAGTGGACGCAACCAAGCGGCAGCGTTAGTTCAGTTGACCGCGTTTGTCGGTCGTTGGCCACGCCACGGCTACGCAGACAACGCGCTTATTTATATTGGGACGATTCATTTCCGCCAAGCGCAGTATCAGCGGGCACTGTCGACTTTCCAAAGGGTGCTTAAACATCATCCTGGCGGAAACCAGGTGCCATCTGCTTTGCTGATGATCGGCCAAACTCTTGACCGAATGGGTCGAACACAGCAAGCTATAGATACGCTCAGTCGCCTTAGAACAATGTTCCCCGCGACAAAGGCAGGTCAGCGAGCAGAAAAGTCCCTCGAACGGTTACGAGTTAAGGTCAAGTAGGAGACGAGGAATTGAGAACATTGAAGAACGCTCATTTGCACTTGTTATCATTAGGTTTTTTGATGGTGTGTTCCGTCGCTCATGGGCAACGGATCCGATTGGCGGGACCGACTGGTTCGGAGATTCCCACCGAGTATCTCGTTGAGAAGGGGGATACGCTTTGGGACATATGCGACCATTATTTCTCGGAGCCGCAGCGGTGGCCATCAATTTGGGCACTCAATCCCCACGTGACCAATCCACACTGGATATATCCCGGTGATATTCTCCGATTGCGCCATCCTGGACAACTGGGTTCAGACGGGGTTGCGAATAAACCGTTCAGCTATACGGTCGGGTCTGAGGGCACAAGGCAAGTTACGATAAACGAAGGCTTCATTGTGGATGCGCCTGTCGAATCTGTAGGTCAACTATCCTATTCACCTCATACCCAGCAATATCTGGCGTTGGACGACTTAGTCTATCTCGAACTGACTGACCTGCCGGCGGCACGTTCCGGCCAGCGTTTTTCGGTCTATGTTGTCGAACACGACGTTGTGCACCCGGAGTCTCAGGACGTGCTTGGGCAGAAGATCCGCATCAAAGGTGTCGTGGAAATCGAGACTGTTGATCGACATATGGCCCGAGCGAAGATCATCGCCTCTTATGGAGAGATTGAACGGGGCATGAGTTTGATGGCGGAGCAAAAACATCACCGCGTTGTCAACCCGCGACAGAATTTGATCGACCTTAAAGGCATGGTGGTTGATGCGCTGAGCCCCAGTAAAGAACTGGCCCAATTCGATACGATATTCATTGACCGAGGCAAGAAACAAGGCGTTCAGGTTGGGAATAGATTCTTTGTCATGCGTCGTGGTGATGGCAAGTTTGAGTACAAACTTAAGGTGAACAAGAAAATGCCTTGGGAGCAAATTGGTGAGGCACTTGTCGTCGTTGCCCGTGACAACACCGCGACAGCTCTGATCACTCGTTCTGCCGTTGAGGTGCGCCGCGGTGATCGCGTGATCATGCAGCGGCACTACTAGGATCTGGGTGCCCTGCCGGCGCACTCGTTTATTCCGAAGTACGAAAAACGCAACACCGGTTTCAATCGGCCGAACGGCATGGTGAGTCAATCATGTTGGGTCGCAAATGGGACAGGATACGTCGAACCAGTTAGCTGGCATTCATGCATTTAGTCTCACGGACGAAGGGCGTCGCCATTTGGACTTGCGCCGCAGCAAGTGCGTAGACCCGGTTTTATTGAACAATAAGATTCTCGACAGTGTCCGAGACAGCAACGTCCAAGAAAGGCGCCTGCAAGAGCTCGATATGCTGGAACGGATGGATGGCAACATCGTCAGCAGTGCGTGCCCGACTTGGCCATTGGCTACAGCAGGCCTCGGTATCATTCGGTATATTGGTCATTTTTGTCATCGCCGGAGAGTTGGGATCGTCGGCATGCGCGCTCCGGACACTTATGGCTTGGATATTGCCGGCCGAATCGCCAAATTTGCAGCAGAATCCGATATTGTCGTGGTGTCTGGGGGCGCACTCGGGATTGACGGCCAAGCCCATCGATCGAGTCTCCATGCGGGTGGACGGACAATTGTCGTTCTCGGCTCCGGTCTGCTCCAGCGCAGTCCAAAGAGACATTCAAAATTGTTTGAGCGCGCACGCGAGCACGGGGCTGTCATGAGCCCGTTTCATATGACAACCCGTCCATCAAAATGGACCTTTCCGTACCGTAATCCTTGGATTGCTGCCCTCGTGACGGACCTCATTGTCGTACAGGCTGGTTATGGAAGTGGCGCATTACAGACGGCCCGACATGCGCTGAAGATGGGCACTCGAGTTTGGGTTGTGCCGGGCCCAATGGATAATCCACGTCATCATGGATGCCATTTGCTCTTAAAAGAAGGGGCCGAGATTTTGCTCAACCACAGTGATTGGTTGGCAGACCCTAGAATTGAATTTGATTTGCAAGAGCCGAAGGAACCACAGATGGACTTGCATTATTGGCAACTTTTCGACGATAAACCTCGCAGTCTTGAGGACGTCTACAGACAGAATTCCTGTTCTCTTGAAAAACTGACCGCAGCCAGTGTACGTCTTGAGGCCAGTGGTTGGTTAGGGCGCCATCAAGGTGCTTATTTTATTCGACGGTATACGGGGCGCGTTTGATGGGTGAACACATGCAAACAATTAAAATCATTGGTGGCGGATTGGCTGGTAGCGAAATCGCGTTGCAGCTGGCTGATCGCGGTATCTCGGTTCAATTGTATGAGATGAAGCCGCTTAAGCGTACACCCGCTCAAACCAGTGACCATCTGGCGGAATTGGTTTGTTCCAACAGTTTTCGAAGTCAAAATGAAGCCAATGCCATCGGCCAGCTCAAATGGGAAATGCGTCTTGCTGGCAGCAAAATCATGGAGTCGGCCGACAGATTTGCGGTCCCAGCCGGCGATGCGCTCGCTGTTGATCGCGAGCTTTTCGCAGCCGATATGACAGCGCGCATAATGAACCATCCGTTAATTGAGCTGGTCCCAGAAGTCGTTGAGACGATCCCCGATGGGTTGACGGTGATCGCAACCGGGCCGTTGACCGATGAACCGCTGGCCAAGGCCATCGGTCAGAGAGCCGGTCGCGATAGCCTTTATTTCTATGATGCCATCGCACCGATAATTGATGCCGAATCCATCGATTGGAACATCGTCTGGCGCCAGAGTCGATATGACAAAGGTGAGGACGCAGCCTACGCGAATATACCATTGAGTGAGGCGCAATATACCCAGTTTGTCAGTGATGTTATCAGCGGTGATCAAGTCCGGAGCCACGCTTTCGAAAATGAGACCTTCTTCGAGGGCTGCTTACCCATAGAAGTGATGGCTCAGCGTGGGCCTCAAACGCTGTCTTTTGGGCCGATGAAGCCCGTTGGATTGGTGGACCCTCGGACCGGCGAGCAGCCTTATGCTGTTGCCCAGCTGAGGATGGAAAATGTAGAAGCCTCCGCCTGGAATATGGTTGGTTTCCAGACGCGCCTCAAATACCCAGCTCAGCGGGAAATTTTTAGGCGCCTGCCCGGTTTAGAAAATGCGGAATTTCTCCGCTACGGCAGTGTTCATCGAAACACATACCTTCATGCGCCATCGCTGCTGACCGAGACGCTCAATTTTCATGATTCGAGTGACTTATATTTTGCCGGACAGATCACAGGCGTCGAAGGCTACGTAGAATCGACGGCATGCGGTATGTTAGTTGCGTGGCAGATTTTATCGACTCTTGGGGATGGTTTTTCACCCGTGCCGCCACCGGAGAGCGCATTTGGCGCACTCCGCCGTCACCTTCGGGCTGATGGAATCCTGAGCAAATACGCACCCAGTAATTTAAATTGGTCGCTCTTCCCTGCCATTGAGCGTAAGCGTCGAGAACGGCGGCGTGAACGACGATTGCGGATGGCCCGACGAGCACAAGAGCATTTTCAGGACTGGTGGCAAACGAGTGGTTTTAGCCTGGTCTCCCACGCGTCCCACACATGATTAACGGAGCTGGGTGGTCGAGTTCGGTTCGGCTTATTACTGACCTATCGACCCCCCGTATCGTAGGTGACGCTAACACAAAAATTAGCATTAGACGCATATTTGGCTACACTCAGGTACATGAGCGCACACCAGACCGTCGTAGCCTTTCATAACTATTTGTCCATCGAGAGACGAATGAGCCAGAACACCATTCTGGCCTACATGCGAGACCTCGCCTCGTTTCAGACCTATGTTTTGAATCGGATCGGTGTTTTTGAACCGCTTGAGATCGATCGACGCTTACTCAGGCGATATTTAGGACATTTACATGCCGATGGGCATAGCGTTTCAACGATCGCCAGGCGGATCTCTGCGCTGAGAGCGTATTTTAAATATCTGATTAAGCAGGGTGCCTTGACGTCTGACCCGTCGGAAAACTTGAAGACACCCAAACAACAAAAGCTTACACCGAGGTTTCTGTCTGCCGATGATGCGCTTCGACTCATTGAGCATCCCAGTGGCGATACGCCCGCAGCATATCGAGACCGCGCCATCTTGGAACTCGCCTACAGCGCAGGTCTCCGTGTTGGAGAGGTGGTCAGTTTAAATGTCGGAGATGTCGACTTAGAGGCGCGGACATTGCGGGTTGTCGGTAAAGGTGACAAGACGCGTATCGTCCCCATCGGACGACACGCCGTGATCGCTTTAGAGTTGTGGTTGGTCCGGCGTCATGAACTCTCGGGCCCCCTCAATGACCTGCAGGCTGTCTTTAGAAATAAGCGAGGCGGGCGTCTGAGTGCTCGCAGTGTTCAACGATTGGTGACCAAAGGTCGCCAGAGTTGTCAGCAGCAAGGTGCGACACCCCACTGGTTACGGCATGCGTGTGCGACTCATATGTTGGGAAGCGGGGCTGATTTGCGTAGCATTCAAGAGTTATTGGGGCACTCCAGCCTATCGACGACACAACGCTATACCCATGTGGACTTAGAAAAGTTAATGAAAACTTACGATAAAGCCCATCCACGGTCAGGTAATTCGACGTCTGACTCCAATTTGCCGAGTTAGTGTCTGCGGGTCTTCGACGTAACCAATGACATCTTCAACAAAGAGTTTACCCACTGCGCGTTGACAACATCTGAGCGGTGTATATTGTCCGTCGCGAAGCGATGGAGAAGACAACATGAGTGAAAAACCGATCTTTCATGCGACGACGATTTTGGCTGTCCGACGAGCCAACCAACTCGTGTTTTGCGGCGACGGGCAAGTCTCTTTGGGCCAGACCATAATGAAGGGACATGCCGTGAAAGTCAGGAGTCTGTTGGATGGAACCATTTTGACGGGATTCGCTGGCGCAACGGCCGATGCCTTTACTCTGTTTGAAAAATTTGAGGCAAAATTAAAAGCCTTTAACCACAATCTGATTCGGGCCGCCGTCGAATTGGCAAAAGATTGGCGGACAGATCGTTATCTTCGCCGTCTCGAAGCTTTGCTCCTCGTCGGTGACCAAAAACATACTCTATTGGTGAGTGGCACAGGTGACGTAATCGAGCCCGATGGTGACATTATCGCAATCGGTAGTGGTGGAAATTATGCGACGGCCGCGGCGAAAGCACTCATGGCTCATACGGAATTACCTGCTCTTGATATCGCGAGAGAATCCCTCAGAATTGCCTCAGAGATCGATATTTACACCAACGATAATTTAGTAATCGAGACACTCACCTACGGTGAAAACTAAATTCCGAATCGGAAGGACTACTTGGCATGACAGCCTATCGGCCCACATTTACCCCCAGAGAAACGGTATCCGAACTAGACCGATACATAGTTGGACAAAACAAGGCGAAGAAAGCCGTTGCCATCGCGCTGCGTAACCGTTGGCGTCGCCGGCAAGTATCCGACGACTTACGAGATGAAATTAATCCAAAAAATATCATCATGATCGGCCCTACAGGGGTTGGTAAAACCGAGATTGCCCGCCGCCTTGCTAAGCTTGGGCAAGCGCCATTCATCAAGGTGGAAGCCAGTAAATTCACTGAAGTTGGTTACGTGGGTCGCGATGTTGAATCCATGATCCGTGACTTGACCGACATCGCCATCAATATGGTCAAAGTGGAAGAAACTGAGCGAAACGAAACGAAAGCGGCTGCGGCAGCTGAGGACCGCCTGATCGAGCTGTTACTCGAAGAGGCTCGACCCCACATGCAGAATGCCACGCCGCAAAATTACTTTTCCGTTGGGCCCGATGGTTCGACGGTTAATGTCAGTCCAGCGGAGCGGGAGTCTCTTCGCCAACAGCTGCGTTCGGGCAGTCTGGACGAGGCGATGGTGACCATAAAGACAGCCGTGAATCAGCCCGGACCACAATTTGAAATTTTGGCTGGTGCAGGCATGGACGACATGATGTCCAACTTGAAAGATGCCCTCGGAAACTTGCAAGGGATGATGCCCGGTGGCGGGAAGTCTCGCGAACAGCGCGTGAATGTGCCGGAAGCCCTTCGTATCTTGACGGAACAAGAAAGCGAAAAATTAGTGGATATGGATCGGGTAACTGAACTCGCTCTTGACCGAGTGCAGAATTCGGGAATCATTTTTGTAGATGAAATAGATAAGATTGCAATGGGTGGAAACCGAGGCGGCACCGGAGGTCCAGGGCCTGATATATCACGAGGAGGCGTCCAACGAGATCTCCTACCGATTGTCGAAGGCTCCATGGTCACCACGAAATATGGTGTTGTGCGGACGGATCATATCCTGTTCATTGCAGCAGGGGCCTTTCACGAGGCAAAGGTCTCTGACCTGATCCCAGAACTCCAAGGGCGTTTTCCCATTCGCGTAGAATTGAATGCATTGGGCGAAGACGAGTTTTTTCGAATTTTGACTGAGCCCAGGAACAGTCTGGTTCGTCAATATGAAGCGTTGATGGCAACGGAAGGTGTGACGTTGGTCTTCGAGGACGATGGGATTCGGGAGTTGGCGCGGGTGGCCTTTGAGGCCAATACTCGGCTCGAGAACATTGGGGCTAGGCGTTTGCACACGGTCTTGGAGAATCTACTTGAAGACGTGTCATTCAAGGCCCCAGAACTCACGGGTAAAACCATCACCATCGATGCGAATTTAGTGCGCGACAAAATGGGCGAGGTGCTCGAGGATGACGATCTGCGTCGCTATATCTTGTAGCCTCAGCCCCTTTCAACGACCCATTTGAGAGCCTCAGCGGCCAGTCAAATAAACACACCGCCATTGTGTCGTTGTGGCTGAGTAATTAAGCGGGTAATGTGCCGCACATATTGACCGGTTTAATGGACCTCAAAATGGTTTTAGAAGCGTTACAAGCGAAGGCAGATGTACTCATTGAAGCGCTGCCATACATCCGACGATTCAGTGGGGAGACGCTCGTCGTCAAATACGGCGGTCACGCAATGACCAATTTGGACGCTGCCGTCAGTTTTGCCACCGATGTGACCTTGTTGAGTTCCATCGGCATAAAGGTTGTTGTCGTTCATGGTGGGGGACCGCAGATCCAAGACATGCTGGATCGCGTGGGTAAAGAATCGACCTTCAAGAATGGGTATCGAGTCACAGACGACGAAACGATGCGTTTGGTTCGTATGGTCCTTGTCGGTCAGGTGAACCAGGAGATTGTGACTCGGATTAATCATGTGGGCGGACAAGCGGTTGGTCTATCCGGAGCTGACGGTGGCCTCCTCGCCGGCCGCAAGGTGACCGTTGGTGGTGCTGATGTAGGGCGGGTCGGGGTCATAGAACATGTCAAAGTTGAGCATATCAATCGCTTAACGGACGACCAGTTTATCCCAGT
This sequence comes from Myxococcota bacterium, assembly GCA_036337435.1. GTDB lineage: Bacteria > Myxococcota_A > Bradymonadia > UBA7976 > UBA1532 > UBA1532. The sequence goes on from JAYZEG010000032.1 coordinate 22,836, forward strand.
GATTGCACCCGTTGCTGTCGACGATGCCGCTGAAGCACTCAATGTAAACGCGGACCTCGCCGCAAGTGCCGTCGCATCTCATCTCGGCGCGCGCAAGCTGCTCTTGATGACTGATGTCGCAGGCGTAAAGGGCCTCGATGGGCAGGTCATATCCAGTATTAATCGTGCGGAGATTCCTCAGATGATTGAGGCTGGAATCCTGACTGGCGGAATGCTACCCAAACTGAAATGTGCCGTAGATGCGGTCTCCAATGGAGTTCGCAAAGTCCATATCGTCGATGGACGTTTACGTCATGCCATGTTGTTGGAGCTTTTTACCGACCAAGGTGCCGGCACAGAGGTTATCTGATGACGGCGATGTTTTGGTGGCTGGCCGGCGCTGTCACACTTGTTTTTCTGCTTATCTTACGGAGGGTCTGGCCCTTCTTGAATGGTCGTGCCCGAGCTCGCGATGACCGGTCCCAAACGCTGAATCGTTGGAACACCTATATGGTGCCGATGCTGCGGAAGTATATGACCGAGGGCTTATCGGTTGGACTAGCAGGATCCTTCAAAAGCTCGCTAGATGGCTCCGAATATACAAGTGCGACCTGGTCTTTCCAACCAACACTATTTCCCGAGGTTGATTACATCGCACTCGCGCTGCCAGTCGATGAAGAGTCGGTTCGTTTCGAGCTCGTGGGCTTTATTAAAGCTGCATCTCTTCGAGAAAAATTGGGGCAAACCATTGAACCTCAAATGATTTTTGGTCACTCGACCTGGGTTTACGTTTGGCCCGATGGAATTGACTATGAGTCAATAATCGAGTCTTGTATTGCAGCGGACGAGTTCAAAAAAACGCATGGGCTTGTTCAGCCACAGGCTATGGAGATACCATGAGTACTTTGTCGCAAGTTGAGTTGGCAGCACTCGCAGAATCTGTTTTGACGCCCAATTATAAACCCGCTCCCGTCGTATTCGAACGGGGGAATGGTGTTTGGTTGTACGATGTAAATGGCAAGCGTTACCTTGACTTTGCCGCAGGAATCGCGGTTTGTGCGCTGGGTCATGGTCATCCAGCACTGACTAAGGCCATTAGTCAGCAAGCTGAGAGTCTCTTGCATGTAAGTAACCTGTATTTGAATAAACCGGCCATCGAACTTGCACAAAGGCTGACAGAAATCAGTTTTGCTGACCGAGTCTATTTCTCCAATAGTGGTGCCGAGTCCAACGAGGCGGCACTCAAACTAGCGAGGCGGTATTTGCAGGTGGTTCGAGGTGAAGGAAACCGCAGTGAATTCGTCTCCACGACGAAGAGTTTTCATGGACGGACCTGGGCTGCCATCAGCGCGACAGGTCAGCCAAAGTATCATAAAGGATTCGGTCCGTTAGTCCCTGGATTCACCCATGTGCCTTATAGCGACCTGGAGGCGATGAAGGCAGCGGTGGGACCAAATACGTGTGCGATCATTGTCGAACCCATCCAAGGGGAAGGCGGTGTTGTTGTTCCCGATGAAGGCTATCTGCTGGGTCTGCGGCAGTTATGCGACGATGAAGGCATACTGCTCATTTTTGATGAGGTTCAAACCGGAATTGCAAGAACTGGACATTGGTTCGCTTATCAGCATAGCGGGGTGTGCCCTGACATCATCACCCTTGCAAAAGGCCTTGGAGGCGGCGTGCCCATCGGGGCCATGATGTGTAGTGAAACTGTTGCTCATGGTTTCCAGCCTGGCGTACACGCCACCACCTACGGCGGTAATCCCTTGGTTTGTCGCGCGGCCTTGGCTGTGTTGGATACCATCGAGGCAGATGGACTCCTATCAAACAGTGCTGAACAGGGTGACTATCTGGCCGCGGGCTTGCAAGACCTAGTCGATGATTTTGATGGTTTATTGAGCGTTCGCGGTCGCGGTCTCATGCGGGGTATCGGTGTAGATCCTGCGATTATAGATAGAGCAGCCATTGTATCGGCCGCGCGGGATATGGGGCTCTTGCTGACAACAGCTGGTGCCGATGCGCTCCGGTTGGTCCCACCTCTGATTCTTGGCTCGTCCCACGTCGATGAAGCCGTCAGTCTGCTACGTCAGGCTCTCGAGGAGGTTTGCTAGTGGCCAAGAAAGATCTGATCACACTGGACCAGCTCACTCGACCGGTTCTCATCGGTCTTATCGAGCGAGCCATAGAGATGAAGAATGGGCATCGAGAGCGAACGCTTGATGGTAAAACCCTCGCGATGATTTTTGCCAAAGCATCTACCCGAACACGCGTGAGTTTCGAAGTGGGCATGTTTCAGCTTGGGGGTCATGCGCTTATGATGTCCACGCAATCGAGTCAAATCGGTCGCGGAGAGCCTATTTCAGATACGGCGCACGTATTGAGTCGCTATGTTGATGGCATCATGATCCGGACTTTTCATCACGACGACGTGGTTGAACTGGCCCGCAACGCAACGGTGCCCGTGATCAATGCGCTTACCGATTTGACCCATCCTTGCCAGGTTGCTGCCGACTTGATGACGGCCGCCGAAGAATTTGGTCTGGATCAGTTGTCCAACATCAAGGTGGCTTGGATTGGCGATGGCAATAATATGGCCAACTCATGGATCAATGCGGCCCAAGTTCTCGGGTTCGAGTTGTCTTTGGCGTGCCCATCGGGCTACGGCCCTGACCAGGCCATCGTCGAAAGAGCACAGGCGCACGGAACACGTCTGCACCTCACGCAGAGTCCACACGACGCGGTCATCAATGCTGATGTTGTGACGACAGATGTTTGGGCGAGTATGGGACAAGAGGATGAGGCCGTGCAGAGGCAAAAGGCGTTTGACGGTTTCTGTGTTGATGGCCCTCTTATGGCAAACGCAAAAGACCAGGCTATTTTCCTTCATTGTTTACCGGCACACCGTGGCGAAGAGGTCACATCTCAAGTGATTGATGGCCCTCGCTCGAGGATCTATGACGAGGCAGAGAATCGGCTTCACATCCAGAAGTCTATTCTAGAGTGGACTTACGGTGTTCACCAGATTTGACGCGCTCAGCTCGCTGGTTGAGGTTTTGCTGCAGTGGCGTCAACCGTTGGGGCTCCTTGGTCCGACATCAACCACGCTGGTTGTCCCACGGCAGGGCTGACTGATTCGAGACCCGCAGTGATTGGCGGTGTTAACTTGATGCCCTTGTCGGTCAAAAATGCTTCCAAGCAGAGTCCAACAAGCACAAAGAATTGCACCCCGAATACGGCGACAGTTTCCCAGAAATACTGTTCGTCATACCAGCCCACATTGAGTTGAATGATGTGACCCAGAATGACCATGGCCACCGCGGCCACCATATAGATCATGCGGCGCATAGCCAGCAAAGCAAAAAGAACCAGGTAGCTGTAGTAATAGCACGTGAGTTCAAAAATACAGGTGATCAATAAGGTGCTGAGCGCGGTCAACTCCCAGTTGTCAAGACGACGCCCCGCGTAGCCTATCATCGCCAAGAAAAGGAGTATGAGCGCATAATGAAGACCCTTACGCGCCTGAAGGGTATCTTGGCGACCACGTTTCCATTTTTTGAATGGGTCTTGTTCGACAGAAAGCACCGATGCCGAGTCGTATTCTACGATAGTCCCGTCACTCTTTCGAAGTTTAACAATGGGCCCGTTGACATCTTTCGAAAGCAGCTGACCTTCGACTTCCGTCCGACTCTCTTTTAAGGTGACCACAGCCCATTTCTGATCCTTCGTTCGTCGGCCAATAAGATCAGAATCGTAGGACAGTATCGTTGGCAAACCCATATGGTTGGTGAGTGGCGTACCCTTATGTTTGAACGAGTTCGTTAAAAACTCTTTATAGGTTCCTAGACCGTCGACGGTCGGTATGCTCAGGGCGACGAGACTCACCAGCGCGACGGTGCAGCCGGCGATGAGTCTAATTTGGTCACGGGTCAGTTTTTTGAATTTCAGAAGAGTATAGCCAATCTTTATACTCACACCGCCGATGAGTGCACCTGGAAAGACTCGCAAGAGCATTGACCAGGTGATCCCTGCACCGCCGAGCATTGGGTAGCCCCGTTTTAGGAAGCAGGTGCCTGCGACAGCCATAAACCACCACGGTACCCGGCCAAATCCACCCCCAGTCCAAAAATAAGCATAGGGGTATCCGGTCGCCCAGATCAGCATGGCGAATGCAGCACCGTAGAGGCCAAAGGCCCACCAGATCATCAGAAACCCAGCGATATAGAGAAGCCCATCGATCACCGTAAACCAGCCAATTCGATTGCCGAAGGCCGCCTTATCCTGAGCAAAACGTCGTTTGATTTCCGTTTTTTCGGCAACGCTCTTCCCTTTTATGTTGGCCGGAGAATTGATCAAGTGGTCGGGAGGAACGGAGGTATTCCAACCAATATTCGTCAGTGGTTTACCGACCAATGTCCAAACAGGTGTTGCATTAAATCCATGGTCTTTGAACATCTTAGACCACCAATCGGTGCCCATATACGCTCTAAATAGCCGGAGATCTTGCTTGAATGCGTTCCAGCGCTCGGGGCTTTTGAAGGCAGCCCGGCATTCGTCCGCCCGCGACAGAGCGACCGAGGCTGGAAACAATTTATTGTCTCTCAGATCACGGATCTGCCTGGTTTTGAACTCGTTTTTGCGGCCGTCATCGACTTCTCCGATAGCCGAGCATTGATAGAGGAGTTCATAGCGATTTTCAGAGAAGTATTTGCCGCCCATGTAATAGTGGAACGTATCCCAGTAGTGGATTGCTTTGGAGCCGTGAAAAGATCCAAAGTTGGTCCAAGTGATTCCACCCGCGAACAAGATTAAAATGAGTGCTGGGCGCGCAAACCAAACACTGTTAGGTGCCCCAGTTACCCGCTTGAATACCCGGACAATCGCCCACAAAATACTGGCCACCAACAAGCTAACGGCCAGGTATTTAGGTCGGTCCGTGGTGAGAACAGGCTCATGATACACGCAAAAGGTTATCAAACTCGCAAGGGCCAGGCTGGCCCCGATAACCCCATAGAAGAATCCCTGACGATTTGGCGAGCGACGATTGAGCAGCAAGAGGAGCAAAAGTACGAAGCCGACGCTGATGACGGCGAGCTTTTTGAAGGCGATCCTCTGCTTTCGACTTCCCTTAGTGGTCTTGGCTGCTGGCAAGGGCATGATGACCGCTGGTGGCCAGACTTTTGGCAGGACACAGAAGGCTTGGACCTCTGAAATACTGTAGCTGCCGTCTCCCTCTGCACCCGGTGCGAATCGCAGATATCTCGCGGTCTCAGATAGGTTTTGCGCCAGGCGGGTTCGAAGACCTGAATGCGGGTGTTTCGGCACCGTCCAAAGCGGGGAATAAGTTTTGCCATCGACGGATGCACTCACCAGATAGGTGTCATTGTTATCCGCTTGCATATACAACGCGGAGATTTTTGTTTCCCTACCCAGGTCAAAAGTGACCTCACTTTGGCTATTTGCCATGATGGCTGACTGCACACCATTCCAAGGGCCACCTTCGCTCGACGCCGTATTATTTGTGAGCCGAGTAATTAACCGGGTGTCCTTCATGCCCACAGGTTTTTTGCCACTGAGGAGATTGCCTGGTGGACATGAGGGATCGCTGAAACCAATGCTCGGGGCGAGCCAGACTAATAAGATGAGCAGCAGCTTGTTCATCGCTGTCTCTCCACTGCGGTTATATCGCTTCAAATTGACTCCAAACTTGGCGTGATCGACGGTCTGCCCAACACCTTCAAGTCCCCTAAATGAGTCCACTAAAGCCCCTTTTCGTACTTTTTTCATCGTCGGAGGCCGTCGGGGTGCCAACGCATTTCGCGCGGCAACATAAGCAAAGCTGGCGTTAATGACAAGCGTACAGATTTTTATGTAGTTGTATGTAGTTGAGCTACCGTTCAGATCGGGTTATGAAAGAGATATCACGCAGTGGGTCCGGCGTCTTAGGATTCTGATAGATGCCAGCCCGGTCCCTCGAGGCTTGATACAGCGGATATGAGTTTGAAATGGAGTCGGATTGAGCGAGTTAGATTACAGCGTCTTGGGTGCCTGGGAAGACTATCCGAAACGTAATTTCGAAACGGATGCGACCGCTGTCGACATCGATACGCGCGCTGCATTTGTTTTGACGCGAATCGATGGCAATTCATCCGTCGCAGACCTGTGTACCGTAACGGGCTTGGGTGAGCGCGATACCCTGGTCCATTTAAAGCGTCTGGTTGAGCTACAGCTGGTCTTTCTTGAACCGAGCGACGGGAAACGAAGGCCCATCAATTTACGTGAACGGCACAAGTCCGCAGCACCAATTCCGGAGACCAATGCGCCAGACTACAATGGGAGCAGCGAAGCGGATGCAGCATGGCTGGCGCAGTTCGGGGCGTTGGGAGCGGTGCCGGGTCGCCGGAGACGAGGGTCGGGTAAGAATCGATTTGGTGGCCTTAAATTTGACCAAGATCTGCTCCGGGAAGCTGACTTTCTGACCATTGAATTCAAAAAGGAAGTGATCTTTCTCCACGCTTACATCGGACAGATCGACAACTTTGAGTTTTTTCATATCGAGCCGACTGATGATAGAAAGCTGATTCGAAAAGCCTACTTTGAATTTAGCCGACGGTTCCACCCGGATACGGTTTTTAGGCGAGACGTTGGACCCTATGAAGATAAAATTTCAACCATCTTCAAACATGGTACCGACGCCTACGAATTAATGAGTTCAAATACCGCCTTTAGAGAGCGATATTTAGCGGCTGTAAAGGCGCGGAACCATTTGATGGAAGAAGATGCAGCGAACCGTCGTGTGACTCAGCAAAAGGCAAGGCTTGGGCGTTTGCGCAAGCAGTCGTCCGCTCGTAAGGATGCCTTGAGGGCGAGACTTGAGAAAAATACGGCTGTGCGCAGTTCCGTGAGCCGAGATAAACAAGTCGGCTCTCGCTTGGATAAAGCAAAACAGTTCTACAATGAGGGGATGGCTCATTTTGAAAATGAGAGCTATATCTCGGCGACAAATTCATTACGTTTGGCGGCCAGTTATGACCCGAAGAATGGCGAATATAGCGCGGCTCTCGCGCTCTCCGAAGAACGAATGAAAGCGTCTAAGGCGGAGGCTCAATGGAAACGAGGCTATATTCAGGAATCACTTGGGCATATCTCTGAAGCGCTACAAGCGTATTTGGAGGCGGCGGATGTGCTACCCAAACCGGATTATTGCTCGCACATTGCTCATCTGCTGTTAAAGTATGACCAAGATCTGCATAAAGCGGAGGAATTGGCCTTAAAGGCAGTCAAAGGCGACCCAAAGAATATCGAATTTAAATTGATTCTTGGTCGCATTTATCAGCAGGCTAAGTTAACCAAGAAAGCGGTGTCGGTTTTTGAGCAGGTCCTTGAACTGGACAGTCGACACGCAGAGGCAAAGCAAGCGCTCAAAAAACTGAAGTAGCACGGGGGGCTGCGCTAAATGGAGCGAATAATCGGAATCGATCTCGGCACGACAAACTCGTGCGTCGCTTTGGTTGAAGGGGGCGTGCCAGTCGTCTTGACCAATCAGGGTGGTTATAAAACGACCCCATCTGTGGTTGCTGTCTCAGACAGCGGGAAACGTTTGGTCGGTCACATCGCTAAGCGTCAGTCTGTGACCAACGCAGCCAACACGGTCTATGCAGCAAAGAGGCTTATCGGCAGGCGCTGGGGATCCCCTCCCGTGCGGACCATGATAGAGACGATGCCGTATACGATTGTTGAAGGTCCAAATAACGACCCTCGTATCCAATTGCGCGACCGCGTGTACTCGATTCCTGAATTGAGCAGCATTATCTTACAGGAGATGCGTCTCGTTGCGGAGGAATATACAGGGGACTCCATTCAGCAAGCCGTGATTACAGTGCCTGCCTATTTTAATGATTCACAGCGCCAAGCCACGAAGGCAGCAGGAGAGATTGCCGGTCTGGATGTACTGCGGATCATTAACGAACCGACCGCAGCTGCGCTCGCATATGGCTATGGTCGAGAGGTTGAGAAAACCGTTGCCGTTTATGATTTGGGCGGAGGAACCTTTGACATCTCTATCTTGTCGATTTCTGACGGCGTGTTCGAGGTTTTAGCAACTGCAGGGGATACGTTTCTCGGTGGCGAAGATTTTGACGGGCGGATCATCATGGATTGGTTGGTCCTCGATTTTGCACGCGAGCATCAGATCGATCTCCGACGAGATCGTATGGCACTACAGCGCCTGCGCGATGCCGCCGAGAAAGCCAAATGTGAATTGTCGAGTTCTAATGAGACCGAGATCAACCTACCATTTATCATCTCCACTGGTGGCAGCGAGGCTCTACACCTCCAAAAGACATTATCTCGTCAGAAGCTGGAAGAACTCACTGTGGACCTCGTCGAACGGACGACAAAGATTTGTCGACAGGCTGTCGAAGAAGCAGGTGAGACCATCGATGAAGTCCTCTTGGTTGGTGGAATGACCCGAATGCCTTTAGTGCAGCAGAAGGTGCGCGAGTGCTTTGGACTCGAGCCCTTGAGGGGCGTTCATCCCGAGGAAGTCGTTGCATTGGGAGCCGCCATACAAGGGGCATCGCTGTTTAATGAGGGCAGCTCAGCACTCTTACTGGATGTGACACCACACTCCCTTGGGATCATGGTTCATGGGGGTCTTGTGAGCGTGGTTATTCCTCAGAATACAACAGTGCCCACCTCGAAGAGCCATATTTTTACAACGGTCAAAGACAACCAGACCTCGGTCAAGATCCTGGTTATGCAAGGAGATTCGGATCTGGCCGCTGAAAATGAGATGATGGGTGAATTTATTCTGACCGGGTTGAGAGCCGCTAACGCGGGCGAAGTTGAGATCGAGGTGACCTTCGATAACAATGCTGATGGGATCGTCGCGGTGAGTGCGAAGGACCTAGAGACCGGCCAAGAACAAGCAATTACCGTTACAGCGTCTGCGGGTCTCACGCCCGAGGAAATTGAGTCAATGATTCGGGAAAACCAGGACCATTTGGTTTCTCGACGCTCCGATGAAGCCGTGGAGACTTTGAAGTTGCAAGCTCAGCGTACACTCATGGAGCTTGAACGGCTGTTTCCTCAGGTACGCTCCTTGCTCGATGAGTCTGAATTTGGGCAGGATGCGATACGCAAAGCCAACGGTGTAATCGATCGAGCTAAGCTCGCAATCGCCGCTGAGAATGTCGATGAACTGAAAAGCGTTCACGAAGCATTGAATCGCACTCACAACATGTTCAAAGGTGTCGTCCAAAAGATCGGCTGATTTGAATGGCATCAATTGAAGATCAAAAACGTGCCATCGGCGAACTCCTCTTTTCCGCCCGGAAAGCCCTTTCAATGGGCGATTTTGATACGGGAGAGAAACTCTACCAAGAAGTTCTCAGGGTCGCGCCCGCTGATGAGGCTGCATTGGATGGGCTTGCGGAACTGAAGCAGTTGCGAATCCTAGATGCAGACGGCGTCTCTGCGACTGATTGGCAGCATCAGTATGCCGCAGGACCAGACGAGAGCATTGACCAACCGCCGATTTTATCCAGCGATATCTTTGAGACTTTGTCATCAACCGATACGGAGCCCCCGAGCGAATTACCCGATGATTATGAGCCGATCACCGAGGAGGTTGAGATTCCCAATCGAGACCCGGCTCATCAACCGTCCGCTGTATCAGGTGGCCTTAGGGCTGATGAGACGCCGACCGGCTATTCAAATCCCGACAGCGACCCCTTTACCTGGCCACAGGGATATTTTACCGCTGGAACGGCTGAAACGGGAGACGGAACGCTAGACGCGCGACGGACCTTGCTCCAGCCATCCGGAATGGGATCGTCCAACTCAGTCCCCGATACGACTCTGCCCGATGTTCAAGAAATTCCAACGCATTTAACTCAGGAGGTCTCTGCCCAGCCCGTGGCTGCAGAGCCTCCGCCCCTGTACAGCTTTGCCTCAGTGCGACCCGTCGAGGTCACCATTGAGACCTTTGACGACGATTTGGACGATGACAACGAATCCCTCAGTACGCGCATACAAATGGCCGACCGTAAGCACCGGTCCGGGGATTACCAGGGGTCCTTAGACCTCTTAAAGCTCGTCTTGGCAGAAGACCCTAGCCATGCTGTGGCGACGGCATTAGCCCAACTCAACGAATCGAAAATCCGAGATGTTTTTTTGAATAAGCTCGGCGGTCTTAGGCAGTGCCCCCGACTCAAAGTGACCCAGCAAGAATACGTCTGGCAATCGTTGTCACACGTTGAAGGCTTTGTCTTGAGTCTTGTTGACGGCCAGACCAGTTATGGGGACATCGTCGACATCGCGGCGATGCCGGAGGCAGAGAGCCTCAAAACCCTGGTCAAGCTTCTTGAATTGGAGATTATTGTCAATGCTGGCTGAATGACATGGTCAGCGGCGCCGTGTCTTCTCTAAATTGGCCATCCAGATTACCAAGGCATCTGCATAGGCATCGAATGGTGGACAGCGAACACCTGTGGGTGCCAATAACTCAAGGACACCGGAACAATCATAGGTGACATGTTGAGTCAGGTCACCGAGCAGGACGCGTGCGAATGGCATGAGATGTCCGAGACGAGTTTGACCGACCACTCGTCTGGCAAATCCGGCGATCAGTGTACCGAAGCGCGGTGCTGGGCGGTTCGCGATATCAGCCAGTAGCTCAAACGCTTGCTTCGCACTTACTGGGTTCGGATCGGTTAAGTGAAAAGTCCGACCGCTCGCGGCTGGTTCGTAGGCCAGGATCCAAGCTGCGTCGACAACATAATCGATGGGGACGATGTTGAATGGAACAACGCCACTCCCCGGGAGGAACACCGGGATCTCTGTCGGCATCCGCAACATGAGTGAGAGCAGATACGAGGGGCCTTCGGTCAGACCATGAGCATCGCCGGTCTGTGAATGTCCTATCATAGATGATGGACGAAATACGGTCATTGGCAATCGAGGCATCGACGCGCGAATGATCCGTTCAGCTTTCATCATGTAGCGTTCAAAGGGGGTTCTCAGCGTCTGGCCCATTTCCAGTTCTTCCGCACAAATGGTGCCTGACCTGTCACCGCTGATGAATGCAGTCGAAAAGAAACAGAAGCGTTCAAATCGAACACAGCTGCGGGCGAGCATGATCAGACGATTCAAATTCGCGAGGTAGATATTGGGGTCCCCATGGGGCCCTGTTGGTTCGACATCGGCATGAAAAATATGGGTTAGGTTGGCTTGTAGATTTTTTACTTCTCGACCGCTCAATCCGGCGTCGGTGCTATCGGGGTTTCCGACGACCACTTTGAGATGCCGCCGATCCGCCGTGGTCAGCGTCGCAGCCCATTTTTCACCGGCATCTCGTTCACTGTGCGTGGTTAAAAGCACGATGGTTCGCCTTGGTCGAGCATTGAGGGCTTTCCGTGCCAAGCCTTTTGATAGGAGACGCGGAAATCCAGTGATCAAGACCATATCCGCTTTCTTGCGAGTTCTTGGCTCAGCCATGGACGACCTGCTCCCAGATTTGTTCGACTTGATTCCGCGTTTCGTTCAATTCAGCTGAATTATCAATCAAATAATCGGCGTATGTTATCTTCTCAGCGACGGGCATCTGTGAATTGATGCGTTGCTGAGCCTGCTCCAACGATAATCTGTCACGTTCCATCAGACGTTTTGCTTGGGTTGCTGCGTCGACGTGTACGACGATGATTGGGCGAAAGCCGTCTGCCCGGCCCGATTCAAAAAGGAGGGCTGCGTCATAGATGACCAACGGCGGACTCGATTCGAAAGCACGGCTGATGGCCTCTTGGCTTTCCTTCGCGATGAGGGGGTGGGTAATTGCGTTGAGGACAGACCTGGCTTCAGGCACGGCGAAAATATGCTTTCCAAGCTGGTCTCGGTCTAGTCGTCCATCATCGGTCAAAATCCAGTCACCAAAGGCATTTACCAATCGTTTGAGCCCCAAATGGTTGGGCTCAACAACCCGTCGTGCAAGGGCATCAGCATCGATGACGACAGCCCCGCGACTCGCAAACATTTTTGCCACGGTTGTTTTCCCGCAGGCGATGCCACCTGTTAATCCCATCAACATAGACCTACAATACTCAAATGAGTAACTATCGTCACTGGAAAGCTATCCTCTGCGGTGTTGCATAGGAGTTTGTGCATGGACCGATGATTCGTTTGTGATCCAGGCGAGTCATCCGGACAGGGTCAGACGGCGCAGGCTGCCTCGAGGGGGTGTGCCTGATTCTTTAGTGGACTCTGGCTCATGGATGGCATCGTCGAGCATGGCAGTGACTGGCCCAAAAGCGGTCCAGGTAGAAGAACTCGGGTAATCTTTCAACGCTCGCCGAGTGGAGCAGCTGGTGCCGTAGCAAAAAAAATTAGGCGACCCAGCGAGGGGGCAGCCACCGTCCAATCGCCGAGATAAGACGCAACTTTTAGGTGTCGGGCACCGACCTCGAGGCTGCCTGCTAAGGCTCTTTGGGCGTATCTCATGGACAAATTGGGCAATACCTGGCCGTCCCTTGGTCTCTTCGCTTGAATTGTTGCCGATTGAGGGGTATCGATGGCTTGCCCTGCCAGGGTTGTGCGAATGCTGAAACGGGCTCTGCCCGAGGAGAGTCAGGAATACTACAGTGAACAAAAGGTCAAATTTGCCATATCTGAGCGGCGTTTGGGCGTGGGTTGAATCACTGATCCATTCCAGCGGCTTGATGATTTTGATCGGCTTAGCTCTCTTGGTCAGTGCAATCAACGGGTTGGTGTATCCGTTGGGCCAGCATCCTGCTGAAGGGTTGATGGTGCGCCTCCCGCTGGCTATCGCGCCATTCACTTTGTTGGCCGCAACCTACTGGGCCACTGGTTTTGCAAGACTGACATTGGGTCTCACAGCAGTGGGAATATGGGCGATTCTCCTTGGCAGCTGGTCCACCGAGTCCACCGGTCTACTGAGGGTGGGTGGACAGGTCGCCGAGAGTTATGGACGGTTCGTCTCTGATCGTGACATTCAGGTACATTTGGGGGCTCAAGTGGCAGCTGATATCAATGATGAGCGGGTTTCGCTGACTTTTGGTATGCCGAATGCCCAACAAAAAAAACTGACATTTCAGAGGCGCATGCCTCAAGCGAAAGCTCATGACGGACGCATTTACGCATTGGACAGAGTCGTTTTTGATGATGATGCCCATGTGGCTGTCTTGAGCATTCGGTCACGCGCGAATCCCGGACAAGAGGTCATCAAACGGGTTGCCGTGGACCGACCCATTTTGGTTACGAACTCGACATCGGCGGTTGACGATACGGCAGGGAACTCCAGTGACGTTAAAGGAGATTTACGACTTAAAGTCAGCCAAATGCGAAATGACTTCTTGAAACGGCTCGGTGCCGCAGTTCAGCTGGATTTGCAGTGGAATGGCGGCAGCGAAAATGCGTGGTATTTTGCTGATGCGCCCGACTTAGATAAACGGCATGGCACCAGCCCCTGGCAGATCCAATTACTCAGGATTGAAGGCGCGCAAATGGCTGAGTTCAGCGTCAGGCGACCCTCGCGAGACATGGTCGCCTGGTTTGGTTGGAGCCTCATTTTTCTTGCCATGGCCTTGCACCTATTTGGGTCGATTCGGGAGGGCAGGGCATGATCCCCTTTTACCTCGCGTTGGTCGCAGCTGGTTTGGCAGGGATTTTGGTTGCTCTCAGCCAACTTCCTCAACGCGACAAACTCGCGTCGATGCTCTGTCTTATCTGTGTCGCGTCTTGCGTGACCCTAAACTCCAATTGGGCCGCGAGTGGTGGTTTGGCCACAGGCTCTCTGAATGCCATAGCCGCGTATTCAGATGGTCGTCCAGTTGAAACCGTGCTGGAATTGTATGGTATCTCAGGCGAACGCCGTGTTCGAGGGCTGGCTCTAACAGCACCCATTCCATGGCTAAAACAGAGCCTTCTCGTACTTGGATTACTCTCTCTTCTCGGGTTTATTGCGTCTTTTCGTAGTCGCTGGACTGGGCCTCTCTCGAAACGGGAAAATCTTGATTTGGGGGCGGTTCTCGTGTTCACAGCGATCGGGGGTCTGTTGGCATTTCAATTGCCTGATTCATCGCCTTCGCAAGAGTCCATTCGGCAGTTTATCGGTGGTTTTACGAGCACGCAGACAATCGAGAGTTTTTCGATACCGACCGGTGACTGGAGTTATCGTTTCAGCGGTCTCAATCCATCTGGTGTTCTTGGTTACTGCTTGCTGTTGGCCATTCTCATCATGCTCAAACCCGCTGGATTTATCTCTGTTTGGCAGCTGAAAGCCGGGCTTTCCCTGTTGGCCATGATGATGGTCGCGAGCGTCCTCTGGCGTGCGAGCTTGGTCGGAGGCTTCCCGTGGCACACACTCGATGCGGTGGTGTCATTATCTGCATCAGCTTTTATTTTCTCGGTCGTCTTGAGCCAGCACCCACGGGTGGTATCAACATTGGCTATGGGCAGCGCAATCCCGCTTCTTTTTGCGGTGCTGAGCCTCTAAATGGTCGACAATCCTTACGTAAATTCAGTGAGCTTTATTAAAAGTGCGGTTCTTCCAAAGGACTACCCTGAGAGCGAGTTACCTGAAATTGCTGTGGCTGGACGTTCCAATGTTGGTAAATCCAGCTTGATCAATCGTCTAGTGAATCGCCGCCGGCTCGCCAAGGTTTCCAATACGCCAGGACGAACACAGCTCCTCAATTTCTTTTTGGTCAATGACCGTTTCGTCCTGTGTGACTTGCCGGGGTATGGATTTGCGAAAGTCCCCAAAAAAATTAAAGATGGGTGGGGGCGCATGGTGGAGTCATATCTGGCCGAGCGAAATCAAATTCGGGCACTATTGATCTTGACCGATGTTCGTCGGCAGCCAGGCGATTGGGAGAAACAGATGTTCACGTGGGCAAGTCACTTTGGTTACGCCGTAATCCCGGTTGCGACTAAAATCGATAAGCTCACCGTGTCAAAAAAGAAGCCGGGCATTCTGTCGACGGCAAAAGGCCTTGGTCTCAATCCAAAACAAGTGGTTGCTTGGTCGGCTGTATCAGGCGAGGGACTCGATGAACTTTGGGCCCGTATAGAGCGGGTTCTCTAGGTTGCGGGCTCGCAGTCAGCCATCATGTCGGAACCTCATTGCCACTGATGTTCAGGTCATTCATCGCTTATGCATCGACTCCCTGTCGGTCGTTAGAACGCTTGACGACACGCGTCAAGCGCTCCTGGCCCGTAATCAGGTGGTGCGGGTTCTTGTCGATGCATGTGATGGATTTGCCGGTTATGCCCTCGGCTGGCAGGTCAAAGACTTGGCCGAGCTCACTGAAATTGCGATTCGGTCCTCTTGCAAAGGACAAGGATGGGGGCGCTGGCTTCTCGATGATTTTATTGAATATACACGGGGTTTGGGAGCCAAAACGGTTGATTTAGAGGTCAAGGAGAACAACCAAATCGCAATCGCCCTCTACGAATCAAGTGGATTTTTAAAAGTCGGCAGTCGCTCGAAATATTATCGAGATGGGGCAGATGCTTATCTCTATTCTCTAGAGCTGTCTTGATCAAGTTCGGACACGGGGGTCTCCAACGCCTCGTCATCAGCCGCGGTCGACGAGTCCCGTTTTGACCCGTTCGTTTCCCGAGCACGTTCATCGCTCAGCATCGGAAATGCATCCGAGGGCAAAGGTGTGGTCGCTTGACGGGCCGCACTCTCTCCAATGCGAATGAGGAAAGCCCCAATGTCGTCTCGCCTAAATGCGATTTCATCGGGGGTCCGGTCTTGTGCGATGGATAGAAACGTGTCGGTCTTGCGGCCAGATTTTACCCTGGTTTGAGTGACAAGCCCTTCAGCAATAAACAAATCCAGGGCATTCTTCAGCGCGACGGTAGACGCAGCCTCCGCTCTACGGATATCGCCTTGTAGAAATTCCTTTTCGGCATGTTCACGGGCAAATTCGAGCCAAAGCCGTTTCTCCATCGGCTGCGACACAAGGGTTCTGAGGGCATCAGCAGCTGCCCAGTAAGCCTCGACCAAATGCAGCATCATACCCCGCAAAAAGTCGATCGCCAGTTGGGAACGAACGCGAACGAAACCATGTGCATCAATTTCGATAAGAGACTCGCTGATCAAGCGGTCGATGGTCTCCCGAAAGTTCACATCAAAGGTGGTATCGGTCTCGTAGATGAATTCAAGTCGAAACCAATAACTGAGTCGGCGCGTTTCAGCAGACAGGCTATCGTAGGAAATCAGCTCATCACCGACCGTGAGGGCAGTCGCGACCAAGCAATCCGGTGCGAGGATACTCAGAACGGAATTGCGGTAGTAATCCAGTTCAATTCGTGACCGGTCCGGTACAGAATAGATCTGTTCTTGACCTTGTTCGATGGTGTTGACCATGCGCTTGAGAAGAACAACACCTTCACTCAATAGGGGCTTGAGTGCATCGCCGCGCGCCCGAGCTCCGTCGCGTGCGTTGCGCGCGTAAGCATCATCTATTTGACTTTGGTGCGCTTTCAAAACGTGCCGCAGAGATGCTGAAAGTCTAGCGTTTCTACTCACCAAAAGGTCGACTGTAAAACCAACCAATTCGCGGAGTCGGGTGTCCGATATACCCCGACGATGATGACTGAGCAGGACCGCGCCGACGAGAGCTGATGGTGCGACGACCGTCGCCTCATGAATCTGACGCATGAGGTGATAGCTGAGACGTCTCGTCGTTTCACGAAACCGAGCGTCTTCCAAGGTCTTAAGTGGTGGAATATCGAATTGGGATAGGTATTCACTGAGTCGGACCGGTTCGGAAAAGTTGACATAAACGCGGCCATGGCGGGCACGGAAAACCCGACCCGCCTTCACCACGCCAGCGACACTCTCGACCTGCTTTTGACCACCGGTCAGCTCGTGTCGGTAGCTTCCCGTTTCCAAAACCCGCTCGTAAGAGATATTGATGGGTATGAATTGAAGATCTTTGAATTCTCCCTCTCGAATGCCCTCGAGGAGCATGGCCAGCATGCCCATCTTGGGTGGCAGTAGCTTTCCCGTTCGGCTGCGCCCGCCTTCCATGAAGAATTCCACTGGATAGCCTTCTCTCACCAGTTTCCAGAGATAGTTCTTGAAGGTGAATTTATAAAAGGGCAACCCTGCGAAACTGCGTCTCAGAAAGAATGCACCAGACCGTCTAAAGAGCGTCCCGAGCGGGAAAAATGAAAGGTTGCGTCCGGCAGCGATGTGAGGTGGAACGAACTCGTAATTCATAAAGACCCATGAGACGACCAAATAGTCCACGTGACTCTTGTGACTCGGAACCAAAATGAGAGGGGCTGTGCGGCTATGTCTCGCAGCTTCTTTCACTCGCCGCATGCCTGCTTCATCAACCTCGACGCCGTTGAAGATTCTACGAAAAACGAACCCGAGGGCACGGGAAAAGGCAAGCAGGACTTCGAAATTTAGGTTTGCCGATATTTCCTTTAGATACCTTTGGCAGGTTTCTAGTGCTGTGACCGGATCCAGTCCGTTCTCCCGTGCGAGTCCTTGGAGTTGCGACTTGAATTTTCGTCGTTCTAAGATTTCTTTTCGCAGGAGGGGACCTGACTTAACTCGTGGTCCACTGATGGCCATCGCTTCGTTAGCAAGGTGAATAATCAGCACCCGTCGCACCTTACGTGCGAGCCGTTCGTCACTCCAATCTTTGTGTTCTGCGAGGACCTGCTTTAAGTTAATGGGTTCGCCAATTCGTGCTGATGCCAGTTTTGAAGACCGCAAGAAATGAACAAACTTTCTTAAGCGTCCAGATGCAAGGCGATCGCCAAACATAATATCAAACCAGGAATGCCGTTTTGTCGGCGGTTTGCGTGGCCAAGAAATATGCTGAGGCAACAACATGATCGGCTCATCTTGTCCACGCTGGATTTGGACGAGTCGCTCAATGAAGCGCGGATTGGAGCGTCGCTCACTGGTCAGGGCCCGCACCTTCATAAATAAAAGTGCGGCTTTGCCTCTCTGAATTGTCTCTGTCAGTTGTTCGATGCCTTTGGGCTCATCCTTCGAACCGAATCGAAACACCCGGTGAAATGTACTCTTCATCCACTTCTTTAGATCCCTAAACAAAGTAAGGTCGAGTCCATTTGCAAAGCGTGCAAGGGGCATCCCGATTCGGAGGAAGAGGTAGTTGAAAAACAGATAATCTAATGTGCTCCGAGTACGCATCACGTACACAATCGTCCCCTCTTGGCTGAGGGCTCTTAATCGATTTTCAGTCTCATGGTCGAGGCGGATGTGATCGAAGTAACGCCGCCCAAACCAACCGAATAGACCGGTGGTCCGGCCGAGCATCGCACTGCTGTATCGCGGCGATTCTGCTGGTTTTGCGTCGTGTTCCACGAGTTGTGCTACTCCGAACTAAGCTGACCGTTCATAATGATACCATTCGTCATGTCGGTCAGGTCCCCACCCACACTCCAAACCCTGCCGTATTTACCCACCGCGTGTAAAGTGCGAAGGCCGACCTCGTTTGTTTGAGTGTTTGCAATTCTCTGCCATTGCGAATTCCCCGCACGCAAAAGCATGACACCCCGGTTACCCACAGCAAGTACGGCATTGTGGCTGACAACTGCAACCCCATTTAGGCCGGGAACAGCTGGAATGGATTCTTGGGTCCAAGTTTGAGCGTTTTCCGAACGAAAAACCATACCCATATTTGCACCGCCGACCGCGTACACGTCGTCTTGGCCGTCAATGTTCTGGCCGTGTACAGTAAACAATAGGTCTCGGACCCCGGTGTCTAAACGCCTAAACTCGGTCCCATCATAGACCAGACCGACGCCGCCTTCACCGACGATATAGACCTGATTTGCGGCCCGGCCCCAAACTTTATAGAAGTTTAGGTCGCTGGGAAATGTCGCATCGTCAATGCGGCGCCACTGCCCATTGCCTGATGAGCGCAGAACGACCCCTTTTGGTCCACCACGCCTCACGCTTCCTCCCACAGCCCATATGTCTGTCGAGGACGCGGCCCAGACGCCCCATAAAACGAGTTTTTCATCAAGATCAATGGACTCATCAGACCAGCCGTTTCGTCCTTTTCGGATGATGCGGCCTCGTTCTCCAACAGCCCAGATGGTGTCGGAATCGATGCCGTGGATCCACCAGAGAAGGGGGCCTGCAGGCACTGCCTCAGGGACGAATGTTTCACCGTTGTTCTTGAGTACGACCCCACCGGCGTCTCCGACGGTGCCGCCCACAACATAGACGTCTCCTCGGGTCCCCCATAACCCAAGGAAAGCGTGCGCAGGTGCTTCGTGTCTGATTTCCAAGGTCTCACTGAATATGTCAGCCAGTGACTTGGGTCGGTTGGATTCTTCGCCACCGCAGTGACAGAATGTGACGAGTCCAAAAAGAAGGCATAGCAGCCTTTTCATCGTTTGACTGTTCGAAAGAGTCGGCATCGACCCAGGGCCAAGAGCATCACGATGAGCAAGTGACCGATGGGTGACTGGGTTCGACCACTTGCATCACAGGTGCAGCCCGTCGCTCCGTCTGCATCGGGGGAGCCTGCCGTCGAGCCGACATTGGCATCAGGATTCTGACTCGAATTTGGTGCTAACCCAAAGTCCCGCTGCGGCGGCGGAGGCAGTAGAGAATCGGCGAGCCCCGCATCCTGGTTTTCGGAGTCGCTGTCAGCCTCCGGTACGTTGGCATCCGGGATCGGCTGTTGGTCATCGTCGGATAGTGCGCATTGCCCTGTACCGTCGATGATGACGCAAAGCTGGCCGAGTGGGCATTGAACGCCAACACATGGATCGGGCGCACACTCACCTTCGATACATCGTTCCCCGCTTTCGCAGGCATCGTCGTTGCACTCATCAGGCGCGCATTGCCCATTGATACAGGCCTGTCCCTGAGGACAATTTCGGTCATCGCAGTCGACAGGTTGACAGATGCCATCGATGCAGATGGCGTTGAGTGGACAGCTAACAAGAGCGCAATTGGGAATACAGTCTCCATCACGACAGAATTCGTTGGTATCGCACTCAGCGTCGCTACACGGATCAGGCTGACAGATTTCACCGACGCATAATTCGCCGTCGGGACACCCGTTATCGCGGCAATCGTTCGAGATGCACATCCCGACTTCATTACATTGTTCATCGGCTTGGCACACCACGCCCTCGCATGGGTCCAAGCACATCCCATCAATGCAGACCTCCGGTGCCTCGCATTCCAACAGTTCGCAGCGGGGCACACAAAAGCCTCGTGAGCACACCAAGCCAGGTGGGCATTCGTTCGCTGCGCACGGGTTCGCGCAAGCTCCGTTGAGGCATCTCTGGCCATCGGGACAATTTGGATCTTCGTCAACTTTACCGTCACAGTCGGCGTCCAAACCATCACAAATATCTTCAGGTAGGGGACCACACCGACCACATTCGTTGCGAAGTTGTTCATCGATTTGTCCGTCGCAATCGTTATCGATACCGTCGCACTGTTCATCGTCTGAATCGTCCGATGGTTCACAGACCAGGCGGCCTTGTCGGCAGATTTCAGTGCCGGGCGCACAGACGCCGGGCAGACCGGTCGCACAGATGCCATCTATGTCGGTGTTTTCGTCGACCAGGCCATCACAATCGTCATCACTGTTGTTGCAGACCTCAGGACGCTCATTGGCGCAATTAATCGGGTCACAGGCATCGCCAAGTCCGTCACCGTCCTCGTCTGACTGTCCTGGATTCATCTCATTCGGACAGTTGTCGCAGAGATCACCGACTCCGTCTCCATCGCTGTCTGCTTGGTCTGGATTCGGGATGGCTGGACAATTGTCATCGGGAAGGCAGACCTCGTCCATATCTTCATCGCTACATGGTCGCTGATAACCCCAGCGAGTACTGTAGCATATCGCTGGACTCATGGCGTTGACGTCCAAGGGACCTGCATCGAAACGTAAGGCCAATGTGACATCATAGCCGTTGTCTGTGACCTGGTCATTGTCTTCGTCGGTGTCGTTGCCACGGTCGTCGGTGATGCCGTTACGCAATGGTGCACAGCCAGCCCCGGTGTTGGATATTCTAGACCGGCTCTCCGAGTATTCGCCGATCTCCCAACCAGTGAGGAAGGTATCGGCTGGATCATTGCCGTACAGGGCAAGCATGGTTGTTGGTTGGTCGGGGTCATCACCTGCATCAAATTCGTAGACAGTCCTTGGCTCAGCCACCGATGAACCAGCATAATCGTTGTTGAAATTACCCTCAAAGTAGAGGTCTCCGTCGATGTATTGGGTGATGGCGAGTGTATCAAGACGCGCCTGAGTGAGATTTGTAAATGTCCAGCATTGAGTTAGGGTTGTACAATCGAGGGTTGTGACCATGTCGACCTGAATGCCATCGATTTGATAGCGACTCGTCAGTCGGTTTGGTGTGCCATCGCTTTCGGTTTGTACAGCAAGCGGGGTTGATTCGAGCCATTGGCCTTCACTGACGCCACCTTGTGTTCGGCAGAGGAATGGCATCGCTTCGTAAACCGTTCCTTGGGCACCTCGGTCAGGCATATCCCGGGCAGGGTCATAGATAGCGTCTTGTTCGATGGTCACGGCACTGCCGTAGCTGCCGTAAACATCCATCGACAATTGCAGACGACCTGTCTCCTCGACGTCGCACTGCTCAGACGTCTCAAAAGAGTGCTGACCATTGACCGGCGCGGCGTTGATGGAAGCGGACCAGTACATGACCAATGCACCGAAAAAAAAGAAACGAATCAAGAGCTTAACCTCCCCCCACCAAACGAGCCTCACTATACACAAGCCGAGAGAGCAAATGTAGGTGTTTCTACTACAAAGAAAGAGTTTTAGAGACCGCTCGATTTGCGAGGGCGACCCGTGCGGCATCGCATTAAAATGGTCGATAACACAAATAGCCAGAATCCCAACGGGACCTGTGTTTTGGATTGAATTTGGCAGCCGCAACCGGACTTAGGACGCGTACTCTGGGCTTCACCTAAGGTTCCGTCGAAATTGATGCTGTTTATGGATGTCCCAAAATCCCGGGGACGACCCGCATCTGCTGAGGTACTCGCGCCGTCCAGCGCAGGTGCCAAACCCGCATCTAGAAGACCGCCGTCATTCATTTGGGACCCTGCATCAGCATGATCCATCATCCAGTTCGGTGCGCATTGGGCGTTGCCGCCGACCAGCACGCATTGCTCTCCCCCAGGGCAGTCCGTGTGCAGGCAGAGGTCATCGATACACTGGCCCCTGAAGCAGACCAAACCGCGTGCGCAGATGATTCCGGCGCAATCACCTTGACACCGCCCGTCATCACAGCTCTGTGTGTTGGGGCATTCGACACCGAAGCATGGATTTGGTTGGCAGACGCCTTCTCGGCACATCTGGTCCGCTGGGCAAGCTACATCTGCGCAAGACTGGACGCAACGACTGGTGGCGGGATCACCTTCAATTCGGCAAAATTCACCGATTTCACAGACCACGTCTACACACGGGTCGGGTTGGCAACGGCCACTGAGGCACAATTCGTCATTTGGACAACCGGTCTCGTAACAACTGTCGTTGACGCAGTCGCCGGCAAAGCAGGTTTGTCCACGAGGGCATTCGACATCGACACACAAGTCAACGCATTCTCCCGCCTCACATGGCATGCCAGGCGGACATGTGAGGGCTGCACATCGGTCGACACAGCCATCGTCCACACAGGCACGTCGCTCATCAAAACACTCATTACCGATGCAGGCGTCGACGCAGAGACCCAGCGCACAAACGGTTTCACCGGGGCAGAGTTGCCCCTCGTCGGTTGTTCCGTCGCAATCATCATCGATTCCATTACAGCGCTCGCTGCCCAAGAGACCACAGAGACCGCAGGCATTTCGCAAACCTTCATCGATCAGCCCATCGCAATCATCGTCCTCCTGATTGCAGATTTCGACTCCGGGTCGTTGCTCAGGGGTGCACATCAAGGTTCCATTTCGGCATGTCTGCTGGCCTAAGGCGCATAGTCCGGGTTGCCCGGTCACACAGGGCGTATCGGTTTCAAAATTATCTTCATCATTCCGCCCATCGCAATCGTTGTCTAGGCCGTCACATAATTCCGGTTGGGGGTCGTTCACGGGTTCACAAATCAAGCCATTTTCCGTACACGCTTGCTGCCCCATGCCACAAAGGCCCGTCGCACCGGTCAGGCATAACTCACCACCTTCTGGATTGCCTTCGTCCGTATCGCCATCGCAATCATTGTCAAAGCCGTCGCAGAGTTCAGCATTGGGTTGGGCACTCTGTTCGCAGACGATGGCACCGTTGTTACATTGAGTTGTACCGACACTGCATGCCCCGACCAATCCATCCACCACACATGCAAAGCCAGCCTCCGGATTGCCCTCATCGGTTTGTCCATCGCAATCATTATCTTGTGCATCGCAGCTCTCTTCCGCCGCTTGGACATCGCCATCGCACAACAATTCCCCTGCGCGGCATCGGAAAACCCCAGGCGCACAGGCACCCGGCAGGTCGGTTTGGCAGCCCTGGCCAATCCGCCCATCATCTTCATCCGTCAGGCCATCGCAGTCATTATCCATGCCATCGCAAATCTCGGGTTCCTGCTGGGTCTCTTGAACGCAGTCGAGGGTACCATTCAGACATCTGAATTGGCCGATGCCACAGGCGCCACGAAGGCCCGTATCACATCGGCGTCCGCCACCGAGTTCGCCTTCGTCATTGCGGCCATCACAATCGTTGTCGACGCCATCACAGATTTCGGGCTGGATGTCATTGATGGGTTCGCAATTGAGTGTGGTTTGTTGTGCGCCTGGCGAGACGCCGCAAGACAAAACACCGATGGCGCAAACACCACTCCGGCCGGTATCACAAGGCACGTTGGCACCGACGACATCCTCATCGGTGCGCCCATCACAGTCATTGTCTTGACCATCACAACTTTCGTCTTCAGCCGTGAGAACGGATCGACAGGCTAAGTTCCCATTGATGCAACGGGTTTCTCCAGCCGCGCAAACGCCCAGGGCATCGGTCGCACAGACCCGTCCGCCCTCGGGGTTACCCTCGTCGATTCGACCGTCACAATCATCATCGATGGAATCACAGGTCTCTGGCACATCGGCGCGCTCGTCGACGGCCACATTGCCAACGCAAATGAGCTGGCCGTTTAGACAAGCTGATACACCTTCAGCGCAAACCCCTTCGGCGCCGGTCAAACAAGCCTGGTCGGTCCCGGGTGAGTCTTCATCAGTGATGCCATCGCAATCGTTGTCGGTCCCATCACAAAATTCGGGACGACCGATCGTTGGACCATCACACCGAACCTGACCGAGGCTGCAAATGAATTGCCCTTGGCCACAAGGCGTTTGACAATCGAGACCAATGGGTGCGCCCAGGTCTTCGTCGACGCGGCCATCGCAATCATCATCTTGTCCGTTACAGGTCTCGTTTCGCTCGTTCGGCTGCAGATCGCCTACACAGCGAATTGCGCCATCCCGACAAAGCGTCACGCCGTCGCCGCACGCCCCCACACGGCCCGGAATCACGCAGTTCGCTCCGGCCCCGGGATTCTCTTCATCGATCCGACCATCGCAGTCATTATCCTGGGCATCGCAGATTTCAGTGCTTGGTTCGCTGTTTCTCACGCAGAGAAGTGCGCCCCCTTGGCATCGCGTACGTCCCTCACTACAGGCACCTAAGCTGCCGGTGTTACAGCCGATCTCACCCTCTGGGTTGCCTTCGTCAAAGCGCCCGTCACAATCATTGTCGAGTCCATCACAGAGTTCGGCGGCAGGGTCGCTGCGTGGAACACAATTTAAGTCGCCGTCGATACATCGAGTCCATCCACTTCGACATTCGCCAAACAGTGCTGTATCGCAGGGTCGTAAGCCTCCAGCCCGACCTTCATCGGTAAACCCATCGCAATTATTATCCAAATTATCGCATTCTTCTGGAGCTGGGTCTTGACGGCGAGTGCAAACCAACTCTCCACCGATGCAGTTCGTCAGACCGGCGGCGCAGACGCCTTGTTGTCCTGTATTACAGTCCACACCAGCACCTGGCTCACCTTCATCAAAACGCTCATCACAATCATCATCTCGCCCGTTACACGATTCTGGACCGGACGGGACACATTCATAATCGTCGCACCCGTTACCAATTCCGTCGCCATCGGTATCCGCTTGGTTGGCATTTTGAACGGCGATGCAATTATCGCACTCATCGCCTACGCCATCACCGTCTCTGTCACGCTGTTCCGGGTTTGCTACATTGGGACAATTATCGTCCCCCTGGCAGACGCCATCCTGATCGCCGGACTCATCGCCGCAAATTCCACCCAGCGATCGTTGCAAAACCAAGAGTGAGAAGGCGGTCGCTGCGTGCGCTTGCCAGCACCCGCGAGGTGCTTCGCATGGCCAATTTCCTTGATTGGTCTGAGTCTCCACAAGGGTGTAAGCGAAGTCGTAGTACCACCCTGCAGGCTCTTCGGGAAAACCATCAGCGGCAGGCGTTCGTACGCCGCCAACGTCATCCCCCCAAATGCCATCTCGGCCATCGCCTGACATACTTTCGAGTGCCTTAGCGACAGCCCACAGTGAGTAGTAGTATGATTGAGGATAATCACCGGCAACATGGTTGTCGTAACGGTAGTTGACGCGGAGCCAATCGATTGCATTTTGCACGCGAGGGACGAGGCCATCTTGTCCTGTGAGCAGGTGGATATTGATTCCAGCAGCTGTCATCGACGTGGTCGACGGCATGTTCATACAGGCACGATAGCCGAAACCACCATCATCATTTTGAGCCGAATCCAGATATCGATTGATCTCCCCGACGGAGTCGAGAACCCCTTCAACATGAGGTGTTGCAGCAGATAAACCCATCAGGGCGACTTGCGTCGCTGAGGTATCGCCCGTCTCCAGGTTTTCGGTGTAATTCCAGCTGCTGGCGACGCACGCGTTTGCATCAGCGGCTGCTTGTGTGTTCAGGAGTTGTTGCACGCCCCGCTCGATGGCCCCGCGCACTGAAACGATGGCATCGACGTCGTTTGGGCCGCCTGTGGACAGATACTTTGATAAGAACGCCACATTGGTGCCCGTCAAATAGGACTCGGCAGGTCCGTCGTTGGTCAGTGCTGGATCCGTATTGATAATTGATTGCGCCATCGCCCTAAGGCGAGTCTTGTCTTGGCGGCTTGATTGGCCATAGCCCCGTTCTGGTGCTCCCCAGTCGCGGCTGCTGCGGCGTCCGAGAATCGCGAGACCGCCGATGGCCGTCGCATTGCCTCCGTACTGGCCGTTGGCCAACTGGGCGCGGATCCATGCGAGTCCCCGTTCAACGGATTGATAAACCCGATCCCCAAATGGAGTTCTGAAGCCATGTGCCGTCGTCGCACAGCTTGTTGTAATCAAAATGCAACACAGGGCTGTTCTCAACTTCGGATTTATCACCACGCTTACTTTCACCTCACGGCGGTTTTTTGTCATCGACGGGACAGCTGGATGCGCTGGCTACCAAGCAGAACGATGACGCTCATCATTTGTTAAGATCAGAATATAGCCAATTGTCGGTCGATGTCGACTCCCACCTTTGGTGGCGTCTTAAGAAACGCGTCTAGCTGACTCGGACATCGAGGACATTGTCCGGTAAGTGTTGGGCTAAGATGGACAAGAGTTCATCAAAGGCGTCGGGACCCAAAGGCAAGCTCGAAATAACGAATTTGGTCTCGCCACTTTTAAGCACCAGTTCGCGAAATGGGGGAGGCCCCATGAATCGAGACGCTTTATCACGTCCCTGTCTTACAAAGGCAGCCGTGACATCATCAAAACGAACAACGCGTGTTTTGAAGCGGCCGCGGCAAAGGATTCCATCGGCATTCACAGCCATCCGGAAACGCAGGGCGGTGAAAATAACACCGATGGTAAAGCCGATGGCGATCACACTGAAAAAGACGATCAGTGCCGGGTCATCTTTCCCGAGATGATGGAGCGCAACCGGGAACGCGGCTAACGGAACGAGACTGACGAAGTTTCGAACGAGACGACCCCCATGAAATCTAAAAACTGTCTCCGTCATACCGTGCTAGCCCAGCTCAACTACGCCATGTGACAAGACCGCAGTTTCGCCCACCAGCACCTCGAGGCGATAGACATTATCGTCGACCGAATCATAAATCCGTACATCGAGTTCATCACCGGGAAAAACAACCTGACTGAACCGGGCTGTGAACGATTTAATGGCCTTTTTGTCACCGGCACAAAGGGAATCGAGAATGGCACGGACAGCAACGCCATAGGTGCACAGACCATGCAATATGGGCTCTTTAAAGCCCACTTTTTGCGCTAAGTTCGGGTCAACATGGAGGGGATTCAAATCCCCACTGAGTCGATAAAGAAGGGCTTGCGAGGGCGTGGTCGAGTAGCATCTTTCAAACACCGGTGGACCGTCCATCTGGTCCGGAAGCGGAATCGACTGGCCTCGTTCGCCACCAAAACCGCCTTGGCCGCGACAAAAGATTGACCAACTGGTATCGAAAAGATGCTCACCAGCCGCGCTTCGTGTTTCTGTCTCGATAATAACAACCGCACCCTTGCCCTTGTCTTGGACTTCCGTGACACGGCCCATACTGTGAAATGTTCCCTCTTTTGGGATCGGTGCGTGCAGCTTGATGGTTTGGGCACCATGAACCAGCGTTTTCATGTTGGCGTTGACTGCAGCGAGGGCTTTCATGACGATGGGTTGAGTTGGTATGACGGCGAAGCTCGGCAAAACTTTGAAGTGTTCGCTGCCCTCCCAAACGTAATCTAGCGAGTCTCTTCCATACCCAACACCCAGTGCATAGAGGGCCGTTTCTTTCCAGGAATACGAGAAGGGCTTTAATTCAATTGGTTGCCCAATGGTCTCTAGATTCAAAGTCATCAGCTCAATCTCCAAAACGTGCCGTGGCTATTCGGTACATGATTCCATTTAGTTAGGCAACCATCGAGCGCATTCTGAGGCTGCTTTCAGTCACTTTGTGATGACTTCAGCTCGCACCATGGAATCTTCGTCGTCTCTTGCAGCGGACACGATGCGGGTACTGCCCATGGATTGGGCTGCCCAGACAGCGGTCGCTCTGATCACGGGGTCTGGATCCTCGAGAGCGACAGATTCGATTAAGTCGAGAGCAGCCGTTGTTTTTGTATTGGCCAAGACGATCAGTGCATTTCGGCGTAACCCTTGGCCTCCAGCTCTGCGGAGTGGGCTACCAAGAAATCGGTCAGTCAATTCGTCAGCCGGTGTTTTAAGCCAGTCCAATAGATCAGGCCATGCGTGTTGGGGATTGGGTTTCCAAATCTCTGGATCGGCCGTCGGTGCTTTGTTGTTCCAAGGACAGACGTCCTGACAGATATCGCACCCAAAGACCCAATCACCCAGTTGAGAGCGCATTTCCAAGGGAATCAGTCCACGGTGTTCTATGGTCCAATAGCTGATGCATTTTCGAGCATCCAGACGGCCCTCAGTGAGCGCGCCCGTCGGACAGGCTGTGATGCAGTCAACGCAGTGTCCACATCGAAATGGGTGGGTCTGTGTCTCCACTGGAAAATCCTGGTCTATGAACATTACAGCCAATGAGCCAAAAGTCCCTAACTCTGGATTGATAAGCATCGTTGAGCGCCCGATCCATCCGACTGAACTCCGTTCCCCAAATGCCCGCTCAAGAATCGCACCCGTATCTACACTCACATACCTCTTGAGGTGGGGCGACTCTTTGAACATCCAACGTTCAAGCTTTCTAAACGCTTTGCGAACCACATTGTGATAGTCGCGACCCCAGGCGTAGGCAGCGACCCGACCCACCTGTCCATCAGGTCGTTTTGGCGTCGGGGTTTTATGATTCATCCACAAGATGATCGCTGACCGGACGCCGGGTAAAAGTCGCTCGGGAACCACACGCTCCTCCAGCCGCCTTGCAATCCACTCCATCTCGGCATGTTCGCCCTGTTCAATCCATGATTTAACCCGTTCTGCATGCGGCGCGTACCAACCACCGCCGATGGGTTCGACTGGGGCAATGCCAACACCACTGAATCCCAATGCGGCGGCACGTGTTTTGATATCTTCGAACTTGAGCATGTGTCATCATGCCCTCTGTATGAATGAGTATCAAATGTCGACATCAATTCTTCTTGACAGACTGTCGATGACCCTCTGTGTCATCCAAGGCAAGTCGGTCTCCGGTGGATGCACCATACGTGCGTCTTTTGCCTGTTTTTTATTACTCATCTTAAGTGGTTGTCCCTCAACGGCGAGTGAGCAGCAGTGCAACCCGCAGACACAATCGGGTTGTGCGAACAGCGGGCAAGCGTGTGCCCTAGATACAACGGGAGCACCGACGTGTTTACCGCCTATCGGCCAGATCTCCGAAGGGGGTCGGTGTACCGGTGTAGAACCAGGCGTGGATCCCACCACGCTTGACGGGGCCGAGCTATGCGCTCCGGGTCTGGGTTGCATTCGCTATCTCGGGATCGCACGCTGTCTACGATTTTGCGACCCCGGACGCATCGATAGCGATGATGCGTGCACTCAGACGACCGTCAATCCGGAGCATCAACATGCGCTGTCTGGATTTTCAAGCTGTTCCATTACCATTACCGACCGACCCGAAATCGGAGCCTGTGCCCTGCCTTGCCGATTTGCTGACAATGTGGATTCAGCATGTCCATCGAATACCCGCTGTGCTGTACCGTTTGGTGGTCGGACTGCCATCTGTGTCGCTGCTGGTCAACGGGGCATTGGTGACAGCTGTGGGGCTGGTTGTGATTGTGTGGAAAACGCTCAATGCGTCCCCGATTTATCAGGGTTTGTTTGTCGACGAAAAGTCAATGCTTCAGGTCAATGCCAAGCTGACGAGTTCACGCAAAACTTATTTGGGACCAGCGACCCGTTAAGCGATGATGGCCTGGCGACCTATTCGGTATGCACGGCTTGCAGAACTTTAGGCTATCGAGGGCTCAGTTATTGCCCGGACCAAGCTCGCTGTTTATCCCAGAATGGTCAATTGGCGTCCTTCTCAGCATCAGACGCGAGCCGTCTCACCGACTTTCTTTTTGAGCAATCAGCTCAAATAGGGCCTGTATTGGTGGGGGCATACCGTAGCGATGACGGCCAATGGCGTTGGTCTCAAAATGAGACCCTTATCGATAATCAACTTTGGGCAGATGGTCTTCCGGTCGACGGTGTGGCGTGTGTCGGCTTATCAGCAGATGGTTTTCTTCGAGGTCTTGAGGATTGCCAACACGCTGTCCTTTGTGACCAATCCTATCGTCCAAGCTGTGACGCTGGGGAATAATTCGTTCGAGTTCCGACGAACGACTCTCTAAAGATATTTCTGGATCGTTTTGATGACTTCGATGCGATCAACCATATCTTGTATGTAGTCTAGTTTATCGACCTGAATGACGAGTGTTGGGGACCTGTCGTAGCGTTCGAACCATTCTTCATAGAGAGTATGTAGCCGACGAATGTAGCGGAGGGGAATGTCTTGTTCCTCTGGTCGTCCGCGCAGCCGGATTCGTTTCCGAACGGTTCTGACTTCAGCGCGCAGATAAATCATCAGGTCGGGCGGTCTCAGTGTTTTGACAATGGCCGAATACATATCCCGGTAGGTCTGGTACTCGTCTTTTGACATTCGCCGGGAGCGATACAAGTTTTCTGCAAAGATTTCGGCGTCTTCATAAATCGTCCGGTCTTGGACAACCGTGCCTGGGTGATCAGTGAGTTCTTGATGGAGGCGGAACTTATGGGCCAAGAAATACATTTGGCTGGGGAATGCCCAGCGTTTCATGTCGCTGTAAAAGCGGGTGAGAAACGGATTTTCGTCATTGGGTTCATGAAATGGAGTCAAGTCGAAGCGATAGCGCAAAAAGTCGACCAGTGTCGATTTGCCCGCACCGATGTTGCCGGCCACAGCGATATATTTTCGTGGTCCCGCCATCTAATCCATCACTGACATGTTGAGATGCCGCGGCCGATGTCCAGTTGGCACTGGGTGCCCACTTCGCAGCTTGCATAATCCAAGAGAATGGGCCCGCATTGGCCACCGCGTGGGTACGTGGCAGTTGCGCGGACTGTAAACCGACCAAAACGACGACCAAATCCATCTACAAAAACAAAGATGTCACCGCCACTCCAATCAAAATCGATCTGACTTTGGATGCCATTTGAATTGTCATTACACGCGAGCTGGGTTGGCCCCGGTTGGCAAGGGGCTGCCGCCGGGTCAGCGTCATTGAACTCAACGGCCTCGACGGCCATGTCGACACTCATATCGGTAGCCATGTCTACGTTCATATCGACAATCATATCGACGGCTGCATCTACATTCATATCGACAGTCATATCGACGGCCGCATCTACATTCATGTCGGTGGCGATGTCCATGGTCATATCGACAGCCATATCTGTACTCATATCGATGGTCATATCGACACCTTGATCGACGATCATATCCCGTCCTGGGCGC
Organism: Myxococcota bacterium; assembly: GCA_036337435.1. GTDB lineage: Bacteria > Myxococcota_A > Bradymonadia > UBA7976 > UBA1532 > UBA1532. The sequence continues at coordinate 54,300 of JAYZEG010000032.1, forward strand.
GCTCCAGCATCGCCGATGCCGGCATCAGTTTCCGGCGATTCAGGGATGGTATCGGAGCCAAGATCGCTTGGGATAGCAGCATCAGGCACGGCATCAGCCATCCCACCGGCATCATCGGCAGTCCCTGCATCAACGCCCATATCTAAATCGTCCTCCACTTGAGCATCTTGAGCCAGTCCCGCGTCGATGTCCGGTTCGACCTCTTGCTCTGGGTCTGGACAGACGACCTCCGCTTCACAACTTGATCGGGCATACAGTATGGTATTGAAGCGAGAGCCAAATGTGTCGATGACCACTCGAGCAGGATAGGGCACCGGTAAGCGGAAAATCGCCTCTGGTGAGCCCCCATCGAACCCGCAGGTTCCCTGGTTTTCGGCCATTCCATGGGACGTATCGCCGGCCAATTCACCGTCGTTACCAAAGATGGGCAGGTCTGATGAACAAGTCGCTCGTTCGTCAGCATCGGCGGCCGAGGTACAACCTGGATCGTTGGGATGGTCGATTAGGCCGTCACCATCGTTGTCCAACTCGTCTAGACACTCAGGCATCTCATCAACGTCCCGTTCCAGCGGAGCATCTTGGAAGTTGCAGCTCGGATCATTGGGATAGTCGATACGGCCATCTTGATTATTGTCCACGAAGTCTCGACATTGTGGTGCGTTAAATTCGCTATTTCGCTGAGGGTCATCTTGGCAACCAGGGTCGTCCAGATCGACCAAACCATCGCCATCATTGTCGCAATGGTCGGCGCAGTCTGGTTGGTCAGCTTCTAATGGGTCGTCCGCACAAACACACTCTGCATCTCGGTTCGGACCACTGTTTCCATCACCATCTCGGTCATAGTCTATTGCACCATCGTCATCGTTATCGAGCCCGTCTGCACAGTCCGGCCCTTCAAAAGGGTCGGCCGCGCTCTCACATCGGTCGTCCTGTCCGAAGTCGATCAACCCATCGCCGTCATCATCGATGCCATTGCTACAAGCAGGAGGCTGGTCGGGATCGGCCTCGTCCATATCATTGGGCGTGTCACAGCCAGGGTCATTGGGGAAATCGATAAAGCCGTCATTATCGTTGTCAATTTCGTCGCCGCAGCGGGCACGGGCACAACGTTGGCCTTCAGGGGTATCCTCGCACGTGAGCCCATCTCCACAAACATAGTCTCGTCGACTGCCGCAGTCCTGTCCTTCCGCAAGTTTACCCGTCAGTCGTAGGCGCCAAATGCCGGAACTGTCTGGAGAGCCATCAATGAAGATGTAAAGCTCTGTTCCAACCGGCTGTGGACCCAGCTCAATTCGTGATGTGAAACCGCCGCCGCCATTGTCATCACAAGCGATTTCTGAATCAGCCTGGCAGCCCGTTCGGACGTAGATATGGGTATCAAAGTCGCTGTCTCGAGTGTCCAAGATGAGACCCTGTAGCGCGAAGCCCTCGCCGACTCTCCAAAGGAGCACATCCTCTCGACCACTCGGTTGTCTACAGCTGCCTTGAAAGTCATTGGGCTTTTCAGCCGTATTCCCTCTCGTTCGTGATAGGCCGGTTACTTCGCGAGGCTCTCTGGTCATGCAGGGGTCATTTTCGGTGTTATCGGCTGCGCTTAAGCAGCTCTCAGCATCGTCGGGGTAATCGGTGACACCGTCCTGGTCATTGTCCACGCCATCCGCACATTGTGGCAGAGGGTCTGGGTCTGTTTCATCAGGGTCATTTCGTTCGGTGCAGCCGGGATCATTTGGGTAATCAATCAGCCCATCTTCATCATCATCTCTGTTGTTGCGGCAGGCCGCTAAGTTGAATTCACTGAATCGCTCGGGATCGCCGTTACAGCCTGGATCATCCAGATCGATCAATCCATCTCCGTCATTGTCTCGTCCGTCTCGACAGGCTGGTGGAGCACTTTCGTCATCGTCGGCAGCAGAGGTACAGTCTGGATCGTTTAAATAGTCAACGCGCCCATCGAAATCGTTGTCGGTGCCATCGGCACATTGGGGTAGCGGACCATCGAGTTGTTCCTGGTCGTCGTCCTCTGACTCGCAACCAGGATCGTTCGGATAGTCGAATCGACCATTGCCATCGTTGTCGAGACCATCAGAACACTGGGCTGTCTGACAACGACCGCCCAGGCACGCCAAGCCACGTCCGCAGACGATCCAGTCCGTGTCTTGGTTATCGGCCGAACACGGTTGGTCTAAACCCAGTTCACCCCTGACATTGAGTTCAAAAAGACCCGCTTGCGCCCCGTGTCCATCGACTAAAATATAGTAATCACCTGGTGTCGGTGCCTCGAGCACAACCTCGCTGGTTCGAGTGTCGAAGGCGACATCGTCATTGCAGACAATCTCTGTGGTTGGATCAGCACAATCACGCCATATTCCGAGTAATGTATCAAAACTTGATCCGGCTGTATCGACGCGTAGACGCGCCACTTGTTGCCTGATTGTAAATTGGAATACGCGCTCGGGGGCCGCATTATTGCGACAGACATTCAACGTGGCGTTTGCACCCTCCGTGGTGCCTGAAAACTGAGCCTGGCCGGTGAGGTCTTTGAACTCAAAAAAGTCGGAACAAAGGTTTCCTTCGTTCACATCACTCTCGGAGCTACAGCCCGGGTCATCGGGGAAATCAGTACGACCATCGTTGTCATTGTCCTGTCCGTCTGAACACGCCGATGCATCTGGATCGAGTTCGTTATCGTCGTCAAGACTGCTACAGCCTGGATCCAATGGATAGTCGATCAAGTCATCGCTGTCATTGTCGATTTCATCATGACATGCCTTGGCGATGAACATATCGGGTCCGGCGTCGACCAGGGCATCGACAGCCAAGCCTCGGTCTTGGCTTGTATTCTGGTCGGTCATACCCCCTTGGTCGGCCGGTGCTGAATCCGTTGAACGCGACTGGTCTATAGATGCATCTTCGACAACAATGACGCCGCCGTCCGCCGGATCGTCACAAGCGACCGCCCAGAGAATCAGCGTACTGAGTGCTAGCCTTCGTATCATAGATGCTCCTCTTCTCTTCCGAACCTATACCTGGTGTTGATGTTCACGTCTACGAAGGATTGGCGACCATGGCCTTGTAGAGGGCGTTAATCTCTGATCGTTGGTGCGCAGCACTCAAGGTAATTCGGAGTCGGCAGGTGCCTTCGGGGACCGTTGGCGGCCGAATCGCTGGGACATGGAACCCCTTGGCATAGAGGCTTGCGGCCTGTTTCAAGACAGTGGCTTCGTCACCGACAATGACTGGGAAAATTGGGCCTGTAGGTGCTTGCCGCATCAGCTTTGCAAGTTCGGTGATTCGGTTCCATAGCCGAGCTCGCACGTCCTCGTCATTGCCCATGATTTCGATGGCAGCTGTTGCGGCGACGACATTCGGTACTGGGAGCGCAGTAGAGAAAATGAATGCACGAGCACTATTGAGTAGCCACGCACGATTGCGTTCAGAACATGAGACGAATCCTCCATGACTTGCCAGTGCCTTACTTAAGGTTCCGACCTGAAAGTCGACATCGTCTGTGACCCCTGCGGCGTTGACCAAGCCGCTCCCAAAGTCTCCATAAATCCCAGTGGAATGTGCCGAGTCAGTGACCAGTATGAATGGATATTTAGCCTTGAGAGCGGCCAGTTCGACAAGTGGGGCGCGAACACCATCCATGCTGAATACTTCATCGGTTACTACGATTTTCCGCGACCTTGATTCTGCCTTTAGCAACGACTCCAGATGATTCATGTCACGGTGTTTGAACACTTTGGTCTCAGA
>JAYZEG010000033.1:0-88743 GCA_036337435.1 Myxococcota bacterium
CCATTTACAAACACATCGGCCCCTGTTGTCACCGATTTGACCACTAAAATTCCGTTGCGCTTTCGTGCATCCGATTCCATTGGCAGCAAGACTGAACACAATACGCACAAGACTGGGTAGAAAATCTTCATGTCAGAAGCATACTTGTGAGCAGGTAAGCGGGTCAATTACACACTTAATCGACCCGCTTCGCGTCCATAAAAAGCACTTTGAACTAAATCCACCATCGCATGGATTGACGCTAAGTCGGCCTCGTGTTAGCTGAGCCTATTCACGCTGAGCTAGGTCGGTTTTCTAGCAACAGCGCGCAATCGAATTAAATGGCCGGGAGTCTAGTGCGGTGAATCGACTAATATTGGCATTGTCCAGCGTCCTTTTTTGCATGCCGTCGCTCGCAAATGCTGAGGATGACGGACAACTCGATGCAGCCAAAAAAGCCGGAGAAGCAGCCGCTAAGGCCTCCGGAGATAAAAGTGCTGCGAAAACAAACAAAGCCCCGGCAAAAAAGACGAAGAGTAAACTCTCGTTCGGAAGCGATTTGAGTTGGGGGCAAGCAGCCAACTCGAAACAAACTCGGGCCACAGCCCCTGGACATGATTTGAAAGCCAATTGGAACGCTGCTTTGGGCCCCGTTTCAAACATAGGATACCCGTGGATTGAACAACACGGCACGTTCCGATTTCGGACTCAGATGTTCTATAATTTTGATTTGGACACGTATCGAACGAATGCTGCTTTGCAAAGTTCGCCATTCATGCCCCCACTGACCCAGACCGATCAACGAATTCGGCGCGACGGTGAATCGCAATCAAGTGCGAATATGAGACTTCGGTATCAACCGACCGTGCACATTTCTGATGCCCTCAGAATACGAGCGACTATGGATATATTCGACAACTTAATTTTAGGGAGCACGCCCGATGGTGGCCCACACGCCCAGCGAAGTCTTGGCTCGACCTCCGATGTTTTAGCCAGAAATGACGTACAGCTCGAAGTTTTTGAAGACGGTCAACGGCCTCCTGAATCTGGTGTTAACTCTTGGCGCGACTCCGTCCGCATGAAGCGTCTATGGGGCGAGTGGAAAACCCCACTCGGGTTGGTCGCAATGGGCCGCATGCCCAGTCATTGGGGCCTAGGCATGATCGCCAACGACGGGAACTGCTTAGACTGTGATTTTGGTGATTCCGTGGATCGGCTCATGGGTGCAACGAAGATTGCTGACACCTATGTTGCCGTCACGTGGGACTTCCCTTCCGAAGGGGCGACAGGTTTCAGCGGAAATCAGACCGCACGTAATCAGCCTGGGGGTCAAGCCTACGACTTCGACCAGCGAGATGATGCAAATCAATTCGTTGTCGCCCTGTTCCGAAAACCAATTTCTCGTGAGGAGCAGGAAAAGAGGATCAGGCGGCTCAACCAGGAACGCAAACCTGTTTTCGATTGGGGCGTCTACAATCGGATTCGAACGCAGAGCCTCGAATCGGGCTATCAACCCCCTGCGCCCGCAGAATCGTCTGCAGGGACTGAGCTGTATGAGGTCGATGCATACACCTACACGCCCGACCTCTGGTTAAAGTTCGAATACAGACCAGCTAAGGGAATCAATTATCGAATCGAGTTTGAGGGGGCCGCGACATTTGGCAGCATTAAAGAAGTCCCCCTTCTATTCAACGAAGATGCGGAGGGCTGCGTTGATCCCACCGAAGAACTGCCAGCATGTGAGTCCTGGCGACTGCGGGAGAGACAGATTCAACGATTTGGTTATGCCCTTCACTTTGATGCGCAGCACGAGGCCATTCACTGGGGTCTTCATCATGGACTCGCCAGTGGCGACTCAAATGGCTCTTTCGGACGACTCATCGGGTCCGAGATCAATCTCCCGCGAGCAGGTACGACGGACAAAGATTTGACTGCATTCTACTTTGACCGCGACTATTTAGTAGACCGAATCATGTTCCGACAAATGTTGGGGGGCGTGAGTAACGCAACGTATTTCAAACCCTATCTGCGATATGATTTTATCCAGGAAGACGCCGAGGCTTGGGGTTTCCAACTCTCATCCATCTACGGTTATGCCCTCGAAGAAGACGCCACGCCTGGCAAAGCGAACTCACTTGGGCTTGAAATGGACATCGAACTCTTCATTGAAGAATTCGATCGATTTCGTTGGTCCTTTGCATACGCTGTTTTCTTCCCTATGGCTGCCTTCGATGTACGAGATAGTACATCCGACCGAAATCTACTCGCAGAACCCAGCGCGGCTCAGCTGCTTCAAATGAACTTTGGCTTTCAATTCTAGCACTGGGAGACAATCCATGTCGAAATCACACAGAACTTGGGGTGGGCGATTCACCGAGGCAACCGATGCGTTCGTTGCCCGGCTGAATGCCTCTGTAGATTACGATAAGCGCATGTACGCCGAGGACATCGATGGGTCTAAAGCCCATGCATCGATGCTCGCAAAGCAAGGCATCATTGCTGAGGATGATCTGCAGGCAATTCATCGTGGTTTAGAACAAATCAGGCGTGAGATTGAATCCGGTGAGTTCAATTGGCGCACCGAGCTCGAAGATGTTCACATGAACATAGAAAGCAGATTGATTGAACTCATCGGTGATGCTGGCGCAAGGCTTCATACAGCGCGTAGCCGAAACGACCAAGTTGCGACCGACCTAAGATTATGGCTTCTAAGACACATCGACCGTCTCAAGACATCCATCGATACGCTACAAGGTACCTTGCTGCAATTGGCACGACGAGACGGCGATGCAATCCTACCCGGTTATACGCATCTGCAACGTGCCCAGCCCATCCTCTTGGCCCATCACCTCTTGGCCTACTTCGAGATGTTCGAGCGTGATCTCGGCCGTTTTGAAGATTGTGCAAAGCGATGCAACGAATCACCGCTGGGTTCCGCCGCGTTGGCCGGAACACCATTCGATCTAGACCGTAACCTGACAGCTGAATTGCTGGGATTTAACAAGCCCATGAAGAACAGTCTTGATGGTGTTGCTGACCGAGATTTCGCCGTCGAGTTTACGGCTGCCGCGTCTCTGATGATGATTCACTTGTCGAGATTATCCGAAGAATTGGTCTTGTGGTCGAGCCAAGAGTTCGCCTTCGTGGAAATCGGTGATGCATTTTCCACTGGCTCGAGCATCATGCCACAAAAGAAAAACCCAGATATCCCAGAACTGGTGCGCGGAAAGTCGGGGCGTGTGTTGGGCTCATTTGTGTCGCTGTTGACAACGCTCAAATCGCTTCCGCTGGCTTACAATAAAGATATGCAGGAAGACAAAGAAGCCCTCTTTGATGCCGCAGACACCGTCTTAGACTGTGTCGATGCGACCGCGCGTTTATTGCCGGCAGTTAAGGTCAATTGTGAAGCGATGAGGGCCGCATGTGATGCTGGTTTTGTGACAGCGACCGACGTCGCCGATTATCTCGCACAAAAATCGGTCCCATTTCGCCAGGCCCACCATATTGTTGGTGGCTTGGTTGGATGGTGTCTCGAGAACAAGCGCACGCTCACATCCCTGAGCCTAGACGAGTTTCAAAGCTTCAGTGATGCATTCGAAGCTGATATTTTGGAGGCGGTCACTGTGGAGGCCAGTGTTGCAGCACGGACGAGCCCAGGTGGAACCGCACCGAGCCGGGTTTATGCTGCTCTCGACGACGCAGAACGACGTCTGGCTTCACGGACAAAGCCGAGGCCGTAAACGAATTGTTCCGGCCACATGGGTGCCAGTCTAGGGTGCGGCAAAACCTTCGTCTTCGACCTTTGTGAACAACATGCCACCAACGACGGATGCTTCGATAAGATAATTCTTGCCGGCTTCTAAGTCGATTGCGCCATTGAACATATTCAATACAGGTCCCATTCGCCCGGCTTTAAGTTTCAGCCCGTATGCGAAGGAACCAGCGGGTGACTTTACATAGGGCGTAAATGCAACCGATAGACGCTTGAAACGGCCACGTTTTCCAGGGCGGTACTCAACGTTAGCCATCTTCTCACCTTTCGCACGGAAAGACCGAAAACGAACCTGCGACTCCGCGTTTGGGGATAAACCAGTGGGTCGGGCTGCCTTACTACGCGTCGCTACACTCGCCCAAGTTGCGCCGCATGAGTGAACAGAAATTTCATAGGTGCCGCCAGCCTTGAGAACAAGGAAACCGCTGTCACGGTTGGAGCCTTCAAAGTTATAGCGGTAGGCATCGTTGTCGGCACTGGCCAGTGTTTTACCCGTCAGTTTAGCGGCGGGTTCAAGCTTAAAAGTCTCAGAACCGATACTCATGGAAACGGCCCGTTTACATTGGTTCGCAACATCAATCGTGACCGGTCCAGTGGCAGGTTTGCCCTTTGTCTGAGCAGCCAAAGTCCCCATGCTGAGCGTGAAAAATAAACAAACGGTCATCAATCCCGATGCTGTCTGCATAGCGAAATACCTCCTGTGGAATTCAAGCACTGCTCTAGTGTAGATCCAGGTTCCCCTAGATTGGAAGACGGAAAACGAGCAATCGGCCCATGTGTCTTAAGACTGATCAGCGGCGGCATTATTCAACGAATGCCGTGACCTACTTGGGATGGCTGGTTGACTAGCGGCGGCGTCGTTGCAACCAAGATGGAACATTGATGGATTCCATCTCAACTGATTCTTCTGTCGATACGCTCCAAAAGGCTTCACCTTTGGGGGCTTCACCAACTTGCCGACTGCCCAGTTCACGAGAACCGCCTTTTCTCTCAATGGCCGGCTTGTCGATCTCAGTTTGTTCCAATGTCCTGCGACCGCGCAGCCCATGGGCGGGCTGTCGTGGCGGCAGAGAGACGGCCGGGCCAGACCGTCTTGGGCCTGCTGATACACCGCTATGATGCCGCGGTAGGCCCCCAACGCGTGCTGGCATCGGTGCGTTGCTATCGCCCAAATTCTCCAGTGGTGGTGTCTGCATCTCTTGGGTTTTGAGAGCCTGGTTTTCAGGACCAAGACCGGTCTGCACACCGTCAGGATAGGATGGGAGCCGCTGCTGGGCCGCTTGAGATGGCGCAGATGGTGGCGGGGGCAATAGACCTGCATTGGGTAAACTCTGAAATTCTGGTGTCGAATCTCGAGGAGCGACTCGCGGTGGTCGATGACCGCCATGGGCTGCATTGTCCGCAAACGCGGAGGGCTGAGGCGAATGCCCTGTCCAGTTCGAGCCGTGTGCCTGAGGCGCATGCTGGGGCAGTCCGACTGACTGACTCGGTGCTGACACTGGCGCATCCTGGGCCGGATAGCCCGGCACCGTTTTCCGGGTCGAGGCCACGTTTGGCACACGACCGTCTTGCTCCTCAAAGCCCGTTGCAACAACCGTGATTTTGATCTCATCTTTCAGGGTTTCATCGATGACAGCACCAAAGATGAGGTTAACATCTTCGTGAGCAGCATCCTCGACTAAGCTTGCCGCCTCTTCAATCTCCGAAATTTTTAAATCCAGTCCCCCGGTGAAGTTGATCAGAATACCAGTTGCACCTTCGATGCTGATGTCATCTAACAGCGGGCTTGAAATCGCCTGCTGAGCAGCGATGAGTGCCCGGCCTTCCCCAGATGCTCGTCCTGTCCCCATCAAAGCCATGCCCTTCGACATCATAATGGTCCGAACATCCGCAAAGTCGACGTTGATCATGCCATGTTCAGTGATCAGGTCGCTGATGCCTTGAACTGCGTTGTAAAGAACGCGGTCAGCCACACCAAAGGCGTCCATCATCGTCGTTGTCTCATCACTGATAGCCAAAAGACGCTGGTTCGGTATCACGATGAGAGTATCGACTTCCGCCGCAAGGGCCTCAATCCCATCCTCAGCACGACGACGGCGTTTGCGCCCTTCGAAATTGAAAGGTTTTGTGACGACTCCGACGGTCAAGGCCCCCGATTCGCGGGCGGCCCTAGCGAAGACTGGTGCAGCCCCTGTACCTGTTCCACCACCCATTCCAGCCGTGATAAACACCATATCTGCGCCGGAGACAGTCTCATTGATGAGTGTTAAGTCTTCGAGTGCTGCGTTGCGACCGACGTCAGGGTTTGCACCTGCTCCAAGCCCATTCGTCAATGTCGCACCGATTTGCAAATGAACGGTTGCGGACGAATGTTTTAGAGCTTGGGCATCCGTATTTGAAACGACAAAATCAACACCCTTGAGCCCAAATTGGACCATCTTGTTGACGGCATTACTGCCGCCTCCACCGACGCCGATAACTTTAATCGATGCTCCCGAGCCGTCGCTTCCAAAACCAAATGGTTGGTCAAACACTGCTTACCCCTCTCAAGGCAGACGCAAAACAAAAACAATATTTTTTCTAGGATCACAGGGCGTCCATTTCTGTAGATCACCCCACATCCACTCACATAAAGGAAATGATCTACAGTCTCAAGGACTTAATGCATTTCCTGCATAATTTTTTCTTATGCGCGCTGCCAAAATCGAAGCGTTCTACGCGCACCTCGCCGTTTGAGACGAATTTGCCGGTTGCTAAACCATTGTAAATGCTTAAGTTGGGCACCACAAAGCACCAAACCAGTCGCCGTCGAATAGCGTGGTTTCTTTACAACATCCACCAGACCCTGAATTCCGTTTGGCGTGCCGACGATTGCATCGTCAATGCCAAGAATTCGCTTTGTTAGTGTGACCAATCCGGGCAAATTGGAACAACCGCCGGTCAGAATAACGCCTCCATTGTAGCGCGCCGTGCAACCGGCCTGCTCTAATTCGTCAGCAACGAAATGCAGAATCTCTTCTGCGCGTGCTTCGATAATTTCGCACAGATAGCTGCGTTTCACTGTTTCTTGATTACGTCCACCGATGCCCGGCAGCGTAATTTCTTCGTCTTGCATCACCAGACTGCGTTCTGCGCAGCCATACACACGCTTTAAATGTTCAGCTTCCACCAGTGGTGTGCCGAGCAAATCTTTAATGTCTTGGGTGATGCTGTCTCCACCGATGGCCAAGGTCGCAGCATGCACGACACAGCCTCCCTCAAAAACAGCGATTTCCGTAGTGTCGGCCCCCATATCGACCAAAATTACGCCCATATCTTTGGCATGATTCGTCAGCAGGGTTTCCGCCGATGCTAGGGGCGCGTAAATGGCGTCAACGACATTCAATTTGGCTTGTCGACAGACCGCTTCAATGGCTTCGATACGAGCCAACTGGCCTGTCACAAGATGACCTTGCACTTCGAGCCTAACCCCTTTGATACCCAACGGATTTGCAATGCCAGCGCGATGGTCGACGATATAGTCTTGTGGAACCACATGAAACACTGCCGTATCGGGAGCTAACTTAATGGCCATGGCCATATCGATGACAGCATGGACATCGTCGCTGTTTACAGAGTCACCTAGAATCCGCGCCATACCGTGGGTATTGAAACTTTGCATGTGACGAGTGGAAACAGATAAAAACACTTCTTTGATGTCAACATCGGCCATGAGAGACGCTTCCGCAACGGCAGCTTTGACGCTCTTTACGGCCTCAGCTTTATTGGATACGACACCATGCTGAAACCCGTTACTGGGATGCGCACCACGACCGATGATGTCGACCTGCCCATCATCATGATGAACACCAATGACACATTTGATGCTGTGAGACCCTAAATCCAAACCCGCTATAATCATTTGACCAGCCATTACTGTTCAGCTCCCTTAGAGTTGAGAGAGAATGATGAGCCATCGGCCCCCTTGAGAACCGATTCTTTGACGACGACCCGGCTTGGGTCATCGCCAAATAGAATGTACTCAGCACCGACCTTACGTTCTCTGAGTGAATCGAAGATTTGATTCAACCGCCTTAATTTTAATCCAAAAGAATCACTACCCAATCCGACTCTCACCTCGCCCAGCATGAGATTGACTCTGTCGCCAAATTCGAGGGCGATAGAGCCAAGCTTCCAGGCAGAGGCCATCGGTAGATTTCGGTACTGCGCTGCGACGCCGAGTGCCCGCCGGACCCGGGCCTGTGCAACGGTCTCATCGGTTTCAAAATCAGCCACGGAAACCCCCGTAATAATGGGATAATCTTCTCGTTCACTCGCATTGGTTTCGATAAAAGGTCGGCCTTCAGCATCGACAAAAAACATGCGCTTCATCACCAAAATCGCAACGGGTTCACGCGCCCGCAAGGCAACCGATATTCGGTCTGGCAGCTCGACATTAACGAGGGCTTGCGCGACCCAGGGGTGTGATAGCAGATTCACCTGCGCCTGTGCAGCATCAAATCGAAATATGTTGCTATTTGAACCCACATTGATGGTGGACAGAACAGCCTCATCACTGAGCTGGGGAATCGATTCGATTTGAACGTTTCGAATCACAAAATAAGGTGAATTCAAAACTGTCTTCCAGGCACCATATCCGAGTCCAGCAACCAGCGTCATAGTCAATAGAATACGGACCACGGGTCTCAAAAAACGAAAGACGAGAATTGAGCTGTCGACAAGGGATGCCCAAACATCTGCCCAAGCAAACTTGCGCCGGATTCGATATCGATTAGCCATTCGATTCCCCCGTTTTCCCATGGTCTGCTAAGTCGAGGATTTTTTGAATCAAAGTGGGAAAGTCGATACCAGCTGCAGCGGCCACTTTCGGGACGAGGCTTTGGCCCGTCATGCCAGGTAGCGTATTGGTCTCCAAGACAATAGGTCCGTTCGATCCCAAAATGACGTCGCTCCTCGTGACAGCCCTGCAACCGAGGGCGAGGTGTGCGTCCAGTCCGGCCCGCTCTACCGCCTCCAACGCGTCAGCATCGAGACGAGGTGGAATATGATATCGGGTTCCAAATTCTTCATACTTTGCGTTGTAGTCGTAGAACTCTCGCATAGGTTCAATCTCGACGCTGCCAAGGCAGTCCGTACCGATACAGACTACGGAAAACTCCGGGCCTTCGATGAACTCCTCGATCAAATAGGCATCAAACTCTCCAGCGCGGAGTACACCTATGAGGCGTTTTTCATCCCTGATGATTTCCACCCCAACGCTCGACCCTTCGGCAACAGGTTTCACGACCACGGGCAATGTAAACGGAATGTCCTGTGCGCTGGTTTCTTGCGCTGCAGCCTGTGATACGACAAGGTCTGCCGCAACGGGTACCCCGGCTGCGCGATAAAGCTGCTTGGCCAAGACTTTGTCAAAAGCGAGCAAGCTAGACCGAATCCCCTCTCCCGTGTAGGGAATCTGCATCCAATCCAAGAGACCCTGAATCCGTCCATCCTCACCAAAAGTACCGTGGAGCGCATTGAAAACGACATCAACCGCCTGGTTGTGTAATTGCGAAGAGACATCTTGGCTCGGATCAATCTCCACCACCGTATGTCCCAATTGCTGCAATGCAGCGGACACGGCCTGACCGCTTTGCAAGCTGACAGCTCGTTCATTGGACGGCCCGCCCATCAACACAGCAACCTTGGCTTTCTCGAAGCGGACCATCAGCATCCCTCCAAGCTGCGGCTCTGCAGTGTGCCCAGGCCACTGAGCTGAGCTAAGTCATCGACCATTGATGAGGCGGCTTTCGGCCTGCCGCGGTCGAGGGCGGCTTGCCCCATATCATCTAGACGACTTCGATCAACCAGTAGGGGAAGCAGAAGTTCGACCATCCGGTCTGTGGTCATGCCATCTTCGCGCTGCATCAGCGCAGCACCAGCAGAGACCAAAGACGCAGCATTGGCCGCTTGATGATCATCTGCTGCAAAAGGAAATGGGATGAAGACGGCCGCACGTCCAATGCAGGCCAACTCAGCGACCGTCGTCGCACCAGCCCTCGCGACGACAAGGTCGGCTTTGATCATCTCGCCCGCCATGTCGTCGATAAATGCTTGAACTTGGGCGTTGTCGACTTGCAGGTCTCCATAAGCTTTGCGAACAGGCTCATCCCTGTCTCGCCCAGTTTGGTGCATCACCGTGAGGTGTGGGACGTGGTTTTGAAGCTGAGCTATGACCGCAGGAAGGCCTTCGTTCAACGAGCGCGCCCCTTGGCTTCCACCAAGAATGAGGATGTGGAGGGTCTCCTTATCGGCTGCTTCAGCCGCTTTTAGAAAGTCCTGCCGAACCGGGTTACCCAACTCCTTAACTTTTCGAGCTGGCAGCCTTTCAATGGCTTCCGGAAATGCCGTATAGACCCGTTTGACAAACTTAGCGAGAATCCGATTGGTCAACCCGGGCCGTGCGTTTTGCTCAGCGACGGCCGACGGACGACCCGACAAGGCGGCCGCTAAAACCACCGGACCTGAAACGTAACCGCCAACCCCCAAAATCACATGGGGACGCTCTCCGCGAATGATTCGATACCCGGCCAATATCGCCATCGGCATCCGCAGCAGGCTTTTCAATCTTTCCACAACACCTGCGTTCTTCAGACGGCGGGCTTCAACAGGAATAAATCGGTATCCGAGTTCAGGGACAACCCGACCTTCTAACCCATTGGGACTGCCAACAAACACAACCTCCGAACCATCGATGGATGATAGCCAAGCCTCGGCGACGGCAATCCCGGGATAGAGATGTCCCCCGGTGCCTCCACCCACAACCATCAATTTTGCGGGGGCATTCGATGTCATGCACGGCCTCGCTTGAGTTTTGTTTTTGGCATTCTGGCTGAGATTTGTCGATCGATGACCCAATCATTCAACCAGGCCGGCGGCGGTTGCCGTCGAGATATATTGAGCAAAATCCCAAGGCCAACAGATGTTGTTACAAGGGAACTCCCCCCGTAGCTGATCAAAGGCAAGGTCAATCCCTTCGTCGGCATCAAACCAATTGCGACCAGCATATTAGCGATGGCTTGTCCGCCGATTGCAGCCGTGATCCCAAATGCCAAAAGAGAACCGAAAGCAGTACTGGCCCGCCGGGCGATGAGAAAGCCTCGCCAGACCAAGACAGCAAACAGGGAGATAACAATCAGAACACCGACCACACCCAATTCTTCACCCAGAATGCTAAATACGAAATCGGTATGTGCCTCAGGTAGATAACTGAGTTTCTGCTTGCTAGAGCCAAGCCCGAGTCCTGTCCAGCCACCACTGCCAAAGCTGATCAGAGCCTGAAACAACTGCCATGAATCCCCTTGCTTGTCGGCCTCCGGGTTCAAAAACGAAATGAACCGTCTCACCCGATAAGGTTCCATCAAAATGAGCAGAACTAATGCGCCAGCACCGACACCAAATGCAGCGAAAAGATGTCGAAGTCGGGCACCGGCCGCAAAAATCATCAATAAGAGTAAACTTGCACAAATGACTGTGGAGCCTAGGTCCCGTTGCAGTGCCAGTACGACGACAATCGCACCTAAACATAGTGTGGGTGTAAGCCAACTATCCTTCCACCGATGGAGCCTATCCTGACGAGACGCTAAGTAGGCCGCGATGAAAACTACCCAGCTCAGTTTGATGGCTTCGCTGGGCTGGTAGCGAATGGCTCCAACACCCACCCAACGCGATGCCCCTTTCGCTTCGATTCCAATTCCTGGAAGCAGGACGGCGATGGACAATAAGAAACTCAGGCCAAACAGGATGTAGGCGAAGCGCTTGTAGACACAGTGATGAATATTGATGGCGGCAATCATTAAGACCAGAGAGAATCCAATGTATGCGAGCTGACGTGTGAGAAAGAATGCTTCATTTTTCATGTCAGCCTGGGCCGTCACAATGCTTGCGGAATACACCATAACGATGCCAATTCCCATGAGCAGGAAAATCACCAAAAGTAATAGACGGTCATAGCCGAAGCTCATGACCTCGGTATCCCTTGAATTGTCCGTGCTGTTGTTTTTATCCCAAAATCTAATCATGCCCTATCTCACCTTTAGACTGGCTAAGGCCACGAGGGCTAACATGACGGATACGATCCAGAATCGAACGACGATCTTGGGTTCCTGCCAACCCAGTTTTTCGAAATGATGATGAATCGGTGCCATTCGAAAAACACGCTTGCCCGTCAGTTTGTATGACGTCGTTTGGATAATGACGGACAGTGCTTCGACAACGAACAAGCCACAGATAATGACACTTAACAGCTCATTCTTGGTGAGAACCGCGAGCATACCGATGGCACCGCCCAGCGCGAGACTTCCAACATCGCCCATAAAGACTTGAGCGGGAAACGTGTTGAACCACAAGAAACCAACGCCTGCACCGATGATAGCGGCGGCGAAAACGGCCAGTTCATTGATGCCTTTTACGTGAGGTAAATGGAGATATTCCGCGATATTGAAGGCATGATAGTCAACGATACGGCCATTGTTAAACTCGGGCAAATTCAACACGGTTCCACCGCAGTATGCCAAGATCATGAAGGTCAGTGTCGCAACCATGACGGGACCGATAGCCAGGCCATCTAGGCCATCGGTCAAATTGACCGCGTTGCTGGTCCCGGCAACAACAATGCATGCGAAGGGAATATAGACAAATAAGGGCAGAACAACCGAGAATTTCTCGGCACTCAGGAAGGGGAAGTACAGACTTCTATCGAAGCCCGCTTCCTCACGAAACAAGGCAAAAAGCACCGTCGCGCTCAAAGCAAACTGGAAAAGTAATTTCATTCGTCCGGGCAACCCCTTCGAGTTGCGATATCGAAGTTTGAGGTAGTCATCGACAAATCCAATGACCGCAAAGCTGACTGTGACCGTGAGTGCCGCCCAGATATAGAGATTGCTCAGTTCAGCCCATAGGATGGTTGGTATCACAAGCGCAAAAACCAAGAGTGACCCACCCATTGTTGGTGTGCCGGCCTTACTAAAATGGCTCTCCGGACCATCTTCACGCACGACCTGACCTATCTGTCGCGACTGAAGTCGACGAATAAACCAGGGATGGAGAACAAAACTAATGACCAGGGCGGTCAACATGGCCGCGATGACCCGGAACGAGACATATCGGAATACGTTTAAACCCGGAAACGTACCCAGCAATTCTTCTACAAGCCACAAGACCATCGATTCAGGCCCTTTCCGATTGGGACAGTCTGTCCCAGATTTGTTCCAGTCTCATCCCGCGTGAGCCCTTGAGTAAAACCGCTTGTTCACGATCACACTGACCAACGATGAAATCCCCTGCCGCCGCCGCAGAATCGAACCAATGTAATTGCTCGGGCGGCGCACCGGCTGTGCGAGCTCCATCGACGAGATGTCGTGACAATTCGCCTATACCCACCAGCACAGCCTCGGGCGTATGCTCGAATACATAATGGCCAAGTTCCGAGTGGGCCTGCGGTGCCGATAAGCCTAGTTCCAGCATATCGCCAAGGGCCAGGATACCCCTTGGATGGCGCACGGAAAATGTGGATATGGCTGCACGCATGGACTGGGGATTGGCGTTGTAACAATCCAAAGTAATCTCGCTGCCGTTTTGTAAGTAGCGCAGTTCACCCCGCATCGCAGGTGGAGCCAACTGAGACAATGCTGCTAGGGCCATGGATATGTCGAGTTCAAGGTGACTCACAACAGCCAGGGCCAAACAGGCATTATCTAGGTTATGCCGACCTCTCATAGGCATGCGCACCGTGTACTCTACCGAATCGATGACAACCTGAGCATCTACCCCTTTGTCGGTCTCGGTCGTCTTGCTGATTCGAACCAGGTCATTCTGATGCTCGCCCACCGTGAATTGGGACGCCAAAACCCCTTCGCATAGGATGTCTTTGTGCGCGATATCCGAAGGATAGAAAGCCATACAATCGGCACTGAGGCTTCTCAATAATTCGCCTTTTGCCCGTGCAACACCCTCGATGGACCCAACGCCTTCGATATGAGCTTCACCGACCGACGTCACAAGCCCAAATGTTGGCTGAGCAAGTCCACACAGAAATTCAATTTCTCCGGGCGCATTCATCCCCATTTCGACCACAGCAAAACGATGGTCGGGCCTTATTTTCCAGAGTGTCAGCGGCACCCCGAAGTGATTATTTAAATTGCCCTCGGTCGCGAGGGTCGGGCCAGCTGTTCGCAGCATGGCGGAGAGCATATCTTTGGTGGTGGTCTTACCGCTGGATCCTGTCAAACCAATGATTTTTGCCGGATTATCATCAGCCCATGCCCGAGCAGACGCTTGGAGTGCGGCTGCGCTGTTATCGACTGCGACCACAGCAATTTCATCACCAAGTGTAGCGGGTAGTTTGCCGGCCGACTCATGCTCGACCACAATCACCGAAGCCCCCTTTTCGATGGCCTCTTCGATAAAATCGTGGGCATCGAAATTAGGCCCTTTAATGCAGAAGAAGGCCGAATTGACGCACAGGGTGCGCGTGTCGATTGAAACGGCTTCGAAGCACTGGTTCATACCAGTCAGCAAACGACCACCGGCAGTCTTGGCAATCATGGATGCATCGCGTCTTAACATCATGGGTCCCCTGCTAAAATGCGACGGGCGACTTCCAGGTCGTCAAAATCAATGCGCGTGCCATTCTGTTCTTGATAGGTCTCGTGTCCCTTACCAGCGATCAGAACAAAATCTCCTGGCTGAGCGGCATCGATAGCACGCTCGATCGCCAGTGCACGGTCAAGTTCGACACAGACCGATCCCAAATGAACATGAGAGCTGTACTCCAGACCGGCTTCTATGGCACCGACGACGATCTCATCCGCTATCAGCTGAGGCGTCTCAGACCGGGGATTGTCATTTGTGATGATCACACCATCAGCGCGGGCAGAAATACGTCCCATGGGTCGTCTCTTCGATGTATCGCGGTCGCCACCGCATCCAAAGACCAACCAGAGATGTCCTTTGCACACATCTTTTACGGTCTTAATAACGCGGTCTAGGGCATCCGGCGAATGGGCATAATCTATAAGAACGTCGAAGTCGCGGTCATGTCGGATACGCTGTAATCGACCTCGAACCTGCGCCAACTCGACGCCCATTTGAATCGATTCGTTGGACAGTCCAGCGCGTTGGCATAGTCCAATCGCAACCGCTAAGTTCAACGCATTGAAATGACCGAGCATCGGACTGTTGATGTCGAGGCCTCCATCGGGTGTGCTCAGACGACCAGAGAGGCCAGTATGAGTGATATGGAGGCTCTCAAAATGGATGTCCGCATTACGATTATCCAAGGATACTGTGAGGATTTCGACCGTAGGCCTTGTGCGCCGTAACGCAAGTTCCAACTCGACGCCGTATGGGTCGTCAATGCATAGAATTGCAGTCCCTGAATCCGACAGCCTTTCCTCGAACAAACGTGCTTTGGCTTTGCCGTAACTGTCCATGCTCCCGTGGTAGTCAAGATGATCTACGGTTAAATTTAGGAATGCACACGCGTTGAATGAAATTGCATCGACCCGATGCTCTTCCAAACCAACAGAGCTGACTTCCATCGCAACCAATTGAGCATTTTTGTCGACCATCGCGCGCAAAAGACTCTGTAACTGTGGTGCTTCAGGCGTCGTAAATTGTGCTGGCAAGCTTTCCGAGCCTACGCGGTGGCCGTTGGTCCCGATTTGGCCAGAGATTGTCCCGGCAGCCATACAAATTTCGGTGATGATCGATGAAACGGTTGTTTTTCCGTTGGTGCCAGTCACTCCGATGACGTAGAGGCGTTCGGCTGGTCTGCCTGAGACTTCAGCAGCCAGAACCGCAAGAGCCTGCCGGGGACGAGGCAATTTTAATAGGGGCAAATCGCATTCGAAATGTGCGTTGGCCGCCACGGCGATAGCCGCAGCACCTTTTTCAATCGCGGCGGAGGCAAACTTGAGACCATCAACAGTGCGTCCGGGTAAGGCCACAAACAAGGTGCCTGGCTCAACCTGACGACTGTCGTGAGTGACCGCCATAATTTCTGTATCTGGCGCACCGAAGAGGGCAGACCCAGGAATCTGATTGGCGAGGTGACCGAGCATCATTTTGCCCTCTTTTTCGGTTTTCGAAAGTCTCCTGGAAACCCAAGAGAAACCGTCAAGTTGGCACGAGGGGGTATGAGTGCACCTGCTTGAGGATGCTGACGCTGTACGAGTCCTGACCCTGTGACACGAAGCGAGAGGTCGAGCTCATCCAATATCTCGAGAACCTGCGCAAGTGAGCGGCCCTTCAGGTCGGGGACAACAACGTGACTGGACACGCCGGATACGACGGCCGTCTCCTGCCACCATGGCCGTGATTGTGGGTCAATTTCTTCTGCGAACGTCTCGAGGTCGAGATCAGCGTCTTGCGCCAATGGTTCAACAGATTTCTCGGTTGCTTTCACCCCCAGATAGGGCAACGACTGGGCCGCAATTTGGGAGAAGATAGGTGCTGCAACAAGGCCGCCATATTGCTCTACCGTCGGTTCATCAACGGCCACATAGATGGCAAGTCGTGGCGCGCGAGCCGGCACAAAACCGACAAAAGAGGCAATGACCTTTTCTCGACTGTAGGCACCGATCAGCGGGTCAACCTTGTGGGCCGTGCCTGTTTTGCCAGCAACGACGTAGCCTGGCACACGACCCAGTATCCCCGTACCACCGGCCTGCGTTACTGTGATCATGGCGTCTCGTGTGTAGGCAGCGGCGGTCTGACTCACAATCCGACGAATCATTGTCGGTGGAAAGTTTTCAACTGTCTGCCCATGGGCATCCAATACCTCTTTGACGAGTCGAGGCTTCATCAGCAATCCGCCGTTAGCAATCGCTGAGATGGCGCGAACCATCTGCATTGCTGTCGCATTGAAGCCGTATCCGTACGAAAAGGTTGCCAAGTGTATTTGGCCCCATTTTTTGTAGCTCCGCAGCGAGCCTTTCTGTTCGCCACGCATACCAACACCGGTTTTTGACCCAAATCCAAACGCCCTTAGATATCGATACCACCCTTCTTTTCCAAGGCGCTGGCCGATTTGAACCGCGCCGACATTTGAACTCTTTTGAATGATCTCCGAATTGGTTAGTTTTTTCGCCGCATGCACGTCGCGAATGGTCTTTCGGCCGACGCGAATGCGCCCCTTATACCCCTCCCAGATTGCATCTTTTCGAATTCGACCTGCATCGATAGCAGCGGCCAGGAGAATGGGTTTGATGGTCGAGCCGAGCTCAGAGACATCTGTAATTGTCCGGTTTCGCCATTGCCGTGGGTGTGCTTTACGAAATTCATTGGGATCGAAGAATGGAGATTGTGCCATTGCGAGGATGTCCCCATTGCGTGGGTCCATGACAACCGCCGTAGCGGATTTGGCTTTCATCTTCTTGATTTGCTCAAAAAGCGCGCGTTCTGCAACTTCTTGAATTCGAGCATCGATGGTGAGTTTCAACGATCGCCCAGCCCATGTGTCCATGGGCGCAGCACCACCACTTAAAGCGCGACGGCCCTTCGCATCTGTTAATGCATCCAACGTGTGTTGTCGTCCACGGAGAAATTTATCCCAATCTCTCTCCAAGCCTTCGAGACCTTTGCCGTCGATGCCCGCAAACCCGAGAATTGCGCCCAACAGTCCACCATTTGGATAAAAACGATGAGGTTCATTCCTAAACCCAAGAGATTTTTCTGCCAGGGCTTTGATGGCCAGTGCTTCCTCTTTCGAGACGTGGCGTTTGACCCAAACAAAGGCGCGCTCGCTCGCTAATTTCCGCTGGAGTCTGGTGGGCTCCAGTTGAAGTATTGCAGCCAGTTTGCGGGCTAAGTCAGCGGGCTGCTTCACCGCGCGCGGGATTGCATAAATGGAGGGAACCATGGCCGTCAAAGCAAGCTCACGTCCATTGGTGTCGAAGATATCTCCTCGACGAGCCGAGACTTTGATGGTGGTCTGATGCTGACGTTTTGACTCTCCGATGTAACGTTCGTTATCGTGCACTTGGACGTACCAAGCACGAATCATGATGGCTGCGAACGCCAAGGCCACCAGAACTGATGTCAAGGCCATACGCCCACGCTGAGGTCCAACCTCCCGTGGTTTTTTCCTGCGAAAGATATTACCGGGCATCAGTCACCTCGACGGACATCGGCACAACTTCGTCAGGTGTCGCTGCTCTCAGGCCAATTTTTGTGGCCTTGGGACGCAGCCGCTTGGGATCCAAGAGCGCGGCTCGCTCAATCCGAAGCTGGTGAAGAATGTCTTGTTGTTTGCGTAATTCTTTGGAGGATTCTTGAATCGAAAATCCAATATTTACGCCCCGGTTGCGTTCGTGTACGACCCGTAGAGCAATGGCCACAACCGCTGAAATCGTCAGCGCGGATAGAAGGAAAAACCTCATGCCGCCAACTCCAACTTTCGTACGCCGCGCAATTTTGCCGTCCGGGCCCTCGGATTGGATTGGCATTCCTCCTGACTGGCCACGATGGGCCGATTCGCCAACAATTCAAAGGTCGGTGTGACCGGGCTCGGAAGCGTTCTGCCCCTTGGGCCGGGTTTGACGTTTCGGCCGGCCCATTCGTTGAAGCGTTTTTTAACAATCCGGTCTTCGAGGGAATGAAAACTGATAATCAACGCACGACCACCAGGTTTTAACATCTCCGGGATCGCATCGAGTAAATCGTCCAAAACTGTCAATTCTTCGTTCACAGCAATGCGGAGAGCCTGGAAACTTCGAGTCGCTGGGTGATGTTTGAGCTTAGCGCGTACGCGTTTCGGTATCGCGCCGCGAATCGCATCCGCGAGGGTTTGGGTATTGAGCGGACCCCCATCATCTTTCCATTGATGGATGGCACCTGCGATTGGGTTTGCGAAGGGTTCTTCTCCGTATTTACGAAGAATACGGGCCAGTTCTTTTTTTGATAAGCGTTCGATGAGTTGTAGGGCTGTCTCGCCACCGTCGCGGTCCATTCGCATGTCGACGGGGCCTACGCGTCGGAACGAAAAGCCGCGCTCATCTTGGTCGAGTTGATAGGATGAGACACCAATATCCGCCAAAATACCATCGACACCACTGACGTCGATTTCATTGAGTAGTGTTTTTAAGTACCGAAAATTACCAGCTAAAATCCGAACTCGTTCGGAGTAAGATGCCAAACGCTTGCTGGCATACCGTCGTGCATCACTGTCTTGGTCGATGCCGATAAGCGTGGCACCATCAGCGAGAATCCGTTGCGCATGCCCGGCGAATCCGAGTGTGCAATCGACCCAAGTTTCTCCTGGAGTGACACACGCCAGACGAGACACAGCATCGGCCAAGACCGGTGTGTGATGTATCGTCTCCTGTTGCACTGCCCACTCCGTTTAAAATCAAGATTCCCGAAGAATTAACCTGCCTGCGACATCTCGGAAAAACCGAGTGCCCTCCAATCATTTTCAAACACCTTTGGACCGTGCAACGGCCCCCTACAAGTTGAAGGTGCTCAAATCGTAGTCACCGTAAGCATCCGGCCCATGGGTCACATCCCATACGGACATTGACCAAATTTCGATGAGTCTACCCTGGCCCATGAGGAAGCACTTGCCTTCAAGTTCAGCGTAGTTACGAAACGTCTGAGGCACTTGAATTCGTCCAAGACGATCCACGCGGACACGCCGTGCTGCACCGCAGACAACTCGACGCAACGCAGAACCCACCCGAGGAGGAGCCTGTTCAATCTGTTCCTTCAGGGCATCCCAAGCATCCGGCCAGTAAATCAACAAGCACCGCTCATTCAGATGGCGGGTGATGATGAGTTCTGAACCGTCATCTAGGCCCAAAGCCGAACGAAACTCAGACGGGATGCTCACCCGTCCTTTTCCGTCCACAGTGTGTTCATGCTGCCCTTCGACGGCAACACCTGTGGTGTGCTTTGAAACGTCGTTGTTCATTTCTCTCCTTGGGATTTGGATCCACTTAACCCCACCTGATAATCCTAACTGCTCTTTTCTAAGGATCAAGGCAGAAACGGTGATTCCCTCCCAAAAAAATAAAACGAGCGCATCGACACAACATATAGTGATCATATTAAATAAATGACCGATATGTAGTTCGAAAAATCCTTGTCTAGATTTATGGGATCCTGTGTTAAATGGTGTAAATTAGCTCCATCTATGCGGCACACATGTCCTACATAAACAAGTGTTCAGTTATAAAAATCCCATTTATAAAGTTTGTGCTGACTGTTTGACTCTCATGAGCAAAATCCGGTGGGATCCTGTGTTTCGCCCCCATGCCATGGAGTCTGTACCCGGTTTGATTTCTGGTTCAAAACAGCGTCTTATATGGGGCGACTGGAACGGCAGTATAAATTCAGGAAAAGACCATGTCAGATTTATCGAGCGAGTGCGCCGAAGTGGATGAAGCAGAGAACACAGCCCCAGCCAACAGTGTCGCAATGACTTTGTTTGAGCGAGGTGATTACAAAGCAGCGAGGCAAGTGCTTACATCAGCGACTGAAGACGAGTCTGTGTTTCTCACGAGGGCACTTGCATGGGATGGCTATCTCACTCTGTCGATTGGTGTCTTTCTTGTCATTTGGCTATCCGCGGTTTACGCGACCGCGTCCTGACCGCCTTCTGAGTCCTTTTTACGCCAGCGTATCAACTCGGTAGATCCGTCCGTTCCTTTTCTTTCAAGTGCCAAAGGAGCGGGCAACCCCCAGGATGCCACCCACGTCTGACGGGTGTTTAAAAAGCATACGCTGACGTCGAATGCGGTCTGTTATCTGAACGGTCTGTCTGGTATGGTGCGCCGCCAAAAGACCTGTAGTGGTAATGGAGTATACGATGATTTCAGTTTCAGAAGTGTCAATGAATTACGGAGAGCAAAACCTCTTCGAAAATGTAAATGTCGCCTTCAACTCCGGTGACCGGTACGGACTGACCGGTCCTAATGGCTCTGGTAAGTCCACCTTTATGAAAGTCCTGTCAGGGGACTTAGAAGCAATTACAGGTCACGTCAGTCGACCCAAGAAGCTAGGCGTTCTCAGACAAGATCATTACATATACGACGCAGAACGCGTCATCGACGTCGTCATCATGGGAAACGAACATCTTTGGAAGGCACTCGTTGAGAAGGAGGGTTTGCTTGAGCGCGGCGATGAGATGACCGATGCTGAAGGGATGCGGCTCGGTGAGATCGAGATGATCATCGCGGAAGAAGATGGATATATGGCCGAAGCCGAGGCGGGCGAGCTCCTGGAAGGCTTGGGCATCGAGGAATCATTTCACTACGGCCCCCTTTCTGCTTTGACAGGTGGGGACAAAGTGCGTGTGCTACTGGCGCAGGCACTCTTCGGTAAGCCCGACGGGTTGCTCTTGGACGAACCGACAAATGCCTTGGACATCGCGTCAATTCGATGGCTAGAAGGCTTTTTAAAAAATTATATCGGTGTTCTCATCGTCATTAGCCATGACAGGCATTTTCTCAACGAATGCTGCACTAAGATTGCCGATATCGACTATGAGACCATCATTATCTATCCGGGCAACTACGACGATATGGTCGAAGCCAAAGCGAAGGCCAGGGGCTCGTTAGAAATGGCCAATGCGGCAAAGGAACGAAAAATCGGACAGCTTCAGGACTTCGTGCAACGATTTCGGGCGGGGTCTCGCGCAAGTCAAGTCAAGAGCCGCGAAAAGCAATTGGAGAAAGAGCGAGAGGCACTGGGCCTCCTCAAGCGCTCCAACATTGCGAGGCCGTTCATCCGCTTCGATTTGGCGCGTGCCAGCGGTAAACAAGTTCTCCAAGTCGAAAATCTATCAAAGCAATTCGAGACAGGCGTGATCTGCGAGGATTTCCATTTTAACATTTTCCGGGGCGAGAAGGTCGCTATCGTTGGGAAAAATGGCATTGGTAAAACGTCGATGCTTCGGCTCATGCTAGATGAGGTCCGTCCCGATGAAGGGACGGTCGAATGGGGCTATGAAACGCAAATTGGTTATATGCCGCAAGACCATGCTGAAATGATCGAAAAGTCGGAAGAGACAGCGCATCACTGGTTGTGGCGCTGGAATGATGAAGCAAGCGAGGAGCAACTGAGAAGCCTGTTCGGCCGACTCTTGTTCTCAAAGGACGAACCATTTAAGAGAACCAGTGTGCTATCGGGTGGCGAGACAGTCCGCTTACTCTTGGCCAGACTGATGCTTCTCAAGCCAAATGTCTTATTGCTCGACGAGCCGACGAATCATCTCGATCTCGAATCGATTCGCTCTTTGACTGAGGCTCTGAGTCAATATGAGGGCACGTGCATCTTTGTCACTCACGACCGCCACATGGTGACGCAGGTAGCAGACCGCATCGTTGAAATGTCAAGTGACGGGATTCGCGAACTCAGTCCAGAGCAATTCGCAGACGGCGAATTCCTACCAAAAAAAGACAGTTATAAACAGGCAACGGGTTGGTAGTGTCGTTGAGTACAACGGCATTGACTGACCATTAAACTCGACGGTCCAAGTCGATGTTTCTTGCCTGAAGCATAGAACAAAGCCATGCTTTCGTAATGAAGAGTGAGCGACTCGCCATATTTTTGTTCTTGGCTGCGACTGCCGCGACGGTGACGTGGTTTGCCATCGAGTTTAATGCCGATGGTCTCATCCGCAAAAACGCGACCCGAATGGCCCTGACGGCAGGTATTTTTGTTTTCGCGTGCGCGTGGCTCAAGCTCCCAGCACCGAAAGATCGACGGAGCGTTCGGCGAGCTGTGATGTCCAACGTGACCCGTAACACGGCCGCACTGGCACTGATCGGATTGATGGGCTGGGGCATTTCTCAGTCTGTCGGTCAAGCAACTCGGGGATACCCACCGCTTCAACCGGATACGGTCATCGTCCAACCTGCTGAATTGCCTGCTGAATTCTATACGATCACGGGTCGACCTGTATTGGATTCGACCTATCGCATGAGCGGCAGCGAAGGCCAACATGTGCTCGTGCCAATCGATCGCTATGAGGGCCGTGTTTTGGCCATGCTCGAGGATCTACCAACACGTCCAAACCAACTCAAAATCACGGGCTTGCTGAGGACAGACGTTCGCAGTGTACAAAGAAGCCAAAAGGGCCAAATAGATGGCCCTTTTTTGGGGCTGTATCGGGAACGAATGGGGCTTCCTGCAGGTACTCGAATTTACTTTCTCGACACCAGTAAACGGGCTGGACTGACCTTAGGAGCGATTCTGTGGATCTTGGTTCCCCTGTATTTCGGGTTGCTTATTTTAAGCCAACCGGTCCGACGTCGGTCATCGTCATAGGTGACTCGAATCAGGAGTGTCTCGGGGCTCGATATGGGTCTTTTTGATCACTCGTCTGCTCAACGTCGTCCGCAAGCTGTCTCGGTACGTGCAAACCAATTCGACTAATCACTTCATAATTGATGGTACCCGCCCAATCTCCATGCTGCTCGGCTGTTACTTCGTCGGTCCCTTGGCGTCCGAGGATAACGACGACGTCTTCAAGCTCAGCATCAGGAATGTCGGTGACGTCAATCATCATCATATTCATGCAGACTCGCCCGCGAATCGCCGCTCGTTTACCCCGACACAAAACATGGCCCAAGTTGCTTAACGCCCGATCTAGGCCATCGAAATATCCAATTGGAAGAATGGCAATTCGCGAGGCATGACTGGTCATGAATGTGCAGCCATAGCCGATGAATTGGCCGGCTGGGACGTCTTTGATTTGAACGATGCGGGTTTTCCATTGCAAAGCGGGCCGCAGATTGACTGTCGAACGACCGATCAAAGAGGCAGCGATCTGAGTTTCTTTCGAGGGCCACAGCCCATACCCGGAAATCCCGACGCGAACGAGGTCAAATTGCTGGTCTGGCCAAAGGAGCGTCGCAGCCGAATTAGACAAATGCTTAATCGGAATCCGATGTCCGGAATCCTCCAGTAAGCGAACAGCACTTGAGAAAAGGTCAAGTTGCTGTCGAGCGTAACGATGGTCGGTGGTATCCTCAATGTTGGCAAAGTGACTACACAGCCCCTCCAAAAAAATTCCGGCGTGTGAACGAGAGATCAATTCTGCCAATTCAAGCGCGTCCTCACGAGGCACCCCTTGTCGGTTATTCCCCGTTTCCAATTTGATGTGGAGTCGGACTGAAACACCAAGTTCGTCAAGGCGGACGACTGTCTCACGATTGTAGACCACCATTCGAAGATCTAGACCATCGAGTCGGGGCAACTGCCTCAAGCCTACTGGCCCCATCAAATAAATAGGGACGGTGATTCCAGCGTCCCGCAAAACCTCCGCATCTTCAATTGAATGTACGGAGAGCCAATCCGCGCCACCCTTGACGAACGCTCGTGCACTCTCGACTAAGCCATGTCCGTAGCCGTTCGCCTTCACTGTTAATGCCAAGATTACATCGGGCCCGACCAACGCCCGAAAAAGCCTGACATTGTGCATCAAAGCGGATTCATCAATTTCACACCAGACCAGAGACACGCCCACTCCGTATTCAGCGTCGACTCACCATGAGTCGACCTAGCTTAGCTCACTTTATGTCAGCGGTGCTATAGATTGCCTCGCATCGGGAATCAAGAACCACGCCACAGCAACGCTGTAGCAACATAATCAATCTGAGTCGTGTATACTTCCCGCAATGACTAAAAAAAACCGCCATTTTGAAGAAGGACAGCGTTATCGAACCGCGGCGTTGATCGCGTGTACAGGTGGGTTGAGCGTTGTTGTCGCACTCGGATGGGTCATCCGCTCAAAGAATCAGATTGAGATTTCATCTTCAAAAGCTGTGTATCCAGCACTTGTATTCGGCTGTCCGCCGGGACCGGCGTTGACTGCTCGAACCTTGGCAGCGGTTGAGCTGGTTAAAAATGGATTTGCAGACCGAATTATCGTGTCTGGTCGAGGTGAGGCAACCCAGGCCTATGACATGTTGGTCGCTCATGGCGTCGATGACAAACGAATCGATGTAGAAGCCAAGGCTCGCAACACAATGGAGAACCTTATTTTCTCGGCACCACTTCTGAAGGGACAAACATTCTGGGCTGTCAGCGACCGATGGCATTTGCCCCGCATAAAGTCCATCGCCCGAACGCTGGACATGGACGCAATTCCTCACCCTGTCGACCGTGTTCAACCGATGATAAGCTATGCCAAGCAACTCGTACGTGAAGGCCTATCGGTTACTCACAGATGGGCGAATCCGGTTCTCTCATTGTAGTGTGCTGGGGCTGCCCACCAGTTGCGCTGGGTCGATTCCGAATTGGCGAATGCTCCGTTCCCAGACTTCGTTGGCAGGCCATTCAAAGACCATTTCCGGGCGTACAGCACAATGAAGCCAGGACCCTTCAGCAATTTCCTGCTCTAGTTGTCCAGGCCCCCAGCCTGCGTATCCGATTATCAGTCGCAGATCGGGTTCATTCGCTTCGAATAACTGCTCCAATGCAGTTTTGCTTCGGCTGACCCCAAAAGCGTCATCTATGACCTGGGTTTCATCAAATGACCAAGTCGGTGCATGAACCATCCAAAGAGATTGTCGTTCTACCGGCCCTCCACGCCGCAAATGAATATGATGCCCGACACTCCAATCCAGGTTAAATGTTCGTGCGACCTCACCGCAGAGGTGCTCCGTCTCGTGATTGATGACAAGGCCTAACGCACCTTCATCGGTATGTTCGACCATCAAAATCACCGACCTGTGGAAATTGGGGTCAAGTAATTGCGGCATCGCGATCAAGACACCGGGTGCTGCTTGAAATCTCTCCATTAACGGACACCAAGTTGGGTCATTATGGTCGACGGTCGCCTAAACAAACCACGGACGATGAGGTCATCCCAACCCGTTGGATCAAGAACGCTGGCAATGGACCACTCACCGAACTCACCATCACCACCTAATTCGACCCGCGCTTGGCGTTCATTGATGACTTTGCCCTCGCTGGTCCGTAAACGTTCCAGAAAGATCTTGCGAGCTGATGCGATGGGTGCCGGCTGTTGATTATATAAGTTTCGACCCCGAAGATGTTCAATGTCGGAGACAACTGCAACATCGCCATTGTGTAATTCGACGAGGGTTCCCACTGGAAGAAGACCTACAACAGCGAGGAAAACCCGTATGATACCAGCATCGAGGGCCGGGGGTGGATTCGTTAACAGTTCAAGTCCGACAGCAATGGGAGACCGCGCTTTGCCTTTCTCACCGTGACGGACTTGCTGAAGATTGTAACGACTCAGCCCAAGCAACTGACTCCATGGGTGGGCACTCGGACTTTTGGGTGCCTCGTTTAACCCATTCTCGTCCTTGAGGGTCTCACGCCACCCAACGGCCGCTGAGACTCGATTGACTAACAGATGGTTGTACGCTGCGCCCTCCACGAGCTGACGAAGTGCGAAGGACGCCACAGCTTTGTCCACGGAGATGTTGGCTGGGTCTGGATTTGGATAGGCATGCCCTGCTGAATGCAGAATCCCAGCGGTCGCTAAGTTTGAACATTCAACAGCTGATAAACCTAAGCCACGACCGAAAGCAGCTGCAAGAATCGCGCAATCAACTGCGTTACGCGCACTGCTCCAATTTGCACCTGTCAATGTCATTGCGACCAGTAAATCTTGTTCCGTTGCGCAGGCATCAACCAATTGCTGGGCCGTACGTCGTGCGATGCGGACCTCGATGGGACGGCGCTGCAACAAGTCGTCGATACCGGCGGTTGCTTTGGCATAATTCCATAAAGTAGAGACGCCACGAACCCCTTGACCAACCCCGTCAAGTCGGAGCGGCTGTGGCGCAAGTTTGAGCTGTGATATCCCCAATTCGATAAGACGATACTGTAGTGACTGAAATTGACTCTCGGTGTCTTCGGGTGGCCGATGACGGGCAAATTCGAAAAAGAAGGTTTTAAGCTGTTCTTCGTTTGGTCGCTCGCCAAAGATGACGCCGCCGGCTTCGCGACGCGCCAAATAGCGTTCTAATTCTTGAGCTTGTTCAAGTGTCCCTCGGTCTAACCAAAGTGCATGACTATTGATCTGCGCAATTCCTTCATGGACAACAAAGCTGATGGAGCGGCGCTCCAAGCGAATCAACGCATCGAGTGCTTCCGTCAGTTTTTCGATGGGGCGGATCCAAGCCTCATTGTTCAAGTCATGAATCTCACCCGTTTTTAGAAGTGAGAACACGTAAATGAGTAAGTTTTTGCCCGCGGATTGAACCTTGTCATGGCTATCTCTCGTGGTGATATTCATATCACTTCTCCGGCTCAGCTTCGACGTAGGCCTTGAGAAGGTCACTCAAAGCGTCTTCGCCACCAGGCTGAGCCGCCTCCCCCGCTCCATTACCCTTGTCGTCCTTGGGATCGTTGGTTCTATCTGTGTTCTCAACTCGAACCTCTTCGGCAAGAATCTGTGGGGCTGGCGCATCGGGATATCGTGCGTCGTGGCCGACATCGTGGTCGGCACTCGATGCCTCCTGCGATTCATCTAGATAGTCTTTCAGCAAACTGTTCATGTCGGGTGTTGACTCAGGCGTTGACTCACCAAAGGCAGCGGGCGCGTCTCCTGATCCACCGAGATAGGCTTGTAATAGGTCGTCGACCTGCTCTGGCGACTGTGGCTCAGCTCGCCGCGGTGACCGCGAGCGTTCGATGATGCGCGGCGGGGGCAAAGTGGTTTTCGCCCGTTGCCTGACATCCATCGTTTGCTGACTGACTCCAATCAGCCCGAGATCAACGTCCACCACTTGAAACCGCTCACCCGATAGGACAGCGGGTGCCGCGACAAGGCGACGCCGATCCCATACGTCTAGAAAATCCTGATGATTCAATAACGGCGATGGACCCAAATCGGCCATCCCGGTGGCCACCACGGACACGACCGATGGACCCGTCTGAGGCGCATTCGGTGCCGGAGGTGCATCCGCTCGGTGCTCGTTGGCTTGAGTCACAGCTGACTGGGCAGCTCGACGAGATTTAGCGTGGGCAATCTTGGCCTCGATGTCATGGTAACCGAGGTCATCCAATGTGAATAAGAGGTGCCTGCCCATTCGGTGCTCGCCGATGGATAAGTCCTCATCAGCTGGCCCTTCGTCTGATAGCTCAAACTGCTCCTGGTCATCGTCGCTTGAAGCGCGCTGAGAGAGACGGATGACGACGTCGCAATGGGCAGCCAAACTGAGGTCAGCGCGCGTCTTGACCTCACGGATCAGCGCATTGGCCGCTGGGGTATTCATCACGCCGAGCGCTGAGATGACAGCCCGACGCGTGATGTTGTCGGTGACGCCGCTGGCTCCCCTTTTCAGGAGCTTACTCAATCCGCTCGTTTCCTCGAGCTGCAAACGTTCTTTGAGCAGGTCGAGGTGTTTTTCTCCGGACAGACGAACAAGAGATTCCATCAGCTCACGTTGCTCATCTTCACCTCGAGAAAAGAATTCTCCCGATTTGATTGAGTGGGCGAAATAAGTCACAACGGACTTGTCGTTCACGTCAACGAATCGCTTGAGAACGGCCCGTCTAACCGTGGGTTCCGGATCTTTGAGTAGGGGCAGCAAAGCCTCCCTAATTTCAAGGTCATACTGTTCCGACAGCCCTTCTATGGCCTTCGTTCGCACAGACCCCTCAGGATGTTTAAAGGCGTCGACAAGCAGAGATTTCGCCTGGGTTTCGAGGCCACTGCTCATGATCACGTCGATGACTTCAAGAACAATACCTGGGTTCGGATCACGCATACGCTCGGCCCACGGATCGAGGGACGAAGTGCCCTGACGCCTGAGCTGATCTTTAAGCCAGTCCCGCCCACTCACGTTGCCGCAGCCGTTGACAAGTTCGAGCAATGTTGGCGCGGTCAGTTCTTCAGCAACGTGAAAAAACCATCGACTCCATGTTGTAAAATCAGTGTGTTCAGGGTCCAGGTGTTCTGCCACTTGCTCGGCCATATCTCGGCCCATAACAACCTTACGCAGTTTCTCTAAGCGCTCCAGTATGAGCGGCGAGAATGCATCTCTGACATCAAAAATGGTCTTCACAGTCCGCATAGCGTCTGCAAAACCTTGCCAATCTGCATCAGCGAGATAGGAGCTGAGCACGCGAACCCAGATCCCCTGTAGTTCAGCGTTGCTCAGCGCATTTCTCTCGGCGAGTGCCTGGCAAACACAGAGGTGAACCAAATGATTGGTATGAGCACCCAAGGTTGTTTCGGTGTTAAATAAGCCGCGCCCTTGACTGTCATCGGCCCCAAGTGCTTTTCGAATTTTCCGCTGTTCGACATCAGCGCGATCAACATCCTCACGGGAATCTAAGCGAACCATTGCTCGGGGTTCGGCATCATCCTCGTCGTCGTCATCCATCTCAACCAAGCCGGGTGCAATGTCATCTAGCACGGTCCTGAATTGCTGAATAAACTCAGCCTCGGACATAAAGATCTTCTCGGTGAATGTGTCGATGGCAATTATGGTGATATGAGGACTCGAGTCCTGCCACATCATGGTGACGAAATCTTCATCGATCTGGTCTGCGCTCCGACACTCGGAGAACCGGCGGACTAAGCCTTCTAACTCGTCGTAGTCAACACCGGGCCGAAAGGTTAGTCTCCGTAGGCCCTGGCGGAAGAGGTCAAATGCCAAGTTATTGGTGCGGGCTTCAGATTTGTAGACCTCGTCATCTTCACCCATCATGATGCGGTTACTCGAGATGTCGAGTTCAAACTCGCCCAATTGACCGACTGCACGCTGCAGGATGTCGAAGATGCTCTTTACCGCATTTTCGTAGTCGGAGCGGTTTTCATTTAGCAAGGGGGCTGCGTCACGGATGCGCTTCAATAAGTCGCGTACGAGCTGCCCACCACCGTCATTCGCTACCACCACTAGAAAACGCCTCCTGCATTTGCGTCATCGAGGAGAGCGTAGCCTGGAAAAGGGCTTTCGACAATCTTCGCGATGCCACAATTTTAGATTTATTTAGTCCCCGTCTCCAAAAGAGCTTATTTTTAGCTTGTCCTAATGAGTCGTTTAAAGCTGGTCATAGCCCGGATAATCTCGTCGTCAGTGGTATACGGCGCGGGTCCAAAGCGAATGATATCAGCACGTGAATCAGCGAATATGCCCAGTTCACGAAGGGACTGGATCAGGCTTGACGCCCTCGGGTGCCGAATGGAGACGAAGCCGCCACGCGATGAATCCGTTGGGGTCAGAATATGACAATCTGGCAGTTGGTCGATGATCAACTGAGTCTGCTGAAGCGATGTTTCTCTGAGGGCCTCGATGGTCATGCCCTGCTGCTTGAAGAACTCGATCACCTCGACAGCGCGATAATGGCTCGCCGGATCATAGGTGCTGCCAGCGAAACGGTCCGCGGGCGTTGTTCCGTAGCCGATCTGGGTTCCTTGGCTCCCATCGAGCCCCGCGAAATCGCTGAACCAACCCGTGTAAATTGGACGGAGTCGGCACTCAGCGGGGACTCGCATCCAGCAACAGCCTTCTCCCCATTGCGCGTATTTATAGCCTCCGCCTGTAACAAAGACATTGTCGCTGGGCAGCGGACCTAATTGGTTGGGGACGGCAGCATAAGCATGATAGGCATCCAGCAAGAGTGGAATCCCTTTCCCGACCGCATACGCCATCAATTGGGGGAGCCTTGGCACCATCTCGGCGGTTTTGAACAAGACCGTAGACACCATCAGGGCAGCGGTGTTTGCGTTACATGCATCGGCCAATCGCTCGACCAATGTATTGATGGGGGTTGTCTGGACCCAATGAACACGAAGCCCTGCCTCTTCCGAGCGTATGAGTTGCCGTCGAAGACTATGAAACTCACCGTCAGTTGTCACAACGGTCCGGCCGGCGAGCTCTAGGCCCGATAAAAAACGAACCGCGAGTTCATGACTGTTCTGCGCAAGCGCGATTTCGTCTGGCTCTGTGTGTAGATAGTCAGCAACTGCAGCACGGACGCAATTGGCCTTTTCGGTCGCACATCGCCACTTGTCATCAACGTGATTTGCGGCATCAAGATAGGCTTTCTCGAGACCAACTCGGGCCACATTAGGCCACGCCTGATGAGAATGACCCGTTAGAAGAATCCTGTCAGGGCGGAGAAAATCTGAATAATGGGACCGCAATTTTTCTCGATTTAGAGCCATAACTGGTTCTCCGCTTTGAATTCGTGCAGACTCAACTTAGGATGCACAAGTTACAGACGAGAGCATACTAGCAATTAGACTTCGGGGGAACTCTATGGTCGAGCAAGTGACAGGCGCAGCCGACTGGCGCTCAGAAACTGAAAAACGCAAGTCTTTGCTACGGAAGGCGTGCATATCCATGTTCAAGACATGGATACCTGATCATCCTGAAGCATCGATGGCCAAGGGCGAAGTGTACCCCCAGTTTCGAGATGCGACCCAAGATTTTGCGGACAGCATCTCGTTGGTCAGTCTACTGTCCTTCGGTTCCGAGGACATGTTCTGTCACGACTTTATCTCGACGCCCCTATCTATGCAGGAACTGCTGGTCCAACGAGAAGGTACGGACGCGTTTCTCGATCCAAAAAATGCGTTGCGGGTGGTCCGACGAAAGTTTGGCATGATGACACTCATCGCCCGAATGGCCAGCACCTTTGAGCAACGGAATATCGTGGCGATCCGTGTCACTCATGGTGCCGACCAAAACGAGCTCGTTGAGTTCGGACGAATCATGAGCACGCGCGTCGAAGGGACAGCAACGGAAGAAGAAGTCGAATTCAAAAAACGGTTGCGCACCGCCAACTGCCCACACTTTGAGGTTCTCTATCACAGCGATTTAATCGGGCGCCGGGTGCCTGTGCCTTGGCCAGTCAAAGAGCTCTATTCACTGCTGGGTCGAACCTATCGACAAAAGAGGTCGATTCAACCAGAAGAACTCGTTGATTTTGCCCACAAGCACACCAGCCGCCTTGGTGCAAAGGCGCTGAAACAGCTCAGTCTCTACTCCGAGGAAATGGCAACGGATTTAGACGCCGGCGAACTAAATCCGTTCGCAGACATTGTCAAAGCGGCTGATGAACGCCTTATGCTGACGGCCACACGAAGCATTTTTGACGAATTCAAGGCGTTGAGGACACTGCGCCGACAAGAACGCATTAAGTCCAGTGATGAGCCGATGGACGCCTCCGAGGAGACCGACGATGGCGAACAACTCGAAGTCGACACCGATGAAGAATTCGTTGCGGAAGCTCAAGCAGAACCAGGCGGTTTAGATGACGACGAGTTTTTTCGACTTGCAAAGGGTCTCGAACTCATCAGAAAGACCCTTGGAAAGGCGTTCTTTCATCGCATTTCGATGGTCAGCGGAGACGTTAACTTCGTCGATGCTGCACGGGCCGGGATCGACGGTCTCGATGAAGGGTCCGGTCACGTAACAGACCCCGGCGAGGCATTGCTCCAGGCGCGAGACGTCACAGAGCCATTCTACAGAGCCCGTTCTCTGTCGGCCGTGGTCGCCCCTTTGCTCTCGGTGGGCCGAGACGATGATGCGAAGAAGGCGGCACTCGAATCTCTGGCGGCTGCCCGAGCCTGTCACGCTGATGATTCCGTATCAGCATACGCATGTGCGGTGCCCGCACTGCTGACAGCCGAGGAGTTTCGAGAGGCTGCCGGTGCGCTCGAGGTTGCTCTGCGAAAGGCCCACGACAACAAGAACGATGAGCAACGCGCATCGGCACTGATGCGAATGTGCTCAACTCTGATGGAGTCGGGTGCCTTACCAGCGGCAGTGAAGCGATCTCTTTCTCGTTCAATTCTGGGAGAAGACATCAATTTTTGGGGAAAGTCGGTCATTAAGTCGCCGCTTGTCGAAGTCATTCTATCCCTGCTGTCTGGTGTTGACGACGACACGCTTATTTTTCTGCAAAAGGTCGTCGTTCACCCAGACGACAGCATCCGACGCAGTGTATTGCGGACACTGCCCCTAGGCGAAAATGAGCACATTCGAAATATGCTGGTCTCACACTTAAAAGACGATGTGACAGCTGTCCGGATTGAAGTCCTGGATCGAATTGGCACCAGCGGCGACCAAAGCCTAAGCATCTACCTGGTCAATCAATTCAAGCAAAAGACCGCAAACAGTGACGCCGAGAAAAGAGCCCTTGCCCTGAATCTGGCGCGACTTGGTGGCGTTCGCCACGTCCCCATCTTCAACGCGATGCTCGGTAAGCTCGCGACTAAAGATGCACGGTTCATCAAGCGCTACAAACCCATCAATGACGATGCTGGTTTCCAAATTGCCGGGCTAGAAGCACTTTACCATCTCAAGAGTCGAGACGCGCGCCGGCTCATCTACAATGCAGCAACCAAGGGTCGCGGTAAGATGAAGCCGATGGCTGCTCGGGTTTGGAATGCCCTCAAAAACCAGTCCTATTCAGATCCAACCCTTCCGCGTTCGACTCATGACCCTGAATACGATGCCGAACAGGATTTGACTCTTGAGCAGGTCTTGGTCGCTCATGAGGCACAATACGGCGGACCTGATTCCAAGCTGACGGAAGACCCAGGATTGCTTGGGCGCCTCAAAGCTAAATTTTTAGGGGAACAACCGCCGACCATGCCTCCAACGGCGCCACCCGCTGTGGGTCAACACCTGCCGCAGCATGGTTCCGGAGTCGCCGACGACCCGACACCAACAGAGAGTCCGGAGTTGGATAAAGTGCCAACCGCAGAGCGACTATCCACCGATAGCCAGGTCGATGAGGTATCTCCAGGACAAGAGCCAGTGCCCCCGGCGGAAGACGTTGGCCCCATCCGAGCGGGTCTCCGCTTTGAAGGGGTATTGAGTTCCGATGGTGAGAAATGGACGGGGACTTTGCCGATGAAGTTCACCCTCTTCGATGAGAAGAACGGAGGGAAAGCGTTCTGGAAGGAAGATCGGGACCATGTCATGGTCACCGCCGGCCGTTTCGAAGTGCTCTTAGGCGTGGACCAAGCCCGCCTACCCGGATTGCCTCAAAAAGTCTGGCTCAATGTGGAAGTCGACGGAGACACCCTCGAGCCGAGGACAGAAGTGAGTCGATATCGGTCTGTGATTCAGGGCTGATTCTCAGCGGGGCCCTTCGAGCAACTCTTGCATTTCATTCTTTTCGGGAAGCGGACTGAAGGTCTGACCTTCGAAGGGCCCGAGTGAGATCTCAAAGCGGGCTGGTCCGAAGGGGGGTTCACCGGTTTCTCTGAGCTTGCCACGGTAGTATAAAGTTTGGCCTCGCGTATTGTCGAATCGACCTTGCCGGTCTACATTAAGACCCCGTTTCAGAGATTCCCAATGGAGGGGAAAATGATCTGATTGGCCGATGAAGAACTCGGATAGGGCTGTCATATCGGCACTGACCGCTTTGGGTGGGAAGATGACCGACGCCCCGTAGACCTGCTGACCAACAATGGTAAATGTCATTTCCACACCATTGCTATTGATAAAAGTCGGCCCCGACGTGTCAGGGTCACCGCTTTTCTCTACCCAATGAGCGCGGTCCATGACCCTCTTCAACCAAGATTTGCTTCGACCCAGCAATCCCGTTCGCTCTACTTCAACAAGCGAGAGCCGATCGTTCGTTTTTGGCCTGCTCTTTTTTCCAGACGAAATTAATCCGGGCTCCAGGACGTCAGCAGTCCCTTGACTCAACGCCTTCGTGGGCGGCAACTGTAAGCGTTTGACCACGGAACTACTGGATTTTTTGGACGTGTTTTCCGGCCGAGGCGGTTTCGTTTCACGTGGTTCTGATGCTGCAACCCAAAGGACGAGAGCGACCATCGAAACACCGGCCAACACGAGGCCTGCTCGTTGAAGGTTCACCGGCTGGCTCCCAACAAACAAGAGTTTCTAAGGTGCGACGCACGCATAATCGATGCATTGGCCTTCCGCACAATCGACATCGAGGCGACACTCAGCTACGCCCCATCTCAATTGAAAAGACCCGGACTCACCATTGCTACCATCCACGATCACGAACACAGGTTCATCTGCAGCCACGTCAAACACCGTAGATTCCGTGAGGGCACCGTCCGAACATGCAACGCGCCGACGCGCTGGGTTCGCGCAATCACTGACAACGTACAGGGCCAAATCCCAGCCATCCTCAGGAATTGCTTCGACATACATCATTTGGTTTTGCGGACTCGCAAGCGTGTACACCACATCACCACCCAAAGTGTTGTTTCCTGTGCATAAATTCGCATCAAGGAGCCGGTAGTCATCAATGGCTGCTTGGGTTGATGCAACGAGTTGGCCGCCAGCTGCGTCAAGCGCAGTCGCTGAATCGCAGACCTCGTTCACTGGAGCTGCACCGATTGATTCCACGTTCATCTGCACCGTCACTCGCCCGCGAGAGTTGGCATCAGCACCATCGATGACGAGATAGTAAACACCAGGTTCAACCTGGGTCTCAAACCCAAAGCCACACACATTTGCATCTCTCGCTCGACAATCCGGTCCAAGGAATGCGCTGACAGCGAATGCATCGCCGGCCGCAGCCGCCTGCAATCTCACGTTAGCTGGTTCTAAGAAAGTCAGCCGGTAGACAACATCTGGTCCAGCGTCGCCAGTACAGCCACTTACATCATCATTAGCTCGGTCCAGATTGACCCCAAAAACCGTGACTCCGTCGGGATTGAAAGCCAACTCCTGGGCTTGGTTACACCGGTCGTTAGCGGGTGCCAATGCCAAAGGTGCAGTGTCAACATCCAATCGATAATTGGGGCGGTCTCCGATGTCGATGCCGTCGACAGCGATAGAGTAAGTGCCGAGCTCGGTTATCGCGGCACGGGCCGTCGCAGGGCTTCTCTGACTGAAGTTCGGATCGAGTGGGTCACGCTGGCCAGTCGAACAGGCGACTTCACTGGATGCGTCTCCGCAATTACTGCGAATGCTGACAACAGGGTCGCCTAAGGTGCCGCCGGCCAAACCACTGACCGTGGCCGTCAAAAGGACCGGTAAATCAGCTTCATCATCAAAGGAGACCGAATAGATAACCTCACCGCCATTGGCCTCACCGCCCGCACAGATCGGCGAGAATTCATCGTCTTGGGTGAGCTGTGCTTGCACGGACGCTTGGCCTCTTTGGAGCTCAAGGGGAGATGCATCTTCGCAAAGCCGTAAGACAGCAGATGGGACGGCCGTCATGCTAACCCGATACGTCCCCGAACCTGACCGTGCGCTCAGCTCGAGGCAGTAGGGGCCCGCACCAGCACGAAAATTCACGGCGTCGCCTCCCTGCCGGGACCATTCGCTCTCCGTATTACGGACCGTTTCTCCATCAACTCGAATGACTCGGCCAGCGACCACAGCATCGCCGGATGTCACCTCAATGTCGATGGAGACTTCTTCTCTCACTTGAGTCGCGAAGCAAATGTAGTCTAGGTCATCGGGACAGATACGACCGGCCAAATCACCGCTGAACCCTAACTCACCCGGTGCCCGTACTTGGCGACCGGTCTCGGGTGAATCATCACCGGCTCCGCTTTCATTCGCGTCGTCGATACACGCTTCGCCTTCGTCCACCAAGGCGACATCGAGAACAAACGAGCCGATCCCATATGGCTGATTTTGGTCAACGACCGCAAAGATGGTCTGCTCGCTCGGGAAAGGACCGACCACAACCGCTTCGACGGGTTGGTCGCTCTGCGCGCTGACCAGTTCTACGCCATCGGCATTGCGAATAGTCAAATTCAGATTCGCGAGGTTGTCCTGTTGACGCAGGCTGACCGTTGCCGCGTTGTTGGCCGGCAAGACAAACTCGAACCAATCAGCGTCGTCACCGCAGCTCACCAAACAGCGAAGTAAGCCAGCGATGATCGGTGTTGCTGTCTCCGCTGTTTCGTTGTCTTCGTACACGTCATCGGCACATTGTGGCAAATCACATGCCCCGTTTACGCAGACCCGTGACCCAATGCATTCGTCATCGCTTGAGCAGGTGTCCGGTTCGGCGCACGCGTTGCCATCTGCGCGAACTCGGCATTCCATGCCCGTCGGGCAATCGGAATCTTCCTGGCACGGACCGCAAATGTTGCCCGCCCGTGCTTCGAGACAAACGTGTCCGAGCACAGGGCAATCGGCGTCTGACTCACATGCACCAGACGGGTCTCGCAAACACTGCCCATCCTCCGAGCAAATCTGACCGGGCGGGCAATCCACCTCGTCGTCCCGACAGTCCGGCGTCGCTTCGCATGTCCCACCGACACAAACACGAGTGCCAAGACATTCGCGGCTGTCGCTGCAAACAGCCGGTTCAACGCACAGGTGCTGCTCGACATCACACGTACCGGCCCCAAAACACTGGTCGTCGGTCTCGCATTGACCGCAGCGGCCATCGAAACAGAGGGGCAGAGTCGGATCTGCATCGAGACAGGCTGCATCGTCAGCACACCCATCGGCGCATGCACCGTCGACACAGATGCGGCCCTCGATGCACTGAGTATCCCGTTCACACGGGGACACTTCGACACACTCCCCCGCCTCGTCACAGGTGAGTTCACGGGGACAATCGCACTCAGCTGGCCCGACATCACCGAAATCGGAACGAGGTGGGCCTGCATCGGGCCTGCCTTGGTCAACGCCCTCATCAGGCGTTGTGCCACCGCCCATGCCACCGCCACCGCCGGCGCCGCCATCGGATTCGTCTCCTCCGCAACCCAGTGCGAGCGCCAAGCCAATGGCCAAAATCCAACGGCTGTGTGGCCGCCTAAGAAAATTTGTCATCTGTCATTCCCCTCAACCGAAGCCAGTTGGTTTTGATGCTAAGTAATTATGTGGCCTTGATGCAACCTTACGATGACCCAAAATCAACATCTTGAAAAAAAAGTGAAATAATCAGGGGAAAACAGCAATCAGTACTTGGATCTATCCCAGCACTCAATGTACCCTCAATACTGCTAAGATTCGTGGGGAGGTCTGGCATCTATGGTTAGGTACATTATCTTCTTTCTCGTCAGCTTATGGATTGGCCAAAGTCAGGCGGGTGTTCCAGAACACTGGGTCAATATCGTGTCGCCCAACGCGGGAGAATGCGTGAATAATGGCCCTGAAACGTTCACAGGCGGTATTATCGGAGGCGAGGCCCAAGCACCCGCCCGAGATGTCCCCTTGGTCTTTCAAGCCTACTCCGTCGATGGAGAACCACTTACGCTCACTTTTCTGACCGAATGGACAGAAATTGCACCCAACGGCCAAGCGGTCGAGCGAAACGAAATGTATCAAATCGTTTTGAGCGTCCCTGCCGACGAAGTAGTGGAAACCGATGGCTACCCAATTCCTGGTTTTTTCGTGAACGATGGAGATAATGTTCGGCTGACCATTCGTGCTGAGCACCCAACATTTGGACCAACTGAAACCGAGGTGGTTTTTGATCTAGACCGGGAAGCTCCGGTTGTGGTTATGAACCCCGATTCAATTGCCAATGCACAAAGTGAATGTGCGGCCGAACCGGCTGATTTTAATTACCAAGTCTCTGATAATCGGACTCCACAAGAGGAGATTGTCAGTGACATTCGTGTCGAGCGTGATGGCTGCGTGGTGAGGCGGATTATCAGTGTACGAGATAACTGCGGCGATGGGAACGCGCAGGAGTTGGAACTTCTAAGCGAAGCCCCCGCCGATGCTGATTCCATCGACCTAGAAATTCGAGGTTTTCGATGCACCATCGAAGGCTGTGTGACCGAAGGCGCGAACGCACAGCAGTTCGAGGATGGCGCGCGTGTGTCGATGCCAACCTTCGTGCCTGTTATCAATGCGCCAAATGGATGTGCATCGAACGTGGAAGCTGTGGTCATGCGAGCAGATGAGCAAGTCGCGACCTGTCCTGAGACACCTCCAGTCTTGACGGGGGCGGCCGGCGATGAATGCGCTGGTGATGCTGACTGTTCGGGCGCGCAAACGTGTGTGAATGGCTTCTGTGCGGAGCCTGCTGAGTGCCAGAACAACGCCGATTGTCGGGGCGCACGCATCTGTAAAGAGGACGGCTGTGTAAGCCCATGTTCTCCCCTCGAAGGTGGCCGAGTCTTTGAAGACGCAGGGGATTATATCGCACGATTGAGGGTCAGTAGCTGCGGAGGAAATCCTGTAGAGACCAATATGACGGTCACCGTGCTCGAGAAGCCCATCGCTGTGGCTGGCGGCAATCTGGAGAACGGCGATTATGAGGTTCGCCAAGGTGAACCACTCATTTTAGACGGGAGCACAAGCTTCGCTGCGCCCGAAGTTGGGGGCATTGTTGAATATGCCTGGGACTTGAATGGCGACGGGTTTTACAATGTTGATAACGAAGTGTTCGGCGGCGACCAACCGACCGTTGAGTTCGACACGTTGATTTCTGGAGAATTCCGAAGACGCCTG
Organism: Myxococcota bacterium; assembly: GCA_036337435.1. GTDB lineage: Bacteria > Myxococcota_A > Bradymonadia > UBA7976 > UBA1532 > UBA1532. Next base: position 39,097 of record JAYZEG010000033.1, read on the forward strand.
AGAGTGACGGCCGGCAACGGGACGTCCGCCTACGTATGGTTTAATATAACAGTGCTTGATGTCGACCCTGTCTGCGATGCAGGAGGTCCTTACGTGGTCTTCGAGGGTGAGGCCCTGGAACTAGATGGAAGCGGGAGTGCCGCTGGACATGAAGCAGACCCGATCCAATCGTACGCTTGGGACTTTGGGGATGGCTTCAGACCACAGACCGGTGCGACGCTGCGCCGGCCACTCCACATTTACCGAGATGCCAGCGATGAGCCGCTCACGGTGACTTTGACCGTGTCTGACCCTGATTCTCAAAGTCAGTGCACCGCACAAGTCATCGTCAACGACGTTCAACCGCAACTAGATGGAGTGAACATTCTCAACCCGCAGTCGGCCATCGAAGGCGAGCTGATGCGATTCGAAGCCAATGCCCAACCTGGCAGTCAGTCGGATCCACTCACCTATTTCGCGTGGACGTTTGGTCTTCCAGGTGCCGGTGTCGAAGGTGAAGCGCAACGGACCGCCGAATACACCTACATGGATAACGGAAGCTACCAAGTCTGTGTCACCGTCCAGGATGAAGACTCGAACGTCAGTGATTGCGCGGAACTCGAGATCGCTGACCTCGAACCCTTCGCATCAATGACTGGACCCGAGCGAGCTGTGCAGGGCGAAGAACTCACGTTCGATGCATCGAATACGCAAGCCGGTGGACTTGCTGATCCATTAACCATGTTGGTCTGGAATTGGGGCGACGGAAGCAATCTTGAAACCGTGCAACTCGGCAACAACATTCCAAACCAATTCCTCGGCACGCACACCTATGCTGAAGACGGCGTTTACACTGTGACCTTACGCGTTGTGGACGAAGATTCTGCAGCCATCGTCACACAGGTCGTCACCGTCGAAGATGCCCAACCCGAGGCTCAATTTGAAATCAGTTATCCTGGTCTAGAGCGGACCATTCCAGAGGGCGTCGACCTGCTCTTCAACTCAGCAGGGAGCCGAGCAGGCAGCGCGACCGATCCAATCGAAGCATTCGTATGGGATTTTGGGGATGGCACGACACGAACGCTTGAGCCTAACCAAACAGGGGTAACCTACAATTGGGCGGACGAAGGCGCATATGAAGTCCGTCTCACCGTTCGCGACGATGACGGCAGTGAGTCGTCATTGATGAGAATCGTTGAAGTGACGAACCGCGCACCCATCGTCCAATTACAGGCCGATTCCAATCAAGTCGCCATCGGTGAGAACATTCTCTTCGTTGCACTCAGCGGGGATGTCCCTGCCGGTGATGGTGCTCGGGTCGTTGCATTGGTCGATGACGTCGAGGGTGACTTGCCACCAGCCCTTGTGCGTTGGGAAATGGGCGACGGCTCAGTTATCGAATCTGGCTCACATCGCTATGCATTCAACTCGCTCGGTCAGAAAACTGTGCGGGTCACGGTTGACGATGGTGATGGAGGAACCACAGAGGCTGAGATCGTCCTCAATGTGACACCAGCTGCGCCGTCTATTGAGGCGCTGGAGCCACAGAATATCAGAGAGGGGCAACTGTTGACATTTGACGTGCTTGTCAGTGCCCCAGTCATCGGCCCCGGTCAATTCGATGAAATCGATGTCACAACCGTCGAAAGTCCGCCCGGTGCTGACGTTGAGTACATTCAAGAAGAGGCTGACATTCGCGTCAGGTTTACTTGGCAACCGACCTATTATGATTCGGGATACCATCGCCTATGGCTCCGAGCCAATAGCTCGGAGGCAGAGCGACTTCGCATCATTGACATCAATGTTGACGATGCTGGTGTACCGCGACTTGCCGCGTTAAGCGGCAGTCCATCCCGCGCTGTCATCACCTTTTATGATTACGAACGGGGTCTGCGGTCAGTGGTTCTGAGGTCCAACGCTGAAATTGAGCTTGGCTTAGGCGTTGGCAGCTTCTGCGCGTCGCAAGACGGACGCTATGTTTGGGCGACTGTACCGGGTTCAAATAGAGTGGCTGTCGTTTCGACGGCAGACTCGGGTGAACTGGTTCGTCGGATTCCCGTCGGCGCTATGCCAAGCGCGGTTGCCTACGGCGATGACCACATTTGGGTGACCAATCGCCTCGACTCAAGCCTTTCAGTCATCAATGCCGCCTCGATGAAGGTCGTCACAACATTGGCTCTCGATGGTCTGAGCCAACCCAGCGACTTGGCCTGGTTGCCCGGTGCCGACGGTGTTGCTGCGCAGCTGCTTGTCGTCTCAGCGTCAGGTCACCTGGCGGTTATCGATCCAGAGCAAGTGCTCATCGGGGGGTTGAATCCGATTCTATCCACGCGACAGGTGGGTGGCATTCTCGACCGAATCGTTATCGATGCAGACCATGATGCGGTGTTTATATCCGACTCGAAGACCCGACGGGTGTACCGAATCGTGGCATCGAGTGTGACTGATGAAAATGCAAACGTCGAAGGCATTCCCTTGTCTTTCGCAGCGCGAGATCTCCATGCGAGCGGTGGTCGTCTATGGGCAGCGACCGAGACGAGTTTAATCGAATGGAGCGATGGGACAACCGAGTCCAATGATTTGATTCGAGCAAGAGCACTGACAGAGGTCGTCGAGCAAGCCGTACCTGGAGGTGCCCTCGGCGTGGCGACAGGCAATCGTGTCGAGAACTACGATGCCGAAGACATGTCACGTATCACCGATGCAGCCGGCAATAATGTCAGACGGATCTTGACACTGGTTGCGCCAAGGTAATGATTACGCGTGTGGACGCAGAAACTGTAATACAGAGAAATGGGTGAACAAAAAGGGGTTCTCTTGAATACTTTAATTGGTCATATCGGAAGATTTTTTCTCGCGATGGCATGCGCCATCGCATTGGGTGCGTGTTCGGACGAAACCCCTGGTCAGCCCGTAACTGGTACTGGCGGTACAGGTGGTGTTGGCGGCATGGGCGCAAGCGGTGGTACTGGCGGGGATGCCGGCGATGGCGGCGGCGGGGGCGACATGCTCTGCGTAAATAACGGACAATGTCCTGAAGGTCAGTACTGCGAACTCGACGGCGGTCGGGTTGGTAATTGCTTACCAGGGTGTCGCGATGACGAGGAATGCGGCGATGGTCAGGTCTGTAATCCTGATTCACACATGTGTGAGGACGAGCCCTGCGAAATCGATTCAGATTGCCCGGGCAGTGACCAGTACTGTAACGATGGCGCATGCGTAGAGGGCTGCAGAAGCACCGAAGAATCCTGTAATGAACTCGACGAGGTAGGCCGGAGTAGTATTTGTGACTTGGACACTCGTCTTTGCGTACCCCTCTACGCCTGCTGCACAGGCGTCGATATGTGTCAGGTGGAACTGCAGGCGACCTGTGAGGCCAATGGTGGTGTGGCTCTTGAAGGAGCAGCCGACTGTAGTTCCAATCCCTGCGGCGTCGAATGCGTAGAAGACTCCGATTGCGGGGCGGATGTGACCCGGTTCTGCTCTGTGGCCGACGGTCGCTGCCAAGATGGCTGCCGACTCGATGAACCTGGGAGTTGCGAAGATGGTCAAGTGTGTGACCCAAATTCTCACCAGTGTATTGATCTGCTTTGCGGCAGTAATAATGACTGCCCAGACGACCGATACTGCGACCTACGAGATGGCCGAGGCCTCTGTCTGCCAGGTTGCCGAGATGACGATGGTTGTGATGATGGGCTGAGCTGCAATGACAATCTCTGTGTTCGAGTTTGTGACCCGTCTGATGCGGACGCATGCGGCGAAGGTCAATTTTGTAATCCGGATACGGAACAATGCGAAGAGGCCTGCCAAGAACACGCAGATTGCGAAGAAGGCCGCTTCTGCGATGCTCAATCCGGCGCATGCCTACCGGGCTGTCGAGATGACGAAGGAGAAGGCGGTGAGCCAAACGATACGCAAGCGACCGCAACAGTATTGACGCTCGACCCACCGGATGCCAATGGCCGTCGATACGGATCTGTGGAAGGCCGCGTACTCTGTGACAACAACCAAGATGTCATCCGGATTGATGTACCAGCGGGTGCACGACTTCGCGTGGATGTAACCTTCGACCAGGGTACACCGAACTTCACTTTGGACGGCAACAGCGGGAACTGTGGCGATGACAGCAACTGCGCAGAAGCACTCGAGTGGACCTGCGAAGACAGAGTCTGTGTGGGACCAACCCAAGAAGCCCGCGGGCGAGACCAATTTGCTGCAATCGAGTATCCGGCCATCGGTGAATTGGTTCAAGACGTGGCCAGCTATTACGTCACAATTGCACCAACCAATCAGCGCATTACGTACCGTGTCGACGTTGTTGTCGTCGATGCCGCAACCGGTTGTATTCCGGACATCCGCGAGCGCGCTGGCGACAATAACGCGGGGAGCGCAACAGAAATTGAATCGGGCTTTGCCGACACCATCCGAGGCGTAATTTGCCCTGAGGATGAAGATTGGTTCCGAATCTCTCTTGACCCAAATGACGGTCTTTCAATGACTTTGAGAAGTCTCGACGGTACAGCGATCGATGCCTACTTCTACCCAGCCGGTGCAAACCGCGCTGACCCAGTTCTGAGAGCGGCTGAAGACAGCAACCGGCAAGATTATCCTCAGGGTGAGAGCAGTTTTGTACCTGGTGGCGATTGGTTTGTCGTCTTAACGGGCCGTGCACCTGATGAATCCGGCGCCTATGAATTGGATGTCCTCCATTCACCGAGCGTGGTTGATTGCGGCGGTGGTGACCAAGGCGACTCGGTCGCAACCGGCGAGGCCATTGACGTTGAGGTCGACATGGAAACTGAACTAACAGACCTGGCCATTTGTAACGCAGATGGAGCCGACGTGGACATGTTCTGCTTCAATGTCGAGGCTGACGAAATGATTACAGCAGCGGCTGTCATGACAGGACCGGATGCGCAAGCAGGCCGCCTACGAATTCAAGTCGTTAATGCCCAGGGCGAAATCGTGAGCAATGATGCCGTCAACACAGTCGGGGACGAGCGTTTGTATGCGCGTGTCATTGGCACTGAGCAAGGCCAATACTGTGTTCGTGTGGAAGGCATCAATCGAAGCCAAGGCAGTTATGACCTATTCGTCGGTCGTAGCGGCGATATGGGCGGTATGTGTGGACTTGATTTCACGGAGAATAATGGCCCACGAAACGACAGAGCCAGCATGGCAACCCTTCTCGAGTCAGACGACGGTCAGTATTCGTTTGATGAAGGCTACTTGTGCGACCCAGGCGTGCCCGATGAAGATTGGTACCGCTTCGACATCGAGCAGGCAAACTCCTCGGTCTGCGTAACGGTCGGTGGATTCAGTGCCGACCGCGCAGATATCGATGTTGGCATTTTCCCGGCGACAGGAAACGCCATGGGTCCCAATTGTACTCAAGGTGGCCAAGCATTCTGTGACCGCTCAGGCGGTGGTGCCTGCATCCCAGGCGCAGGGGGACAGTTTTTCTGCACGCCCGCTCTCGAAAGAGAGGCGACTAATTACGACTCAGAGGTCATCTCGATTCGACGAAATATCTTCAGGGACCGCGAAGGAGAGTACCTCGCACGGATTCACCATAACGATATGAACGAAGGTCCATATCAGCTGAACATAACGGTGATTCCGCCTTCTGATATCTGTGAAGATGATGCCTACGAACCAAACAATGCTGTTGGGGATGAAACCTTCTTGGGCAGCGGTGAAGTCTCGGTCTGCGACGCTTGGATTTGTGAAGACGAGCAGATTAATGGCGACCGCTACACAATCGACGTGCCTGCCGGGCAAGATCGAACTGTCCTTGTCAATTATTCGGACTTGGTCGAAGGCCGCCTGTTCATGGGCGCAGTCGATAGTGCTTTGGGCGAAGACGCGGCTGTCGCTGGAGTGGAAAGTGGCATTCTGGCTGGCGGTAACCAATGTATCAACATTCGGGGTGGTGCAGAGAATAAGCGAGTGACTCTATCGGTCGTTCAAGCAGAACGGGCGCCAGCCAACGATCTGGGCCGAACGGATTATCTGCTCCGCGTTGTGCCAACGGACCTGGCCAATGAGCCCGGAGGCGAGTGCGTGCAATTGGGTGCAGTCGACTTGAGCAGTGCAGAATTTCCAAACGGCGTCTGCCCACCACGGGCCGACTGGCCGGTCAACGACATTCTCGGCATTGCCATTCAACCCAACGGGTGTTGGCCTGTCCTCGACCTATAGACGTCACCGCTCAACGCAGTGATTCGAGTGCAACCAGACAAACTCGAATCACTGCCCGTCCGCCCCGCAAGAATCCCCCGTAAGACGCAACCATGATTCGGTGTTTATTCTGAATATTTGTTTAAATTGAACGATTGTTATCGTCAGCCGGTTGCCGCTGAAGGCCGCCAATAGTAACGTCTGTCTATTGATCGTGATTTACAGGGGGCAGAGAGTGACAACCTATGAACGCTCGGCAGGCATCATTCCGTTTCGGCGACTAGACGATAAAATAGAGTTTCTACTTCTACACAGTCAGATGGTCAGAAATCCCGACGCTGCCTGGGAATTTCCAAAAGGCGGGATTGAGGACGGCGAAGAAGAGCATGAAACGGCACTGAGAGAAGTCCGTGAAGAAACCTGTATGGTTGATGTTTCCCTGCTGCCCGATTTTCGAGATCAAGTAAAATACCAGTACCGCCGTAATGGCCAAAATATCGAGAAAACTGTCATCTTCTTCATGGGTGAAGTTCAAGACTGGGATTCTATTCCGGAGGCAGCACCGTCAAGAGAGCACAACCACCATCCCGAAGAAGGCATCTGGTTTCGCTGGGGTAGTGAAAAAGAAACCTCGGGCAAATTATTCCACCCGGGCATGCGCAGCCTCCTAGGACGGGCATCATTTTTCCTACACGAACATGACCGAATTAAAGGTGATGTCGGTTAAACGGTCTACTCGACAGTGCCCTGGATTAACTCGTCAGCCGCTGCACTCACTGCATCCATATCCGGCGCTGTCACCAACAGTGGGCCCAAAGCACCTAAGCTGTGGGCTGGGAGCGACGCCAGCTGTGTTTTGAGACCATTGGGCAATCGCTCGGCAAAGCGGTGTTCCAGAATTTGAATTAACAGGTCTCGCTGGCCCTGCACATACCCTTGTGCGAGCAACATGGCCTGATCTTTCACGTCAAGTGTTTGCGCCATCATGAATGTCTATCCCCCTCAATCGCATGCGTTGTAGCACGCCTCCAACCCCATATTATCGAATTTAAGCTCAATAATATTTATCAAAATAAGATGAGGTACCCTCAGATGGTCAAAAAACGCCCAAGCTACCACTTAAACATTTGTAATCATTGACTATAAGTAATTCCTGGGGCAAGTGAACATAAGTTCAAAGTCTCTGTCACTCGGCGCTTTATGACCGTTCCGTCTCGACCCGTGAAAACTCTGCGGCCGACTTGGTTAATCGGGCTTGCTGACGAACCTCAGGGTGGCTGTCTTGTAAACAAGGCAGCAAAATGGCTCCATCCAATTTGAATGCCCCATCGCGTATGCCGATAAGACCCGCGCACCGGACGCCCGGATTTGAATCTTGCAAGGCAAGGAGACAATGTTCTCTTGCCCTCGCTGCACCAATCGCCACAAGCGCCCTGATGGCAAACACTCGAATGTGCGGATCGGGGTCGAGTACACACGCGTCGAGGGTCGATTCAATTTCTTTACCCGAGCCATGAGCCAGGCCACGAAGTGCCTGAATGCGTACGGCGGAATCGGGATCGTCACACGCCGTCAACAGAAACGCGAGGTCCAACGGTGTATTTAGCCGGATGAGTGCTTGCAAGCTTGCTCCCCTCACCTGACCGCATGAGTCATGGAGTGCCCAACGGCTCAAATCGTCAACCGACCCTTGGTCGCCTAGCCAGCCCAACGCCCTTGCAATGGACGCTCTTACGACCGGTGAAGATTCGTCGGCCATAGAAGCTCGGAGCATGGATGCACTCGCCATCTGACCGCAAAGTGCCAAACTCGACGCCGTCCACCTGCGGACAGCCGGTTCTTGATCGTTGAGCATCGGCAGTAAGAGGGCTGCAACAGTGGGCTTACGTAGCCACCCCAAAGCTCGAACAGCCGCGATGCGCACTTGCACCTGTTCACTTTTAAGCGCCCGCACCAACGTCGGGATATTGTCGGCGTCGCGCGTGAGTCCAAGGTCTATCAGTTCATCGGCATAAGGTCTGTCGGTGCCGCGCGTTGTCACTAGGTCCCCTCACCTTCAGAAACCCAATGATCGGCCCTGCGAATAATTCGATTCCGCTGCGTCCCAGACGGGCGATAATCGCGATCGCCCGGCAAAATGAGGTGCAACTCGTCGTCAACGAAGAGGGCTTGTGGGGCAATGGCAGTGTGGCAGCCCTGGGCGGGTCTCTGTAGGGCAGACCAATCTCGGTTCACCGTCTCCAAAATGCGTAATGTGGGCGGAGCCAATTGTATCTTTTTTTGTTGGTATAGGGCCAATGCATCACCTGGCTCTAACCAGACGCCATCACTGGTCTCGAGCTGGTCAGATTCGGGCCATTGAGTCGGCGGCAACTCGGCGACAAAGAAACGTGCATCAAATCGCCTTTTTTCGATGTCCGGTGTGATCCAGCGACTGAAATAAGACAAGCGGCTTAAATCGAGGGTGAGTTGGTATCGCTGTACAATGTCTTGAAACCCAATGTCTGAACGGTTGAGCGCATCGCGGCAGGGTCCAAAGATCTCTCGTCCCAGCGGTGTTTCAGCATCGATTGGATGACCGTCCCGATTCGCAAATAAGATCCCGGCCTCTTCGTAGGTTTCACGCGCTGCCGCAATATAGTGAGATAAAGCGGGCAGCGTATAGACCTGAGGCACCGCGGCCGGACGGACAATATGCGGCGTCCACGATGGGCTCGTATCACTCTCATCGACCCGGCCTCCGGGAAAAACCATCACATTGGGCATAAAGGCGGACTTGGTATGGCGACGAACCATAAACAGCTGTCGTCGAGGCTGCTCTCGGAAAATGAGAATGGTTGCGGCTTCTCGGATTGGACTGCCTTGATTCGAATTCACAGTATCCACGATGGCTTTGTCTATGCCCCTTATTGTGTTTTCAAAATTCGCTTTTCGAGTGCACCACCGGCGAGCATCCAGTGCTCCTGTTCAGCAGAACGATACTTGAGGACAGCCAAGCCAATGGACCCGTCAGCACCGGCACTCTTGCAACTCGTGATGCGGCCAATGACGCGGCTATCGTGAGATATTTCTTGCCCTATTTTCAATTCGAATTTTGCTTTTACAGGCACCAATTTCATAGACGGCCGGCCAAGGGCGATGGTGCGTTCGATGACTTCTTGGCCAGGGTAGCAGCCTTTACCATCGGTGATTCCATCAAGTGCACCGATGTCCAGTGGAGTGTAGGTTTCCGCAAATTCATTTGGTGCCGACGGCAGCCCTTGCAAAACACGTTCATATTCCAGGCGCCTGAGCTCAACGTCAGGCTGACCGACATTTTTTAGTTCGGTTAATATGGGATCGGGCTCGTCAAACAAAGGCAGGACCATATAGACAGGCAGACCATACCGCCCTGTCTTGACCACTCGGTAAGACCGAGCATCGAATCGACAGGTTTTCGCGGCATAATGCAGGTCGGTCATCTCGCCGATATCCAGTGGCGCCAGTGATGGGTGGTCGGCTGCGCCGATGACAAAGTAAGCCTTTTCCAAATCTACAGGTTGAAGATCGAAATCTTCGCCGAAATGATACATATCGAGTAGGCCGATTAAGGTCTCCGCCTGGGTTGTATGACAGCTGACAATAAAGGCATCTGAATCGAGACGATAACATTCAAAACCAACCTGAATCTTGCCCCGTGCCGACAAAATAAATGCTCGCGAGCCGTGTCCGTCATCAAGCGCGTCGACAGCATAGCTGGCCAAACGAGCGAGGAAGCTGCCCGTGTCGGCCCCGGCTGCATAAAAATAAACCCAATTCGGTCCGCTTTCTAAAAGCATCATCGCACCAACTCCACCCATCTCACCTTATCGAGACGGCCTCTACTCCACTTGACCACACCGGCCATGACCCTCAACCTTCCCTGTCTGACGATCATGCTATATCAGTAAACCGCCGAGGGTAAGTACATCCGCGAGACGACGCCCATGACGATGTTTTTCGGGTACGGTCTCGATCCCAGCCAGGAGCATCTGTCCGTGCTCAGTCAGGCAGCGGGCGGCATGATCGATCCAAACGTATCGAGCGCTCGAATCATCCTTATTGAGCGCATACTGAACATGTTCGGAGAATGCGCGTAACTCTTGGGCCGCCGCGATTGCAGAGGATCGTTTTTTGAGTAGCTCATTGCGCTCTTTTTCCAACGATTCAAGACGAGACGCCTCTTCCCACTGCTTCGACTTTGATTTGAGAAGGCGGTTTTTTGAACGTTGCTCGGCTGCGTGTTTGATTTGAACGCTGAGTGTATTCAAGCGCCGCTCAGTGGATGGTAGGTCAGCTTGCAGCGCACCGAGATTTACTTTTAATTCATTAATCCGGCGGATCTGTTTTGTATACTCTGTATTGATGCGGATAAAGCCCAACTCTTCCAAAGATGCAAACAGTATGTCGGCTGCGTCTGAATTCGCCGGGCTTGATTCATCAACAAGCATTGAATCGAGTGGAGGGCCGTTGACAATGCGCTTCAGTGCATCGAAAATTACAGCACATTCGCTATTTCCAAGCCGTGCATATGGTGCTAGCTCATTCATTATTGTCCGAAAGTGAACGTCTCAGATGAAGCCACTGTACCGAAGAGCGTGCCCCGGGTCACTCAAGTAAGTGAATCAGATTGTTCAAAAATGGAAAGTTCACTTCACTTTCGGGGCAAGACCGAGGCAAGATGCGGCCGCCTGGTTTGATTGAAAGCGAAATCATTGGCCTGGCAATGTTGGATAGTGCCGGAGCAGGGCGTCTGGCTAGTCAAACCTGGATGTGAAGGAATTGAAATGAACGGATCATTGAGTGACTCAACAGAGTTTGATGTTTGCATCGTCGGAACCGGCCGGGTGGGTCTGCCACTCGCCTTGTCGATGTTGGAATCGGGTCTACGAGTTACGGGCTTGGATGTTGATCCTAGCATTAGAGAATCGATCAATCGAGGCATCATGCCTTTTGCTGAGCCAGGCTACGATGAGTTGATTGCACAGCAAACCCTCCAAGTATCAGGTGACCCCTCGATCGTTGAATCGGCTGCATCGATTATTATTACTGTAGGAACGCCCCTTCACACTCACATTGAAACGGATCTGGACCAAATACGGAGGGTATTGGACAGCATCGGTCCACACCTTCGGGCGGGCCAATTAGTTTGCTTGAGAAGCACTGTAGGCCCGGGTACGACGCAATTCGTTGAAAAATGGATCGAACGGAACACGGCACTGAGGGTGGGTGATACCTTGTCACTGGCGTTTTGCCCAGAACGAATCGCTGAGGGCAAAGCGTACGAAGAGCTTCGGACTCTAACTCAGATTATCGGCACAGAAGATCGGAGGAGTGCACAGCGGGCCGAACAACTCTTCAGTGGTCTGGCCCCAGATGTGATGCATACCGATTATGTCAGTGCAGAACTGGTTAAACTGTTCAACAACATCGCACGCTACGTCCACTTTGCGGTCGCCAATCAATTTGCCCTCGTCGCCGATACGTTTGGGGCCAACATTTACGAAATCCGACGCATGGCAAATCATAATTATCCCCGGAGTCACATTGCGATGCCGGGACTGACTGCGGGCACCTGTCTTAGAAAAGACTTCGGCATGATCAACGAGTGGAGTCCATACCCAGACATGCTACTCGCAGCATGGAAAATGAACGAGTTTATTCCAACATTCTTGGTCACCCACCTGAAGCAGAGGACCGCGATACACGACCAGAAGGTCGCCGTCTTGGGCTATACATTTAAGATGGATACAGACGATACACGGGACAGTTTGGTGCCCAAACTTGTGCGCTATTTAGAGCGAGAAATGCCATCTGAAATCCGGGTGAGCGATCACCATCTTGAGGCTGAGATTCAGCTCAGTCCATCTCGCAGACTTGAAAATTGGAGCGCGGCGGACGCATGTCGCGACGCTGATTGTATCTTCGTCGCGACCAATCACAGTGGCTATGACACCATTCTAAAGCAGGTCGGTCAGGACAACCCTCAAGCCTGGGTTGTCGATATTTGGAATGTGGGTAAAGCTGATAAAATTTTCTACCAAGCTGACGTGCTTCGGGATTAGGGAGATAAAGGATGCAGACACATCTAGTAACGGGCGGAAGCGGCTTCATAGGTGCTGGGCTTGTCAAAGAGTTGCTCGCCGAGAACCATCGGGTTCGCGTCTTCGATGATAATTCACGCGGTCATCTGAGGCGTCTGGCTGATGTGATCGACAAACTCGAATTCATCGAAGGAAACGTCTGTGATGGAGATGCTGTCCGCCGCGCGACTGAGGGATGCGACGTCGTTTGGCACCTTGCCTATATTAATGGAACACGCCACTTCTATGAACGCCCAGATGCGGTCCTCGAAGTGGGGGTTAAAGGCACCCTGAACACGATTGATGCAGCCATTGAAAGTGGGGTCACACGGTATGTTTTTGCCAGCACGAGCGAGACCTACAATACGCCAACGCATATTCCGACCACGGAGACGGAGCGTTTGATGATCCCGGATATCACGAATCCGAGATTCAGCTACGGTGGTGGAAAAATTACAGGTGAGTTGCTCACACTGCACTACGCGGGCCGTCGTGGTCTAGAAACGGTCATCGTCAGACCGCATAATATCTATGGTCCGGATATGGGTTTTGCGCACGTGATACCGGAAGTCATCGAACGAATCATTGATGTCACGGACGGATTGACCAACACACGTGTGGAATTGGATATACAGGGCGATGGGAGTGAGACCCGGGCATTCTGCTACATAGATGACGGCGCGCGGGGCTTTCGAATCGCAGGCGTACAGGGTGAGACCGGCCATGTTTATCATTTGGGACAAACCCATGAAGTAAGCATTGCCGATTTGATTTTAAGCATTGGGCGCGTCCTTGGCGTTGAACTGAGCCTCAAACCGGGTCCATTGCGTGCAGGTGGGACTCATAGACGTTGTCCGGATGTGAGTAAATTGGAAGCTCTGGGTTATCGTGCTCAGGTCGACTTAGACGACGGACTCGGGAAAACAGTCGAATGGTATGCGCGTACTTTTATGGCAAGACGAAGCGGTAAATAAGTTGTGGAAACCGACGTTAAAAACGCTCATCCGTTGCCTCAGGATGTCTTACACAAATTAAAGCGGCGCTCTGTGCTCGTGACCGGAGCCAACGGTTTCCTCGGAGAGTATGTTTGCCGCTCACTCAAAGCAGCCGGCGCATGCCTCTTGGTGCCCGGTCGGTCGGAGCTGGACCTGTCAAACCAAGCTCAGGTCGAGCAATATTTCTGTGCAAACACACCTGAATTTGTTGTTCACTTAGCTGCCGAATGTGGCGGCATAGGCGCAAATCTTGAGAATCCCGGTCGATACCTCTATGCCAATGCCCTGATGGGTCTGTTGCTCATTGAAGCATCGCGAAAGTTTGGGGTCGAAAAATTCGTTCTCATCAGTACCACCTGTGCTTACCCGAAGGATGCACCAATACCGCTCAAAGAAGACACCATTTGCGACGGACCACCGGTCGGGGCAACTGGGCCCTATGGTCTAGCGAAACGCTTGCTACACGACGCCTTGTTCGCCTACAAAGCCCAATATAATTTCAACGGGGTCGTTCTAGTCCCTGCAAATTTATACGGGCCTGGTGATCACTTCGAACCTGATCGCAGCCATGTTGTGCCTGCGATGATTAGACGCTACGTCGATGCGAAGGCAGCCATGCTGCCCTATGTTGTCAATTGGGGAACGGGTCAACCGTCCCGTGAGTTTCTTCATGCACGAGATGCAGCTGAAGCGATTACTTTGGCCCTGGTGCGCCATTCAGATCCCGCTCCAGTCAATCTTGGCACCGGGGTTGAAACGCCAATAGCCGAATTGGCTCAGTACATCGCACAGCACGCCCAATACGAGGGCGAGCTCAGGTGGGACACAAGCAAACCCGATGGTCAGCCGAGACGATGCCTCGATACAAGTCGTGCAGCCGCCTTTGGCTTTAAAGCACGGACCACACTCTCGAACGGGCTTCAAGAAACCGTCGCTTGGTACAAAAAGCAATGTCGATAAACTTACTGTTAGATTTCCGAAAGAAAGAGGGATAAACTTTCGCTTAAGAAGAAGCAGGGGGGCTTTTTTTTAGAGGCAGGCCGAAAGGAATCAAGGATGATCGAGGTGAGACGTTACCAAGCGTCTAACTTTTTGGAAGTCACAACGTTTCTACGTTCAATTCAATCGCTTGATCCCGACTTTGATGCGCCTGAAGAAGCAGCCTTCGCGAGTTTCGTTAATCAATCAGTCAATCGCGGCGGCAAGGACTTCCGGCTGGCCTACGTCGGAGACCGCTTGGTTGGGGCGTTATTTTCGGGTCGCTACCGGGTTCTTGACCGCGCACACTGGGTGCGCGGTTTTAGAATTATTGTGAATCCGCAAGGCCGCGCTTTAGGTGCAGCTGACATACTGCATGACGTCTTGAATGATCAAGATAAAGACAGCGAACTCATTCATAGAACCGTGCTTGCTGGTGAGCAGTCATGCGATTCCGACTTGCTCAATGACCGAGGTTTTGAGCTCGTTCAACGAATCATGGTCATGCGTCGTCAAGGCCCTCCGCCTCCGCTGACTGTCTTGCCGCCGGACTTCACGCTTCGCGATGCAGACATCCAGCAAGACGCTCCGTTCATCACGCAACTCAGTAACGTTGCAAATCGACGGACCTTTGGGTTTGCGCCATTGCTTGAAAGCGAACTGAAGGAAACCGTCGATGCACCTGGCGGTCGTTTATTGGTGCTGGAGTCGAAGAGAGGCCGCGTGGTGGGGTCCGCCCAAACTCTTCCTTTCTTTGATAACATCGGTGTTCTCCACAGTGTCTACGTTGACCCCGAGTTCCAAGGTCGCGGACTGGGTCGATTTCTGGTTTTAGCCGCATTAAATGCACTCGCCCAACATGGGTTTAGACGTATTGAGCTCAGCGTCGACGAGAAAAATATTACAGCCAACAACTTGTATAGTACTCTGGATTTTGAGGTCTATCGCGTAGACGAAACATTCGAACGTATTCGAGCTAAATGAATTTACTCATCACGGGTATCAGCGGGGCCATCGGCCAAGCGGTCGTCAAATATCTCACTCATCACAACCGATTCGGGCGAATCCTCGCAATCGACAGGCAACCGCCGTCACGGCTTGGTCCATGCCACTTTATCAAAGCCAATCTCAATCAAATTGAGCTGGCTGACATTCTCATTACCCACGATATTCAATGCGTCATTCATCTCGCAGGAGCAGGCCAGAGTGGCAATCCAAGAATGGAGTCGCAGACTGCACTGAAGGTTCTGAAAGCAGCCGCCGCCGCTGGGTGCGACCGTGTCGTTATCCCGAGTCGAGATTGGGTTTATCGGTCCAGCGATGAGCCGAGCACCGAGAGTGCGCCCTTGCGTGTATCACGATTGATGAGCAAGGGCTTGAGTGCGGCAAAAACTCATTTTGCTGCACGTTTAGGGTGGGCACCGGTGGAAGCAAAGCTGCTGCTGGAGTCTGTTATTTCTAATTTCATCAACAATGGGCCAGCCTGTGGCGTTGTTGTTCCGCGATTTTGTACAGTCCTCAGTGATTCACAGACGCTCGCGATTCGACAATTATTTGATGCGCCGTTTTTACTGTCATCGCAGAAGAATGAGCCTCGCTTTCAATTTTTGCACATCGATGACGCCGCACGCTTTCTAATTACATGTGCACATAAGGCTGGTTTGTCCGGAGCCTACAATGTGGCAGGACACGATCAACTGACTCTGACGGCTGTGGCGGGCATTTTGGAGAAGCGGATTATCCACCTACCAAACTGGATCTTTGGGTTTGTCTTAAACATCTTTGCCCGCCTTCGCTTATTTGGATTCAGCCAGAGTGCATTGGTCAAGTTGCAACTCGCCACAGCACTCTCTGTTGAACGGGCATCAGAGGTGCTTGGCAAACCAACATTGACCAGCAGACAGGCACTTGCGCTGTGGCGAACGACTCAATGAACGCACGACTGCCCCTGCTGGATGGTCTGCACTAGAAATCAATTCGTGAACGCGTTAGCGTCCCGGATGACCAATACAAACGAGTCGAGTTTATGAGTGCATCAAAGAAAAAGAAGTCCAAAGGCCGTCAGAAGAGTAAAGCGGCCGTTGAGCGAGACCGACTGAGAGCTGATAAAGCAGGGTCAAGTCAAGGAGCACACGGCTCCGTCGAGGTGCCCCAATATCGAGGCGGTGTCATGAGTAACCTGCGGGGGGGCTTTCAGTCGGCAGTCGGCCAAGGCGAGACGAAAGGTAAGGGCAGCACGTTAAACAACATCATTTGGATCGCTCTCATCGGTGCTGCGGTCTTCATGTTGGTTAAACAATTTCAGTGAAACCGATCCAACTGCAGCAAAAAACCGTACCGGTGAGCGGCCTCAACTATCGACTTAACGTTTGGGACGGAGGCGGCGATACGACCGTCTTCTTACTGCATGGATATCTGGACTGTGGGCTCAACTGGTCATTCTTCGTTGATGCTCTTGGTTCATTTGATTGGCATGTGGTCGCGCCCGATTGGCGCGGTCACGGAGAGTCTGATTGGGTCGGTGTCGGCGGCTACTACCACTTCACCGATTATGTGCGAGATCTACACCAATTGGTCAAACGTATTGCCCGCCAGCGCATTATCATTGTGGGGCATTCAATGGGTGCCATGGTCGCTGTACATTGGCTGAGTACGCGCCCCGCAAATATCCTTGGATGTATTTTGGCTGAGGCGGTTGGTCCCCAACCTTTATCGGCCGACGATTACCCAAAGCGACTCGGTCAATGGCTGAAACAAACAGCACCTTTTGACCCGGCTCAAGTCCAGCGTCCACTGAACGACCTCACCGATGCCGGAAAACGAATTGCGCGCCAATACCGCTCAATGTCACCAGACCGAGTGATGCAAATTGCACGAAACTCGACCCGAAAGCGGGCCGACGGTCAGCTGGTATGGAAATTTGATCCACTTCATCGAACAATTGCGCCCATGCCCGGTTTTCCCTCGATCACTGACGCATACTTGAAGGCAATCGAATGTCCGCTATACTGGATTGGTGGAGAAAATAGTTTGTTTTTAAGACCTGAACTGCACAAATGGCTTGACCAGGCGCAGAATATCGCCAAAGTAACGCTTTCTGATACTGGTCATATGCTTCACACTGAAAATCCGATGGCATTAGGCATTGAAGTGAAGCGTTTCATCCATAGCTTAGACAGAAGCTAAGCGGAGATAAGGAGCTGATATGGCAACGTACATCACTGATGAATGCATCAATTGTGGTGCCTGCGAGCCGGAATGTCCCAATAAC
Source organism: Myxococcota bacterium (assembly GCA_036337435.1). Classification (GTDB taxonomy): domain Bacteria; phylum Myxococcota_A; class Bradymonadia; order UBA7976; family UBA1532; genus UBA1532. Next base: position 56,601 of record JAYZEG010000033.1, read on the forward strand.
GCAATCTCAGAGGGCGATGAGTATTTCGTGATTGACCCGAACCTCTGTACGGAGTGCGTCGGCTTTCACGGAGATGAAGCCTGCCAAACGGTATGTCCTGTAGAGTGCTGCATCCCGGACCCAGACCATCGCGAACAGGAAGGCGACCTGCTCGCCAAGGCCATCAAGCTGCACCCTGGTCAGGGTTTCCCAACGGAGGATCAATTGGACGAGACAACATCTCGGTTTCGAAATCCCGATTGGATCAACGAAGGCCGAGACGACTGACCAAGTTTGAGGGCGGGAGACCGTCAAATTCAGTCCTGCTTCAAAACAACCCAATCACCGTACTGTTCGAGCTGCTCGAATAGTGCGTGACGCGTCTCGGTTTTCGGCAAAGCGACGACAACCGGATAGGCGATCACTTGCATCAATCGACGCCAATCGGCGTGAGGAATGACCTCGCTATTTAAAAAACGCAGCAATTCATCGAGGGATTTCGAGCCGTCTTTAGGGACACATCCGTGCGGCACCAGCCCGCCGTCTTTGAGTTGGGCCAAGGTATTGAATATGGAGACTTGTTCTCCCTGATAGGTCGTCTCCCCATCCGCGACTCCGTCGATCAGGAATTCGTCGTTGTACCCACCCATCTCCAAGTCTAAGGGAATTCCTTTGAGGCGCGCACGAGCCGGGCAGAGCCGCCTTGCCCAAAGCACCTCTGCACCGCCGCGTTGACTCCGTAAGCGGATTGGAATCAACTCTCCTTCACTCGCGTAATCACCATCGATCTCGGGGATGTCGATCCCCACTTTTTCCCACTGCAAACGTGCATCCTGAAATCGACCGAGAGCTGTATATGCGATGCCTAAATTCCAGTGACACGCCTGGTCATCAGATCGGAATCTTAGCACCGTTTCAAAGGCTGCGGCCGAGGCAGCCCACTCATTCTCAAGTTTCTTGATGACGCCCAAATTGAACTGAGCACTCATATCACCCGGTAATGCCTTTGCCGCTGTGGTCACGAGTGGCGTTGCTGTTTCGATGAATTCCCATTGTAGCAGTAAGTGGCCTAAGTCACTTTGAAAGGCTGGGCCATGCTGTTCGGACATTGCGGAAATATGTTCCGCCACCTCTTGAGCACCGCGCCGATCACCCAAACCATATAAGACGGTGCCAATCCAATCTTCCGCAACACGCCCCAAACGGTCTGGTGGCAGGTCCGAATTCCATGCCGCTTCCAGAATATGCAGTGAGAGCGGGTACATCCGGTGCTGTCGCAAATGATCCAAGACTTGGAACAAAACAGTGGCCTCTTGGCCTTCGAGCCAATCGACGAGCCGAGTCCCCAGCGAAGTCGCATCATCAAACTGTGGATCGTAGCGCTCGATATCCTGCTTTAGTTCATCGGGTAATCCGTCAAGTGATTCTTTTTTCACGAGCGAGCAAACTTCCTATATTTGATCCGCTTCGGGATGATTGTATCGACACCGAGACGGCGTTTTTTGTCTTCTTCATAGTCTTGATAGTTGCCCTCGAACCAAACGACATTGGAGTCGCCTTCGAAAGCAATGATATGCGTCGCAATACGGTCGAGAAACCATCTGTCATGGCTGATAATGAGCGCACATCCTGCAAATGATAAGAGTGCCTCTTCCAAGGCCCGTAATGTATCGACATCAAGGTCGTTTGTCGGCTCATCGAGCAAGAGAACATTGCCGCCGGACTTGAGGAGTTTGGCCAGATGAACTCGGTTCCGTTCACCACCGGATAGGTAGCCAACCTTCTTCTGCTGGTCGCCGCCCTTAAATCCGAATGCGCCGACGTAAGCTCGAGAGTTCATGTCATAGCGACCCATCTCAATGACTTCGGCACCGCCGGTGATCTCCTCCCAAATATTGTGATCGCCAGCCAGTTCAGCCCGACTCTGGTCCACATATGCAATGTCGACAGTTTCACCTGTTTTGATCTGACCGGAATCGGGTGTTTGCTCGCCTGTCAGCATCCGAAACAAGGTTGTTTTGCCCGCCCCGTTGGGGCCGATAATGCCAACGATGGCCCCCGGTGGAAGTAAGAAATCGAGCTCATCGACCAAAAGTCTATCACCAAACCCTTTGGTCACCGATTTGGCCTCGAAAACGAGATCACCCAAGCGCGGGCCCGGAGGGATTCTCAATTCAAGTTTAGACCGCTGCTCTTCGTTTTGTTCGTTCAGCAGTGCCTCGAAAGCGCGAACACGCGCTTTACTCTTTGTCTGGCGCCCCTTCGGCGATTGCCTGATCCAATCTAATTCGTCCTTTAAAGCACGCTGCCGCGCAGACTCTCGTTTATCTTTGCTGCGGAGGCGATCCTGTTTTTGCTCTAACCAAGTCGAGTAGTTCCCCTTCCACGGGATCCCATGACCATTATCGAGTTCTAAAATCCACTCGGTCACGTTATCGAGAAAGTAACGGTCGTGGGTAATTAAGACGATGGTTCCATGGTAGGTTGTGAGGTGACCCTCCAGCCATGCAACAGTCTCCGCATCAAGGTGATTCGTCGGTTCATCCAAGAGGAGAAGATCAGGCTTCTCGAGAAGCAGGCGGCATAAGGCTACGCGCCTCCGCTCACCACCGCTCAGATGAGTGACGGCATCATCGCCAGGTGGCAGTCTAAGTGCGTCCATTGCGACTTCAATTTGACTGTCGAGCTCCCAAGCGTTGACAGCATCTATCTTGTCCTGCAAAACACCCATTCGGTCGTAGAGCTTTGTCATCTCGTCGTCGTCCATGGGCTCGCCCATTTTCCCCGTGATGTCATTGAACTCATCTAGAAGTGCCTGAGTTTGTGCAACACCGAGTTTGACGTTCTCAAAAACCGATAGCGACTCATCTAATTCCGGTTCTTGGGGGAGATACCCGACGGTATAGCCCTTAGCTAACCAAGCTTCTCCAACAAAGTCTGTATCTTGTCCGGCCATAATCCGTAGCAGCGTCGACTTCCCTGCCCCGTTTCCACCGATGACGCCAATCTTAGCACCTGGATAAAAAGATAAGTGAATTCCTTTCAGGACGTCTTTACCGTTTGTGTATACCTTTTTTAGGTCGCGCATGTGGTAAATAAACTGCTCAGCCATGTCACCCTCTGTTGCTCGTTCGTTGTCGTGGTTGGTGCGACCCTGGACGGGTCAGACTGCGGACACACTAGCCCCATCTGGCTCGTTTACACAAGCACAACGGGTTGATGTTAGATTCGGTGGGGAAAAAGCGCGGTGGTAGCGTTCAGGATAGCGACTCAGGTCGATGACAGACGGCCGTTTCGCTTCTTCTTGAGTGCGCTGGCATTACGCAACCGAGACTTTCTCAATTTGGCCTTTCGAGCCGCTTTACGACGGGCTGTGTTGCGACGCTTATTGGCTTGTTTCATGGCCGACTCCTTCATTTAATCTTCCATCAGTCAGGCCGCGCATTCTGTCTGTACTTGCTTCAGAGATCAAGTCTATCCGTCAGATTTCGTCTTTTTTCTCTGAAAACATCCGTAGACGCAGGCCTCTGGGCAGAAATTATGACCCGTTTTTTTCGAAATACAGCCTATCGATGCGGTCCGCATACCGAGCAACCACCCGATCACGACGAATTTTGAGTGATGGTGTGAGCAATGATTCTTGTGTTGAGAATGCGTCGGCGATTAATTCAAAGTCACGAACCGTTTCATGTTTTGCCAGCCTCTGGTTGACACGGTTGACCGACTCTTCAATGACGCGCCTGATTTTTGGTTCACGGAGAAGCGATTCTGGTTCTCGAAAGAACAACTTCTTTTTTTTGGCCCATGCTTCCAATTCAGTCATTGCAGGTACGATCAACGCAATACAGTAGGGTCGATTGTCACCGATGAGGCAGGCTTGTTCGATCATCGGCTCGAGACGCAACAAACTCTCAACTCGCTGCGGTGCCACATAGCGTCCACCAGAATCCTTAAATAGGTCTTTTTTTCGGTCGGTAATCCAGACAAAACCGTCGCGATCAACGCGCCCGATATCACCGGTGGCCAACCAGCCATCATCGGATAAAACAGCGCGGGTAATGGAGGGCTGCTTCCAATATCCCTGCATTACGCTCGGTGCCTTGACCATGATTTCACCGTCGGTCGCAATGCGTACCCGAACATTATCCAACGCCTGCCCAACACTGCCGAATCGATAATTTTCCGGTCGATTTACGCTCACCACAGGCGATGTTTCGGTCAATCCATATCCCTCGAGAATTAAGACACCTGAGGAGAAGAAGAACTCGGCGATTTCAGGGGCGAGTGCAGCACCGCCTGAAACCAAAATCCGTAAACGACCTCCAAGACGATCATGCAAATCACGGAAAATTTTATCCCTGAGCCAGCCATACTGCCAGTTGAGGGTCTTACCACCTTGGCGACCGGTTTGTTGCTTCCGACTGAGACGCGCACCAACAGACAAAGCCGCGCCCATAGCAAGGCGCTTCGCCGGAGTCGATTCGCGCCGTACAATCTGTGCACGCCGGTAGACTTTCTCATAGAGTCGGGGCACACCGGTCATCAAAGTGGGTCGAACTTCTTCCAAATCTTCCAGCAAGCGGTCCATACCACATGAATAGTAGATGGTCGCACCGCCGAAGAAAGACGGCATGTAATAGCCGGCCATGCGTTCGAAACTATGGCTTAATGGCAAGAACGACAGCAGAACATCCTCATGGCTTATGGGAATTGCGCGCAGGCATGCCTCACAATTACTGGTCATATTTTCGTGGGATATCATGACGCCTTTTGGCTGCCCCGTGGTCCCTGATGTGTAAATTAAGGTCATTAAGTCTGAGGGTTTTATCGCGTCGATTCGAGCGGGTATCGAACTTAAGTGCGCCGATGGCCGTCCGAGGTTTTCGAGCTTCAAAAGGCTTAAATGTTCGGCATCGAGTTCATCTAGAACTTTGACGGCTGAGTGAAAGGCGACCAGATATTGTGTGTCCGGAAATCGACTGATCTCCCCAGCGACTCGCCTCAGTACATCGGCCTCACCGACGAACACGGCCTTGACACCGGAATCCGATAGGATCCAGTCGATATCCTCCATCGATGCCGTTTCAGATATCGCGACGGTCGCTGCACCAATGGACAGGATAGCCAAATCGGCAATGACCCATTCTACGCTGCTCTGACCAATAATGGCTACGCGTTCGCCAGCCTCAACGCCAAGTTCGAGGAGCCCCGCTGCCGCGGCATCAACACGCTCATTGATCTGAAGCCAAGTCAGAGGCCGCCAGTGTCGATCACGGCGGCTGTAAATCATAGGCCTGCTGTGCAGTTTCGCGACCTGCTCTCGAAAAACTGCTGGAATGGTCCGTGTCGTCATGAGCCTCAAATCTATTTCGTCTGCACAGAGACCCGCTGCCCAGGAGGCATTGCCACGCTCCGTTGAAACCGTTCAGAGGCAAAACATAGCAAATAAAAGCAAGCCAATGTGGATAAAGATGCGGAGCTTCTTGCCCCGGATCCTCACTCCATGCAAGTCTCCCATATCGGAGAGAATTTTGTCTAGATCTTGGAGGGTTTGAGACCCGATGCGTCCATCTGATTTTCCAGACGGTTATATTTCCCAAAGAGAACTCGGGGAAGGGTCCATGGGTCAGGTGTGGCTTGCGCGTACAACCGAGGGCGCCCACTGTGCCGTAAAAATTCTAAATTTACGTCAAGATCGACGAGGGTCTTCGGAGCGTTCGTTTAATCGAGAGGTGCGGGCGATGGCCCGTCTGTCACACCCTGGCATCATTCAAGTTCATGATTTTGGACGGACACCGAAGGGGGCTCCATTTGTCGTCATGGAATACGCGTCAGGTTCGCCGCTCAATCCGTACATGCGAGGCAGCTGGACTTGGCGGAGGCTCTGGACCCTACTCGATGGGCTCTTATCGGCTCTCGGCCATGCGCACGCACGCGAGCTAATTCATCGTGACCTCAAGCCCGGCAACGTCATTGTTATGCCAGACAGAACGGGCCCAGGCGCAGTCAAACTGGCGGATTTCGGAATCGCCTTGGCCATGTCAGAAACCAAGGTGTCTGAACGTCGGATTGAGGGGACACCTGCTTACATCGCGCCAGAGGCCGCATCGGGCGATGTCGCGTCAGTGGGTCCGTGGACAGACCTGTACTCTCTTGGCGTCATGCTCTTCGAAATTTTAACTGGAGACCTGCCCTACCATGGTCGTCATTTACTTGCGCATCATCAGCGGAGTCCCGTGCCACCAATCGAGATTCGACACGATGTCACAGTCTCTCCCGAAATCATCCCCATCGTCAGACGACTCTTAGAGAAAGTGCCTCATCGACGCTACCGCTCTGTTGCTGCTCTGAGAAGCGCCTTGTCCGAACTCGGTGTTCCTTCACCAGCAGCCCCGTTAGGCACGCCGCCAGCCACTGGTCTGTTCATGGACGATGAGTTCCCCGACGAGATGGTCACCCTGCAACCTATCTCGGGGCCCAGCGGCCCAGGTCTATTTCACATTCGACAACCACAACTCGTCGGCAGACGAGGGATTCAAGATGTCTTGACGACCGCTGCTGAGGCAGCCATTGCAGGACGGGGACCTCGCTTAGTTATGTTGGAAGGACATGCAGGCGTTGGAAAAAGCTATCTGGGTGCCTGGCTTCGAGAGCAATTAGAAGAGAGTGGCCGGATGCGTACTCTGGTCATTCGCAGCGAGCCACAAGCCCAACAAGGTGGCGGTCTTCGTGCCGCCTTACTGCGACTATTGGGCGCGCCGACAGCGGATCGAGACCAGGCGGAAGACCTCTTTCTAGAGGCGTTCGAAGATCCAAAATTAAGACAGCTGGCGATGCGGGTTTTGTGGCCAGAGGATGACCAAACGGGTCCCATGAGTGATCTCGCAATCAGAGAGGCAGCTGAACTCATCAAAGCCGTGGTGGGTGACACCCCATTTATGCTTTGGAGCGATGACTCACAATGGTCTCCCGAGGGCCGCGTGTTGCAACTCATTCATCGCTTAGCAAGGCCCGATGGCTTGACACACCTTCTGGTCCTGGTGACCCTTCGACCCAGTGAACGCGCGGCTGTCCAATCAACCTGTCGTGACCTCATGCGTTTGCCCGGCGCAGAAGCCCTTGCACTGGGTCCCGTCAGTCCCTTGGAACTGGCCCCGGCCCTCGAATCCCTTGCCCCTTTGCCCGACGGCCTTGCCGAGGCTGCGAGCATGGTTGCCGCTGGAAATCCGTTGATCGCCGTCGAAGCGGTTCGAAGCTTTTTGGAGACTGAAGGCCTGGGCCATGCGCCAACGGATCCAAATTTAGTTTTGCAACAACGAATTGAGCGTGCCACCAGCGGAGAGCGCGGTGGTGAAATGTTAAGTGCGCTCGCCCGTGCCACCCTTTTGGGACGGTCCTTTACGCTTGGCCCCCTGTGCAAATTATGCAGTGTAGACGGGGATCTCAATGCGCCTCAATTAACAGGAGACCAAGAATTCGTTCACAGCCTTCTCGAGGAGGCTGTGAATAGCGGTCTTGCCATCGAGCAAGGCGAACGGCGTTGGCGATTTGGCCATGATCTGATTCGGACGCAGCTCCGTAAAACCTGTCGCCAACTCCAAAACTGGCCAAGTTTGAATCGAAAAGCCGCGAGCATCCGGATGGATAGGGCGCGTGTTGACCCAACGGGAATCGAACTGGAAGTCGTCGCGCGTCATATGTGGGAGGCTGATGCAACACAGGACGCCCTTCAACTCGGCTTGGAAGGCCTAGACCGGCTTCATTCATCGGGGCTTATGGGTCATGCGAACTCTTTTGCCCGTCGTCTGATACGCTGGGATGACGAACGCGAGCTCCTCGATGTCGTCGAAAAAGGCGACCTATTGCTGATGGCAAGCGAAGCGGCCGAGCATGCCGGGCAACCCCATGAAGCAGAGCAATATGCGCGTACTGCAACGGACCTCGCAAGAGACGAAAAACTCGCCGCATTGGGCGCGCGAGCGGCGGGCCGTCTCGGTGTACTGAAATTACAGCACGATACACCTGAAGAGGCTGAACACTGGCTTTGGGACGCACTTCGTTTCGCACGCACAAGCGGAGATCAGCGCGCATTGGCAGACGTGAACCTATCCCTGGGCTATTTTTATCAACGCCGCGAGAAACTCGATTTGTCGAGTACGGCCTACCAGGTCTGTCTCGAGCTGGCCGTCGAAAACGAAATGGGCGTCGCCGAACTGTCAGCTCGCGCCGCCTTAGCTGGTCTCGACCGCGTGATGGGCCATCTTGAGCGCGCTGAAAAAACCTTTGAGGCTGTCGCGACTCGAGCACAGGAAAAAGGCCTCGAAGTCATCGCCCTCAACGCGCGCCTGCAACTGGGCCTCTGCGCAAAATATCGCAACGATCCGGCAACGGCCTGGGACACCTTTGAAGAAGTGCGAAGTGGCGCTCGGGGCAATCTATTCAGCATTGATTTTTTCGCCTGCCTCGGCGCGGCGTGGGCGGCAGCTGCACAGGGTCGGTGGCATGAAGCTGAAACGCCGTTGATGCATGCAGAAGACCTCAGATACGACGTCCGGTTACGAGACCCAGAGGCTGAAGAAATGCGGATATCAATTCGAAAACTGGCGACCGATGCGCGGCGTCCAGATATTGTCGAACGCATTAAGCGACTCGATATTTTGCGTACCAAGACGGGGTCAACGCAACACTCGCTCTAACGCATGTTCGCTCGATGGACTCGTTAGACCACCCGAAAAAAAGTGTCTAGCAATGGAATAAACGAGTCGAATTCTGTCGTGATCAGACGTCGTATATGTTCACCGCGAGGCTGTCCATTCGCAATGGCAACCACAGACAAGTGTGCCGACGCTGCAGCCTGAATACCCGCATTGCTATCTTCAAACACCAAGCCGTCTCCTGGCTTCAAAGCCAATCGATCTAACGCCATTCGATAGCATTCAGGATCGGGTTTCGCTCGCCTGTACATTCCCGCGGCCACGATGGTATCGACACAATCATGTAATGAGAAATGCTCTAACCATCGGCGAACAACATCAACACGGCTGCCCGTGACGATGGCTACGGCACCAAGCTTTGATGCGAAGTTCAAAGCCTCTCGTGCACCGGGAATCGAGCGAGGCTCTTCCAACACTTTCTTCTGAAAAGCAGTGGCACAGACGTCTGCCAGCAGCGTGGGGTCAACCGCTCGGCTCTCACTGACTAACTCAGCGATTGCCTGCCAAGTCCAGCCACCCACATCTTTTTGATGCTCGACTTGGGCGAGACCAAACTGTGTTAAAACCCTCTGAACGATGGGCCAAGTGAAGCATTCGCTGTCTGATAGCACGCCATCAAAGTCGAAGAGAAAGCCCTTATATATCGGTGGCCGATTCACAAATCGAGGCCACGCCTGCGGGTATAAGCCCACAAGGCCGCACTGCCTATGAACGCTAAGCCAGCAATACCACAGAGAAGCACGAGAACAGCGTTTGTACCCGACGTATCCTTCAGGTAGGCGATGACAAATTCCTGCAAGATCGGGCCGGCCGAACCGAGGCCATTGATAATGGCCGAAGCAACAACCGCCTTCTCCTTAGTCGATATGTCCATGGCCGCAGTGCCTGACAACAGCGAGTCTGGCCCCATCATCGCAAAACCAAGCAGACCGAAGGTGGTAATAAACAACCAGACATTTTGTGTCCCGTAGAGAGCCATGACCAAGGCGACGGCGAACATCAGGGCTGTCATGTAGAAGACAACCGGGAGACGCCTCGACTGAAAAAGTTTATCAGATGCATAACCACCCGCAATGACACCTAAAAAACCCACCCAATCAAAGACTGTACTCCAATGACCAGCCCTCGCGTTTGAATCGGGACCTTTGAAAAAATCTTTGAGGATTGTCGGCCCCCAGCTGTCCGCGGCATATCGCGTGAATTTAAAGCAAAAGTAGAGAAGCCCCATCATGAAAACAATGTGAACGACCTGATCCCAAGGACGGCCTGTTTCGCGACCTTTTCCGTCGATACTGACTTCTTCGATAAAGGGCGGCAAGCCGACCTCTTCTGGTTTTTCTTTGCCCCAGAAATAGAACAGAATCCAGACTCCAAATAGGATCAGACTCGCACCCCAGAATGACCAAGCGATGCCGAGCCAACCCAGGAGAAAGGCTGCTGAATGTTTTGCCAACATGCTGCCCAGCATGTAGCAGGTTCCCCACCAGCCCATCACGCGCCCCCGTTCCGTGGGCCGCGTCCAATGGGTGAGGATACCGACATTACCGGGCCAACCAGTCGCCTGGGCAAAACCATTGATGCCGAGGAAAACCACAAGCCAAATGAAAACGAGATCTGTTCCCATGGAACCGGCCGTTGTGACACCAATAAAGACATTCATCAGAATGGAGATGGCCATACCGCCGAGCAACATGCGCCGACAGGCGATTCTTTGACCAAGTTTAGACGATAGAAACTGACCCAGCATATACGTGGTCAGATAGGTTCCCCAGCACCAGGCAAGATTCATATTGGTAAAGCCGAAATCTTCCACCAGGGTCGGCTTTACAATGCCAAAAGCCTTCCGACAAAAGTAAAACCCTGCGTACGACAGCCACGTGACGGTGAAAATACGGATGCGCCATACCGTCACCTTGCTGTCTTCTCTGTGTGCGTCTGATGTAGCCAAATTCTTGCCCGAGTCACATCTGCTAAGCGTGGTGTGGGAAATAGCACAAACGCAGCCAGACTATTGAGAAAATTTTGCCAACGGTCTTGTGACACTTTATCGACGTACGTCCACTCGACTCACCGTGGCTATGACCGAGCCTTGAGCTGACGAATGACACCTGGCGTCCAAACAAATGAAATGGATAAGTACAGCACAGGGAAGACGAGGCTACTCCAGTAAAGCCAGCTTGGGACAGTGGGGAAATAGATGACCATCAATGCGATCTGAATCGTCCAAATCAGACTACCAAGTTTAAAGAAACCAGCCCATCGGACGGCCCGTGATGGGTAGATAAAGTAAACTGGAAGAATGCTCAGAAGGCAGAATACGCTGATAGCGACTGTGATGATCTGGCTCCCAGATGAGCCGACCACAACGTCGAATTGACGCAAGCTGATGTCTGTGAAAAAAACGCCGATATTCCAATAGGAGGGAAATCCACGAAAGAAGCCCAGTTCAACTGATTTGGCACCCGAATGAACAAATGCAAACGCGCTGGACACAAGAATGAAGGCCGGCCACACCCATTTGGGGTCCACCAGCCATCCCGAATAGTAAAAAAACACAGCGGGAACAAACGTCCAATTGAGGTAGTCCACAATATTGTCAAGCAAGGCACCATCGATGTGAGGAAGAACCTCTTTGACTCGGCATGCTCGAGCAAGCATTCCGTCGGTTGCATCGACGATAACCGCGATCAGCATCCAAAAATAGGCGTCAGAAAATCGACCGCCAACAATGGCATCTAAGCTCAAAAAAGCCCAAACGACTCCCGATGCCGTAAATAGATGAACCGCCCAAGCACAACAAATCGACGCCACACCATGATCAACATCTTGTTGGTTCAATCATCCCCCCATCGTGCGACCCGAAACACCCACTTGGGCTAGCACGCATCGACTGGATTTATCGGGTAAAAATCTCTTTGGCGATAATTAACCGTTGGATCTGGCTTGTGCCTTCATAGATCTGAAAAATCTTCGAGTCGCGCAGTAGCTTCTCAACGGGGTATTCGGTATTGAACCCATTGCCACCAAATACCTGGACCGCATCACTTGCGACACGATGGGCCGTATCAGCTGCGAAACACTTTGCCATCGAGGCTAGTTTGGTATTCCGACGCCCGTTATCGATGGCCCAAGCGGATTGCCAAACCAAGAGCCGTGCCGCCTCGATGTCCTTCGCCATGTCGGCGATCATGAAGCTGACAGCTTGATGTGCATATAAGGGCTTGCCCATAGACTTCCTGTCTCTCGCGTAAACGCACGCATGTTCAAAGGCAGCCTTAGCAAGGCCCACAGCCCCCGATGCCACCAGCGGTCGGGTGACATCGAATGCTTTCATCGCAATTTTGAACCCATACCCTTCGTCACCAAGTCGGTTCTCTACAGGGACCTCAACATTCTCGAAGCGAATGCCACGGGTATCGCTGGCTCGCTGGCCCATGTTGATCTCTTTGCGACCCAGAGTAATTCCCGGCGAGTCAGCATCAACGATAAAACCCGTCATGCCAGCATGCCTGCTTTCTAGGTCAGTCTTGGCTAAAACGAAAAACCAATTGGCCTGGCCCGCATTGGTAATCCACATCTTTTCGCCGTTAATGATGTACTTGTCACCTTTGCGTACAGCGGTTGTCTTAATGGCTGCGACATCGCTCCCAGCGTTAGGCTCTGTTACGCCGTATGCAGCAAAGAGAAACTCATCATTCATTCTTCCGAGATATTTCTTCTTCTGCGCTTCACTTCCGGCAACGATAACGGGTGCTTCAGCGAGAGTATTGGCTTCGATTGCAGTGGACACCCCGGTGCAACCCCAAGCCGTCTCTTCTCCCATGAGAACGCCGTCAACGACACCCAGCCCCATGCCCCCATAGGCTTCTGGGATATGAGTATTCATGAGTCCAAGTTCCCATGCTTTCTTCAGAACGCCTGATGGAAACTCACCGGTGTGATCATGATGGGCCGATACCGGCCTGATCTCATTTCTGGCAAATTCACGGGCAAGGTCTCTCAGTTGCTCTTGTTCTTGGGATAAAGAAAAATCCATCGTTCAGACTCCAATAAAACGCATATCCTGCCGGTCAGTGTAGCCACTCACGCCCACAGTCTCAATTCAGATGATCAAAGTCGGCACAGACACCGACTTTAGCGGGGGCACCGAAAGGGTTGAATGCATCAAAAACCGGGTGGCACGCAGACGCGTACTAAGCTTCCTTCATCATTGGGTCTTGGTAAACAGGTCTGCCCTTGAAGGCAATCAGGCGTGCGGCAACATGGCCCACGACAGACTCTCTCAACACATTGACCGCTCTGACAGTCGACATCATCTAAGCAATTCATCCCATTCGGTACTACTCCCGGGGCAATGGGTACGCACGCTGAGACAATGGTCCCGCCCAGACCTACCACTTGGCCACAGGTTGTGGTCACTGGACAATCAGCTGCAGTGCAGCATAGGTCTGCACACTGTCCGGGCGCGCCGCCGATGGGCACAGGAACGCAAACGCCGCTCAAACAATCGAATTCACTCGCGCACCCTTGGCCTGTTCGGCCAAAACCGATGGGCACCGCATCACAAATGGTCCGTGCCTGTTGTCCCACTTGTCGAAAGGCACAGGTCTGACCGCCACAATCGTTGCTCGTGCAGCAAAGCCCGAGACATTGGTCCCGCCCCAGATCGCAAAGCCCACTTTGGCAGCCCCTGGCACCGGGACCGCAGGCCTGCCCACGAACGGCATCAAAGCGATATCCAGGTGGATAGATTCGACTGGGCAAACACACCTGAATGCCCATCGTATCTCGACAACCAAATCCCAGTGGACAATCAAACTCGCTACAACACGGTTTTGCGCAGACGACGTGATTTTGGTTCTCGACGGTCACGTCCAAACAAAGCCCGCTCATACAGTCTGCAGCTCGTTGACACCCGTCACCCAGTGCCCCGTCTCCTGGAACATCTATACATTGACCTGTGTCCTGGTCACACGCGAGGCCACCCTCGCAACCATCGAAATTACAATCAAAACCGGGTCGACAGCGGTTCGTCTGGGGATCGCATTCGAATGCGTCAGGACAGGACGAAGCAACGCAATCAGGCGGCAGTGAAACACAGCGTCGATCAGTACGTCGGCACCCATAGCTGGCTGGACAAGGCCGGTTGAGGCAGTCGTTTTGCAAGGGTCTACACGTGCCAGTGTCCGAATCACAGTAGCGCCCGTTCCCGCACCCATTGGGTTCGCAGTCTCCGGCATCCGAATCAGCGCAGACACCGGTGTCTAGCTGGCAAATCTCTCTCGGTCCACACCCTGATATACGACAATGTTGAATGCATGCGCCATTCATGCACACCTCGGCTTCATTCAGGCAATCATCGTCACCAGCACACATCCCAGACTGGGTATCAGAATCGACAACAGCGGCATCAGCACGTTGCCCAACCGCGGGACGACATTGCCCGCTTACGCACCTCTCTGAGAGACAATCTCTATTCTCACGGCATTGAAAGATGCATCGACCCGCATCACTACAAAACAGCTGAGGAATGCAATCGCTATTGAGGCGACATGGCGACCCTGTCGCATCGGTCCGACCCGCTTGCGTGGCATCGACGAGCAGCTGTCGGTCACCGGCATCGCCCATCTTACCCCGTGCACTGTCATCGTCACAGCCCAATGCATAACCGACAACAATAAGACACCAAGCAACCTTGGGACCCTGATTCAAAAAACGGTTCATTATGGAGCGTCTGGCTTTGATGTCAGGTTCTCCCATGTCATCGAAATCATACTGCCAAAATAGAATTCGCCAGTGCGGTAAACATCCTCGAAATAGCGTGCGAAGAGGAAAAGCGCGGTCAACCGGCGTTCAGGTAACCAGCCAGGCCGATAGCCCACAACGCCTCCGGCGATGTGTCTTCGAATGCCAGTCTTCTCCACCCAATAGCCCTGCCACAACCCACCGAGTAAAAGGTGCTGCACCGAGAACGGTGAACCCGATGCGTACCAACCCAATAGGGAATCGACTCGATGAACTTGTTCGTTACGAGCAAGGAGAAGGTCATCGCTGGATTCATACCAACTTCCCCCAAGCCCAATATCGGCTTGATACAGTCCGAATGTATACTGGGTCATCATCGCAACCCCTCGATAGAAAATGCGGAACTGAGCCTGAGCTTGGGCCCGGATGGCTGTTTCATGACGTCCGTTGGTCATGGACTCTTGCCTGATCTCATCGCGCCAATCTGGCTCGAGACTATCGTACTCACTCAGATTGCCAAAGAGCCCAAAGTAGCGAAGTTGCTGCACCCGCAGACGCAGCACTAATGGCGCGATGGGGACAACTGTGACGTACATACCAGGATGAAACGAGGCCGGGCTAACAGCCCCTAAAAAGCCTGTCTCGATGTGGGTTCCCTTCAGAACTAAGTGATCTGAATCAGACAAGGAAATCCGATAACCCAAAGCGGGTCGTAGTGCCAATCCGATGGGATTGATTCGGGAGGCCAGTTTCAAATCCAGGCGCCAATTACCAGGCCCGTCTTGGATACTCTGAGCCTCTCCAGTGACGGGCAGCAGCGCAAACACGCAGGTGAGAATGAAAATGGTGGACGATCGCAATTCAATAACCCGCATCATGTGAGTGTGCCGCCCTATTGTGGCATGTCTTGCAGTCACGCTGGTAGGCTCATTGTTCAATTGTCGGAAAATTTGAGTCCACATCGGCTGTTCGAAAAGCATCCAAGGTCTTTGAGTTGGTGTCGATTGCTATGGATCTCTCGGACGTAACGGGTCACACTCTTGATTAGATTGGGTGGGCTAGGGTTCTCGATGGCAAAAGAAGTGTTGGTCGCGCGTCGCTATACGTTGCTGGACAGAATCGGTGTCGGCGGTATGGGAGAAGTTTGGCGAACCCACGATCAGCTCACGGGACAAACCCTCGCCATCAAAATTCTCAGACCACCCATTGCAGCAGCCCCTGCCGCTGAACTCCGATTCCAACGAGAAATTAGAGCCATGGCGCGGCTTCATCATCCACGTATCGTACCCGTGGTCGATGCCGGAACTGACCCCGATGTGGGTCTGTTCTTTGTCATGGAACTCCAAAGCGGACGTCCACTTCATGAAGCTGCCGTCAAATGGCACGGTTGGAATGATATTTGGCCCGTCCTAGACCAGATATTGGAAACCCTCGCTCACGCACATTCGCACTCGGTCATTCACAGAGATATCAAACCAGATAACATTTTGGTTGATGAATTGGGTGAAGCTGTCCTGCTCGATTTCGGCGTCGCACGGCTGCGGGACCGCGCGCGGAGCGGCACCTCTGCTTATGATTTACTCGGGACTGTCGACTACGCGGCACCAGAGCAAGCCACCGGCAATCGACGCCGAATCGGCCCTTGGACCGACCTATACTGCTTCGCCATTGTACTCTATGAAATCATCTGTGGACGGGTTCCATTCTGGGCCTCCAGCCCAGTTCAATCGCTGATTATCCGTCTGGACTCTGGCTGTCCGTCCCTCGAACCAAGGCCTGGATTCACCACCCCCGTGGGTTTGTGGGAGGTTCTAGACCGAATGTTACAGCCCGAACCATTCGCGCGCTTTCGAACCGCGGCAGAAGCGAGGGCCGCTTTGGCCAGCCTAATGGACCAACCCTTGGAAGTGTTGACCCCAGAAATTGACGGGGTGCCGACGGGCAGTCATGAAGTGGTCCATCGTGAGCAAGTCACCGACGATGAAGCGGCCGTACTGTTCGAGCATAGGAAATCACTCCTGACATCGACCTTCGAAGGCAGTCTAGGAACTCGACCTCCCGAGGCGCCATTGCGCACATCGACATTGGTTGGTCGAGATGAACTCCTGCTCAGCTTATCGCGCGGTCTCGATCATTGGATCAGCGAACCATCACCGGGGATCCTGGTTCTCACAGGCGCAAAAGGCAGTGGCAAAACGCGACTCCTGACGGAACTGCTCAGTCCATTTTTGGCCCAAGGAGAAATTGAAGCCCACCAGCATCAGTGGCGCTACGGACCCAGTATTCGCTCGACCATGACAAGCATATCTGGCGGCATCGGCATGCAAGCAGAAGCATTGCAAGAGCACCTGGAGTGGTTCTTAGATGGACATGGCACCTCAATGGAAGAAAAAGCACAACTCGTTGAATGGCTGATGGAGGATGACCGAGGCAAAAGCAACCAACGGGATATGGCCTGTATTGAAATGTTCATTAGAGCCTGCTGTGACCAGAGACCGTTTGTCCTTGCAATCGATGGCGTGGACACCATTGATGACCAAATCTTAGCCATCATCAAATCAATTAGAAATGCTAAGCTACCCGTTATTGTTGTTCTCGCGGGAAGCAACCCTAAGGTGCTCGCCGGTGACCGAATGCCGAGTTGGTTAGCCAGTGCAAGACGGGCATTGGAGCCATTAAATGCGGAAGAGTTGGGCCGAATTGCAGACGAGTTGATCAAACTTGAGACCGATGAAAAAAATCGAATCGTAAGTCTCGCAAATGGCAATCCGAAGCGTTTATTCGAGCTCATTTATGAGCTCCGTCGGCACGGTGATGTCATCCCGGCGAGTCCGCGATGGTTAATGGCACCCGAAGGGTGGGTGCCCATCGACGCAGCCGCCTCCGGAATGTATTCAATGAGTGGAATCGACCTCTCCATCGCGATCGACGAAGACATGTATTGAGTGGCCTGTCTCAGTCCCCTTCCATCCGACTCGAAATCACGACGTTTCGAGACGGACCTTTGGCCGCTTTAGGCCATAATTTACGTCTGTCGGCCACAGTGGTTCCAGTCAACGTATCGCAAGGGAGCATCCGCGTAGACATCGACTGCCAGTCCATCGGAGTGCTCGGAGCTGTCAGCGACCAAGCGTCGGACCTCAAGCCATTACCCAGAAAACACCGCCGCGAGATTCTGAAAATTATTCGTGAACGAGTCCTGAGAACTGAGTTACATCCAAAGGCATCTTTCGAAGGCCAAATTGAAGGTTCATGGATCATTGGTCAGCTGAGATTGCTGGGACGACAGCAAGCGGTTAAACTTGAAGTCAGCCATAGCCAAAGCGGTTGGCATGGCCAAGGAAGACTAAAACCGAGCCGATGGGGAATTGAGCCATACTCTACATTTTTTGGTGCGCTGCGCGTCCGCGATGACGTGCTGATAGAGTGCTGGGTTGGAGATGAATAAATCATGACACTCGACGAGTTGACCTGTGTTCTAAAGCCTGCCGGCGGTGGCATTCACGTTGTGAGCACGGGGGTCGATGAACTTTTGGCTTTGCAAACACAGCTGTATCGTTGTCGGACGAAAGATGACGTGGATGCCCTCTGGAGAGCGTCACTGGAGCGGTTGGATCATGCTAAGAGCACGATCCTCGGGGTGCCATCGGATGCTGGTGCTGGCTTTACCCGCGGCTCAAATCGAGCACCCGGTGCGATTCGCCGTCACTTGATGACCAACGATGGTCATCCGATTTGGGATAAACGCGTACTCGATATGGGAGACGTTTTAACCGTACCCCAACTCTTAAGCGAGGAAATGGTCTCGGTGCCGCAACGAACTCGAACCGAACATGCCCTCTATGGCAGCAGTCAGTCATCAAAGGCCCGCGTGGTCAGTCCATTAGGTATTTGCCGAGGCGCTTTGGATTATGCCTATCGGGAAAACCCGGCCATCGTCCCGATTGTCATCGGCGGAGACCACAGCATAGGCTGGCCAGCATTCGCGGCCGCATTCGATCACTGGGAGACAAAACTTGGTCGTCGCATCGGTCTCTTACATTTCGATGCGCACACGGATCTGCTGAGTGAACGCCTCGGTATCAAATACTGTTTCGCAACCTGGGCATACCATGCCAATGAAAAACTGGGACGCGATGGGCGGCTTGTGCAGGTCGGGATTCGGACGAGCGGCCGGACCAAATCTCACTGGGAGACGACCTTGGGCGTCCGACAAGTTTGGGCCGCTGAAGCCGCGGCAAAAGGCCCGCAAAAACTCATCGATGAAATCGCAACGCATTTTCATCGACTGGGCGTCGATGCCTTGTATGTCAGCAACGATATCGATGGAACGGACCCAGCCTATGCTGCAGCAACAGGCACGCCCGAACCGGGTGGGCTCACCCCCGATTTGGTCTCAGCCCTCACTCACGGTCTCGGTCAGAGATTTCCGCTCGTTGGAGGTGATCTTGTCGAAGTCGCGCCACCACTCGCCGGTCATGTACCCGGCGAACCTAAACGGACGTTGGACACGGCAGGGCGTTACCTTGGTGATTTACTGGACCTGGTGCTGACGACATGATCAAACCAACCCCCCCCAAGGGTCAGACAATTTATCGAGAGGAGAGATTTAGCCTTCGCTCTTGCGAACTGACCTTCGGAGCGGCACACATCGAACGCCGGGCCGTCGTTATCCATCATGGTTCCGTCGTCATCCTGCCCCTCACCACCGACGGACAGGTGGTTCTGATCGAGAATAAACGATGGCAAATCGGGTGTCGGATTCTCGAACTTCCTGCCGGTACAATGGCCCGTGCTGAAGACCCAATCACTTGCGCCTCGAGAGAGCTATTGGAAGAAACCGGGTATCAGGCTGGGCAGCTGGACTACCTGCAGAGCATCTACGCCCTACCTGGCCTATCGACGGAGGTCATGCACATTTACGTTGCTCGCGACCTAGAATGGGTGGGTCAATCACTTGAACAAGACGAAGATATTCAAGTCCGTCTCACACCCCTTGAAGAGATCCACCAACTCATCTTGGATGGAGCGATCTTGGACGGTAAAACGCTCGCCGTGTTGTCGTCATTCCTGCTGCGCCATGCAGACATCAAAGAAACGGCCGAGTAGCACAGCACTTTCATCTTGGTCGGGTAAGAACATGTCCGCCTTACTCTCTGCCGATGGATCCAGACGCTTTGCAAAGCCCTGTCGATACGCAAGGTAGCGATAGCGAGCCTCTGCCCCAGTCATATCGGGATGAAATTGGACGGAGTAGACCCGTGTTCCTCGTACGTGAAACGCCTGAGTCTTCGTGGCCGCGTTACTGGCCAATAGGTCGACGCCTACCGGAACCCCGCTGACATGGTCGCTATGTCCAGAATGAACATGAAACCGCCCCTGAAATTGACTGAACAAGGCCGACCGTCGACCCGCCTCCGTGAGTTCAACGTGTACGGTTCCTAACTCTGCATGGCTCGGATCTGTAATCACTGGCCTACCCAAATGCTGCCCCAGAAGCTGATGCCCAAAACAGATGGCGAAACAGGGTATATCGTTGTTCAAAATACCGTCCAAGACCAGACGCAATGGGGTCACCCAGGGTTGAGATTTTGGATGATGAACACTGAAATCACCGGAGCCACCAATAACAACACCATCGACACCATCAAGCCAATTGGCATTGGCGACATCCACGAGCGCATTGCGACGAGCCAATTCAATCTGGCGGTCGCCGAATCGCATGCTCACACACGCGACCTCATGATCCAGCATGGGGTCATCTGGAGCACGAACTTGAATCAATAATACGCGTTTTTCTTGATCGTCTGTCATAGCACTCTCGATGAAACGTAGGGGCTAATGTACGACAAGGTGAGCGTTTCGTCCAGATTCAGCCCCGCGGTGATTCCATGTCCTTATCGGCAATCCGCTGTTTGTAGAGGGGAAGAATACGTGCTGTCAGCCAAAGCCAACCGATCACGGCGAGAACCGAGATACCCACAAGTAATTCGGGCGATGAACTGAAGCTTCCGAGAGCGATCAGTAATGCAGCCGCGCTCGCTTTGGCAACCCGATAGATCATCATATCGATCACCGCTTTGCCCTGCGCGCGTTCTCGATGACTCAATGGGAGATAGAGTGCTTCCTTGGCCGTTCGATAAACCGAGTAGTCCATGGATTTCCCAGCGATGAACGCAAAGGAGATGAGGCCTACGGTTGGTATGGCGGCAAAGGCACTCAGGCAGACGAGCAGAATGACCGGGACGCCCCCGAGAACTCCACCGATGCCGATGACTGAAATGATTAGGCCACCGCCCAACTGCATGCAGAGGGCAGCTGCATCGATGTACCCATACACGGTCCCAAAAGCTGCCGTCTTATCTTCGCTGCTCGGGTAGTTGGACTCAATCATTGCAGTCAACTGAAAATCGACCAGGTTTAAGGCGAGCTGAATCAGAGCAATAATGCCCAAAAGATAAAGTAGATACTTGGTTCGAAGCACCAATTTGAACCCCGATGCGAAATCGATGGGTGCCTTTTCGGCGCCTCGCTCATCAGGCTTAATGTTTGGCATGGCACTGATCAAACCAGCTGTGACCAAGAGCATCGGCAGCACAAGCCAGGGTGCATGACCCGTCCCTAATTGGTCAGCCAGACCACCGACTGAGAAGTTTGCGGCCATACCGCCCAAGGTGCCTACACTCAAGAAAACCCCATAAATCCACTTGGCGGTTTTCAGTTGAAAGACTGAATTTGCGAAGGTCCAAAACATCTCGATGAGCACAACAATATAGACGTCTTTCCAGACGAAAAGCAGAAAAACGGCCCAAGTAAGCCCCGAATGATACAGAAGCAAACCAATGACGAGGACAACGCAAATCCACAGGACGGCCCGCTGGTACAATTTCTTTAATTCCATGCGAGCGGCCGCCCGGCTGTAGATGGCAACGGTCAACGTGACGCCGATTGCAACGAAGATCCATGCATACGGTACAGCGTCTTTTCCGTAATGATCGACCAACAGGGCTTTGAGAGATGGCCGTGCGATTGCGTAGCTGCCAAGGACGAGAAACGAGCAGGCACTGAGCACCCAGATCATCGTTTTATTTGGCTTCACCGGCTGGGTATCAACGGGCTTCTCTGCGACGTGCATTAGCCGTCAACTCCATGACTGTCCGAACCAGAGTCCGCAACCCGAACCGGGCCTGGAGTGGCCCGACCGCGATCGACTGCGCGTCGCAGTGCATAGAGTCCAATGCCAAGAGCGACGAAGTAGAGTCCCATTACAATTCGTGCCATCGGTGTATTAAACAGGAGCCAACAACACAATCCGATGGCGACCAATGGAATCGCTGGGCCACCCGGAACGCGAAAAGCCCCCTCCGACTCAGCCGGATCGCCATCTGACATGCGCCTGAGCACTAAGACGGCAAGACATGTCGGAATGTATTGGAGAAATCGGGCGACCACACCGACCACAGCCAGCTCGGCAAATGAACCGCTCAGACACAGCACACTGGCCAGAGCCCAGGTGAGGACAATGGCGGCTCGCGGTGTCCCTGACTGACCATCTAAGCGCGCGAATAAACGAGGCAGGTCGCCGCGTTCTGCCATGGCGAAAAAACGACGTGGACTGACGAAAGCCGCCCCCGCATTGGTCCCAAATACTGAAATGGCGATTCCAATCGCGATAATCATACCGCCATTGGCCCCCATAAACTCGTGGGCACTGGCGGCAACCGGATTAGGATGCCCAGGGAGACCATCTAAAGTTCCAATGGCGACGCTCAGAACACCCACGTACACGATGGTGACAACCGCCATCACCACCAACAAAGCAAGGGGGACATTCCGCTTTGGGTTTTCCATTTCACCCGCAGGGACAACCAATGTTTCAAATCCGACATACGCGTAGAGGAGAACCATTGTCGCTTCGCCAAAACTGCCCCATCCCTCAGGGGCAAAATCTGAGAAACGGCCCCCTTCAATAAAGAAGAGTCCGACCAAAACAAACAGGAGCATGGGTGCAAGTTTTGCAACAGAAAACACTGTGGAGATGGCCGCACCCTGGCGGGCACCAAAGAGATTGACCACCATGAGCGCGGTCATGACCATGATAGCGACGGTCTTTTGGAACACATCAGCGGAATTGCTGGCATTAACCCAAGGAACAACGCCGGTAAACCAATCGACTGCGCCCTGCCAATAGGTCGGCATAAGTCCCGATAGAACCACCATCAAACCATTAGCCAAAGCCGCCCATGAAATGACCGCAATACAGCAGGTGATCCACCCCACTTGAAAGCCAACAAATTCCCCGTATGCACGCCGAGCATAAACATAGGCCCCGCCGGTTTCATCAAAGCGGCTCGCCACTTCGGCGAAACACAGCGCGATGAGGAAACAGAGCACCCCCCCAAAAATAAGCGAAACCAGGGATGCGGGCCCTAAGAAGCCAGCTGCCTTTCCAGGCAATAAGAAGATACCCTGACCGATAACACCATTGATGCCGAGTGCCACAACAGCCGTAAAGGACAAGCTTCGTTTAAGTGAGGCTGTGTTTTGGTCCTCATTCATAAGTCGTGTCCTCATACCCGTTGAGCTGTTTTAAGAGTGGGTTTCGCAGTCAGTTTCGCCGATATTTTGCAGGGTTTAAGCCCTCTTTTGAGACCCACCTGTACGCTTGCTGTCGATGGACACCAAGGTCGCGAGCAACCTTTGACATGTTCCCGCCGTGAATACGCAGAAGGTCTTCAAGCTTCGAAAGCGAAGGTGGCCCAGATGGCTCGTTGGCTGTACTTCCCGTTACATGACTCGGCAGGTGCGAGGGATGCACGGACCCAGCCTGCTGCGCAAATAATCGAACGTACTCAGCGACGTTCTTTAACTCCCGTACATTTTCTTTCCACTTATACAGGAGAAGCCGCTCGGCAACCGTGATGCCGAAGGGGATGCCTTCGACGAAGTCGTCGAATAGCGCGAGTATCTCATCGCGTCTCCGACTCAGCGCCGGGAGTTGAATCGTGACCCCCCTCAATCGTGCCAAAAGATCTGTTCGAAATGTTCCAGCGGTGCACATAGAGTCTAGGTCCGTGTGGGTCGCTGCAACAATGCGTACGTTGACAGATTGGTCTCGGTCAGCACCGACTGGACGAATTCGCCCGGTCTCGCATGCACGGAGCAACGCTGGCTGTTGCTCGAGGGGCAACTCTGCAATTTCATCGAGGAATAGAGTCCCTCCGTCGGCAGCCGCAAATAAACCTGTCCGCGAAGATTGGGCGCCCGAATAGGCCCCCTTGACGTGCCCAAACAGCTCACTGCCAAGCAATTCACTGCTCAATGCACCACAATTAAGCGATACCAAACGACCCTTGCGTCGGCTCATGACGTGTATACGCTCGGCCATTCGCTCTTTACCTGCACCGGTTGGACCGTAAATTAACACCGGCAAATCGGAACTCGCAGCGCGATCGGCAATGCCTTCGACAATGGCCCGCGCCAAGCTCAGACGAGGCGATAAACTTGGAATCGGTGTACCTGGCCCTAAGGCAGCTCGAACGTAAACAAAGATACTTCGACCTGTACGAATAACGCTGCCGTCCTCGAGCTTAGCACTGCTGACTCTGCTCCCATTGAGGAAAGTCCCGTTGCTGCTGTCCAGGTCGGAGACCATATGTGCATTCGACCGCCTATCAAAACTAACCATGGCGTGGCGACGACTCGCCTCACCATCAGCGATAGTGAGACCGTTCCGATCGTTAGGTGCTCGCCCGATGACCAGTTCGGACGAACCAATAGCGATCACCCGCGCTTCATTGATGGGAT
This sequence comes from Myxococcota bacterium, assembly GCA_036337435.1. Taxonomy (GTDB): domain Bacteria; phylum Myxococcota_A; class Bradymonadia; order UBA7976; family UBA1532; genus UBA1532. The sequence goes on from JAYZEG010000033.1 coordinate 80,846, forward strand.
AGACTTGGCGCAGCAAATAAACAGCACGGATGATACCCATCTCACCCGTTGCCATTGGCGGTTTGGTAACTGGCTGGTTCACATCGCGGAGGGTAACACAGAAATACCCGACTCGTCGAACAAGCTGCTACGCTTTATATTCCTTTCGAAAACGACCTTATCTCGACTCGGACAAAGCGGTCTCGAATGAGTTGAGTTTGAGGATCTCCACCGAATCGGCTGGCCAATAATTAAGACCCGAGTCAACCATCCAAAGACATGCATCATCAACATTGGGCTCAAGAGCCCCAAGCCCATAGGAGGGCCCGTCTGTAGATACGGTTAATGTTCTTAAAGCACCATAGTTCGGGTCCAAATGGGCTGCGAGTTCAGGCATTAATTTCTGACATTTCTTATGCTGTGTGTGGCCACATACCTGATGAAGACCCTTGGGTAAGTCGTGAATGTTGAAGCGACGAAGCGCACCATCTGGCCCCCTTGCTGCCGAGGACTTGGTGGTTGGTCGATGGTATAAAAGGCCGCGTCCTTCGAGTCCGGGTCGGCCTGCATAGTGCAAGGGCGTTAAATCTAAAGCCGCGGCCTCGCCCTGACGCCACGCATCAGCCACAGCATCTACGGCTCGATCTAAGAAATCATTGAGCGCACGTGCAATGACCTTGGGTGACAGGTCATGACAACCGAGTAAATCTAATTCGCGATTGGTCACGCCTGCATGCGTGACCAAAACAGGGTGACCAAACTCGCTCAGACCAACACAGGCGAGCCGAAATCGTCTTTGGAGCAGAAGGGTCTGGACCAACCTTCTCTGCCGAACCGTAAACGCCGAGAAATCCCGCTGAGCGACGCCAAGTGCCGGAAGGTCCGGAAACCGCTTAAAGAAGGTATCCTCATCACCTTGGTCAGCGACAGCTCGAGCATCGGAAAATGCCGCATCGGTCATACGGTAGAGCTCCATCACTCGGCACACATCGTGGTTTCCCATGATCATAACCACTTGTTCCCTGGGGTGTGCCATGAGCCACTCCAGAATCTTGACCCCCTCAAGCTGAGCTTGTTCAAGCGCCACGCCATCGCGGCCAAAATCAAAATAATCGCCAATGGTGATCAAACCAACATCAGGCCTCAACTCAGCGTTTGTGCAAAGCAAATCATGGTGCTTTAAAACCGAGAGAAATTGCTCAAACGTAGTCTGCGGATCGCCGATGACACCAATCCGGTTAAACTTTGATTTCATGAACCACACTCTGCGTGAACAAGTCGACGGAACGCACGATGCAGCCGCGCACCGATCGGACCATGTCCAGTCAATGGGCGCCCATTACACTCAACCACTGGTGATAATTCTTTTAGAGTCGATGCGAGATAGAGTTCATCGAATGAGCTGTCTACCGGGATAGCCGCCTCGGCGACATCGATCTGTGCGGCCTTTGCAGCATCCATGAGGGCCTCGCGAGTCACCCCAGCAAGCTGCCGTCCATCCAATGGCGGCGTGATTAATCGACCCTCGATGACGGCGAAAACGTTCGAGCGATTGGCCTCTAGAATATGACCGTCTGGATCGACCAGCAAGACCTCATCGACCTGTGCTTTTCGCGCAGCCAATAGCCAGGCCGCGCGGCACCCATGCTTAACGGCACCAGGCAAAGACGGTGGATTAACCCAAGAAAGAGAGGCCACCCGCACGACACGACCCGCGGTTCCAGACTCGATGGCCTTGCGCTGAAGGATAATGTTTCCGCCAGCCGTGACAGTGTATCGTATGGACACATTGCCCTGGCAAGCCGACCTAATTTCCCGTCTGACTTGAACGATGGGTGGCAGGTCCAGGCCCATCGCGTCAGCGGACCGTTGCAGACGCAGAAGATGGGCATCAAATCGGAAAGGCACGCCATCATAGGTCCGAAGGGTTTCAAAAGCTGTTAAGCCAAAAAGCAGCCCAGGGTCGTCGCCTGGCACCTGGCCTCCCTCGCGACCATTGACCCATATGGTTGACTTACTCACAACAGGCGTACCCCTCACGCGTTCTGAGGCGACGCACGGCGCAACACCGCATCGATATCGATGTCTTGCGCAAGTGTACCAAAACACGCGAACCGATCCGGGCTCAATCTTGACTGCACAAATGCGTCCGCGATGGCGTCATCACCCGTTGTGATGAGAATGGATCCTTGAAGAGCCAATGCGAGCATTTCGACAAATCGCCTGGCGTCACTCTGACCGATTGCACCTTGAGCGAGACTGTCGATCCGATTGAGCAGTTGATCATAGTGTGCGTGAGCACCCCGTGCCCTATCCAATTGGTGGCGAAGTGCAGAAAACGCATCGGGTTCTTTGACCAGTGCTCGGAGGACATCGAGACAAATCACATTGCCAGAGCCTTCCCAAATCGAATTGAGAGGCGCCTCCTTATACAAACGGCCGATGCTGTGCTCTGTAATGTACCCGTTACCACCATGAGATTCCATCGCTTCATAGGCAACCCACGGCACCCGCTTGCAGACCCAATATTTTCCAATAGCAGTCGCGATGCGAGCAAACTGAGCTTGGACAGGATCTGTGCTTCCCAACTCATATGCCCGCGCCAATTTAAAGCCCAGTGCCGTCGCTGCCTCGGCTTCGATGGCAATGTCAGCCAACACATTTCGCATGAGCGGTTGGTCGATCAACGCCTTACCGAATGCATATCGATGTCGAGCATGATGACTCGCCTGTGCGACGGCCTGTCTCATCAGACCCGCACTGGCAACCACGCAATCGAGTCGCGTGTGAGCGACCATGTCAATGATCGTTCTAACGCCTCGTCCCGGTGCACCTAAGCGCAGCGCGTAAGCCTGGTCATATTCGATCTCACTTGACGCATTTGACCGATTGCCAACCTTATCTTTTAAGCGCTGTAAATTCATACTGTTTGGCTTATCGTCTGGCATCCAGCGCGGTACGATAAAGCACGATAAGCCGTCGTCATCATAGGCCAGTGTCAGAAATAAATCTGACATAGGTGCTGAACAAAACCACTTGTGGCCAACCAGCCGATAACTTCCGTCAGCTTGGCGAATGGCGCGGGTCGCGTTGGCCCTCACGTCCGAGCCACCCTGTTTTTCAGTCATTGCCATGCCGGCGGTGTTAGCACTTTTCAAGGCCGCAGGCCGATTGCTGGAATCATAGTGATTCGACGTGAGTCTCGGAATCCATTCTGCTGCGATACCAGCATCATGTCTCAAGGCAGGAATTGAGGCGAAGGTCATCGTGATTGGGCAGCCATGTCCGGCCTCGACTTGGCTCATCATATAATTCTTGGCTGCTCGAACAACCAAGCGACCGTCTTTCTCGACCCGCCACGGCATCGAATGCAATCCGTGAGCCATGCTCGTGGACATTAAATGGTGATAACTCGGATGATATTCGACCACATTGACCCGGTGGCCAAAACGGTCAAATGCCTTGAGAATCGGGGGGTTTTCGTTCGCGAGGCGTCCATGCTCTTGCATGTCTGCAGAGCCAACCAATTGCCCAAACTCCGTCAACGAATCAGCCCCCCATTGGCCCCCTTCCCTCGTGACTGCATCTCTCAGTGCACGGTCAGACGTATAGAGATTGTAATCATGGAGTGGGGGGACTTGATTTTTTACTTCATGAGTCGGCATCGGCAGTAAACCTCCAATGTTTCGTACACACTCAAATTAAACCATCATCCTGATTTGAGTTTCAATGTCAGTGTCGCCGGTCACGACCCAATCTCTCAGTTGGGGTTTACGCGCTGTGCTTTTTTCTCTTCTTGCCATAAACGTGCCTCAAGTGCGTCGAGGACCGGTCGAAGTGTCTTTCGCTCCAATGCTGAGACACCAAAAGCACCGTAGAGGCGGCATAGGTTATGGGCGATCTCGGACTCTAACAAATCAATCTTATTGAAAACCAAAATGACGGGTTTCTGATCCAGGTCCGTCTCCAACAAAATCCGTCTCACTGACTCGATCTGCTCCTCCATCTGCGCGTCAGCGATGTCGACGACATGGACAAGCACATCAGCCTCATGCGCCTCTTCAAGAGTCGCTTTGAACGCGTTTACGAGCCCATCTGGCAGATCCCTGATAAATCCAACGGTATCTGTGATAACCAGCTCTCGGTCTCGCGGAAAGCGTAACCGCCGCGTCGTTACGTCGAGAGTCGCAAACAGCTTGTCTTCAGTGAGAACCTCACTTTGCGTAATCGCATTGAAAAGCGTACTTTTTCCAGCATTGGTGTAGCCAATGACGGCCACCGTCGGTACATGGCGTGCGTTCCGTCGCTGCCGCCGGTTCTGCCGTTGTTTGGCTGCGGTCTTGAGTAATTTGGTCAATGCGCTGATTCGATCTCTGGCGCGTCGCCGATCGATTTCTAACTTGGTCTCACCCGGTCCGCGGCCTCCGATACCACCCGCCAGCCGCGAAAAAGCGGAACTCCGTTGGGCCAATCGTGGCAGCAGGTATTTCAACTGAGCTAATTCAACGGCCAACTTACCCTCGCGTGTGTGAGCTCGACGGGCAAATATGTCCAGAATGAGCATGCTGCGGTCGATGACCTTCAGGTCCGTTGCTTCGGCGATGGCTCGAACTTGGTTCGGCGTCAAGTCCTGGTCAAAAATCACCAATTCGCAATCCTGCTGCATAGACCGCAGCAAGAGATCGTCGAGTTTCCCCTTTCCGATAACATACCGCGGATCGTAACTCCGACGCTTCTGGATAATGACGTCCACGAGGGCCACATCGGCTGTACTGGCTAACTCGGACAGTTCCATCAATGCCAGGTCAGGTTCGATGGTGTCGCTGGGCAGGCTGACATGGACTGCGATCGCTCGGGTTTGGCCTTCGGTCTCAACGGCACCGATGGTTCGACGGCTAAATTCGTCTTCCAAGTCGTTAATGAAACCATCGAAGTCGATTGAGTCATCCCAGACTGTCGTCCGAGTGGGCTGCGCGTAGGGCGTTTCGCTGCCATGGGGCAATAAGTGAGAATGATAAAGTCGGCTCGGTCGTCCATCGTGGCCAACCCCGACAGCTGCGATAAGATCCAAGCGCAAGCGCACAAGGTCGGTGAGATCATCTTGGCTGAGCGGCTCATCACGCAAGTGCGTGTGAACCAGCCGAATACCACGGAAACGCCCTTCACCTGCGCGCGACCGTCCTAAATCGGGAATAAACAATTGGTCTGCATCACCAACGATCACGTGGCGAACCCGACCCCGCCGATCAAGGGTAACCCCAATTTGGCGCCCTATCTCGTGAGAGAGTTCGCAAAGCGAGGTTGCCAAGGGTGGCGAGACGATTAAGTTGGTTGGAACTTTCCGATTGTAGAGTAAACCTAGCCGATGGCGTTGTTTGGGTTTAAGACCTTGAACGTTTCCGTGGACTTTCAGTGTTGGTCTCCTGCTCGACTTATAGTAAGGAGGACCTGGGGGTCTTCCTTGGATTCTTCGTCCGAGTATACTGCATTGCTGCGTCGCTCGTAAGTCTGCATGCAATTCTGTCTCGAAACCAGAGAGGTCGTCATTGACTACGCGCCACCATTCACTCTCCAAAACCCTCGCATTTGCACTGGTTGCAATGGGTTTCGTTGCACATGCTCTTTACTTCAACTTCCTCAATGACGATGCATTCATTTCGTTTCGATATTCGGATAACCTGGTCCGCCACGGGGAATTGGTTTTCAATCTAGGCGAACGGGTTGAAGGGTATACCAATTTTCTCTGGACCGTCGCCATGGCCGGTGTCATCGGTGTCGGTCTTGATCCCGCGATTTGGAGCCGGGTCATTAGCATCATCCTCGGGATAACGACCCTGTTTCTCGTGATGAACTTCATGGCACGATTGCGGGGTCGAGACTCGCTGAGTGATATCGTGCCGTCCGCGCTCTTAGCGGCATCTCCTGCCTATGCATGTTGGGCGACCGGCGGCCTTGAGACCCAACTATTCACCACCTTAGCCACCCTCGCTATTTTCGATTACATGAGAGGCAGTGCGGGGGAGTCGAGAGCATTACTCCGGAGTGGTTTTTGGTTTGCATTGGCCTCGATGACAAGGCCTGAGGGCATGCTTCTGCTTGGGCTTGTCGGTCTGTACCACATCGGGACGATGCTTTCGGAGCATCGCCTTAAGCCGACGCGGCTGGAATTGATGTGGGCTGGGGTTTTCTTGATTGTATTCGCGCCTTTCTTTGCCTGGCGTTGGACCTATTACGGCTGGCCCTTTCCGAATACTTATTATGTGAAAACTGGTGCCGACGGCTTTTGGAAACCCGGACTCCGATATCTACTCAGTTGGATCAATACCCATGGACTGTGGTGTCTGCCCGTTCTTGGCTACATAAGCCTGCGTACAGCCACTTCGGAAACGAAGAGATTTCTTGGCTTGGCCACCCTGGTTGTCTTCGGACTGAGCGTACATGTTGCTCGGGTCGGTGGTGACTTTATGGCATTACATCGTTTCTTAGTGCCCCTCATGCCGCTTGTCAGCGTCATGGCGGCACTTGGGCTGCTGGTGATTTTCAGGCGTCTATGGGCACTCAAACCGGTCTTGTGTGGCGTCGTCATCGTTGGACTCATCGCCTTATCCAGTCTTCATATAAGCAAGATCGACAGTCACGCGATGACTGTCGGCAGCGACAATGGAGTGGACCGAATTGGTTGGCTGAAAACATTTCACGAACAATGTACCGCAATCGGCCGCTGGCTGGCTGAAAACGCAGACAAAGATATGGCCATCGCCACCACGGCAGCTGGGATTATCCCCTATTACTCGCGGCTCTACACAGTGGACATCCTGGGTTTAAATGACGAATGGATCGCGCATAACGTGCCCGCGAGGGGTCAAAGGCCGGGGCATACGAAAAGCGCACCACTCGCCTACATTCTCAAGAAGGATGTGGACTTTTTGATCTACCATCCAACGATCGCCGACTCGAAACCCCGACGTTCCAAGGCGGAGCACGCTGCGTGGGCTCGTCGTGGTTACAGATGGAAAACCATTCAAGTTGATGGGCTTAAGCCCCCCTGGTGGGGCGTTTGGGTTCGAAACCGAGACCGCTAAGCCCTAGAGCCCCGGCAGGGGTCCCTGGCGAAAATCGGCATGTCCAAAGTTGGATCCGTCCACATTCATCATATTCAAAATTGAGTGGAGTAAGCGAAGGTGATTCTCGTCGCTATATTGGAGATGCCGGCCCGTCTGAAGGCGTCCACCGGCTCCACCGGCCAGCAAGAACGGCATATCGCTGTGACTGTGGGTATTGCCCCGGCTGATCTCGTTCACACAGAAGACCAAGGTGTTATCAAGGAGTGTTTTATCGCCCTCAGTAATGCTTGCTAATCGCTCCAAAAGGTAGGCTTGCTGCTCACTGTACCAGACCAACATCTGGTCCCATTGTCCTTGAAGGGGCTCATTGGAATCACCCGAGTGAGACAGACTATGGCCTTCGTGATCGTTGAGTCCCATAAACGTAAAGCGGAGTGCATTGACCGCCGATGAACACTGGATACTGCCAAAACGCGTGACGTCGCATGCAAACGCATTGACCATGACGTCAATTTGCGCTCGAAGCAACGCCCTGAACTCAGCTTCACCCATGATATCCATCGCTGTCGGTTGGCCCGGCAAACAATTGTCCTGGCGTTCAACGATCACAGCTAACCGGCGTTCCAAATCTCGGAGTGAATCTGCATGATTCTCCAGCTTTTGCCGGTCACCGGCCCCGAGTTTGCGTTGAAGAGCTACAAAGTCCTTGTAGACGAAATCAAGGACGGATTGACGGCGTCTCATCAACGCCCCCATATCACCGGTCGTCTCCACCAACTGACCGCCTTGTCCAAAAGCACGTTGATAGGCCTCTAAAGGGTCGTTGATAGGTGCCACTGGCTGTTCATTACCCCG
>JAYZEG010000034.1:0-6735 GCA_036337435.1 Myxococcota bacterium
GCGTCTGTCGTGGTCGATTACAAAAATCCAAGGCCCTGGAGTAAGAAGCTGGAAAGCCACTTGAAGAGCCATGATTTTTTTCATTCTCAGGCCGTTCCTAAGGCTGAATTTGTCTCCAGTTCTGTCACTAAAGGAGGCATGAATGGGACGGGCACTCATGTGATTACTGGCAAAATGTCCATTCGAGGTACCATTCGGGAAATTAGCTTTCCAGCGACCATGTCCTTGGATGGTGGTACCTTCAAAGCAAAAGCCGAATTCAGCATTCGTCGTAAGCGCTTCAATATTATCTATCCTGGAAAACCCGACGATCTGATTCGTGACCGGGTGGTGCTCAAACTCGATTTTACCGGTTAGGCCACGTTCCGATGGTTGACAGGCGCCATCTCAAGATCAGCCAATTGAACGAAATGAGCGAAACGCCGAATGCGTATGCGCCTCGACACAGGTGATGAACGGCTTCAACGATGTTAGCAAAAGTGAAGCCCCCGGAATCGGCTGTTGCATCCTCTAAACCTCTCATTTCTAGCCTATTCCGGCGAATCACTGTGCTCATGAGGTTTGCTCATCGGTCTTGATCACGGCGTTTGATAAGGACCCAGCACACGTTTGATCGCCTCACCATATCGCTTTCGTTTGGCAATGCAGTGCGCGACTCGGTTTTGGGCATTGACCATATGCCGTTTGATTCCCTCCACTTTGTCCTTGCCCTCGATAAGAGGACTAAAGACGGTATCAATTTCGGCCTTGATACCTGGTTCACAGGCGCTGGTCGGAAAATAGGGTAAATATCGCGCACCACCTCTGGCCATAACAGACTGGGCGATGCCGAGGTTTTTCTTGAGCCAGACCCAGGCCTCTGATCGGGTTCGATAATCCGTGGCTGGTGCCCAAATAAATCGACCCCGCTCATTGACTCTCAGCTTCTTATTCTGGGCGAGGTCAAAAGATGCGTTCGCAAAGCCTTTGAATCGAAAAGAACCGGCAGCGCTCACGAGTGGATTTCGTCGACTGGGGTCCGTTTCGTTGAGTAGGGCCGTGACGTAGGCATCAAAACGCTTTTTGTCCCCATGCTCGGCGTCGATGCTGAGAGCGACCCGTACAATTTCGCGAGTCACCGGCTTTTTTGCCAAAAAGTTATTGGCGATTTCACGGGCTTTTTTGATGATGTCTGGCCGGTGCCCCTGCTTCCCTGCGATGCTGATAACCGACCGTCTAAGCGCCCACCGTTCTCGAGACTCCTTCATGTCTCCGCCCCACCCGAGTTCGGACAAGAGAGGACCAACAGCGGCATTTCGATATCGGTTCCAAGCGGAACGGTCCGCATCACTGACCAATTCGGCGAGCTGTCCCACAAGGCTCAGCGCGGCTTGCCGAATGCGATCTGACTTCACCTTTAAAAGTTCGGTCGCCAGGGATACCAACTGCTCGGGCTCAAGGTCTCCACTTTGATAGAGCTTTCCGAGATTGGCCATGAGGTTCACTTGCTCATATTCCGTCAGTTGACCAATATTTTGGGTGATGGCGTCCATACCGGTCTTGGGCATGGACCATATGAGGTAGCCCCCAGCCCCGGAATTCGGAAGGATGACCTGGCCGCAGCTGGGCAGAGTGATGGTCTGTTCTTTTTCAGTCATTAAGGCGCACGTCTTGTTATCGCTCTCGATCGTCCGCACGCACAATGGAACATGCCAGAGACCGGATTTCAGTTTTTGGTCTCCTAAAGGTTGCCATCTCTTCTGACTGACCTTGATAGGCGTTTGACCGTTGGTGCATTCCTGGGGCTCGACAGTGAGATGGGGTACACCCGCCTGATCGATAAAGGTGGTCATTGCATCTTTAAGTCCAGACTTTCCCGAAGTTTCCTCTATCGCGTCTAGCAGATTATCGAAGGTGGCCGACCCCCATGCGTGGCGTTTCATGTACACACGAATGCCATCCCGGAAAGGTACTTCACCCACGTAGCGCTCAAACATGTCGAGAACCGCTGCACCTTTGGTATAGGTGATGCCATCGAAGGCATTCTTGATATCGCCACGACTTTTGATGGGTTCACGCATCCGCCGCGAGGCCGAGCTACTATCTTGATCCATTACCCAGCGACGACCCCCGATGAGTCGAAACTCCGTCTTCCAGCTCGGGCGGTAGACATCGGAGACTTTGCGGGCGTACCAGGTTGCAAAGGCTTCATTGAGCCAGAGGTCGTCCCACCACGCCATGGTGACCAGATCCCCAAACCACATATGAGCAACCTCGTGGGCGTGGATGCCGATATAGCCTCTCAGTTCGTCTTCAGTTGCCGTCTCCTTTTTGAAGAGGAGCATGCGGTCTCGGTAGGTGATAAGCCCGGCATTTTCCATAGCACCCGCTCCAAAATCCGGTACCGCTACCAGGTCGAGTTTAGCGTACGGGTAATTGATGCCAAAGTACTCTTCTTGAATGGCGACCACGCGACCGGCCTCCTCCAGGGCATACTCGGCGTCCTTGGCTCGTCCATGTACGGTCAAAATACGAATGGGCAAGACCGAGCCGTCTTTTCTTTTAAGATGTGCACTGGGCTTTTGCGCAATGTCGAGGGGCCCGATGGCCGTAGCGACCAAGTAGCTCGGCAGCGGGGGAGTCGCTTTAAATTTTCGCTCAACCTGCCCGTTGTTGAGGGTCTTGGTTTCTTTGATAGGTGCATTACTAAATGCCTTGATCCCTGCAGGCGTTACGTAGGTCATTTCGTAGGGCGTTTTGAACTGGGGCTCGTCAAAGCAGGGGAAGGCCTTGCGCGCATCGAGGGGTTCAAATTGAGTGTATACGTACCATCGGTTGTCGTGTTTCACCCGATACATACCAACGAGTTTGTGATTCATCACCCCCGTGAATTCCAGCCGCAGCGTTGCCAAGCCCTTTGGAAGTTTGGTCGGGGTGTCAACCGCAAGCCAATCGGGTTTCCCGCGACCTAATCGAATCCCCTCAACGGCTTTTCCACCGACTGTGAGGGACGCTTTTTGGATGTCATGGTTTTCACTGTGAAGCCAAATTCGACGGGTGGCTTTGGAGAGCTTTATATCAACGTCCACTCTCCCTGAATACGCCTCTTTCTTGGGGTCGATAACCAGCTTTATTCGATATCGTTGGGGAGCGATTTCAGGGTCGAGCCGATCGTCGACCGGGGCGGTTAACGATGTGACCTGCAGCCCACTAGCGGTGGCTTTGGGTTGTGTTGTATTGGTGTTCTTCTGCTGAGCTGAGCCACCACAACCTAAGACAAAGATAAGAACCGAAATACACCTGCGCATGATTGACCCTGAAAGTTGTACCGGGATGTGCACCCGACACCCCGGTACGTTCAAGGCATTGCTGAGGTTGAGGTTTTTTAGAGGTTCCTCAACCGAATTATGGCAGCGTCACCGATAAGGTTGCCGAATCACCGATCAACGCTTCGATAACGATGAAGGACTGACCGGCCGGCAAAGCGACGTTATTCAAGTTGTGAACAGGATTTTCTCCAATGGAATCGAAATCCTGACATGCGATTTCTGCAGCCACGTCGACGCAGTCTGGCGACCGGACGGAAATGGCCGATGTGGTGAGGGACGGATCACTCAATGCGATGTTGACGGTTGTTGGTGCCGCTACATTGATGGCCAAGACAAAGGTCTCTCCCGCACCTGCTCCACAGCTGGTCGGCAATCGAATCACATCGGTCTTTGAAACGAGATTGATGACGCCACCTACATTGATCAATGGGGGATTAGCGCACGCCAGTTGACCAGCATTGGCCGACAGCTCACTGCTCACGACCAGTCGATTCGGCACATTGGCTTCGGCTGCATTATCAGCCCGTTTGAGCCGGATGAAGTACGTACCATCGTTCACCGTAGAGTATGTCGCAGTCATGTCGCCTGTCGCATCATTGCCCACGAAGTTAGGCTGACCTGGGGCCAAAACCGCGCCCGCCTGACTGACGATCGTCATGTCGAGGTTGTCGAGGGCCACCTCTGGAATCGCATCGACCTTCAATTCGATGCCGGCAATCAGATCAATAGAGAACCAATCCTCGTCACCACATACATTATGCTGATAGGTGCCTTCGCTGATGGGAGCGGCTTTATCTTGTTCATTGTTGCCCAATAGGCCCTCGAATCCATCTCGAGTACATGCATTGGCAGGCAGTGCTTCAATGGTTACATCGTAGTCGACCGAATAGCCGAGCCTGCCCTCCACCACGATGGTGAGGTCACGAACCCCACCAGATGCAGGCACGTCTACATACTCAACGCCGGCGACATCATCGCTCTCACCGATGGTCTGTCTTCCAGTCGATTCATCCAAAATGGTTAAAGACAAATCGCCCTCGCTCTGATTATGACGCAGAGTGATGCGCAGTGTTTCTTCAGCACCTTGCGTCAGGGGTAGCCGGTCGACCGTGTCGTCGCATAAGATGAGGTCGTTATAGGTCCGCGTCGTCAAGAAGACACCTGGCTCTTCATCGAATCGATCACCGATACATGGGATCGTCGTGCATACGCCATCTTGGCAGACACGTTGACCCGGACACTCAGCATCTACGTTACATCCGCCGTCCAATTCACATCGGAAGTTGGGATTGCATGATTGAGATGCCAGGCAGTGTGCGTCGATGAGACAAGTTCGACAGACGCCATCCGCGTCACATCGTGGTGTAGCCGCCGGGCAGTCTGCATCGTTACCACACCCATCGACCGCCATACAGGCACCCCATGGGCTGACACACGTCAAAGCAGGCGCGCACGGTCGTTGATCTCCACACTCGGTATCCGGACCATCGGCGCAGAGTCGACCCACACACGCGACAGCGCATTCGGCGTTCGTGGCACACTCAGGTTCGATACACGCCTTTGATTCACAGCCATAACCGGGTGGGCAGTCGGCCTCAACATCACAGCTGGACGGCACTTCGCAGCGTCCGGTTTGAACATTACAGACAAAGACCCCATCGCAGTCCGCATCGGCCACACAGGCCGGACCGCATGCACCAAGATTACATAGGTCGGTGCCCAAACAATCGATATCAGCCTGACATGTAGCGGCTGATGCACATTGGCCATCGGCTCCGCACGTTTGTAGGCCTGGGCACTCGTTGTCGGCTTGACATCGATCACTACAGACAGCGTTGACACAAATTCGCTCCCCATCGCAATCGTCATTCTCATTGCAATCTGGGCCTTCAGAACACCGTCCGTCATTGCCGCACACACGAGTGCCTGCACAGGCCGCATCGTTCGCACACGGTTCTTGACAGCTCGTCTCGACACAAATTCGATTACCAAGACAGTCGATGTCGATATTGCAGTTCACCGCTTCGGTACATGTTGCGGTTGGGATGTTGCAGACTTGATTACCGGCACAGGCCACAGCGGGACATCCATTGACACAGCTGCCCGCGACGCAGGCCCGTCCTGCATCGCAGTCGACCTCGGCGTTGGTACAGGTGTCTCCTTCGACACAGGTCCCATCATTGGCACAGGTGCGCGTCCCACTGCAGTCCCTATCTTCACTACAGCCGTCTTCGCACGACCCCGCTACGCAGACACGCTCATCTTGACAGTCACCATTATCAACGCAGGCCGCTGGCTCTTCGCACAGCCCGGTTCCAGCATTGCAATCCTGATTACCTGGACAGCCCGTTATTTGACAGCCATCGACACAGCCGCTCTGCTCACAAATTTGATTGTTGCCGCAATCCTCATCGGCACCGCAGCTTGCGACACAACTTCCGTCCACGCAGGACCGCTCCGGATCACAATCTTCAGGTACCTGACAAATCTCAGGTTCGGGACACAGACCCGTATTCGCGTCGCAAACCCGTGTTCCTTCGCAGTCATTATTGTCCGCGCAGGGGTCGGTACAGGTGTTGCTGACACAGATTCGATCACCTAAACAGTCGATATTGTTTTGACACTGAGCTGCTTCTTCGCATCTGGCCAAGTCAAGATCGCAGACTTGGTTGCCAAGACACGGCACACCGGGACAGCCCGCCACACAAACCTGATCGACACACGCTCGACCAGCATCGCAATCGTTGGCCGCCAAACAGCTCGGCCCTTCGACACACTGGCCGGCGTCACAGACTCGGGCCCCAGGACAATCTTCATTATCCGCGCACCCATCCTGACACTCGCCATCGATGCAGACGCGCTCGTCGAAACAATCGACGGCATCATCGCAGACGTCTGCTTCTTCGCACAGACCTGTGCCGGCATTACAGGTTTGGTTACCTGGGCAGCCCGCCGCGAGACATCCATCGACACACCCTCCCTCGAGGCAAATTTGACCTTGAGGACAATCTCCGTCGGCCGCACAGCCTGCAACACATCGACCATCGACGCAGGAATTACCGTTGTCACAGTCGAGGTCAACCTGGCATATGGCCGGTGCTGGACAGAGACCTGAATTGACATCACATTGCCGCGTTCCCGGACAATCGTCATCGATGAGGCATGGGTCAATACAGGTATTCGAGGCACAGATTCGGTTGCCGAGGCAATCGACGTTTGCGTTACACACGTCCGGCTCGTCGCAGGTAGCGGTGTCTGCGTCGCAGACTTGCGCACCTGGACACGGCACGCCCGGACACCCAACGGCACACGCTCCGGCCACACAGGCTCGACCTGCATCGCAATCGCTGGCATCTTGGCAGGTTGGACCTTCAACGCATTGACCAGCATTACAGATTCGATCACCCGGACAATCTTCGTCATCGCC
>JAYZEG010000035.1:0-18854 GCA_036337435.1 Myxococcota bacterium
GTGCTGGAGCCGAAGGCGGTGCCGGTGGTGCTGGAGCTGAGGGCGGTGCCGGTGGTGCTGGAGCCGAAGGCGGTGCCGGTGGTGCTGGTGGTGGGGGCTGTGTTTGCCCTGACGTCTTCGCACCCGTCTGCGGTGTAGACGGACAAACCTATAGTAATGATTGTGAAGCCGAGTGTGCAGGCGTTGACGTTGAATCCCAGGGTGAATGTCCGCCCCTTTGTCCAACTGCTGTCGAGTATTGTACGGCACTATGCAACGAAGAGCCTATCATGGCACCTGCTGATTGTGATCTGCCCGAGGTTTGCGAATGCGGCGACGGCATGTGTGAGGAAGAAGAGTTTATGTGCGAAGCGTCACTCGTCTGTATTCCCGAACTTTGGCGTTGCGATGGCGATCCGGATTGCGTCGATGAGAGCGATGAGGCCGGTTGCGACCAGGTGGAGTGTGCGCCCGGTTTATTTGACTGTGGTAATGGACAATGCAGACCGGCACGCGACCGCTGCGACGGTTTTGAAGATTGCGCCAATGGGCGCGATGAACTTGACTGTGGAGAACCGATGTGTCCGGACGGTGCCGCCTACTGTAATGCGGTCTGTGCCATGGAGCCTGTCGATCCCTTGCCTCAGGGGTGTCCGCAACCTGATTGCGATTGTGACGTAGATTGCCAGGATGATTCGGATCCGAGGGTCAGTTATGAATCATTCGATCCGCGCGAATGCTTGGTCATGGAATTTGATTGCGACGATGGGGCTGCGCGTTTTGACGACGACTGTGGGTGTGGCTGTCTAGCCGATGAGTTTATCTGCGAGGCAAATGACTTCATCTGTGGTGACGGTGAATGTATCCCCGGGGATTGGCGCTGCGATTACGTGGTCGACTGTCAAGATGGTACCGATGAAAATCCCGCCGCTGGGTGCCCGGTCGAAGAATGCCTACCAGACGAATATGACGACCCGATCAATTGCGAAAGCGGCGAGTGTATCGAGCGAGAATGGCTCTGCGACGGAGAGGATGACTGCATTTCAGGTGAAGACGAACTCAACTGCGACTAGTTTGCGTCTCAATTAAATTCGGTCCTGTGGGCGGAGAACCGACTGGGCCGAATGACTACAAGCGTTTGAGCGACGACCGCAGTCCCCTGAACACAACGGCCACCGACAACAAACCACAAAAGGCACCCCAAAACCAATAGGGCAGAAACAAAGCGTCAGCCATTTTCTGCACATCGGAGGGATGAGCGCCATCGGCGGTATGCGCTGTCGCTGTGAAAAGATAGTCGGCTCGCGAAAAAACGGCGAGGGCCAATTGACACGCCAGAAATAAGAGAAATGCGTGAGCGAGCCAAGGCCGCTGGCGACCAGCTCTCGCAATGGTCAGGCACAAGGCAGCTGTGGCGGTTACAAAGAGAACGCCAAATGCATTTCTGACCACAAAGACAAGTGCCAAAAGCAACATACCTGAAAACCCGTAGAGGGCCAGTCGCGCTTTTTTCTCATCTCGGCCGAGTCGAAAGAAAAGTGCGGCGACTAATGCGGGTCCGAGCAGGCCACCAGCCGCCACAAAAGCGGACGCAAAACGGCCCTTTCGGCCTTCAGTTGCGGCGAAACCCGACCCATCTGAGAACATTTGGAATTCGATAAATTCATAGCCACAGAGCATGGAAGCGACGCCATGGCCAAGCTCATGGACTAAGGTTGACAAAAGAACGAGGGGATAGGCGATGATGCGTCCGTAAGGTACGTAATAGAGGAGGAGTGTAAATAAGACGCTCCCGCCTAAAAACGCCGCCGTCTTTTTAGCCTGTTTTTTCTCGTTAACCACACCCGCTGGCGATAAAAACCTATCCATTATCGGCACGCTTACTCAACACTCGAAGCTGAGCAAATTGACGATGGCCTGCAATGG
Organism: Myxococcota bacterium; assembly: GCA_036337435.1. Classification (GTDB taxonomy): domain Bacteria; phylum Myxococcota_A; class Bradymonadia; order UBA7976; family UBA1532; genus UBA1532. The sequence continues at coordinate 1,906 of JAYZEG010000035.1, forward strand.
ATTTGTGAAAGCCATATCCGCTTTGCTTGGCACCCACCCAGGGCGTCCCACTGGCACCACCCACACTTCGATTGATGCCTATCATACCTGCGTCAAGACGACGCCCGATACGTTCAGCTGACTTTGTGTCCGTGCCATACACGATGGCACCTAATCCGAGTTCTGAATCGTTTGCGAGCCTGACAGCTTCGTCTACATCCCGAACCCGAATCACCACCGCCGCAGGCCCAAATGTCTCGTCTCTGGCAATCTCCATCTCGTGGGTGACATGGTCAAGAACAATGGGCGACAAAAACGAACCCACTTGGGTCGTGTCGCCGCCTGTGAGCAGCGACGCGCCCTTGGCTAAAGCATCGTTGACCTGCGCGACAACATGGTCTCGCTGGGTCCGATTAATCATTGGACCCACCTGAGTCCGCTCATCCATACCCGGACCAACACGAAGCTGATTGGCCTGGTCCACGAGGGCATCTACAAAGTCATCCGCAAGCTTGTCTGAAACGTAGATCCGTTCCGTGCTGACACAGACCTGGCCGGCATTGCGAAAACTGTTTCGCGCGGCAAACCGGGCCGCAGCACTGACGTTGGCATCGTCCATAATGATCAGTGGATCTTTCCCACCCAATTCTAAGATAACTCGTTTGAGATCATGGGAGGCCTGACTCAGAATGGATTGCCCGACAGCTTTCGACCCAGTGAAGGCGATTAAGTCCACGTCGCTTTCAACCAGTGCTCTGCCCTGTTCATCCGCCCCATGAACCACCTGCAGCAGCCCATCCGGCAACACTGTATTGAGTGCATCGGCGTAAGCCTGGCCAACTAAGGGGGTCTCCTCTGATGGCTTTAGGATGACCGCATTTCCCGCCATAAGAGCCGGACAGACTAACCAATGGGGCATTGCGAACGGAAAATTCCAGGGCGTTATCACCGCGCACACACCATACGGGTCGAAGAAAATTTTTGATTGTGTGTGTTTGTCGACATGGTTCTCTGGCCTGAGCGCATCGACTAATTCATCTAATTCGCCAACAAATGTCTGGCCACAATGCCTGACCTCGCCCATGGCTTCTGGCAAGGGCTTGCCCATTTCTCGACTGAGCAAAATGCCGGTCTCACGCGCCATCGCTGCGATGCGTTGACCGACGGGTACTAAAATATCTCGTCGTTCGGATAAGGAAAGTCGCGACCAAGTGCTCTGGGCCGCGCGCGCTCGTTTGACAAGGTCAGGAATCATATCTGTCGGTGTGATGATAACCTCGCCTACGATCGTATCATCGGCTGGATTGAGCGACTTGAGTGTGGGTGGATTAGACATTTGGATTAACGGCTCAAATTTTCGTTCAATCTGCCATGGATCCGGGCCACTCGCAAACGCGAGATTCGAAAAATAAATTTGGCCGATGACTTTTTCGTCAGTTATCTGTAAATACGGGGCCCATGAAGTACCCAACACATTATTTTTTGGGCCTTCTGCTATTTTTTGGTGCGTTGCCTGCACACGCGTATGAATCCGAATTCACATTCGGATCGTATGGACGTGTGGGTCTTTCAACCGATGAAGGTCTTGCCAGACCCGAACGGCGCCAGATTACGAGCGTTGGCCCCCGCCTGATTCAAAACAACTATCTTGAGCTCGATCTTGGCATGGGATGGCGTCCCAACAAGATTGGCGATGTGGCGGTAAAAACAACCGTCGCCTACCTTGACAGGCTTCCCCATGAGACCGCCGACTTCGATTCCAGAATTGCCGTACGACAGGCGTTTCTATCGGTCGAGGGCATCGCTGGAACTGGGTTCTTCACCTGGCTGGGAAGCCGCATGGCGCGAGGTGATGACATCTATCTCTTGGACACCTGGGTCATGGATGACTTAAACATTGTGGGTCTGGGAACCGGCTGGCGTAACCCATCGATGGATGCAAGTCTGATCTTGGGACTGAATCAACCGATGCGTCGAGATGTGGTCCAGCGCATCGCAACCCCAAATGTGGGCTTTGGTGAGGCCATCACCACCGACTTGAATCGCCAACGAGCCATTGTGGCACCCATGGTGGAAAAACGGTACGGCGGGACCAAGGGCGCGCTTGGCATGAAGGTGCGTCTGTATAGCGAGATCCATTACCTGCCGGCGGGTGAGCGACGGCTTGAGACAGTCGGCGATACAGAACCGCTTCCTGACGATCGCGGGTTTCTCTTAGGAGCTCAATTTGGGATCTGGAATTTCGCTCGCAACGGGCACCTGAATGTTTGGGCCCGGTACGCGAGCGGGCTGGCGGCCTATGACGAATTACAACAACCGTATGGTCTGAACCGAGATCGGCGAGCAGACGATGCCCGTGAGTTCCGCCTTGCCTTCTCCGGCAATTATGAGACCGATCGTTTTGGACTGATGTTCGGCTCATATTTTAGGGTCTTTAGAGACGCTGATGCCAACGAAGAGGATTTCGATGATCGTCAGGAATGGGTCACCGCTGTGCGCGCCCTATACTTTCGCGGCGTTTTCACTCCAGGCATAGAGGCATCGAGCCAAATGTTGAGAACAAACGGTCTCAACCCTCAAACCGATGAGCAAAGCACTGCTTTCATTCATCAGGTCGCTCTCATCCCTGCATTGTCGTTCGGCCCATCTCAAGGCAGTTATAATCGTCCGCAGCTCCAATTTATCGCTGCAATGACGTCAATGAATCAAGCTGCACTCGACTTATTTCCCGTCGATGACCAGCGTTCCAAAGACAGCTTATCTTGGTATTTCGGACTCCGCGCCGAATGGTGGTTTGGCAGAGGTGGAGGATACTGATGCGAGTTCTAATAACCCTACTTACGATCGCAGCCAGTCTCTCGAGTTGCGTCAATGTCGACCTCAAGATGGAACACCGGTCGCTGGTCGCGGATTGGCGCGATGAAATCATCTACCAAGTTGTCGTTGATCGCTTCGACGACGGCGACCCGAGTAATAATTTTAACGTAGATTATCGAAAAGAAGCGGCCTATCACGGTGGGGATTGGCAGGGTGTCATCGATCGACTGGACTATATTGAATCCTTGGGTGTCACTGCTCTTTGGATCAGCCCAATTGTAAAAAACGTCGAAAACGATGCCGGATTTGCAAGCTATCATGGCTATTGGACCCAGGACTTCACCCGCGTCAATCCGCATTTTGGCGACCTTGCTAAACTTCAGCAACTGGTCAAAGCCTGCCATTCACGCGGGATAAAAGTGATCCTGGATATTGTGACCAATCACGTAGGTCAATTGTTCTATTATGACATCAATCGCAACGGCCAGCCGGACACAGTGTTCTACGGCGGCGGCGGCTCCCCTCCGGGCAGCCGAACGACGGCATCCGGCAACCCGGACTCACAACTGACTCGCGTCAGCGAGTGGGATCCGGAGTTTGACTATCGCGGTGTCCAAGGATTCACGTCCCTGGGCGAAAATGGACCATCACCGATTGTTTGGGTCAATGATCCCAGCAATCATCGTACACCGCCACGGCCGGCGGAATTCCACAATGACAGCTGGTACAATCAAAATGGTCGGGTGACGGTCTGGGAAGATGAGTGCCGTTGTTTTCGCGGGTGTGATGGTACATGCAGTGGCCTTTACGAACCCTGGAAAGACGAATGCAACCTCAGTTGCTGGAACCAACTCCGCGAACAAGAAATGCTGGGCGATTTCCCTGGTGGACTCAAAGACCTGGACACCAAGCGAGATGATGTTCGGCAAGCCCTGATCAGTGTCTTTCAATATTGGATTGAAGTCGGCGGTTTCGATGGATTCAGAATCGACACATTGAAGCACGTTGAACCTGAGTTTTTTGACGTATTTGCACCGGCGATGCGCGCCCATGCCGCAGCCCTCGGCAAGACCAACTTCTTCATGTTCGGCGAAGCATTCGATGGCAAAGATTTTTTGCTCGGCAGTTATACCCACGGCCAGGGCGTTGATTCAGTTTTTTACTTCTCAGCAAAATATCGAATTTTTGACGGTGTATTTGGCCGCCGCGGTGCTCCATCAGAAATCAAACGTCTCTACGATGAACGCTTGGAACTCACACCGGTCGGTGATGTCGTCCGCTCACAACCTTGCACTGATGGGGATCCAGGCTGTCGTACTCGCTACAGCAACCAACCAAAAGTGAACGGTCTCATCGACGAAGATGGCAATGGCGTCGGACCCGACAAAACATTGGTTCACTTTGTGGACAATCACGATGTGCCCCGCTTCTTGTCGCAGTTCCCCGACCGAAATGCCCTGCGCAATGCTCTCGCCTTCCTGCTCACAACCGATGGTGTTCCCTGCATCTACTACGGAACCGAACAGGATTTCGAAGGCGGCCCAGACCCCTCAAATCGGGAGGACATGTGGCAATCCGGATTTCGCCAAGATGGGCAAACATTTCGCTACACCAAAAAGCTCATCGCTCTGCGTAAGCGTTTGGCCCCGTTGCGACGAGGAGACATGACCTTCGTGTTTGCGAGTCCAGAAGCATCGACGGGTCTCGATGGCACTCCAACAGCTGGTCTCTTGATGTTCGAGCGGCGATACAAAGAGGAGACAGTCCTGGTGGTCATCAACAATCACGATTCAAAAACCGCGCGTACCCTGGGCGAGCAAGGCAGCATAAAAACTAATCTAGCGGGCAATTTGAGCCTGGTGGATTTAATGGACGACAGCGGAGAATATCAGGTTGTCACCGATGCAGATGGTGGTGTTGACATCAGTATACCGCCGAATTCAATGCGGGTTTTCACGACAGCGCGATGATCCGCCTAATCATTCCCCTCACACTCTTCACTCTTGGGTGTGGTGCCCAGACTGAACAGCCTATTTTAACAAAGTCATGTTCGCTGAAAGTGCGTCTCGACACGTCAACCGGCTCACTCACACCCTTGGTCTATCTGCTCGATGAGGACGGTGATACGTCCCTTCATCAAATGACAAAATCCCGGGATAAATACGAGCTCGAAATTGCGTTAGAGCCAGCCCGTTACCGCTACTGGATCCAACAAGGCAACCGAGTCCAGCTCGACAATAGAAACAGCTTATCCGTCCTGCACGAAGAGACAGAGGTGTCCTGGCTTAACCTCAGCGACTGCCGAAAACCAGACCTGCGCTTTGTTGAGCGGCAATCCGGTCCAAATGAAACCGTTCTGACCTTCGTTCTCGCGCGTACGAACGCGGAAGACGGCCTTGATCCTGAGAGCATCTCTGCGACGGTAAACAAAAAACCTATCCCCTTCTCTACCGTTGGAGACCACGTCTATATCGACATCCATGACCTGCCATTTGGCAAACATAAGTTGCACGTCAGCGGAGCGACAGTATCAGGCCTGCCTTTCTCAATGGGTGGACCGTTTTGGTCAGAAGCAAGCCCGTTCAAATGGTCGACGGCCAGCATGTACCAGATTGTCGTCGACCGGTTTGCAGGACAAACAGACTTTGGACCGAGAGCCCGGAGTAAACCCCCGGGATATCGCGTCGGTGGCCACCTAGAGGGCGTCATTCGAAAAATAGAGAGTGGCTATTTCGACCGGCTTGGTATTAACGCAATTTGGTTATCGCCTTTGTACCGAAACCCAGACGGTTTTTGGGTCGGTGTCGAGGGTGGGCCTGCACGCTACGAAGGCTACCATGGGTACTGGCCGGTTCGCGCTCGCGAGATCGAACCCAAACTCGGTGACGCAGAGACCCTTAAATCTTTGGTCGAAAAGGCGCATGCTCGAGGGATGCGAGTCATCCTCGATGTTGTCCCAAATCACGTTCATATCGACCATGAGTATTATGCGACACATCCCGAGTGGTTCTCCAGCGACAAATGCATCTGTGGTACGGCTGAATGTCCCTGGTGGAGGGACATTGACCGATGTTGGTTTACAGAATATATGCCCGACGTCGACTGGGCTGCGCCCGGCGTTTTGGACCGTTTCGTGGACGATATGGTTTGGTGGTTAGATGAGTTTGACCTGGATGGACTTCGAGTCGATGCGGTCCCCATGATGCCCCGATTGGTCATTCGTCATTTGGCTAGAGAAGTTGCGAGACGGTTTGAGACCATTGACACCGGCTACTATTTGCTCGGCGAGACATTTACCGGGCCGGATGGCTACGACAACATCCGCTATCCACTGGGGCCAAATGGGTTGGACGGCCAATTCGATTTTCCATTAATGTGGGCCATCCGCGGTGCCTTTGCATGGCGCAATATTTCACTGAAAGCCCTTTTCGAGCGCTGGGAGCGAAGTAAAGCAGCTTGGACGGGGTCGGCATCCACCATGGCGACCATCGTTGGTAATCATGATGTAACCCGATTTGCCACAGAGGCGAATGGCGGTTGGCATTGGGGCGACCCGTGGCGGCAACCAGCCGTCTATCCAATTCAAACACAGGCGCGCTCGTCCCATCACCTGGCAATGGCCTTTATGCTCACGATGCCTGGCCTGCCCCTAATTTATTACGGTGATGAATATGGCGAGGTTGGCGGAAGCGACCCCGATAACCGGCGCCCAATGCGCTTTGCCAGCGACTTAAGCGCGCCTGAGCAGAACACACTCGAGCTCGTTCGGCGGATTGCAAAGCTTCGGCGTTGCCACCCTGCCCTCAATTCGGGCGTTTTAGAACTCATTGATATCGTGGGCGAGACAGCCAGCTACAAACGAGTGTCAGCGTCTGGAGATGTTGTCTTTGTACGGCTCACGCGGTCTCATTTTGAAGCCGGTCCCGATGAAGTGCCAGAGGGCTATATTAATGTTCTGCGGCCATCGGAGACCCAGACGAGGACTATCGGTGAATACGCCGATATTGCAACACCCCAGAATATCGAGATATGGATCAAGGATAGGCATCCTTGCATGGATGAAATTTGATGATGAACACACGGTTAGCACATTACCTACTCGGCCTTCTATTGCTCACTGGCTGCTTGGGCGATCCCAAAGATCCCAGGCCCTTACCAAGAGACCAGCTGGATGGCTCTTTATTTGACGCGCGACGCCCTCAGCAACAACCCAGTTCAGGTTCTGGATATGGGAGCGGGAGTGGGAGTGGGAGTGGAAGCCGGTCCGTTCAAGCCAATGAGCCCGATGCGCCGATGGACGACACAATATTCGACGCCGGAGGCCTCTTTGATGGCGGGCTTTTAGACGTCGACGTCGACGCGGAAGACTAAGCTTCTGGCACTTCGTCAGGCTGTTTTTCAGGTGCCCTCTTGAGTTCAACATGGACCTCATCCAACTGTCTTGGGTCCACTAATGAGGGGGCTTCTGTCATGAGACAGCTGGCCTTGGTGGTCTTTGGAAACGCGATGACATCTCGGATGTTGTCGGTCCCAGCCAAGAGCATGACCAAGCGGTCCATACCGAGAGCAATCCCACCATGTGGCGGGGTTCCATAACTCAATGCATCTAGGAGAAAACCAAACTTTTGTCTGCTTTCCTGTTCAGACAAGCCGAGCAATTCAAACATTTTCTCCTGCACGTCACGTTTGTGAATTCGAATGCTGCCACCGCCCAGTTCATACCCGTTGAGAACAACATCATAAGCGTTTGAACGCACCGCCCCGGGGTCACTTTCCATCAGTGGCAAATCGTCTTCGAGTGGTGCTGTAAACGGGTGATGCATCGCCACGTATCGGCCTTCATCTTCATCGAACTCTAAAGCTGGAAAATCGGTGACCCAACAAAACTCGTACGCGTCGGGATCAATGAGGTTCAGCTGCTTAGCCAGATGAACACGCAACGCACCTAAGGCGTGCCATGCAACGCTTTTCTTGTCGGCGACAAAGAACGCCTGGTCTCCGTCTTCGAGCTCAAGAGTCGCGATGATTTGGGCCGATTCAGCATCGCCTAGGAATTTAGCGATAGGACCGCCTAAGGTGCCATCTTCGAGCTTGACCCAAGCAAGTCCTTTCGCACCATAAACTTTAACGACACCGGCCAGTTCCTTGTCAATTTTGCTGCGCGAGAGTCCGCCGCCCGGCAGACGAATGCCTTTGACAACACCCCCTGCGGCGACCGCACCTTTGAACACACCAAAGCCCGAGTCCGTGACAGCGTCACTGATATCTTTAAGCTCAAGGCCGAATCTTAAGTCAGGCTTGTCACTGCCAAATCGATCCATGGCGTCTTGATATTCGAATCGCCGAAAGGGTGTTTCGATATCCAGACCCTTAATTTGCTTGAAAACTCCAGCAAGTAGGGTCTCAACGAGGGCATACACATCTTCTTCGTCAATGAACGCCATCTCGATATCGATTTGTGTGAACTCGGGCTGCCTATCGGCTCGAAGGTCTTCATCGCGAAAACATCGGCAAAGTTGAAAGTAGCGGTCGTAACCAGCCACCATGAATAGCTGTTTGAAGAGTTGCGGACTCTGAGGCAGGGCGTAGAATCCTCCCGCATGGACCCGGCTCGGCACCAAATAATCCCGCGCGCCTTCTGGTGTTGCCTTGGTCAAAATCGGCGTTTCCAATTCTAGAAAGCCATCGTCCATGAGAATATTACGAACCGCGCCGTTGACCCGAGAGCGCAACATCAAGACGTTTTGTAATTGCGGACGCCGTAAATCGAGAAAACGGTACTTAAGTCGCAATTCTTCGCTTGTGTCGATTTCGTCACGAATGTGAAAAGGCGGCATTTCAGCGGCATTCATGATTTCCGCACGATGAGCGAGAACCTCTATGGCACCGGTCGCCATGCGTGGATTGATGTTGTCCCCACGACTCTCAACAATGCCCTGTACGGCGAGCACATATTCGTTTCTGAGTGACCCGGCGAGGGTATAAAGCTCGGAGTCGATCGTCGAATCGAAACGAATTTGGGTAATGCCGTCCCGGTCACGCAAATCGATAAAGATACATCCACCATGGTCTCGGCGCGTGTGGACCCAGCCCATCAATGCCACCGTCTCACCGATCTGTTCTGCTCTTAACTCACCATTTCGATGAGTCCGTCTGATATCCCGTAAGAATTCCACAATCGTCCCTCAACTATGCAAACTAGACGGCGCATCGTATTGGGCGATTCGCTACTGGTCAACGCCCGTGAGCCAACTCGGCCATTTTTCTGGGAATCACGGGTGCGAGATGCCCGGCGAGTGGACGACCAAGCGTGAGTGCCCGGGGTTTCGATCCCGGAATGAGTTCCTCGCAGAGCGCATGAAATTCCTCGAGCTCGCGTGGGTCATATGATGTCCCGGCCCGAATGGCATCCACGAGAGTTAATTCGGCCCCCGATGGGTCCATCACTTGGAGATAATGTCCATTGAGCAAATTGAATCTATGCTCTGGAAATGCCTGCTTGAGCAATTTAAGTAGTTCTGCGGATGCAGCAACTGCACGGATTTCATCCATAAAATGACGCTTAATGCCCGCTTGAAACGTCAACCCCTCATGCAAGGTTCGAAACAGCAGCGGTCCAATGTTAATCCGAACCTGAAGCGCATCCACGCCCAGATGGATGAACAATGTGTCATCGCCACTGACCCGCTTGGCGGTCAAGCCGTACAGGGACGCCAATTGATCGATAACGGTCACAAACGCATTGCTATCCGCCACGATGAATGGGTCGACGAGGGCGCGCTCAATATCGCTCGCATAGCCCGCAAGCCAAGTATGATAACTCTCGGCATAGGGAATATCGAGCTCTTCATCCTCTCGGTCTCGAAAGTAAGCAACGACGTCACACAAGCCATCTTTGTGCTGTTGCTCCATCCATTCGTAGAAGGGCTCAGCCATACGAGCCAGGACTGAATCAGTCTCGGCAAAGGGCCGGATGCCCAAGTAATACCCAGGCTGTATTGGGTACAGAGCGATATCAGGCTCGTACATGTGACGCGCGACCAAACACCCCCACATTGCTCGCAAACTGAGTGGAATGCCAAGCTTGTCAGCGAAATCGATGGAATCGGTTGGTGCGTCCACTGTTCTGACGTCTCCGGCGACATTCATAACCGAGTAGTCAACGTTCGTGATTCGGTTCCCACCTCGAATCAGGTGGATTTGGAGGTCGAGGCCAACCTCGGGCAAATAACGCGCAAAAATTGCTGAAATCGGTTGGGGTGATTCGGCACCGCAAGACGGACATTGCGCTGGAACCCAACCGGACGAGAGGTCCAAGGCCCGACTACTCAGTTCAGCTTCGAGCCCGCAAATATCCAAGTCAGGGTCCAGGTCGATGAGCGCGTGCAAGCGCGCCGTCAAATCGCCGCAGCTATCACATTTGGCTGTGTACATGCCGATGTCCTGGGCTTCGTACCCGTATTGTCGAATTACAGGCAACCGGCACCGAGTGCGGAAGATACCCAACGCCTCTTGGCGCTCAGCACGAAATTGAAAAGCTTCTGTGGGGAATTGAAGTATCACACCCACGAATCGACCATTTAGCACGAAACTTTAATTGTTTATGAGACCGGCGCGACTTAGACGTCTGAATTGCTTAAAATCAGGGGTGAGCCCACCCAAATGGTCAACCCCCCATGACTTTCTGAGGCGATCTTGCCGTGATTGTTCGAGCGTAGAAAAAGACCATGGTATAGGTGACGCCATGAAGAAACGTTCGTTGACCGCCAAAACTCTAATCTTGTCATTTGGGAAGATTTTGGCAGCCTTTGCGACCATCGGTATCGGCGTTATATTAACCCGTTGTCTCTCGGTGGCAGACTTCGCGACTCATAAACAAGCACTGATGGCCTTTGCCATGTGCGCACCGATGCTGACCCTTGGCCTGCCAAAAGCCCTCTATTTCTTCCTTCCGGGCGAGACCGAAAAGCCGCGCTCAATTTTGATGGAAAACCTGAGTATGCTGCTTACACTGGCTGCGCTCTTCTGCGGGTTCATTTTACTCGGCGGCGACCAAATCTTTGTCGAGCATTTTGATAACCCGCGGCTCGGTCGAGTCATGCCAATGGTGGCAATCTACGGCCTCTGCATGCTGCCTATGGCGGCCATCAGCGCAACCCTCATGGCCACAGACCGCGTTGAGAAACTCGTCACCTTTCAATTGTCAACACAGGCACTGTTAATCGGTTGCGTTGGCGGGGCTGCATATTTTTGGAAGACGCCAACCGCAACGGTGTCGGCCTATGCCATCTGGGCGAGCATCGCGCTCACCTTCGCTCTTTTGATGATGTTTAAAGTCACACGACAAGAAAAGCCCATCAAAGTGAGCTTCGGGGGTATGAAAGAGCAACTGGCTTATGGTGTTCCATTGGGCCTGGCAGGGATGTTTGGTGGCCTATCCGGACAAATCGACAAGTACATGGTCTCGATTATGTGTTCGACCGAAGACTTCGGTATTTACGTCGCGGGAGCTGTCGAATTGCCGCTCATTGGCGTGATCACAGGCGCGATGAATGCGGTTGTCTTACCAGAGCTTGCTAAGCACTATAAAAACGGCCGTTTAGACGCGATTCGGCTTCTCTGGCAACGCGCCATGAATAAAGCCATTCTGGTCCTCGCGCCCGCCATGTTTGTGGTGCTCTTATTCGGAACGGAGCTTATCGTTCTTTTGTTCTCGCAACGGTATGCCGATGCTGCAACGCCATTCCGAGTTTACGCGCTAAGCTTACCCGTTCGCGCGGCTGTGTACGGCAGTGTTCTCATGGCAACAAACAACACCAAGTGGGTGACTTGGTCCGCATTTGCCGGACTCATTCTCAATGTACTCCTGAACATGGTCTTGGTGGACGCAATGGGGTCCACAGGTGCTGCATGGGCCACAATATTAACAACCTATGGTGTGGTTTTGATTATGCTATACCCGCTTTGCCGCGCCCTAAAAACAACACCATTAAAGCTCTTCGACTGGCCCCATTTACTCCGCGTCTTGGCCGCCAGTGCTGCACCGGCCGTCGCTGTCTATTTTGCCATCGATGCCAGTCCACTCCAGGGCGTGAGTCGATTGTTGGTTGGAACAGCGATATACGGACTCGCCGTTCTCGGTGCCTACCGGCTTTTGAGAATCACCACAGTCCAAGAATTGATTGGCTTCATTCGCCGAAGGAACTAAGCCCTTTTGCCCATTGCGACCACCGAGGCCGAAAGCCGTCGACTTAATTTTTGCGGTCTTTAAAATTCCCCGTTGTGGTGTCAATACGAACCGTATCGCCGGCTTTGACGAACAAGGGAACTTGTAGACGAACGCCGGTCACCGTGTGGGCCGTTGTCGTGACCGACCCGCTCGCTGTATCACCGCGAGACCCCGGCTCGACGCTGTCGATCTGTAACTCAACGAATTGAGGGAGTTCAATACCGACGACAGCGTTGTTGTAGAGCACAGCTTTGACCTCCAAGTTCTCCGTCAGCCAGCGCTTTTCATCCTCGATATCATGATCGCGTATTTCGAACTGCTCATAATTTGTGCTGTCCATAAAATGGTAGATGGTATCGGCTCCGTCTGGCTCACTGTACAAATACTGTGCGGCCCGCATTTGCAAATCAGGTTCCACAAACTTGTCGCCCGACTTAAAAGAACGGTCAGAAACCTGACCTGTCAAAACGTTTTTCAGCCGGGCTTTGACCAAGGTGGCAGCACCGCGTGCACTGGGGGTCTGAGTCGTTGTCTTAACAACGGTCCATGGTGCCCCATCTAATTCGATCCGTAACCCTTTTTTGAAGTCTGAGGTCGTAAGCATATTTTGTCTGCCTTCTAGTGATTTATCGGTCAGGGAAAGCTCAGTTATTGAGCGGCTTGCCGTCGATGCTGTCGAGGCAAGCGCGGATGGCCTTTTCCGCCTCGTGAATATCCGCCTCGTAACCACCGAGGTAAAGCCGGCCATACTTACCAAATGTCCGTACCTCGAGGAGATTCACATTGGCGGCCTTTTCCGCTTCATTGGCCGCGATGCATGCGTAGCCGGCTGGCTCACATTCCATCACGTAAAGCGTCTGCCCTTCCGTGATCATGTCACCGTGGCGCATGCGGTTGATGAGCATTGCTTGATGACCGTCCAAGCCCGTAATTTGCTCGCTGGTGCGAATGGCCGGCTTGTATCGGTCTGTTTCCGCTAAACCAAATTCTCCGAGAATGGCTTCACCAGCTGCCCTGACTTGTCCCTGGTCGAAACTATGGATTTCGAGTACTCCGAAGGCGCGCTCAACAATTTGCAATCCGGGTAGAACCGACGTTCTCTTGAGGGCAACATCGGTCACCGTATTGATAGCCAAACCGGGCGCAATTTCAACAAACAGTGCGGCTTGACCTTCCAATGGATTAAAGCCGGGTACCACCGTTTGCAAAAAACCGGTCAGCTGTGGCTGAAGAACATCGATATATGTAAAAGTCCGTAAATCGATCACGATCGCCCCGCTGAGTTTATCGACACCCGTACCAATACCGGGTCCGAGCCCAAGCCACAAGCATCGCCGACAAGATCGGCGCATTAGTTTATTCCATCGACGACATCCGGATTTTGATCTACAACTCGGGGAGGGGCGTTCTTAATCCTGAGCACCGACTCAGACTTGGGGGGCATTGTGAACTTTAAAGACCTTGCAGCGCGCGTTTTAGAAGGATACCAGATCGATCGAAACGAGGGTCGGGCCATCTTGGCGTCGAGCCGAGAACAGCTGGACGAGCTGCTCGATGCAGCCGAAATGCTCAGAATGGCAGCACATGGTCGCGACGTGACGCTGCACGTGCTGCAGAACGCAAAGTCGGGTGCTTGCCCAGAAGATTGTTCGTTCTGTAGTCAGTCCACCCATTTCGAAACGGATGTTCAGCAGTATCGAATGCAGACCGTCCAAGAATTGGTTGCGGCAGCCCAGCAAGCGCATAGCATGGGTGCGACTCGATACTGTATGGTGACCAGTACGCGTAAGCCAACAGACAGAGAGATTAAGGTTGTCTGCGATGCGACACGCAAAATCAAGGAGAGCTATCCAATCGAAATCTGTGCGTCCCTAGGTTTCTTGGATCAAAAATCAGCCGAGCAGCTCGCTGAGGCCGGCGTGGATCGATTTAATCATAATATCGAAACCAGCGAGCGGCACTTTTCCAACCTTGTTACCACCCATACCTGGCAGGACCGAGTCGACACTGTGAAGACGGCCAAAGCGGCCGGCATGGAGGCCTGCTGTGGCGGCATTGTCGGCATGGGAGAGATTTTGGACGATCGCCTTGATCTGGCTTTTAGCCTGCGTGACTTGGCGGTCGAATCGATCCCCGTAAACTTTTTGGATCCCCGAGAGGGGACGCCACTGGGAGACAGCGAAAGGCTCACAGCTGACGACTGTTTACGCGTTCTCGCAATGATGCGCTTCGTCAACCCAGGGCGTGATATTCGGGTCGCGGGCGGACGTGAAAAAGCCCTGGGCGAAAAACAAGCCCTCGCTCTAAAAGCGGCCAATTCGCTGTTCACTGAAGGCTATCTGACGACAGGTGGTCAAGGCTACCAGCACGACGTCGACCTTATCGAAAACGCAGGTTATCGAGTCGCACTCGTGATGCCCGCGTAGGGGGAATCATGTCAGTCTCGACGAGTGAATTGAGACGCTGGGACGCCGACTATGTTTGGCATCCATTTACACCCCATTCGGTCTATGCAGACGAAAACCCTCTTATGATCGTGGCAGCTGAGGGCCATGAACTCATCGACAGTGAAGGTCGGCGCTATCTCGACGGTGTTTCATCCCTCTGGTGCAACACATTTGGCCATCGACGGAAAGAAATCGACCTGGCCATTCGTCGACAACTCAACAAAGTGGCTCATGCGACCTTTCTTGGGAACGCGACAGCGCCGGCCGTGCATTTGGCAAAACGCCTTGTCGAACTGACACCAGAACCGCTCAAACGGGTCTTCTTTTCGGACAATGGATCGACGGCCGTCGAAATCGCCATCAAGATGGCATATCAATTTTGGCAGCAAACCCCTGGGGGTGAGAACCGTCGAACGTTTCTGACCTTTCGAAATGCGTACCATGGGGACACATTGGGTTCCGTCTCAGCGGGCGGCATCGACCTTTTTCATGCGCGATATGGTGGACTTCTCTTCGATACGCTCCAAGCACCATCGCCCTGTGCTTACCGCCATGACGGCTACACGACTCGGCGAGATGCGGAAGAGGCGGCCGTTCGGGCGTTCGAGGTCATGGCAGATGACCATGGGGACCAATTGGCGGCGATCATCGTGGAACCGGGAGTCCAGGGTGCTGCGGGCATGCTGACCCAACCGGACGGATTTTTGAAACGAGTAAAAATCGCTGCCGATAAAGCAGGTGCACTTTTAATCTTCGATGAAGTTGCTGTCGGATTTGGTCGTTCCGGTGATGCCATGTTTGCGTGTCAGTCGATTGGCGTCACACCAGATTTCCTTTGCTTGGCGAAAGGGCTGACAGGCGGCTATCTACCGCTGGCGGCTACGCTGACGACAGAGCGAGTTTTCCAGGCCTTTCTTGGGCCGCCGGAACTTGGCCGTACGTTTTTTCATGGTCATACCTATACGGGGAATCCATTGGGTGCCGCAGCAGCACATGCAACGCTCGATATTTTCGAAAAGACTGAGATTCTGGCTGAACTCAAGAACAAAACCAAATATTTCAGGCAGGGGCTCCACTCACTGGCAGGGCATCCAAATGTCGGTGACATTAGACAATTTGGTCTCTGCGCGGGTATTGAAATCGTTGAATCAAAAGAAAGTAAACAGGGCTTTCCAGCGAAAGAACGTATTGGAATGAGGATTTGCCAAGCGTGCGTTGAGCGCGGCGTTTTCTTACGCCCACTGGGTGATGTCATCGTCTTGGTCCCGCCCCTCACCCTGTCTGATGCCGAGTTTGACCGATTGTTTAGTGGGCTCGCAGCTGCCATTCACGCGGTCTTAGGGTCATGAGAGAACAAGCCACTTATGCCGTGATTGGCACGGACACGGAAGTGGGTAAAACCGTCGTTGGCTGCGGTCTGTCAAAGGCCCTGGTCGACATGGGTCATCCAACAATCGCCATAAAACCTGTTGAAACAGGGTGTCGAGCAGTGCCGGTTGGGGCGGAAGACGGCGTTCGACTTGCCTCGGCCACTGGTCAACAAATGCCAACCCATGCCTTGAGACGCTTCGTCACGCCTGTCGCTCCACCAGTCGCCGCCGATTTGGAGGGCGAGAGCTTGGAATACGACGCCCTTATCCAGAGCATTCGAGACGCCATGCACCCCGACCATATTCATCTCATCGAAGGGGCGGGTGGATTGCTATCCCCGATCACCTGGTCAACAACGATGATCGAAATCTGCCAAGACTTAGGCGCCCAGGCGATTTTGGTCGCATCGGACAAACTCGGCGTGCTTAATCATACCCGGATGACCGTCCGGATTCTTGAACATGCGAAAATTCCAATAGCGGCTATCGTTCTTTGTCGAGCCGAACACCCCGCCCCACGGCCTCCACATGAGCTTAAGCCTCATTCCATAGATGCATCTGTCGGGCGCAACCTTGATGCCCTCAGGCGTCTTGTTGGGCCGGAAGACGTGATTTACTTGCCATACCTGGCTGATACAAAAGAGGCGGCCAAGGTATTACAGCCGTTGGCTGCGCAGTTAGCCGGATAGGAGAGTGCTTCGATGGCGAGCTGTTTTAAGACCAAGTTAGAACAGATGCAGGCAGTCGACCGCTATCGCGTCCTGACGTCGACAGACGGAATATCAACGACTCAGGCTGAGCGTGACGGCCGCGCGGTGACGCTCTTTTCAAGTAACGACTATCTCGGTCTATCTCGCGATGTCCGCTTAATTCAAAAAACGAAAGCTGCTCTCGACGCCCATGGCATGGGTCCGAGAGCGGCGTCTCTGATCTGCGGCTACACCTCCTATCATGAAAACTTAGAATCCGTTCTTTCCCGCTTGAAAGGGTCTGAAGGCACACTGTTAATGCCATCGGGTTATCAAGCCAACGTTGGACTCCTCAGCGCGCTCGGTGGCCCCGATGCTGTCATTTTTTCAGATGAGCTAAATCACGCTTCGATCATTG
>JAYZEG010000036.1:0-5564 GCA_036337435.1 Myxococcota bacterium
CAGGGGAATCGAACTCGATGGCCGAAGTGATCTTTACGCGCTCGGTGTGATCGCTTTTGAGTGCTTGGCAGGACAGGTTCCCTTTCGAGCCGACAACGGCATCGCAGTCGTTCAAATGCATTTGACGGAGGCTCCCCCGACCTTTGAGGCGATAGATTCCCATCTGTCCGTGGACGCGGACATGGAGGATTTTTTACGCCACCTGCTCGAAAAGGATGCAGCCCATCGGCCTGATTCAGCCCGTCAAGCCTGGCAATATGCGACCGAGTTACAGCAACACTATCTCGACAGCACCGGGAGCCATGGTTCCATTGATTTGGGCCTGATCGATCCGAGTGTAGGCGATTCCGCTGTACGGCCGCCATCGGGACGCCTTTCGAGCTCGCGAAGCAGCTTTAACTCGTCACGGCGCAGTCGGCGCTTCAAGACCAGACGGCAAAGCACCGACAGAGGCAAAATACGTTTACTCATGATGCTGGCTCTTTTTGCCGCTCTCGGTGCTGGTGGTGTGGCTATCTATAACTACGCAACTGCGGGCCCCGGCTGTGGAAACGCCATATTAGACCCTGGCGAAGATTGCGATGACGGCAATGGCATTGATACAGATGTGTGCACCAATCAGTGTCGCAGCAATATCGCCTATTTGCACGGCATGGCGCAGGGTGAGCAACGTTTTTTTCTCATGGGCAGTAAAGAACCCCCGCGTAAAGGCTGGATCGCAACGATTGAGACACCAGCCACCCCCGTTTTGCTCGATCCCTTTTTCCTCATGAGAAACGAGGTTACTCGAGAAGCCTGGGCCGAGTTCCAAAAGACGTCTGAATTGTTCGCGAGCCGGGCCAAGATTAAACCGAAAGAAAACTTAAAGTCTCGCCCCAAGCACCCCATGACTGATGTGACTATCCGGGAGGCTCGAGCTTACTGCCAATGGCTTGGGGGGGATTTGCCAGATGAAAGCCAATGGGAGTACGCGGCCCGTTCCGGTGGTAAAGACCAGCAGTACCCATGGGGCAATGAAGAGCCAACCTGCCGGCTTGCCATCACAGGGAACCACGCGTGCTCGATGGGCAAACCTGCACCCGTTTGTGACCGTCCCCTCGGCAATAGCGAGCAAGGTGTTTGTGATTTGGCCGGCAATGTCTGGGAATTTGTACTCTCGGTTTTTCCATCACCCTCTGTACAACGCAGCCGCCCGAATTCATTCAGAGGGAGCAACCCGTGGATTGAGGCTAAGGAATTGCCTTACAACAAGACCTTCTTGCACTACGAGATCCAGCTAAACGAGTTACCGTCCGCGTATGCAGGCAAACCTGGTGAGGGAATTGGTCGAGACCATTGGGATTTGGAAGTCCAAGAACTTCATCGGTCTGGTCGGTCCAAAGACGCCCAAGAACTCGTCGAGGTCGCCTCGTTTGCGACTGACATAGGACCTGCTAAAATGTGGCCTTTAGATACGAAATGGCAAATTATTCGGGGTGGGGGGTTTTGGCACACGGTTGAATTCTTTAACCGCGCACGGTCTAGGTATTTTGTTCCCAGTCATCATCACGAGCCAAACATCGGTTTCCGTTGCGCTTTTCGTCAGGCTCCGCCGACTGTTGATGCGCGCCGGGCGAGCCTCAATATGTCGCCAAGACGCGGTCAGCGCGATGTCAACCCATAGTCGGTATCCACCGGGATATGCGGCTGCACATCGGAGAGTTCAGTACGTGCCTTTGAGTCCGGCAATGGGACAAACCAGCGACGATTTTGAGAACGTCTTCATGTCCATCTGGGGGTAGACACGACGGGTCGTCGGAAGAGAGTTGGTCCACCTCTGCTCTGTTGACCGCTTGCTCGGACAAGACCTTGAGATAGCTGTCCAGGCTCAGTTGCCTGACTTTGAATCGGACGAGAGACGGACAAAACGCGCTGTCAATTGAGTTTGGATAGATACGAATCGCCGACAGGCTCGGTAGGCTCGGTTCATTACAGGGCGGCATCGCACTCCCCTTCAGATTGGGTCTAGCGCGATGCTGTGTATCGAGATGGCCACCGGTGGGCCTCTAATGAAGGAAGAACGATGTCGAATTTTCGCTTTAATGCCGGTGCCTTTGTGATGTGTAACCTGGGACCAGACGGCTGGAAACTGGGCCGGATTATTGCTTTGTCTTATCGCGAAGCGCATTGGCCGGTCGACGTGGTCGCCCCGTATCAAGTCATGCTGGAGGCCGACCAGACTCTCATTTATGTCCCGCAAGATGACGAACAGTTTTGTCGTGAGGCAACTGACGACGATTTTCGGATCGCTCGACGTATGGATGCCCTGGCACCACTGCCCGCCACTGAAGATGCGTCCATTGCCTCGAGTGAAGACAAATTGCGGACCGATAAAAACAATGATGAACTCGCTTGTTCAGAGCGCGGTGTTGAACCCGGCGATGGGTACCGGCATGGCCGGTGCCATTGTTGCAATCGCTGCCCTCGCGACTGGTCCTATGTTGAGTTGTATAGCGAGCATTACCGCTGCGCCGGTCGGAATCAGCTGAAGGTGACCCGCCAAACCATCGACTTAGGCCGCCTTCGTGTCGGACAAGCAATTCAGCGACAAATTATCCAAAAACCGCTGCCGAAAGATGGATATGGGCAGGCACCGACTTTAATCCGCTTACCTCCAGGTCTTACCTTCTCTGACGATGGCACGCTGTCTGGCACGGTGGGTTTTGACCCCACCCGTGGTGACACATACAAAGTCGATTTTGTGGCTGTCAGTACCGCAGCTTGGAGACAGTCGGACATCGGTCTCGTTCGAGTCGAAGTCAGTTTCGTTGTCGAAGACAATGCACCGCCTTTGGACTTCGATTCCAATGCCTTCACACTCCAACAGCAGCAGGCTCGAGTGAAGGCCAGTCGAATCGTAAATAGGCTCTACGATGTGTGGACACGCTGGGAGCATCATAAACTGAGTAATCGGGCTACGTGTGACTATTTCTATGCAGAGCTTCGAGACCTCAGGGCGATTCTTGAGGTCCACCCTCGTCTCGACGCCGGACGATGGTGGGTCAAGCTTGGCGGCTTCCATATGAACATCCATAAGTTGCTGGAGAATGCACTTTTCGAGTGTGAGCTCTACCTGGGGTACGCGCTGACGTTCGGTGATGCCGCGGTGCGGCGAATGGCTGAGCAAAACCTCAAGGGCTGCTACCAGAAACGGCTCTTAGAGGCGGCTCGGTTCATTTGGTACGACGGCCTTCAGCAAATGATGGATGGCCATTGGCACGGAGCGGTCGAGACCATGCAACGGGCAGCGGCGAAGAACGATGGTTGGGGCTGGGCTGTTAATTACGGTGATATCTGGTTGGCCGAAGCCGTGGCTCGCATCGTATGCGGCGTGTCGGGGCTCTCTCATGGCGAAAACCAACAAAGTTTAAAGACAGCTGACTGGCTAAATCAGGCAGACCAACTGATATCAAGGACCGAGGCGAGAGCAGGGGAGGCCGGCGTTTTTGGACCTGATGGTCACCCTTGGGCAGCCGAAGTACGTCAAGCACTCTATAGCTACCGAGATTGTCAAGACAACGGAGACGATGTGGCGTCTTGGCTCGACGACTTTAAATTGCGGACCCACTATTGGTGTGCCCAAGTGCTCAGTGGAACACCTCCTTTCCCTCCTAAGGTGAGGTCTCGGATAGACAATGCAGACACCCTTGTGCGTCGATTAATCAAAATCACAATAGGCACCTGAATTCATCAAACACATCGTCGTTCAAATCGCGGACAACAGCTCCAAAAGATTTAATACTTGGCTCCAGCTGTTGGGAGTGTTCGATTAGACCTGCGACTGCGTGCGAGAGTGGTTTCGGAATGACCATAAATCATTCTATACTTTCAGTGTCATTAAGCTCGGGGACACTCAAATGGGGATCGAAGCGGAGTACTACAATCAATACACTGGGATTACACCGGAAGAGTACGTTCGTAAGACCCAAGTGGAGAACCCCAAACAGCTTGAACGCGCTGAGACCATTGCGCGATACATACCCGATGATGCGACGTCGGTGCTCGACGTCGGCTGCGGGGGCGGTTTGGCCCTAAATGCCGTCGGTCAACGTCGGCCGGACATCAAACGGGTGGGCCTTGAACGCAGCGAGAAGACCGCTCAGGCAGCCAGAAACTTGTTTGGCCTTGACGTGGTGGATGGCTCAGCCGATGCGCTTCCATTCGATGACAACGCCTTCGACGTGGTGATGTCTAATGAAATTTTGGAGCACTTACCCTGGCGCGTTTATGAGAATAAGCTCATCGAATTGGCCCGCGTGGCCAAGCAGACTATCCTTATCACCACGCCCTATCGAGAAAAACGACAGTTTGTCACCTGTCCGAAATGCGCTTGTAGCTTCAGCCCGTTCTACCATATCCGGAGTTTCAACGATGCGACTCTCAGCAGCCTCTTTGACGGCTTTGACCGGGTGGAACAAGACCTGATGTGGGTCAAAGGCAGAACACCTCTTCTCTATGAAGCGCGCCGGTTAAAGGCGGCGATGGGTCGAATACCGCCGCTTCCCCGCCACACCATCTGTCCGCAATGCGGATACCGGAACCAACCGAAGGAAAAAGTTGGACAACCGGATGCCACTCTATCGACGCACAAGCCCTCGCTTTTCAACCGAGCCATCATCGGCGCATGGGGTTTGATTCCCCGACCTAAAAGAGCGAAGTGGGCGATCGTACGCTACGCCGCCCGATCGTAAGGGGGACTCGGCCGCTCGATGTTCCATCAGCGGTGCCATTAGATAGGCGAAACATTCTTTCGTGCCGTTAGGTATTCTAAAATTTTTTATCTCGATTGTGGGATTTTTAAGCTTTATAAGTACCGGTAATGGGTCCTTATGGAGTGGGTGAATGAGGCTGAACAAGCTGAACGGTCGTCTTATAAATGTCATAATTATCGTTCTGTTCTTGTCCGGATGCGGAACCGCAATGGACAGTGTTCGAGCATGGCGTCAGCATGGTGAGGAACCAGCAAAAATCGAAGTTTTGTTGGATCGCATCGATGACTTAGCAAAAAGCCTCGAACTGGTCCATCAGCTCTTGTTTCTGACTCGATACGAACCGGGCGCTCAATGGATAAAAGAGCTCGGATTAAACGACCAGAAAGCTGCAAAAATTCGGTCAGAATTGGAGAAGACAGGTCCCTATGCTGATCCAGATTTTGTGGTTCCTGTCGCCCGGATCTATCGAGAGCATGTGAGACGTGTGCTCGCCTCGACCAGGTCCGCGAAATCCGGTGCTGACGACCACATTGTTGGGGCGTTAAACAAGGCACTCAACCAAGGAAGTATCGCTGCATCTTGGTCGGAAACTCGGAGAATTCAATCCACGATTTCGAAGATTCAAGTCAAACGAGCGCGGGCTAAAACTCGTCTTGATGCGGTTAAGAAAAAAAATAAAGCACAGCGAAAGACGCTGCAGAAAGCACTTGATAAAATCGACGCTGACCTATCGAAACTAGAATTGCAACTGAAAGCCGAGTCAGCCAAAGCACAAGCGGCGTTGGAGCAATCTGATTTCAGTGCGTTGAAATC